>NZ_JAQYWD010000001.1 GCF_030145145.1 Desulfobacula sp. | reverse complement strand
CTTTCAGTTCCGGCACATCAATCTCGGTCTTTTCAATTTTACCGGGGGTTACCTCTCCTGTTTCCCTGTCTTTTCTAAAAGGGGTTACCATTTGCCATGTCTGAATTTTCTCTGGTACATTTGCCATGTTTTCTCCTTTAATTATCAACAAAGTTTAAGCTATGCAGCAAAACCGGCCACAGATCCTTCCTTCACTTGGAATCCGGTCTGCAGAGCTATCTCAATATTTTTCAAAACAAATCATCCGGGAATTAACCGATGGTGCTGATGACGACATCTTCATTTTATGGTAAAGAATTCGTCCATTGGGAACCGGGAACATCCGTTTGCTGCCTTCTGTCTTTACCAGTTAAACCTTTATGCAGTCAAGCCCTTGATTTTTTTGTCCGCCCAGACTGACCTTGTCTTAGGATTGAAGCACCACTGACCAGTCGTGATTTGTTTTAGCATTTCACTACCTTAACTTTTGTACCGATCCATTCTGGCGGCAGGTAAACCCGTCCACTGTTACCACTTGAATTCACCTTTTTTTCAATCATCTCCTGGCCGTAAATCTCAAATTTTACCTTTTTTCGAATATATTCTGATTCAAATCTGTCTTGTTTTTCATCGCCGGTTGTCATGATACATTAAACTCCAGTTAATAATGTAGCCGCAATGAGATCCTTTTAAGCTACTATTTAGATACCTAATAGATACATTACAGCTACATGTCAAGAATTTAATTTATTTTTAGTATCGATTATCATCTAATAATTATAAACAAGACGATATATTTAGAATAAAAAAATTAAAAATTCAAGATAGTTACCTCAAAGGTACCCGTATGATTGTAGTTGATATATTAACTTTATTTAAATTGTGTCTTTGTCACCATAAAAATGGACTGTGGGGTTAATCAGTAAAGATTTGTCAATTTTTCAAGTCAGTTAATCAATTTTTCGGTTATAGCCACCGAATCTGTTCGCCTTGGGCTTTCCCGAATACTCGAGGCGGATGGCAGCCAAGAGATTGTTGATCTATCAACAATCTCTTGGCTTTTTTTTATTTTCCCAATCCAATTTTTTCCTTGACATGGTTTCTTTTATTTAAATATAGTTAGAAATTATGATATATTTATAGTTACATTGTTACACTATTTGTTGCATTTTAATAGATATCGATAAGGAGGTGAACTTCCAAACGAACGCTTGGTCACAGTACATACTGCTTAGGGTCATAGTCTGTGCTGTTCTTTAGGGTCACAAATCAGTTTTAAGGTTTATCAACCATTTTTTAGGAGGTCAACAAAATGAAGAAAATTACGGTTCTGGCTTTTTTTATTTTTTGTTTTAGTTCACTGTTTGCTTTAACGGCTAACGCTAAAATGCAACTGACGTATTCAAATTTCTTTCCCCCCACACACTTCAATAGTCAACTGGCAGAAAGCTGGATTCAAGAAGTAGAAAAAAGAACCAATGGCGAAGTCACCATAAAATATTACCCGGCGCAATCCCTGACAAAAGCCCCCCAGACATATGACGGCGTTGTTAATGGCATTGCAGACATTGGCATGACGGTTCTGGCATATTCAAGAGGGCGCTTCCCCGTTGCCCAGGCCATCGACCTTCCCATGGGGTATACATCCGGTGTTCAAGCAACAGCCGTTGCCAATGCCGTTCTTAACAAATTTCATCCCAAAGAGTTTGATGACTCACAGATCATGTATGTCCACGCCCATGGTCCCGGTCTGATCAATATGGCCAGTAAAAAAGTGGCCACCATGGAAGACATGAAAGGGCTGAAAATCAGAACAACCGGAGCCAGTGGACTTGTCATCAGTGCCCTGGGCGGATCTCCCGTCGGCAAGGGCATGGGAGAGACCTATCAATTGCTGCAAAAAGGGGTTGTGGACGGCTCACTCCATCCCCTTGAAGCGAACAAGGGATGGAAACTGGGTGAAGTTGTCAAATATGTTACTGAAAGTTATCCTGTAGCTTACACCACCGCGTTTGCCGTATTCATGAACAAAAGAAAATGGAGCAAAATATCCCCGGAAAGTCAAAAAGCCATCAAGGAAATCAATGCAGAATGGTCCATTAAACATGGAGAGGGATGGGACAAAGCCGATAAAGCCGGAATTGAATTTTTCAAATCCAAAGGCGGCGAATTTGTCAGTCTGTCTGATGCTGAAGCCCTCAGATGGAAAGCAGCCATGGCGCCGGTGATTGATGAGTACATCAAAAAGGCCAATGAAAAAGGCGTTGATGGAAAAGCCGTTGTGGATTTCATCAAAGCCAATATGTAGTATTAATTCATAATAAATGGCCGGTCCCCTGTCTGAGACAACGCCGGCCATTTATTGGTATAGACTATGCTATAAGCAGGATATTTTATGAATACTTTTTCCAAAATGCTGGACAAATTTTCCGGTCTTTTAAAAATTATCGGCGCTACCGGCCTGACCATCATGATGCTGTTAACGGTTGTGGATGTGGTCGGTCGCCTTTTCAAGCAACCCATTTTCGGATCGGTTGAGCTTATCGGATTTCTGGCCACCATCGTGGTCGCCACGGCACTACCCTACACGTATAAGGTTGACGGGCATGTGGGTGTGGAAATACTGGTACGTCTGCTGTCCAAAAAGACACAGCTTGTCATTGACATTTTCACCCGAACCTTAAGCCTTGGATTGTTTTGCCTGGTCACCTGGCAGATGTTCCTGTATGCCAAGGATATACATGAAACAGGCGAAGTCTCCATGAACCTGGAATTTCCCATCTATTACATTGTATACCTGCTCGCTTTCGGTTTATTGATTTTCTCTGTTACCATCATAGAGACAATTTTTAAAAACATTCAACAATTGAAAGAGTTAAAAACAAAATGAGTCCAACTTTAATAGGTATCATCGGTATCGCCATCATGATCCTGCTGTTTATGACAAAAATGCCTGTTGCATTTGTTATGGCCATTGTCGGCTTTGTTGGATTCAGCACCATGATCACGCCTAGCGCCGGCCTGGTTCTTTTGTCAAGAAACGTGTATGAGGTCTTTGGATCATACGATTTAACAACAATTCCTTTATTTATCCTCATGGGGCAGCTCGGATTTAACTCCGGTATCAGCAAGCGACTGTACGAAGCCGGTTATAAATTCATGGGAAGTACCCGGGGAGGACTCGCCATGGCAACGGTTTCCGCGTGTACCGCCTTTGGTGCCGTCTGCGGTTCCAGTCCGGCCACAGCCGCAACCATGGCAACCGTTGGTCTTCCGGAAATGAAACGATACGGCTATGATGACGAACTGGCAACCGGATCTGTTGCTTCCGGCGGGGGTATCGGCATGATTATGCCCCCCAGTGTCGTCCTGATTATATATGGGATCCTCACAGAACAATCCATTGGTGCCTTGTTTGTTGCGGGGATTTTCCCTGCCTTGCTGGTCACGGTATTATTTATCGTCGCCATCTATATCCGCTGCAAAAACCATCCCGAACAAGGCCCTCCCGGTGAAAAATTCTCCTGGGGTGAAAAAATAAAAGCCCTGTTAGGACTTGGTGAAACCCTGGCCGTCTTTATCCTTGTGATCGGTGGTATCTTTATCGGTCTTTTCACACCCACAGAGGCTGCGGCCATTGGCGCGTTCGGCATGCTTGTCATCGCAATAGCCAGACGACAGATCTCCTGGGCCGGATTTGTCAAATCCCTTATGGAAACGCTGAGAACTTCCTGTATGGTCCTTATGCTCATCGCCGGTGCGGTAATTTTTGGAAAATTTTTGGCCGTTACCAGGATTCCCTTTGAAATCGCAGGATGGGTCAGCGAACTCCAGATGTCGCCTTATCTGGTAATGGGCGTTGTTGTCATGATTTATTTCATCGGCGGATGTTTCATGGACGCCCTGGCCTTTGTTACATTAACCGTTCCCATTTTTTTCCCGGTTGTCATGGAACTGGGTTATGATCCCATCTGGTTTGGTATCATCATCGTCATGGTAACAGAAATGGGCGTTATAACGCCGCCGGTGGGCATTAATGTATATGTGGTGTACGGGGTTGCTAAAAATGTCCTGGAACAGGAAATCCCTTTAGAAAAAATATTCAAGGGCATCATCCCTTTTCTTCTCGCTGTTATTGTGGGCGTCATCCTGCTGATGATCTTTCCGAATATCATTCTCTTTTTGCCCAATCTCATGTATTGACCTGCCTCTTGAGAAGGGTGTACCATTATTCGTTCACCCTTCTCGGCAGACGGTTCACTCCCTCCAGTTATACCGGACCCCTCAAATAATATTTTAATTGACTATCGCCGCGACAGGTAGTAACAAAAAAGACACGTGACCTCTGACATTCTGGTGGCTGTTGTTCTGAAGCGTAACACAGGGTTCACTGCCATTCATTAATCTTAATAACTCAACTTTCGGACTTTAGCTTTAATCGACGGGGTCAGGCTTTTTTTATTGTGCTTTTTATCACTATTTCATAACCGGACGGGTAAAAAGTGCCATAAGGAAAGCCTGACCCCAGGTAAAAATGGCCAAGTAATATTCAACTTTTTAAAAGGAGTGTTATCCCATGAAACGAATCCATCTTATTTTATCCATCCTGTTTTTAGTTTTGATTTTTTCAGGAACAGCATCTGCCAAAACCACCTTTATCAGTATCGGCACCGGCGGAACCGGTGGTATTTACTATCCCTACGGCGGCGGTGTGGCGGAGATATGGTCTAAAAACGTAAACGGTGTACGAGCGGTGGCAGAAGTTACCGGGGCCAGCGTTGAAAACGTCAAGCTGGCCCACAAGGGCGAAACAGTTATCGGCGAAGTCATGGGCGATGTGGCCGTTGCCGGTTACAATGGTCTTTCAAAATTCAAAGGGAAAAAACATGACATTCTTTCCATGGCCATCATGTATCCCAACCTGCTCCAGGTGGTGGCCCTTAAAAAAAGTGGCATTACAAATATTGAGCAGGTACAGGGAAAACATATCAGCACCGGCAGCCCGGGCAGTGGTACAAACTTCATGGCCGAAGCCGTTTTAAAGGCACTGGATATCCCCTTGAACTCCTTCAAGGACAGCCGCCTGTCATTTACCGAAAGCGCCAATGCATTAAGGGACAATACGATTCAGGTCGGTATCTGGTCAGTGGGACCGGGTACCAGTTCCATCCTTGATTTGTCCACCACCCACGATATCATCGTCCTGCCGTTTACATCGGCACAGACCCAGAAAATTCTGGCTGCCAAAACCACTTATGCGGGTGTAGAACTTGCCGGCGGCATATACCGGGGAATTGATACACCTGTCCCGACCATTGGGGTATGGAACGTGATGATCTGCCAGAAATCCCTTGACACGGAACTGGTATATACGCTGGCAAAAGCCTTGTTTGAAAATAATGCCTACCTTAAAAAAATTCATCCGTCCGCAGCCTATACCACCCCGGAAAACACAGTCAAATATTCCTCTATCCCCCTTCATCCGGGAACCATCAAATACCTGCAGGAAAAAGGCATTGCCGTACCGGCTCGTCTGATACCTTAAGGAAAGAAACAATGACCAGGTCCGGTTCAATTGTGTCATTCTGCTGTCTGGGCCTGGTTTTACTGCTGATCGTTACGGCCTGGCTGACTCCAGGCGGACTGGAACTTCAGATTACCCTGGTCAAAGAAAAAACGCCCGTGCTGGTTCTCCCCCTTAAACACGGAGAACGGTTTACCATCCATTACTATCACTCGGTTGAAAATGCCCCTATTTGGGAAGAACACAGCGTGGATAAAACAGGCAAACTGTATATTGAAGAGGAGCGCTATGAAAAATTTGGTGCCGGCATGGGCAAAATGCCCGGGGTAGGACGGATGATAAAACAAGGCATCTATGAAATGATTAAAGATATGCACATGCCCGTGGGTGACTTTATCTTACGGGTGGGAAGCCCGGGCGTGGACCACACTATTATATGGCGGGACCAGCAGTATAATCTTTCTGAAACGATCGCCCACAAGGCGGTTAAATTTTCCGCCAGACCGGTGAGCCTGCTGCATCAAATTTTACACGCTTTCAAGTTTCTTAAAAGACGGTCACCCCCTTAATGTTGACAACACCCCCCAGAGGAACATTATGATTGAAACTGTTACATCTGTTCAACACAATGAAAATAAAAAAAATCCCGGTTTGGCAGATGCCAATCAAACCCTGATAAATATAACCGCAGGGATTGTCATGACCATCGCCGTGAGCCTGAGCCTTTACCAACTTTATACAGCTGGCGTGGCTGCACTGACAGCCCTGGTTCAGCGCTCTATCCATCTGGGGGCCATTCTTACGTTGACATTTTTATTAAAACCAGCGTTTTCAAGGGCCCGAAAAGATAAGTTTTGCCTTTCCCTGTTTCTGGATTGGATTCTGGTCGTCTTATCCATCTACTGCACCCTTTATATCTGCAACAACCTGACAGCCATTTTTGAACGTCAGGGGGACTGGCTGATCCATGACCGGGTTGTCAGTATTATCGGAACGATTCTCGTGCTGGAAGCCTGCCGAAGGGTTATCGGCGTCATCATGACGGGGATTTGTGCCCTCAGTATTGCCTATGCCATGTTTGGTCCCTATATGCCCGAACTGATCATCCACAAAGGATACAGTATTGAACGGATTACCACGACCCTCTGGTTGACCACCGAAGGCATTTTCGGTCTTCCCATAGGGGTGGCAGCTACCTTTGTTTTTGTCTTTGTACTGTTTGGTGCCATCCTGGAAACCACCGGAGGCGGGGCCTTTTTCATTGATATGGCCTATGCCCTGACCGGCCGATTTTCCGGCGGACCCGCCAAGGCATCAGTTGTGGCCTCGGGATTTATGGGATCGGTGTCCGGCTCTGCTGTAGGAAATGTGGTGGCAACAGGCTCTTTTACCATCCCCATGATGAAAAAGGTGGGATATCGTTCCCATGTGGCCGGTGCCATTGAGGCCGCCGCCTCCACCGGTGGGCAGATGATGCCGCCCATTATGGGGGCCGGGGCTTTTTTAATGGCCGAGTTTACCAACACAAGCTACCTGACCATCATTAAAGTGGCCCTGGTGCCGGCCATCATGTATTATCTTACGGTTCTGGTATTTGTTCATTATGAGGCCCAAAAATTCGGTTTAAAGGGCCAACCCAAAGAAAATCTGCCCAAGATCACAGCGGTTATGAAAAAAGGCCTGCACTTTATTATTCCGGTCCTGATATTGATCTATGTACTGATCTCCAATTATTCCCCCATGATGGCCGGATTTATTGCCGTTATCAGCACCCTTTCCATCAGTATCATTGCTAATTTTATTCGCTGGATGGTGACCGGCAGTGCAAAAAGCAGCCTTTTGGGATTCGGTATGGGCGAGGCCGGATTAATGATCAAGGCCTTTGAAAATGGTGCCAAAAACGCGATCATGGTCTCCGTGGCCTGCGGGGCCGCCGGAATCATTGTGGGCATGGTCAGCTTGACGGGCATGGGGCTTAAATTCTCAAGCCTGATTCTTGACTTAAGTTTCGGTATCAAGGTCCTCGCCATTCTCCTCATCGGCGGTGCGTCCCTGGTGCTGGGCATGGGACTTCCCGTCACTGCCAGCTATATCGTCCTGGCCACACTGGCAGGACCGGCCCTAATGGATATGGGGGTTCCCATCATGGTGGCCCATATGATCGTGTTCTGGTATTCCCAGGATGCCAATGTAACGCCTCCGGTCAGTCTTGCCAGTTTTGCCGGAGCCGGCATTGCAAAGGCCAATCCCATGAAAACCGCGCTGACATCCTGGAAGCTGGCAAAAGGACTTTATATCATCCCCATTATCATGGCATACAGGCCGCTCCTGGGGATGGGAAATACCTATGAATTACTCCACTGGGAAGTGATGAGCTGCATGGTCACCACCACCCTTGGCCTGATCGCCTTTGCTTCGGCCCTGGAACGATATTTTTTGCGAAAAGCCACCCGTGTTGAAACCCTTCTTTTCTGGCTGGCAGCCATTGGGCTTTTCTGGCCGACATACTGGGCAGACCTGGCCGGGTTTATGGCCTTTATCGTGGCTTGCGCCCTCCAGAAATTTTATCCCATTTCCCCCACAGACCAGGGAGGACAATAAAAAATTAATTCAAAAAAAGGGTTACCGAAACGATTCCGGATCAATATCAAACCGTTTCATGATCTGCTGCAGGGCCTGGCGATCCATATGGCAGTGCCTGGCAGCCTGGGTGATATTGCCCTTGCTCATGGAAAGCCTGGCCCCGATGTAATCGTGGTTAAATTCCCGAAGAATTCTTTCCTTTGCTTCTTTATAGGGCAACGATGTCATATCATCGCTGATACTGACTGCAAACCGATTTTTTTTGGGGGACATGTCCTTTAAAGGGATATCGGACAGGTCCAGGGTATTCCCCTTTGAATAAAGGATTCCCTGGACAAGAATATTTTCAAGTTCCCTTACATTTCCCGGCCAGGGTTGTTTCATTAACAGATCTATTACCTCCGGGGAAATGGCTTTAGGTTCTTTTTTCATCTTTTTACACTGTTTTGTCACAAGGTGTTCACAAATCATGGGGATATCGGTTACCCTGTCTCTCAATGGCGGCAGTTCAATGGGAAGTACGTTCAGCCGGTAAAAAAAATCCTGTCGGAATTCATTGTCCGCCATTTTCTGTTTCAGGTTTCTATTGGTGGAGGCAATGATGCGAATATCCACTTTTCTGGTTTTTGTATCACCAAGGGGTTTGATTTCTTTTTCCTGGAGAACCCTTAATAATTTTGTCTGGATGGAAGGCCCGATATCCCCGATCTCGTCCAGAAAAATCGTTCCTTTGTCCGCTGCCTGGAACAACCCTTCCTTGTCCCGGGTGGCATTGGTAAATGCCCCCTTTTTATATCCGAACAATTCACTTTCCAGGATATGTTCCGGAATGGTCGGGCAGTTCACCGGGATAAACGGGTTGTTTTTTCGGGGGCTCAACGCATGGATGGATCTGGCCGTCATATCTTTTCCTGTTCCGGATTCCCCTGTGATCAATACTGTAACATCACTTGATGCCATCAACCTGATTTGATCAAACACCCGCTGCATGGGTTCGCTTTTCCCGATCAGTTGAAAGGGGCTGGTTTCTTTTTCCTTTAACAGCCGTTTATTTTCTTTTAACAGCAGGCTTCTTTCAAGGGCTTTTTGAATTCTGAAAATGATCTCATCCTGCTCAAAGGGTTTGGGGATAAAATCATAGGCCCCTTTTTTGATAGCGGTAACAGCAGACTCAATATTGCCGAATGCCGTAAGCATGACCACCGTCAAATCAGGATAGGTTGCCTTGATCTGTTCGAGCAGTTCAAACCCGTCCATGCCCGGCATCCGGATATCACAGATGACCAGATCAAACGTTTCCTGTTCTAAAATTGACAGCGCCATCTTGGCTGAAAATGCCATGGTAACCGTGCAATTAATTTCCGGTTCCAGGGTCCGCTGCAACAGCCGGGTCATATCTTTTTCATCATCAACGGCAAGTATGGTGGCTTTCATCTGTTTCTACCCCCCTTTAACGGTATCCGATCCGTTTCAGCTGGAAGACTGATGGTAAAAACGGTTCCGGTTCCATCCTGGCTGCTGTTTACACGAATGTCTCCCTGGTGTCGTTTAACAATGCCATATCCCACGGAAAGGCCAAGGCCCGTGCCCTGTCCCACTGGTTTGGTGGTAAAAAACGGATCGAAAATCCGGGACAAATTCTTTTTGTCAATCCCTTTACCATTATCCTTTACCCGTATCAGAATCTTATTTGCTTCTGTTTTCTCAGTGGTGATATCAATGTTGCCTTTCCCATCAACGGCATGGCAGGCATTGATGACCAGGTTGACCATCACCTGGGACAATTCCTGTTCATTGCCAAGAATATTCAATCTGTCACCGGTATGGGGATTCAATGTCATTTCAATATTCCTGAAATCCGAATGATTGGATAAAAATTTAACCACCCCCTCCACCACCTTGTTGATGTCGACAATTCCCACTTTTGACGGACCTTTTCGTGAAAAGGACAAAAGGTCCGACACAACCGTTTTGCAATTTAACACATGCTTTTCAATAATTTTCAAATCATCTGTATGGTCCGGCTCCAGTTTTAACAACAATTGGGTATACCCAAGGATAATCCCTAATGGATTGTTGATTTCATGGGCCACACCGGCCGACAACTCACCAAGCGCTGCAAGCTTATCCGCCTGGGCAATCTGCCGTTCCATCTGTCTTTTTTCATTCACATTCTTAATAATGAAATGATACGTTTTTGCACATCCAAATGCGCCGTAGTCAACACCACCGGTAATCAAAACCAGCAGGGACTCATTGTCCGGTCTTAAAAACTCCGTTTCCTCGTTTAAAAGATATTCCATTGAACCGATCTTCCTGCAAACGCATTCCCATTCGGACGGGTAGGCAAAAAAACTGCCCAGGGTCATGTTTGTCATGATCATTTCGTCCCGGGCATAACCGGTAAGGGCAATTCCGGCCGGATTAATCTCCATGATTTTGAAATCTTTATCCGTTACCATAATGGTATCCAGGGATTGTTCAAATATCCTGCGACACTTATGTTCACTGCTGGTGAGCCGTTCCGTTCTCTCTATTACTTTATGCTCCAGGGTCTGATTCAGGTCCATGAGTTTAATGTGAGTATCCTCCAGCTTTTTTCTGCCGGCAAGGATTTTCTCGTTAATCTTCCAGGTTTGGTTAAAAAAAAGCGTAATCAGGCCCACCAGCATAAACGATACCGTATTCACACTTCCGGAAAACGAACTGATGGCATGCCAGTTGTCTGCATTGGACGTCAGGATGAGGAATTGTCTTAAAATATGGCCGAATGCTCTGGATACGGCAAACACCACGAATCCCGTACTGATCCACAACAGATACAAAAAAACCGCATTATCCGGATCGATTTCCCTCAATATTCTTGCTTTATAAAGGCAAAAAAGGGCCATCACCACCATGGCCACAGAACCCAGGACATCCACTGCCAGGATAGGGATAAACGAAACGATCATGGTTTATCCTTATTGAGCATCATCTGACGCTGTTCTTTGACAAGATTTGAAAGCCCTTTGTAAAGCAACAGCATGGCCGGCACACATAAGAGATGATCCAGCTTTAAACCATAATAGAGCCATGCCAGAACTGCCGAATCATTTTGACTCATTACGCTTATCCGGGATAGAGAAATATTTTCTATCCTTACGGCATAAATCTGGTTATCAAAAAAATGAGCGGTGATGACATCCAGGTTCCAGAGAACAAAAAAGAAGGCGGAATACTGGATCAATCGCCAGCCCTTTTGTTTATCCAAACCTTTGCCGATGATGGTAAAGATAAGGACCACCATGGAAAAAAGAAAAAAAAGATGTCCGATCTGGTGGGTGATAATCCCTTCTGAACTGGCATGAAGCTGGGTGGCATATCCATCAATGGGCAACAAGATCAGACCCGCCACAGCCAGTGCTGGTATAAGATTTACCATCACCCGGATGCTATGCTGGACTTTTTTTGGCATATCGTTTTTTTAACACCCGTTTAAGACCGGCAAAGAGTATGAACGACAAAATCACACAAATGACGAACCAAAGCAGAGAACTGATATTCACCTGGGAAGCGGACCCATATGAAAAGGAAAATACCCATTTTCCCCCGAACCGGTTTAAAAGGGTTTGGGGCGTATACACTTTTGTCACATAAGCAGCCATCAGCAAAAGGGGAAGCACATTGGTGATAAAATGCTTTAGCAACCCTTCAAAGAAATAATCATAATATGCTTTGTTTAATTTTGCCTGATCGATATTTTTTGCCAGGGCCTTTCCCTTTTCCCTGTCAGGATGTTTCAGTGCCTCTTCCCTTATACCCTGCCAGTGATGGAAGTCTTTTTCCAACCTGACATATCTTTGGGTCACATAAAATCGCGATATGAATCTTATCAAACCAACGATAAAAAAGGCCAGAACAAATATCACAAATCCAGGACCCAAAATTTCGAGGGGAGAACACAGGGTATCCAGAAATACCATGGTACTGTTTAAAAAAGCAGCAATGACCTGCCAACCCCTGTCTAAAAAATCATCCATAAATTTTCCCTTAACATAAAACCCGCGGCTGATTTAATGATTATAAAGAATCAGCACGCGGGTTTCAAGGTTGATCTGTCACATATTTAATCTATATCCAGATTTCAATCTTAAAAAATCTGAAAAACAGGAAGAACAAGGTCACCGCAAGAACAACCTTTAAGGTCATTTCAGAGAACATTTTCTGGGCGCGGCTGCCCAGCATCCCGCCGGCAAACCCACCGATAATAATAGCGATGGCCAGGGTCATGTCAGGCAGGTATCCTGCCATCAGGTATCCGATAAAGGAACCAATACTGGAAAAACAGGTTCCGATCAAGGAGATGGGAACGGCCACATACATGGGCAGAGCGGCGATGGTGGTCATGGCAGGTACCAGAAGGAAACCGCCGCCAATACCAAAAGATCTGGACACGATACCGATAAAAACACCAAGGAATGCAAACAATAATGGGTTGATCTGGAATTCTTCACCCCAGAATTTAAACCGGTAATCGGTCAGGCCTGTTTTTATAGGTTCAATACTGCCCATTTGTGCGGATCGGCCCTCAGCCTTAGCAGCTGCAATCTCTTTATTGAACTTCTGGGTCATGGCTTTGATGTTTTTCCTTTTATCCATGGCCTTGGGTGTCATTTCCATCAAGGTCTTTATCCCCATGAGAAGCACCAGGATCGCCAGCCATTCCTGGTAGGCTTTCATGGGAAGAATGGCTGACACATATTTACCCAGCCAGATGGAACCGATAAAAATACCCACGCCAAAAGAAAGTCCCACAGGCCATGCAACCCGTTTTTCTACCATTGCATACCGCCAGAAAGATCCTAAAGGGGAAAACAGCGTCAGGGCGATATTGGAAGGTTTTAATACATTGGCCGCATTAATCCCCACAGGTCCTGCCGTATTAACAACCAATACCTGGAACGCTGCCATGAGCATCCCACCGGCTGCACCAATCATGGAGAAATAAGTTCCCACAAGAATCGCACCGATAACAATCCATAGGGGATTCATATACCGGAAACCCTTGGACATCCAGAATCCGTTTTTCTCTATTGTATAATCACCGATTTTTGCACTGTTCACATACACATCAAATTTAGTATCTGGCGGGGTATGCCTGAAGGATTTAAAGGAGACGGTAAAATCACCCGTTGCTTTATCGAGGTTTACAGATGTTCCCTTGTCCCAATAATTGCCGCTGGATTGGTCTGTAATAACCGTTCTTGAAAAAATATCAACTTTCCCTCTTTTGCTGCCCTCTTTGGTGATGGTATTAATACCATAACCGGTCTCATTGGCATACCTTAGAAAATTCCACTGTTCGTCGGACTTGATGGGTCCAAGCATACCCCGGGCAGTTTCATTCACATCCCCTAATTTCTTTTTAAGATAGAACATGGTGGTACTGTAAATGCCTTGTCCTTTTTTCATCAGAACAGACGGTCCGCCAAATCTTTTTTTATCTATTTTACCAAATTTTTCCGGTACATTGGTAATCAGATAATAAAGGGGCGGAATCTTTGTATCCTGGGCAAACCCTTCTTTTTCACCATCTTTTTTAAGTCTTTTAATCTCAAATGCACCATTGGTGTCTTTTGGCGCAAACATTTTCTGCTGGGCAATGGCCAGATACAGATCCTGGCCCGGGGCGATCTTGCCTTTGACCTCAACGATATCTCCGGCCTTGTAAGAGGATGCCGATATGCTGTCTGCCGCATTGGATCCTGACACGGCAACCAGTAAAACCATCGCCATCATAATAAAATACATCAAAAACTTCTTCATTTGACTCTCCTTTTAAAACGGTACATATACATTAAAAATTAAAATATCTGACAGCCAACTTAGCTCCCAGATAACTTGTCATTCCTGATACGGCCATATAGACGAACAGATCATACAGGGTCAGTGAAAAAGGCTTCCCAACAACAGATCCGATCAAATTCACAATGGCAAATGTTGCGGCCCCCCCACCGATTCCCAGTACAAATGAAAACAAAGGGGCATTGGAAATTTTTTTCTTCAGCACTTCCACCAACCTGTACCCTGTCATGGCACCATTAAAAGCGATGAAAACAGGCAGAATAAAAAGAATTTTATCCAGACCCATAAATGTTGAACAAAAAAGGGCAAGGATCAAGGATCCGCCAATCCCCTCAATCATTGATTTTAAGGCTGAAATTGTCATTTTTTTATCCTTTCCTTTTCTGTAATGGCCCTGTTGGACATGAGTTTGATGCAGGACGGACATAGATGATGATGTTCCTTGGTGTCCGGGTGCTGAAGGGTGCTTTCTTCAACGTGCCTGAGAAAACTGACTGTGGCATACATTTTCCCGCAGCCTTCACATCTTTCCAGAGGCAATTGTCCGATGACCTCTTCTTTTATGGAAATAGTTCTTACACTGTCCTGATCCGTGACCTTGATGATATGGGTGGGACACAGGTTGGCGCAGGTACCGCACCCGATGCACAGCCCTGGCTCAGAAACAACTTTGGGGCCGGTTTCGGTTTTCACCATTTTCAGGGCTCCGGCTTTTACAATTTCCTTGCAGACCCGGATACACAGGCGGCACCGGATACACCCGGTTGGCGGCGGTATCACCTTCACATCAAATGCAGTTGCCAGATCCCTGATCCGGGATGAATCCGGTGCCATCTGCAACAGCCGGTTAAACGCATTTTCCCGATGGGTTCTGACAAGCTCGGAGGTGGTCTTTATTTCAAGATTTTCTTTCACTTTGAGAATGCAGGACAGCATCACCACCTGTTTGCCCGAAGGGGAGGCCACTTCAACACCGCAAAGTTTACAGGATCCGGACGGCTTGAGTGCGGGATGGAAACATAAATGGGGGATTTTAATCCCATTTTCCTTTGCTGCCTGGAACACGCTCTGGTTTTCCCGGGCTAAAATCTGCTGATCATCAATCGTTATATTAATCATGGGCTGCGTCCTGAAGGTCTGAAATATAATCCTTAAGATAGTGAAGCTCCTGGGTCAAAACACCGATATGCTTTTTGACAAGGTCTTCCAGGCAGAGCATCCCTTTAATTTGTCCCTGGGACACCACGGGCAGATGGCGGATTTTGGCCTTGATCATCATCCCCATTGCATCGTTAATGGTATCTTCCGGTTCAACCACAATGAGTGTGGATGTCATCACGTCTTTGATAAAAATCTTGCTCATATGCGTGTCAGGAAAAAGAATATGACAGCGCACCAGATCCCGCTCCGTGAAAATGCCTTTCGGTGAATCCTGTGCCACCACCACAAGGGCGGACACCGTATAGGCGGACATCAGCTTGAGGCCCTGTTCCACGGTCTGATCCTGTTCAATGGTATAAAAAACACCCCTATCCTTTTCCAAAAGCATTTTTACCTTCATGATATCTTCATTCCTTTGCTAAGGGTGACCAATCAGTCTCAAACAATCCTGGGGCAACCGATGGGTACCCTTCCCCTCCAGACTGACCTCGATTAATGCGTCCGGATCATTGATGGTGGTATCCGGATCCGTTATGAACCCGTGAAGCCCGATAAAATCATTCATATAAGGTTCCCAGGCTTCATCAGTTGATGCTTTATACACTTCTATTTTATTGCCTTTCTGGAATTGCATGGCCTTATCCTTTATCTATTCTCTTGTTTGTTTCGGAAGAATCGGCCGTGTGGCAACGTTTACCTTTGCGCTCAGTTTCCGCTGGCAGGCGTCACACAACAGCCTGTTATGCTTCACCCGGCTGACATGGCCGGTTTTTTTGGCAATAAACTGCATATACTCTGCAGATGGCAGGATGACATGGCATTCTTCACAATACTGGATGGTCTGGCTGTTCAATATCGTACCGCAAAGTTTCAGCAGCCGTTGACCGTCTTTTTCTTCAATTACAATGGCCTTGTTTTCACAATTTGCCGCACAAGCGCCACAGGTGATACATTTTTCTTTTGTTACCGTGAAATCTGTTTCAGACGGATTGTCAAAATCCAGGTAACCCAACTTAAGGGCATCAATCCCCATCTTGTCTCGGCAGATTTCCACACATTTGCCGCAGCGTCGGCAGATATCACACCTGAGACATCGTCCGGCTTCCTTGCGGACACTGGCTTCATCATAGCCCAGTTCTACCTGCTGAAAGGTTGTTCGCCGCCGATCCACATTCAGCATGGGCATTTTTGGACGTTTCAACGTCATTTTCCGGCTGGCCGACATTTCCATGGGGGGATTCATCGTATGGCGGATCGGTATTTTCGGCATCCGCGGCTGGGGGATATGGGAAAGATAGCGATCAATGGCATCTGCGGCCCGCTTACCACCGCCAATGGCTTCAATCACCGTGGCAGGTCCGGATACCGCATCCCCGGCGGCAAACACCCCCGGCATGGTGGTCTCCATGCTGGCATGGTTGACCTCAATGGTTCCCCGTCGTGTCCAGCTCATGCCGTCAAAGGCTTCCATTCCCTTATCATCCACATATTGACCAATGGCACAGATCACGGCATCTGCCGGGATGGTAAAATCCTTTCCAAGGATGGGAACCGGGGCCAGTCGGTCAGACCCTTTTTTCTTGATCAGTTCGGCTTTAATGCAGTCAAATCCGGTAATGATACCATTCTCCCCTTTAATTTCTTTGGGAATGGTTAAAAAAGAAAATTCAATTCCTTCTTCTTCGGCCTGTTCAACTTCTTCAATATCGGCGGGCATCTGGTTCCTGGAACGCCGGTAGGCAATGGTCACCTTCCGGGCCCCCAGCCTCAGGCTGGTCCGTGCCGCATCAATGGCAACATTCCCCCCCCCGACAACGACCACATGCTGACCCGGCGTATGGTAATCTCCCAGGGCCACATCCTGTAAAAAAGTCACCGCATCTAAAACCCCTGGGAACTCTTTTTCTCCTTTAATGTCCAGGCTCCATGATTTATGGGCCCCAATGGCAATGAAAAAAGCGTCAACCCCTTGCTTTTTCAATTCATCAAACGTGACATCCACACCAAACCGGGTATTATAAGAAATTTGAACCCCAAGGTCTTCAATCATGGCAACCTCCCGGTCAATGACCTCCTTTGGGAGGCGATATCGGGGAATGGCCACCATGAGCATACCCCCGGGAACCGGAAGGGCCTCAATGATCCTTACTCCGTATCCCATGAGCGCAAGATAGTAAGCCGCAGAAAGCCCCCCGGGACCGGCACCGATAACACAGACCGTTTTACCGTTAAACGCCTTTTTTTCAGGATTTCGATACTCCCTGTCCGACATGGCCCTTTCTGCGGCAAAGGCTTTTAAAAATTTAATGGATATGGGCGTGTCAATCCTGGCACGGACACACATCATTTCACAGGGCCGGGTACAGACAAGTCCACACACCCACGGTAAGGGATTATCCCGCCGGATCACTTCAATGGCCTGGGCATCTTTTCCCTCGGCGATAAGGCCCAGGTAAGTCGGGACATCAATCCCGGCCGGGCAGGCCATCTGGCAGGGGGAGGGTGCCAGTTTCGCGCAATCGTGGGTCGGACAGTTCCGTGTTTCAATATGGCTCTGAAAGACTTCCCTGTGTGCCGACAGGATCCCCTTAAGGGTCTTACCGGTGTTCAGGTTTGTTTCAGTACTGTTGGCATAAACATATTCTTCAATCAGAGAATCAATGGCGGAAAGATGGTCATTACCGGCAGCGCCCTCTGCAATCTCTTCTGTCAACAGCAAAATCTGTTCAGAGATTCTCCTTCCCCTGGGATCTGTTAACCCTCCCGAGCGGATCAGTTCGGAAAGATAGATAACGGTCGTTCGAACCGGACAGGTTTTTTCCGCCATTTTTGCTCCTTATCAGCTTAGAAACTGCTGTTTTCAAAGGATGTCACAGTGGCTGCATGCCGCTCCCGCCGGATCTGGGTCATCTCTTCTACATTACCGAATTTCAGACAACCAGTGGTACAAGTGGTAACACAGGCCGGTTTCAGTCCTTCATCAATTCTATCCTTGCAATAGTCACATTTTTCAACTTTTCCCGTATCCGGGTTCCACTGGGGAGCCCCCCAGGGACAGGCAGAAACACAGGTTTTACAACCGACACACAGGTCTTTATCAATAAAGACAATCCCGTCACTGCTTCTTTTCTGCATGGCCCCGGTGGGACAGGCAGAGACACACCACGGGTTTTCACAGTGAAAACAGGGCATGAAAATAAAGGACATTTTCGGTAGTCCCCCGATAAATTTTGGCCCCACCTGGATAATCTGGCAAAGTTTGGGACCCGTGGGAAGGTTCTTATTGGACTTGCACTGGATTTCACAGGCATGGCATCCGATACATTTTTTAATATCCTGGAACAGATAATATTTACTCATTCAACGCCTCCGATCTTAACTCTGATATGGGTTCTGATGTACACCCTTTGTTTATCAGACATGTGTTCTTCATTTTTCCCTAAAGGGGTTTCACCGTTACAAAGGTATCGTGATAGGCTGGACTGCCCCCCACCTTGTCGTATACATTTTCCTGAATCAATGCGTCGGAAAGCCCTTTGTTAAATGATCGCTTTGCCCGACCGGCCTCATGCCCGTATCCATGCAGCATAAAAACCGCCTCCGGATGGATCAGGTCTGTAACAAAGGCTTTTATCTGACCTTTTCCACAGGATGACGCGACTTCAACCACTGCATTGTTTTGAATCCCCAGTTCAACAGCCTTGGCCGTATTGATCCACAACACATTTTCGCTTTCCAGCTCATTGAGATAAGGAACATTCTGTGTTGAAACATGGGTATGAATGGCGGAACGGCCCACCACCAGACGAAACTTTCCATGTTCCGGCGAAGCCAGGGGGGCATATTTGGGGAAGGATTCAAACCCGGCATTCTCCAGAAGGGAAGATTTGAATTCGATTTTTCCCGACGGTGTTTTAAAGGGTATGTTGTTTCTGTCCCAGAAGATCTGCTCAGACCCATAGGCCACAAATCCCTTTTTCTCAAAATCTGCCATGGTAAAACCGGTCCCTTCCAGCTGCCAGTTGACCAGATCGTCCATGCTTTCGTAGGGGAAATAATCCCCGATACCCAGTCGTTCACCGATGCGTTTTAATATCATGGCACCGTCCATTGTATCGTATCGCGGTTCAACCGCTTTTTTTCTCATGTACATCTGGGGCTTGAGCCCGTTCATCTGCTGAATGCAGTCGGTTCTTTCAAGGTAAGTGGACTCCGGCAGGATCACATCGGAATACCAGGCAATGTCTGAATAATTGATATCAATGGTGACCACCAGGTCCAGTTTGTCCAGGGCTCTTTTCGTCTGGGTGGTATCGGCAATGGACATGAGCGGATCCATCCGATATGCGATCAACGCTTTTATGGGATAGGGATCTTCCTTTAAAACGGCATAGGGAAAGATCTGAGCCACCCCGTGATTGGGATCAGGGAGCGGAAAATCGCTGGTGCCGACTTTATCAAATCGCGGCACTTCAATTTCGGGAAACTCCTGGGAAGTCAATTTTCTGGCAGCTTTGCCGCCCACTTCTCCCGGCCCTTTTTTAAAGAAAATACCCCCTTTAGCTTCCACGCTTCCCATCAACGCGTTGAGCATGAGAATGGATCGGCGCATATAAATTTCATTGGTATGACTGGCCCCGCGATATCCATAATGAAAAATCACCGACGGTTTGTCTTTGCTGATTTCCCTTGCCAGGCTGATAATTTCATCGGCAGCGATCCCCGTCTCTTCCTGGGCCCATTCCGGCGTATAACCTTCAACAAAATCCTGGAGATCACTTAATCCATGAACCCATTTTGAAACAAACCGGGCATCATAGAGTCGTTCTTTTAAAATGGTATGAATCAATGCATAGTTCAAGGCCAGATCAGTTCCCGGCCGGATCATCCAATACCGATGGGCCTTGGACGCGGTAACATTCACCCTTGGGTCAATATAGGTCAGCTTTGCGCCCTTTTCCAAAGCCGACATCAATCCATTGACTTCTTTTAAGGCAATGGATTCAAAAATATTTCTGCCGTAAAGCACAATATGTTTTGTATTTCCGTAATTGATGCCGATCTGGCCGTCATTATATCCGAAAAGCGATCGGCAAGCGGTATTAACAGACCCCTTACACAGGGCATCATGGGTAAAATGATTGGGAGATTTTAATGCTTTTAAGAACGTTTTACTGACATGGGTTGCCAGCTGGGTCCTTTCGCAAAGGGCAAGACTGTGCCCGCCATTCTCGTCTATGATTTCTTTTAACCGGGTTCCCACATAATCAATGGCCTCTTCCCAGGACGCCTTTCTCCAATTTCCAGACCCTCTTTCTCCGACCCTGATGAGCGGGGACTGGACTCTCTGATCATCATATAACATGGATTTCCCGGCAGATCCCCTCGGGCAGAGACTGCCGTCTATGCCGGCGACATGCTGATTTCCCTCTATCCAGTCAACATGCCCGTCTTTTACCTTGACCTTGATGGGACACCTGACAGAACACATGAAACACAAACTGAAAACTTCTTTATCCATAATTTATTGCCTCCTTTAGCAAGCTTTTATTCTGCAATATTCCAGGTATCTATATAGCGATAAGTGTGCCATTTTTTTCAAATTGCCCCATCAATCCGCCCGCAAAAGCAGTTAAGCGATTGAAATATTGTGAGATATGACCAGAAAATTAATTTAACCCTTATAAGACAAGCCAGGCTTCGATATTCTGAGGGGATGTCGAATTGTTCCCCCCAGGTTTTGTAAAACACATGAAAAACCAGTCTGCATAGGGCTTTTATGACTTGGAAGCATCAAACCGCCATATAAACAAAGCGCAATAAAAATGCTGCGCCGCATTTTTTTTATTGCACCTGATCATACACCGATGAACAAAACAACATAGCATCCCCATTAATGATCAATATGGTATTTCCCATATAAAAAAAAATATTCAATAAGCCCCCAAGGAGTATGAAATTCCTCAGGAGCTATGATGTGTGCAGTTTAAGGGGACCCTTCATCTTAAATCCTTAATGTTATGCTTTAAGATGTTAAAAGTACTCTGACAACAAATAGTGATTGAGTTAGCTGTTAATCCAACAAGGATACTTTTTCAAAGTGTTGAAACCTGAGCATAGAGACAGAACTTATAATGATTGAAAAGAACTTCAGTAAGATTAGAATAGTTGAAGTGTCTTATGATGCATGATCAATATCATATTTCATAGCCAATACAATAGAGATTGTCAATATTATTTGTGCTTTATATCCTTAACTCTTTATAGCTATTGAATTTCATACATGCCTTTTCAATACGATTTAACTCAACTTTCGAGGTTGGTCAGTTATGCCTGGGATGCCCTCAATTCTGTTTGAAATAGGCCGAGGCCTTGTCGCCGTTTGCCATATACACGGCTAACTCTAATGGCTGACAAGGCCAATTAAAAATGGATCAGACATGCTTGTAAATACGAGCCCTGAATATATTTAACAAAAAGCTTGAATATATGGTGAATTATATTTTATAGTTCACCATATATTTAATGCCAAACCTATCGTGAGGTAGGGACGGAAAGCCAAGGATCTTTTAAAAGACAGCCTGGTTGCAAAGAAAAAATTTTTAATAATGCTACCGGGTTCCCTTTTGAGGGTTCCCGGTTTTTTATGGCTGAAAAAGTATTGTTTAAAAAAATAATGGATAAAACTCCTTTATCAGGAGTCTGCCATTTTTAATGGTTAATGTTGCTTAACATAGAAGCACAAGGAGATTATGCAAAGTGCATCAAAGTATAAAATTAAATTAGACAAAAAAACGAATACTCACCTGGGGCATACCCTTCAGGTCTTCATTATCACTTTTTCTTTATTTTTTCTGTTTGCATGCGATTCTCCTCAAGTTTTTATTTTTGATTTTGATACAAGATTATCGGATGGAAAGAAGATGGAAGTAATCTATGAGATTTATTTTGAAGATAATGCAAGCGTCAATAAATTGAAAAAAAATATGGATAAAATTGAATACGCTCTCACTATGGTTTTTTCTAAAACGAGCTCAAAAGATCTGACAAACAAAAGCAGGATAAGGTTAAAAAATTCACTGGTCATAATCCTTGAAAAACATTTTAATGGCAATGTCAAAGATGTGCGCATAGCAAATTTTATTATTCGGCAAAATTAGTGCAAAAGATGATGATTTGATTTGCCATGAATGTGTTTTTTATTAAAAATAATATGGTTTGAAAATGGAGTCACATTTCTGTCCATTATTGTACCGATATTTTTTATAACATATTATAATAATATCGATTTTATAAAAGAATGTAATAGCATCCCTTGCAGCCCATTGTTATACTTAGAATAGTATTTATCCTTCGCTTAATATATCGATCATCAACTTTCCGATATGTTTTTTTGTTTCGAATTGTTTTTGTGCCTCGGGAACCTGGGGGAGAGAAAACGTATTTGCGACCACAGGAGAGACTTTTCCTGTCTCAATTCGTTTGATCAGGTTTGGAAAAACTGATTCGCCAAGAACAGTACAGCCAAACAAACTCAGATCTTTCAGGTAAAGAGTTCTGACATCCAGTTCCACAAGCGGACCTGCAATAGCACCGGCAACAGCATACCGACCAAATGGCTTAAGCGCATCCAATAAACCCTCCCACTGCTTGCCTGCCACCAGATCAATTACGACATCAACACTGCTCTTCCCAATCTCTTGTATAAGACTGGTATTTCTCGCAAGTGTTCGATCAGCCCCAAGACTCAAAATTTTGTCCATTTTGGACGGCGAGGTAATACCTATAACTTGGGCCCCCCTTGCCTTGGCAAGTTGAATGACCGCAGAACCTACGCCGCCTGACGCTCCCGTAACCAACACAACATCATTGGCGCTAACGTTGGCTCGGGTCAGAAGGTTCTCAGCTGTGGAATAGGAGCAGGGGAAAGATGCGAGTTCAACGCCGCTGAGCTTGCTGTTGATTTTATGAGCATGTCTGGCTGCAACAACGGTGTATTCAGAGAAACCACCGTCGCATTCGGAACCGAAGTACCAGGGTTGATCCAAGACCTTGCCGCCCACCTCCAGAATGCATGGTTCAACAAGCACTCTTTCATGGAGGAGATAACTGTGCTGATCTGGATATTCTGTCATTTGGAATATTATCCAATCTGCAACGATTAAAAAATTTATCTGCAAATCAATATCAACATTTCAATTTTGCGTAAAGAAATATTCAAATATATGGGAAAGGAAAGGATCAATTAAGTCAAAATGCCATTACGGTGTATTGGAGTAAGCGGATCTTGGTCAAGGCCCCGGAAGTTATTTTCCAAGAATCTATCAAAATGTGATCTATATAATGTGATCTATATATTGGTATGTTGAATACAGAAATATGACCATCAACACCTTCACAGGTTTATAAAATTTAATTGAAAGTCCAAAGCTGAAAAAACATCACATACCATATAGTTGAAGGCCTTAATCTGAGGCAAGTTGTGAAGCCTGCGCGCATCTGAATCATCCTAAATTATGAACTGAGTCAGGTGGTGGCGGATCAATCATAGCCAATAGGTCCTTGCGTGAAAAATGCATCATATTTTTTGCGCTGATTATTATATCCCCCTGAATTGAATTAAGTAAGACTTTCATGATTAGTGTTCAAGGAATTGAGCTGTTTTACAAACACGCCCCTTTTCCAGGAAATGAAAAGGGAAACCTCATCCTGAAAAAGGGGCGTGTTTAAAGGGATGGAAGAAAAATTATTGATTGTAGATGGAATCCGATGTCAGGACATTATCTTCCGGTGAATATAAATAGCCAGAGGCTGTTACGCCTTCTATTGAGAACACAAAGGAACCGGATGCTTTTGTCTTTGGCGAGGTGAACACAACAGTGCCGTCATTGCCGGTGGTTCCGGATTGATTATCCTGGACAACACCGCTCCAGGAACTGGTGACAACTGCATTTCCAACTGGATTTCCGTATTGGTCAACAATTTTTACGGTTGCAAGTCCCGCAGAATTCTTCCCCATGTGCTTGACCGTCATAACTATACTTGAAACATATATGAAGGTTTCAAGCCCGGATTCAATATTTACGGTTATACTGTCCTCAGAAAAGGCGCCGTTATTATCTTCCACATTCAAAACAACCTCATAGATTCCAGCAGTGGAAAATTCATGACTTAAGGATGATGATGCTCCAGAGGAAACAACCGCCCCTCCCACGCGCCATTCATAGGAGGTAATAGTTCCGTCAGGATCATAGGAGTTTTCGGCGCTGAAAGAAATCCAGGCCGGTGCCGTACCACTGAGTGATCCCGCCTCAATAATGGCCACCGGACTTTGATTAAGGTTTTCTTCCGTTGAAATACTGATGGAGGAGATTGTATTTAAAGAAGAATCAAACTCATATCCCGGTGCAAAAACAGTATCTACTGAAAAAGTGATGATGCCGGATTGAAGCGTACCGGCGGACACCCATTCGATTATCCCGTTTTCAGACGTTGTTCCGGACACATCGCCTGCAAGCAATCCGGACCAATGCCCCTGAACCAGTGCACCGGATATTGAATTTTGGTTATTATCCAGAATTTCAACACTGACAAGGACCTTCTGACCTGTTTCCTCGACAACAAGTGTTGCCTGAATATCTGACACATAAATCTGATTGTAGGGGTCGGCCACAACCTCGATGTTAACCGAATCGGTATTGGTTGCGCCGTCATTATCGGTTACCGTGAGGGTTGCGGTATAACTGCCCGATTGATCATAACGATGCTCAACCGTGGCGCTGGATTGGGATGCACCGTCTCCAAAATCCCAGGCAAAGGAAGCAATATTTCCGTCATTGTCATAAGATGATGACCCGTCAAAGAGAACAGTTAAGGATGCCTGTCCTGAAAAAACAGATGCGTCTGCAACAGCTATAGGCGGAAGATTATCGCCAGAAGAATCGTAATCAATGCTGGCATAGGTTTGAGTTCCATCCACGACTTGTGGAACTTCCAGGCTCTGGACCTCTTTATTGCCGTTTGCAACATCAACCAGGGTAAAGGTTCCGAGAGTGGCTTCACTTCCTGCCGTGTCATCTTGTACACCAAGATACCAGGTATTGAGCCCCTCTCCGAAAGGAAGAAGATCCGTAAAATCAAACACAAAGGTGCCATCAACGGCATTGGTTGTACCGTCAAAGCTGTATGCGCCCCCCTGGTTGTAAATCATTTCCGGAATCCAAACGGTGGAGGGGGTTGACTGGTTTATATCGGAGACGCCAAGGGTCATCCGAAGATGATCCCGTTTGGCATGGTTTAATTTAAACTTCCCGATTATTTTAGGCTGATAGTTTGCTTTAGCGGTTACCCAGTGAGCCCTTGAAGGATACCATCCGTAGATTCGACCCGTTGACGGACCTCCGGTCACAGTAGAGGGATTCTTCAAAGCATCATAGGACATCCAGGCAAAACCGGCCTCACCCCAGCCGGTCCCCCAGGAATTGGCAATCCTGAAAGCGCCTTTCTCTCCTGTATCCACGACATTATTTCCGTTGATATCCACCCAGATATTATCATTATATCCCACCACGGTCATGGCATGATACCCGGATGTGCCGTTGACCCAGGATACACATTTTTTTCCGGCAAAGGCATCGTCTTCACTGGTGAACGGATCATTTCCAATGGTCTGCCAGACCCATGAGGAAATATAAGTCGGAATATTGAGCACATACCCATTGATCAGCATCTGTTTGACTTGATCAATACCGGCGTCCTGATGGGTATTCATCACATAACCATACTGGTCAAATCTGCGATATAATGAGTCTTCCCAGGTATCTGGATTAAGGCTCCAGGTCCTGTAATCGGAATCATAGGGAAATTCCGCCCATGTTGCCGCACCATGTTTCTGGCCGATTTCATAGGCCCAGTAGTACCAGGTCCCGTTATTTTCTCCGCCGTTGACCATATTATAGGTCCATTTAGGGCTAAGATGCATAGAATCACCGCCGTTCTTGGCATCAAGGTTATTTGTCAAGGCATACATGTGGGTCATGGTATAATAGGTCCCACTGAAAACACCGCAGGAATTCAAGGACCCCTGGGTCCGGATGGGGGGAAAATATTGAAGCTGGCTGTTATCCACATACCCCGGATAATCCGCCGACGGCAGCGCAGAACTTAAATCAATACTGCTGGCTGCACCGGTCACGACCTCCAGTTCACTTCCGATACCGACTACATCGACCTCACGTTCATCTATTTTTCCTTTCCCCTTTTTTGCCCGCCCCTGGTTGACACGTTCCAGCCCGATTTTGTTTAATTTAACTTTTTTGACCTTCAGCATATGCTTGTTCTGCCACTGAAGTTCTTCTTTTGTCAGTTCCGGCAGGCCTGTTTTGTACATTTCATGCTCGTTTGCTGACAAAAATCCGGTACTCCCCAACAGAAGCAGTACAATCATCATAAAACTAATCGTTTTTGCTGTCGTGAATTTCAATTTCATATGTCTATCCTTTTAATAAAAATAATATCATTGGACAGACAAAATAGCATTTTTTATGCCACGATCTATTCCCTTGTCAATATAAAAGCTTGAAAATGCTGGTTTACAAGGGTTTCAGAGTATACCTTATTTAAAATAAGGCATCCCTCATATCGACATTTTGAAGAAACCGATAACAGGTTTCCGGCGAAATAGTTGAATATCACTACTAAAACCTCGAAATATAACTATAAAAACAAGATATAATTTCTGATTGACGGTAAATGGCGGGATAAAACCAAAGACGGTGAAAAAAATGTTGGTGAAAATGCATACCCTGATCCCTCATAATATGGTGGCGATATTCTATCAAATATATTAACATGACACCATGATCGAAAAAACATGCTGTGTTGAAAACCCGAAGTCCTATCAGGAGGGATAACACAAATGAGCACACTCAATAGTCAGCGGATAAAAAAAGCTATCGCTCATGCTGATTAAGCATTTATTCAGATACTGGACATACCAGGTCTTTTCTCCGGGAACGGTTCTGAGGGAAAAATACGAATCCTTCAAAGCGTTGCTGGAATATGACAAGGCTGCCCATGAATATTTGGCAACCCTGGAGGAGATCTATTATACCCAAAAAAAATGCGACTTTCAGGTCGTTGTAAAAACCTATGAAAACTTTGCCCTCTCTGTTTCAGGAATGGTTGAACACCTGTTAAAAATGTGCCCGTCCCGGTATTGGAGTTTAAAAGACTACTTTAATAAATTTGATTTTTACGTCCGCTTCATGCTTTCCCCTCCGGAATTTGACTTTTCACCCCCCTTTACCATTGAATTCAATAAAGCCTCCTTGTTGAACGCATCCATTGCGGGTCAAAAAGCCTTCTCCTTATCCCAATTAAATCAAGCGCTTCATCTGCCCACGCCCGATGGATTTGTCATCACCACCCATGCCTTTCATTATTTTATGGAGGCCAACGATTTACGCGGTCCCATTAATGAAGCACTGGCCCATCTTGATATCAGCGATGTCTCTTCTTTGGAACAGGCCGCCTTTGAAATTGAGACCTTGATATTAAAGGCAATGATTCCCGAAGAGATTGTCATGGCTGTCATGGATGCCATACAATCCTGTGAGCAGGGTAAGGGTGGCACTTTCAGGGTGGCACTTCGAAGCAGTGCGGTAAAAGAAGATGGTAAAGCATCCTTTGCCGGTCAGTATCAAACCCTTTTGAATGTAGATAAAAAAGATATTTTAACCGGATATAAACGCATCATTGCCAGCAAATATTATGCTCCGGCAATCGTATACAGAATCAGTCAGGGGATACTGGACGATGAGACTCCCATGGCCGTTCTGGTTCTTGAGATGGTGGACTCAAAAACATCCGGTGTCATGTATACCCGGGACATGGAAGACCTGCGGTCCCAATCGATATTGATCCATTCCATCTGGGGACAGGGGGAGCTGCTCGTGGAAGGAGACGCAGCACCGGATGTTATCCGGGTATCAAAAACCCCCCCACATACTATCGTCAGAACAACCATCGCCACCAAATGCGAACAGATGATTCTAGAATCAGATCATCACCCCCGGACGATTAAAACAAACAAACACGAACAAACACAGCTGTCCCTTGATGCGTCCTCTGCTGTCACCCTTGCCCGATGGGGAAGTTTACTTGAGACCCATTTTAAAGCCCCCCAGGATATTGAATGGTGCCAGGACAACTCCGGCCAACTGTTTATCCTCCAGTCCAGACCATTAAACCTCCATGCCGATAGCATCCAAAACATCCCGAAACAAAGCCAGGCCATTGAGAATAAAATTTTGTGTTCCCAGGGAGAATCTGTTTGTCCGGGAATCGGCCATGGCCCTGTTTACAGGCTTGAGCACTTATCAGACCTGCCCCATATGCCCAAAAAATCCGTCCTGGTTGTCAGGCATGCCCCCCCCCAGCTGGTTACAGCGATTCAGCACATGGCAGCAATTATCATTGAAACAGGAAGCCGTGCCAGTCATTTTTCATCTATTGCCCGGGAATTCCAGGTGCCGGCCATTGTGAACGTGACAAAGGGGTTTGATGACCTTGTCCAGGGAACCTGGGTGACGGTGGATGCACACCGGGGGATGGTATACGAAGGAAGGGTAAAGCCTTTGATGGAAAAGGTCACACCTAGAAAAACATTTTTCAAAGACAGCTCTTTTAACGTTAAACTGCGGTATGTGATTAATTTTTGCGCCATATTAAACCTCACCGATCCAGAGTCCAGGGATTTTGTGCCCGAAGCCTGCAGATCGCTTCATGATATTCTCCGGTTTACCCATGAAATGGCGGTAAAAGAAATGTTTTTAACCGGCAATAGAAAGGGCGGCAGGAAAAAAGGCGCCAAACGACTCCTCTCCCCTATCCCGATGCTGTTTTATGTTCTTGATGTGGGCCAGGGGATCAAAAAAAACCAGAAAAAACCACATCAGGGGAGTGAAAAATTTATACGGCCGGAAGATATTGCCAGCATTCCCATGAATGCTGTATTAAAAGGACTATCACACCCGGGAATCCCCTGGTCTGAAACCTCCCATTTTGACTGGGAGGCGTATGACAGAATCGTCATGGCCGGAGGCATCATCAGTGCTGATTCACCCCAGTTTGGGAGCTATGCAGTCGTGTCAAAAGAGTATCTGAATGTAAACTTCAGATTTGGATATCATTTTGTCATCCTGGATACCATCTGCTCTGCCTGTAAACAAGACAATTATATCCTTTTCAGATTTTCCGGTGGTGGCGGCACACCTGCCGGAAGGATGCTCAGGGCCAATTTTATCAAAGGCATTTTAACCCGGCTAGGGTTTATGGTTCAGATCAAGTCAGATCTGATTGATGCTGAACTTAAACACGGTTCCCTCTCCACCATGGAAACGACATTGGATGTCATCGGGCGGCTGCTGGGGGCCACAAAACTCATGGACATGTACCTGAAAGAAAACCTGGATATGGATATAATGATAGATAATTTTATGAACGGCCGATATGATTTCAGGTCAGCCGTTGATGAGAGGTGATACTGTTGAAACATACCCCGATCTCCCCCTACGCCATCAAGTGGATCACCGACAGCCTTGCTGTGGGGGCTGCCCCCATGTCTTATGCTGAATTGAATGCCATAACAGCCCAGGGAATTGATGCCATTGTCAACCTTTGCGCTGAATTCAGTGACCTTCATGAGCTTGAAGCCGCTTCAGGATTTGAGGTCTATTACCTTCCCATATGGGATGAAGATATTCCCGAAATGGAAGACATGGAAAAGGCGCTGGCCTGGCTTGATGAAGCCATTTATCTGGGCAAAAAGGTACTGGTCCATTGCCGGCATGGCATTGGAAGGACAGGCACATTTGTCACCTCCTACATGATCCGAAGGGGTCTTTCCATCAAAGCGGCTTCAAAAAAATTGAAATCCTCCCCTGCGAATCCTTCCAATTATGGCCAGTGGAAACTCTTAAAAAAGTATGGTAAAGCCTCCGGCACCTTGACCATCCGGGAACCCTCCCTTGAAATCAAAAACAGGGCAGATCTCAGTCTTTTTTTTTCAGACTATGAAGCGTTGATTAACAAAATTGATGACGACGTTGAAAAGCAAGTGACAAAGACCTCTGATCAATGCGGCAAGGGGCAACACACCTGCTGTTTCGAACCCTTTGATCTTCAATTGATGGAAGTCGTTTACCTCCACTCAAAAATGAACAAACACTTTACATCCGGCCAAAGAGAGGGGCTGATAAAAAAGGCCGTTGAATCCGCGAAAAAGAAAGGCAGCTTATGCCCGTTCAATGATGGTTCAGGATGTAAAATTTACGACAAAAGACCGGCCAGATGCCGAATTTATGGCACACCTGAAGCTTCAACACACAAACAGGAGACCCACAATATCCTCTTGGAGCTTTCCCAGGCTGTCTTCCTGGCCTTATCCGGAAAATTCCTGCAGACGGCTGGGTTTACCTTTTCCGTGACAGATACGATTTCAGGAAAATTTGTTCAACGTTATTTTCACTATATGGCGGATCTTGAAAAGACAAAAACACCTTAAAGCCAGATAATGCGTCAGATAGAGCAGTTATTCCTTTTTAAGAACTTCTTCCACCTTGTCTTCCAGTTCATCCTTGTCAATGGGTTTCACACAGTATTCACTGGCCCCCAGCTTTAAGCACTCCCGGGCGGTTTCAATGGTGGGATAGCCGGTGAGCATGATCACCCGAATGGACGGGGACCGTTTTTTCAATTCCTCCAGGACCTCAACGCCGCTCATCTTTTTCAGCTTGATATCCAGAATAGCCAGGTCAACCTCAGTGGATTCCACAAACGAAATGGCATCTTCTTCTTCGGTAAAAGGAAACACGGTATGACCTTTTCTTTCAAGAATCCGTTTAATCAGGTTGGCTGCGTCCAATACATCATCCAGTGCGAGAATGTTCGCCATTTAGATCTCCTTTTTTCGTATTTAATCCCGAGGGCAGCACCACAATAAATTGTGTGCCCTGTTCTTCTCCCTCTCCGGATAATGGAGGCGAAAAGACGTTAATCGTACCCTTATGCTCTTTTATAATTCCAAATGTGACCGACAACCCAAGCCCGGTTCCCTTATCCGGGGCTTTGGTGGTGTAAAAGGGTTCAAATATCTTTATTAAATTCTCTTTGACAATTCCATGACCTGTATCAGATATGGATATTTTTATCTCATCCGGCGTTCGCCCAAATCCGGTATGAATTGAGATGCTGCCATTTTCCCCGATGGCATCAAATGCATTGTTCAACAAATTGACAAACACCTGTTTGAGTTTCTCCTTATCGCCTTTCATCCTTAACCGATTTTCAGTATACACCCGTTTAATCTGAACATGATTTAAGCCAAAGGTGTGCTCAACAACACCCAGGACTTCTTCCAGGGCATCATGGATATCAAACTCACTGATAATGCTTTCACTGGAACGGGAAAACTTTAACAGGTCCGCTACAATTTTAGAACAGATTTTAGTCTGCTTGACAATGGTGGTCACATCTTTATAGATTGGCCCGTCTGTTTCAACATCTTCCAGCAACAGCTGGGCATATCCAAGGATGATGCCAAGGGGGGTGTTGATCTCATGGGCAACGCCTGCAGCCAGACGTCCGACGGATTCCATTTTCTGCGCATGGGTCAGCTGTTGCTGGACAGCTTTGAGCTGGGTAATATCCCTGCCCCCGCAGACAAGCCCCCTTACCCGATCTTTTGCTTCTAAAACAGGAATTTTAACCACATGCAGCCACTTGATTCCCTTTTGCCCGGCGATTCTATTTTCTTTAACAAGGGGAACGCTGGTTTCCAGTACGCGTTTATCCTCTTTATTATAGCGGTCTGCCTGGGCTTTGGAAAACAAATCCTCATTGCCTTTGCCGACAATCTCTTCCTTGTTTTTACCCAACATTTCACAAAAGGCTCTGTTGACGGATATATACCGGCCATCATGATCCTGAAGGGATATGAAATCCGGTATGGCATCCAGGATTGTCTGGAGAAGGGCCTTTTGTTCATTCAAAACACGTTCAGCACTTTTCAGTTCAGATAAATTTCCTTTTAAAGACAGGGTCATGGCATCAAAACTTTCAGCCAGGCTCTGAACTTCATCCCCTGAACATTTTTTGTGAACCTTGCATTGCCGGCAAGAGTCTATTTTTTTGGCAAATTCACCTTCAACACAGGTTGGGCAAAGGGTTCCTGCCAGATACCAGCATCGGTGATGATAATTTTTGTATGCCGGACACTCTTTCCGATGACACTGCATGATGTCCCAGCAATTTTTTTCCAGCATGGGGGCGGTTCTTACATCAAGATTTCCCCGCAATGCCTGCTCTGATGAGTCATGAAGTTTTTGGATACTTTTTGTCACAGGGTTGAGTAAAAAAGCGACGACAACACAGGCAACGAGTATGGTCAAGATCAGTATGATCACAGCAGTAATCATGGTTTTTTGCACTGCTTTTTCAACCCGTGTTTGAAAAAAACCCAATCTTAAGGTCCCCAGGCGATTGTCATTGATAAACACCGGCACGGCATAATCATAAATCAAGTGCTTCCCGGTATCCAACAGCTGCATAGAGCCTTTTTGTGTGTCTGAAACCGTGTTTGCCGTCTTGAGTGCTACGGGGAACCCCTCTTTAAATGTATGGATCAGCGGATTACCCGTCTTGTCCAGGACAAAGGCATAAAAAATATCATCCCCCAGTTGGACGGTTTCATCGATCAGAACGTTCATTCTCAAAAAATCCATGGCCAGGATGGGCTCTACCATTCGGGCAGAAAGATTCATTCCAATTGAAATTTCCCGCGTTTTTATCTCTTCCAGCAAAGCGTCCTTCATGACCTGGCTGACCCATAAAAAGATCACAAGCCCCTGGATCAGAAGCAAAGAAAAAAAACCCAGATAAATTTTACCGCGAAATCCTGGTCGCATTTACGCGTTCATCCCTTTATTCATCAAGACTCAACCCCACCTTGGCCGTTAATTGCCTTACCGCATCGAAATCCGAATCAACCGACGCTATCACCCGGATAAAATTGGCGGCTTCTAATATTTCTCGATGCGGTTTATGGTTAAAATCGAGTTTACCAAAGGCCTGTGTTAATTTTTCAACACTCTTTTTATCCAGATTTTTCCGGGCGGCATACACCCACCCCGGATAGGGGTCTGTCACTGAAATAATCCGTATTTTATTGATATCAATTCTACCGGATACCACATCCAAAGACCCTTCTCTGATGGTTCCGATGTCATATTTGCCCGCATAAACGGAAAGGATGACCTTTTCCTGTTTTCCCCCGGGACCCGGTGCAAAAGCAATTTCCTTGAAATCCGTTCGTTGAATGCCATGGTCCATAAAATGGCCTAGCGGATATAAATATCCGCCTGCCGATGTTGAATCTACAGCTATCCATCGCTTATGACGGCAATCCCCTATGGTCTGGATGGTGGGATGATCCTTTCGACAAATAATCTGGCCCCGGAACTGATCTTTTCCCATCCCCTCAACAATGCGTGCAAATGCCCTTGCCCCATATCGATGGGCAAGTTTCACATAAATAAACGGATTGGAATATGAAATATCAATTTTTTCCTGACCCACCATTTTCATATGCTGGTCAAAGGTGTCCGGAAATATCTGTTTGATGTTCAATCCGGTCTCTTTTCGTAAATACTGAACAAGGGCATGGTGACGGGTGTGAGAGACGGTATGGGAATATTGGGGAAGATAGGCATAGGTGACAACCCCCAGTTCCTCTTTAAGGATTACCTGCTCGGTTATCGTCAAATCCACCGGAATGGCAGATTCGTCATCTCCACACCCCAGAAACAAAAAAAAGAACAGCCATACCCCCCATCGGTATTTCACATTCAGAACTCCTTTATGCATTACTCGCCTGACCCGTATAACTCTTTAACCATACCATAGAGATAGTGATTTGGCTAAAATTAAATCACCTTTTATCCCGGATTAAGCGCCTCAAACCCTAAGTCATGCTGAAACGAAGGATTGGCATCCACTTCATAACAACGTTTGATCTTTTGTCTGCCACCATCCAATGGTGGTGCCGACTCTTTGGAATTCAATATGTTCTTTTGTTTCAATCTGTCGTATCCAGTCTGCAAGACCTGACGCATGATGGATGATCAACGGTGTACTGTGGTTGGGTAAAATGTCCAGGGACAATTGGTACATGCTGATGGTTTTATTGATCTGCCGGGAAATCTCCGGGGTGTCCCAGGGTGTGGGATGGATAAATCCGTGGTTGGCGCCCTCTTCTTTCAGGTATCCAAAATTGGCAGGAAATCTGGCTTTCAATGATCTGACGGTCTTTATGGCATCCAGGTTTGTCTGCCGATCGACCCCTTTGTTCAGATTTTTTAAGATGGTATCATCAAACGACTCAAACCCAATGGAAGACAATAAAATTCGAACATTTTTTTGTGTGGCGATGTTTAACGCTGCCTCCAGGGATGTCAGACCCTTTAACAGGTAATCCGCCCGCAGGGTAAGATTGATCTGGGATAATTGGATGGACAATTCCTCAGCCAGTCGAAAAAACCTTGGCAGTTTGGGCAACGGGCTTTCGTTTATTAACTCAAAGGGAATCTTTCTGCCGTCAGGACTTTCCGGCAAACACCGTAATTGTTTTTTGATGGCCGTCTCATTTAACCCCCCCATATATCCTTTATCTGCGGCCACATCACAAAAACTGCACCCTTTCTGGCAAATGGTGATGACGGCCGGGTGGGTGACCTCTTTTACGAGACGCCAAGGATAATCAATGGAAACCTGCCTTTCCTTTGCTGCGTGCTGGCATCCGATCTGTTGCAATACCTGGGCACACGTAATGCTTAACGGTTCAAAATCCGCATCCTTAAGCACATAAAGAGTTTGCCAGTCCACTGTTGACAGATAGGTATCATCCCAGGGAATCGACGGATTTTCAATCAATTGGCCGTGTTCATCCCGGCAAAGCACCCCTTCACATGTTGATACCTCACTGTCCAGGTCCGAAGCTAAAATCGGTATGATTTGCTGGGCCGGGCCATGGAGGGCAAAGGAAAAATGATCGGACATGCCTTTAAAGCGATGGGGATAGGACTGCCAACCGGCTTCCCCTTTGTAATCCGGACCTGCCTGGGGGCCTGCAAGAATGGTGATGGCCCCCTCATCTTTTAATTCCCGGGCCAGATCAAACAGGTCAAGTCTCCCCCCAAGAGATGAAAATCCCACTATTTTTTGCTGATTTTTAAAATGATGCGTTAAAGCTGTTTTTAACGCCTGCGTGCTATCCTCATTGGTGACCCCGACAACGATGGCTTCAAAATCGGTATGGTCATTTATGATAGTGGCTGCCATCTGGGGACCTAACAGTCCATAGGACTCATCCGTGAAATACCCTGTGATGATGACCAGTTTTTTTGTTTTTTCTTTCATTGCTGCCACTTGAAAATTCTCACCCCGTCTATTGTTAAAAAAACAAATGCACGTTCCGGACAACTGCCAGAACGTGCATTATATTATACCCTAACGTAAACCCTTATGACAGGTTTTATACTGCTAGGCTTCTTTCAGCGCAATCTTATGGCTTGTGGCCTGCAGTTTGGTTGCGGCTTCCATTTTCTTGAGAATGGCCACATCATCTACTTCCACATATTCAACAGCCTGAACTTCACAGAATCTGACGCACTGGGGATCCCCATCACACAGGTCACATTTGAAGACCTTTCTGTCAATGGAATTGAACCCCATGGCACCAAAAGGACACACTGCCACACAAGACCGGCAGCCGATGCATTTGTCATAATCCACTTCAATTCTGTTGAGTTCATCATTGCGGGAAATCGCGTTAACCGGACAGACGCCCATGCAGGGGGCATCCTGGCACTGCTGGCAGGCCATGGGGATATACACCCCGTCCATTTCCCATTTCATTATTCTGATACGACTTCGAGCAGGATTTGACACCCCGTCATGCTTTACCGCACATACCAGTTCACACAATCTGCACCCTGTACATTTTTCAGGGTTTATCATCAGGACTTTATCCTTTTTTTCCATGATATACTCCTTTCCAACTTATAGCATGTGGGATGGCTCATTTGCCAGCCCAAGCCGTTTCAGGGTTTCTGATGTAGGGTTACCTTCTGCGTCAAGGCCTTTATGCGCATAGAATTCATCAATCATGCCAATAAATTTTTCCTTGTCAATCATTCTTCCAACAACGTCAGGCGCACCTCTTCTACAAGGCTCATCAAAATAGCGATGATTGAGCATATCGCCTTTTTCAAGATCGTCCCTTGTCAACCCTTCCCTTAAGTTAAAAAGTCTTTCCAGCATGTTGCACCGTTCTGTAATATCCCACAGCTCTTCCGGTGTGAACTCGACGCCGGTGTTGTAATACAGCACTTTGGGCCAGTCTTCAAAGTTCGGCAGTGTTGCACCGAGAAATGTCGTATGGTACTTGCAAATCCCCAGACAATCAACCCCCATGTAGCAGTTTTCCTGCCAGAACACTTGCCAGGCTTTTCCAATATATTCCGTATGTTCGGAAGACAGCGGTCCTTCATAGGGTATCGGGCTGGAGTAAATTTTTCTCAATACCGGTTCCGGCAGATGGTAAAGATCAATGGCCGGACGGCTTCTCAAATGGTCAGACCCCCTGGAAGATGTTGCAATGTTAAGGGCCAGGGCCGGGGTGGCCCTTTCATCGGAATGAAGGTTGCTCATTCCCTTTACCTGGATCAGGTAATCAAAGGAATTCTTGCCGAAGATCTTGGAAGCCGGGATACCACCGTCAGCGAGGGCATCCGCCACTTTGCCTTTTCGATAGCAAATCCGATGAATCATCTCAATAACGGCTTCATCGTTACCAAACCGAAGATCCAGTCCGTCGGTATCTTGGCTGGTAATAATACCTTCTTCATACAGCTCCATTGCCCAGGAAATCAAACTGCCGATTTCCAGGTTATCAATGCCGTACTGGTCAACCAAATGGTTTCCCACAAGAACCGTCTCTGCACTCGGCGTATCTGTCTCACTTCCAAATGCCCCCTGGGAGGTATATTCCGGACCCTCATCATATTTACCTTTATACGGGCCGGAAGGAATTCTGTATTGGGCCCGGCAATGAACCTGGCAGCCAAAACAGCCGGACATGTGATACGGCCCCATGGTATCTTCGCAGATTTCATCAATTGCTTCAGGCTCAATATCATCGGCATACTCGCACTGGTTATACTGGAAGTTCCTTGTACGAACCCCGCCCCAGGAGTTGGTCGCACCCCAGATCATGGGGGTACCAAGGATTCCCTGGGTCTTGTTCACCTTTGCAGACGTGATCTGATCAATAAACCGCTTGTTGAACTCCAGGGCTTCAACCGGGTGGGCAATCTTGATATCCATGGTTCCCCGGCAGGCAACGGCCTTGAGGTTCTTGGAACCCATGACAGCCCCCATCCCGGTTCTACCACCGGCATTTTTAATGCCGGTCATGACATTGGCATAGACCACCAGATTTTCACCGGCAGGCCCGATGACCATGGATTTTACTTCCTGATCATTCAACTCATCCCGGATGGCCCACTGGGCATCCGTGGTGGTGGTTCCCCAGATATTGGCGGCATCCCGAATTTCAATTTCACCGTTATGAATAAAGATATAACACGGTTTTTCCGCCTTTCCTTTGATCACCAGGTGATGAAACCCGGCCCATGCCATTTCCGGGGCAAAGAACCCCCCCATGTTACAGGAGCCCAACATCCCGGTTAACGGTGATTTGGCCATTACATGGGTTCTGGCTGTGGCTGATGCACAGGTTGCCGTAAGAAACCCACCGCTGACGATCAACGGGTTATCAGGTCCTAACGGATCACACCCTTTTTCTGAATGATTCAACAAGAGATAGGCATCAAGTCCTCTACCCCCAAGGAATTTTTTTCTGACGTCAAGGGGAATCGGTTTGACCTCTACCTCTCCGGTGGTCAGGTTAATATATGCTATTTTTCTATTCAACGCCATACTATTTCCCCTCCATCTTTTTCTTAAACGCTGCATCGGCAAGCTTTTTATTCACTTCCCAGACGGGACCGCGGACTCTTGGAAAATCCGGACGAATCCAGGCGACACGATATTCACTGGTGCAAACCGGACACCTTACATGGTCGCTACCCGGTTTTGGTTCCAACCTGCCCATACAGGTCGGATTCAGGCATCTAAACTTACCGTATGTCCTTGTTTTACGAAGACTTTCGGCCCCGGACATCTTATTGGTATCAACTGCCATAAAGACCCTCCTTTGTTGATAAAATTGATGTATACAAAATCGATAAGCACTTTAATTTTTAGCGCTTACCTTGACAAGACTTCTTATCTTAACTTAATTCACCCCTTTTTTACACCTTTGCGTTCATATTTTACCATTGCTTTTTTTAAAAATTCATAATAATGAACACCAGAACAGTAAATAATATTATCATATGGTTGTCAAGCTAATTTTTAGCCGCGCTATCAAAAATGAAAAATTCATTATGGTGAACAATGATTAAAAAAAAATATCAAGCCCCGATTGTTAAAAAAGCCTTCATTATTTTGAATGCCATTGCAAAAAGCAGTAAAGGGTTGAGAATCAGTGAAATTTCAACCCGTCTGGATATCAGCAAAAGCACGGTCCACGGCATTACCGCTGCCCTGGAAGACCAGGGCGCCATTATGAGGGACGTTGTTACAAAGCGATACACCATCGGCATCACGCTCATGGAGCTTGGAAAAGCAGCCTACGAACGAATTGATTTTAAAAATATGGCCAAACCGATTATGGAAGAACTGATGGAACAATGTCAGGAATCTGTTTTTCTGGGTGTCCGGAACGGCAACAGCGTCACCGTAATCGATATTGTTGAATCCAGAAAAGATTTTAAAATTACCTCCCCCATTGGCACTTCCCTGGCCGTGCAGGCCGGGGCAAACGGAAAAGTATTTTTATCCATGATGGAACCAAAAGACTTGCAGAAATTTTTACATGCAAACCCGTTAATACGGTTCACCCCCCAAACCATTATGGATATAGACCAATATACAAAAGAATTGGAACAGATTCGAAAAAATGGGTATGCCGTTGATGATGAAGAGTATCTTTCAGGTGTCAGGGCAGTGGCAGCGCCACTCAAGCAATATGGGGCCTATACCCCGGCTATCTGGGTCGTTGGATTTAAGGCATCCATGTCCAACAAAAAGATGCAGACTATTATTGAACAAACCAAAGCGGCCGCGGCCCGGATCAACAAAAGACTGTCTTTCCAGTCCTAATCCCCATCCCCCCCAACCGTCATTGTTGGGGGAAAAGTGCGTCTATTGCCCCGGAAAGATTTCATGTGCACCAGGAAAAACTTTATTTTTCGTTTGCCATTAGATAGTATTAATTATACGGATAAACAGTGTTTATTTTCTTTAATTTGATTCCCGGGGGAGGGCCTAGTACCATGACGTATGAGCATGTTGGTCAAATGATCACCGAAAAAGTAAAAGAATACACCAGTCAAACGGCATTGAGATTCAAGGAAAACGACGCATGGAGATCGTTGACCTATGCCGAATTTGGAGAGAAAATCAACCGCCTTGCCTGCGCTCTGGTCCATGCCAATGTACAAAAAGGCGACAATGTCGGCATCTATTCCGCGAACCGTTACGAATGGGCGGTGACCGATTTTGCCTGCAGTATCGCAGGTGCCGTCTCTGTCCCCATTTATGCCACCAACACAAAAGAACAGGCCCGGTTTATTATTAAGGATGCCGGTATAAAGCTTATTTTTGTGGGGAATGCATTTCAATACCAGAATATTGAAACAATCATCTCTGAAGCCATCCCATTAACCGTCATCGCTTACGATTCCACACTAGCTATTAACCCCTCTTTTGCCCACTATTTTAATGATTTTATTGACATCACTCCCGAAGCCATTGGTCAAAATGAGCTTCATCACCGCCAGGAATTGATCAAAAAAGATGACACCACCACCATTATCTATACGTCCGGTACCACGGGAAATCCCAAAGGGGTCATGCTCACCCATGGCAACCTGTTCCACCAGTTTGACGCCATTGATACGAATTTCAACGTCACCAGCAAAGACACGTCCTTGTGCTTTCTGCCCTTGAGCCATGTATATGAAAGGATGTGGTCCTATTATGTATACCGGAAAGGAGCGGTTCACACCTATCTTGAAGACCCCAAGAAAGTGATCGAAACCCTGCAGGAAATCAAGCCAACGGCCATGGTATCCGTTCCCAGGCTTTATGAAAAAATATATGCTACGGTAATGAACCGCCAGGAAACGGCCTCCTTCATGAAAAAAATACTTTTCAAACAGGCCATTAAAACAGGTAAAACCTATTATACCAGACGTAAAAACAACCAGCCCATATCCCTGGGCTTAAAACTGAAACACAAAATTTTCGACACCCTGGTTCTCTCTAAAGTAAGGGGGGTGGTGGGCGGTGAAAAAAACTTTTTCTCGGCCGGGGGTGCCCCCCTGGAAAAATCCATTGAAGAATTCTTTTTTAACTGCGGCCTTCTGGTTTGTCAGGGGTATGGCCTGACGGAAACGTCCCCCATGATATCCTATAACACCCCCGGATGTTTTAAATTCGGAACCGTTGGGAAACTCGTTCCAAACTGCCAGGTCAGGATTGACGATAACGGTGAAATCCAGGTCAAAGGCCCCCAGGTCATGAAAGGATACTATAACAACCCTGAAAAAACCGCTGAAACCATCGTTGACGGATGGTTCAAGACCGGTGACGTGGGAGAATTTGACGCTGACGGATTCTTGAAAATCACCGATCGGATCAAGGATCTTATCATCACTTCCGGTGGTAAAAACATCGCCCCCCAGCAGATCGAAACCCTTGTGGGAAAAGATTTTTTCATTGAACAGGTTGTGGCCATTGGAGACAAACGGAAATTTATCAGTGCCCTAATTGTCCCCTCCTTTGAAGCCCTTGAAGCCTGGGCCGAAAAAAAGGCAATCTCCTACACCTCAATGGATGAATTGGTCAACCATCCCGAGGTCATCAGATTTTACAGGAAACGAATCGATTATCACTCGAAACTGCTGGCCCAGTATGAAACCATCAAAGAATTCAAACTGCTGTCCCGGCCCTTTACCATAGAGGGTGAGGAAATCACGCCCACCTTGAAGCTGAAACGGAAAAGCATCAACAAAAGATACAAAGACGTGATTGATGACATGTATTAGCGCCGTTTGACAAGCCGTTTATTTCACATCAGAATTGGGTTTTCCTTCTGGGTTCAGTGAATGGAGACAATCGGGTTGGAATAAAAGATGCCCGTTTTATTTTAAATCCTGTGGGGATCAAGACGGATGAGGATTCGGTGCTGCATGCGATGCCATGGCCTGTATTAATCCGTTTTGTATGGCTTTGATCATAGGCGGATATAGGGCCCCTTTTTTTTCATCCATGTAAACTTTTGACACCTCGGTGGGCAGCACCAGGATTCGTGGATCCCATTGGCTGAGCCGTTTGCACAACTCTCCTTGGCCTGAAAAAACGTCATTTTCAGCAACCGTGGTGGTAATGCCGGGCAATGAAATTTTTCTCAAATTTTCAAGCCATGAGTCAATGGGACCTTTCCATTTTGACCGATCAAGGGCTGCCGTTCCCAGATTAAAAACCGGGGGAGATTTAATGCCTTTCGCCTGCTGCCGGGTAATATTGTAGGAATGGATATCATAGACAATGCAATATCCAAAGGTGTCTATCATGTGCCGGATCACGGTGCCCATAAACAGGTAAAAGAACCGATGCTGCCCAAGGCTTTTATCATTCATTTCAGGGGTGGGCTGCTCCCCATACACCCGGGTGCCCCAGAATTTTTCAGGCACCAGGGGCAGGGCCATCTCTTCATCGCGGTTCAGGTCATAAACCGCCCGGGACTCAAGGCCCCATACCGCATTGGGATGGTCATGAATCATGACGTCGGTTCCAGTGTCTTCTTCAAACATCCGTTCTGCCGGGGAAAGGATCATGCAGGGCAACAGGTCTTCCCGTACATGATGACCGGCATGGATGGCCATGGCGATTTGGGGGATTGAAAAATCCAGGTGATAGCCAAATCCCAGTGACAAATCATTACGGGAAATGGGTTCGTGTTTTTTTATTGTTTCAAAAAGCTGTCGATCCCAGGGGATATTCATTTAACCATCCAAAAGAGCAGACCCACCATACGATCATCGTAACGGTGTCCACCGGTTAATTTGGATACCGTCATTCTTTGACGGTATCCAAATGGGTTGTTATGCCAGGTCACACCGGACCAGGGCAGAAGATACGACATGGTCAATGAGGTGTTTGTAATCTTCCATGGGACCTTCCTGGGAAGGATGATGCATGGTGAACATCTGGGGACTCCAGCTTTTAATTGGTTTTAATCCTGGAATGCCGTTCACTTCAATTATTTTAAGTTTTCCATTGGCATCCAGACGCATATCAGCCCTGACGTGGTCCAGGCAATTCAAGGCTTCCATGGCATCTTTGGTCAATTGAACAGCCGATTTGGTCATATGGTTAATCGGTCTGATTTTGGTAACCCCCACCCCCCGGAGATCCGCTCTTAATATGGGATATTTGCCAAACATTTTTTCGTCAACTTCAACCCGGCCGGCTAAAAATTCCTGGTGTTCTCCATTTCCCAACATCAGCACGGTGTATTCCTGTCCGGGCAGATATTCTTCCACCAGGGCGGGCTGGTCAAATTCAGTGTGGATATAGGCCACTTGCTTTTCAAGCTCCTCTCTGGAATTCACCACACTCTCGTCGCTGATGCCCTTAGACCGTGATTCATAACTGGGCTTTACAAAGGCGGGGTAATCAAGATCCGGCAGGTCATCGCCCCGATCAATCTGAAAGTGGTAGGGAACGGAAACGCCGGCTTCTTTTAAAATCTGATGGGTGTGGGTTTTATGGATTAATGCCTTCATGGTTGCGGCATTGGGACCAATATAGGGAATTTTTTTTGTATCGAGAATATCGGCAAGCCAGTTGTCTTCACCCTCACTCATGCCAATGGTTTCGGATTTGCTGGAAATGTGATACAAAGCACTCCAGACAATATCATATGATTTTTCTTCAATGGCCTGGTAAAATTCTTCCATGGTGTTGACAAAGGCAATTTCAGCATCATTTCCTGTATCGATAATCGCCTGACAGATATGTTGCGTAACACTTAAGTCTCCCCACCCCTGGGCATCACCTGCAGGTCCTGTGATCAGCAGCACTTTTTTCATAACCTTACAATCTCCTAATATTTTTTTGACCGATTGTGCGTCTGGCGCACTGTTTTTAATTTTATTTTAATCAACTGAAAATAAGTTGTTATTTTGTTCATACTGTATCAAAGCAGCCCGTGTTCTCGGAGAGATGTCGGTCAGCAGTCGTAAATAGGCATCCATTTGTTCTTTTCCCCAGACGGCCTGGGATACAATGTGCGTTTTTATGTCTGGCGTGAAAAATGTTTTCTGGTTGTCGGGTTTGAGCACCTGCTCTGCCATTCTGACATTGGGATTTAAAAGGGTTACGGTTCCCTTGAAAAAGGTGCTGAACGCTTTAGAAAAGAGCGCTTGGCGATATCCGAAATGCGTGCAGCACAATGCCCCGTAAACATGGCCCGTGAACCTTCCAAGTTCAGATACCGCCTGTTTGACAAACGTCTGGATCATTTGCCCCACTCTATCGCTGAAGGGTTCTCTTTCAATATAGCCTGCCAGATTGGTGCATCCGATATTGATGATTCTGTCGTTTGATATGCCAAGATCAACCAGCCGGCTTTCATGGCTTTTGGCCGTGGTGGTGGTGGGGGTGCCAAATACCACGGCAATGCCTTCCGGGTCAGCCCGTAATTTTTCGACCATCATCTGGACACCATGGTCCACAATACCCTCAACATTTATATCGGTGGTTCGGCTGAATCGGGTATGGGGGTAGATGACCGATAAGGTGTTGCACGCGATGAGGATCTGGTCCGGGTGATAAACCGTCATGGCATTCATGGCATTGTTGAAAATCTGAGCTCTTTTTTCCCAGGTATCAAAATGATTGTATCCCCTGTGGGGGGCAGGCCAGGCATTAAAGTAGGTCAGGTTGACCTTTTCCCACGGACTGTTTTGTTCCAGTTGATTGGCAATATCATTAAAAACAGAAAGACCGCCAAGGCCAGAGTCCGTGACCAGGATGGATCGGCACAGCGGGCGGGTGGATTTTTGTTCGGAAATCATCGTTAAGGTCCTTTGGGTTATGCCGGATCAATTTTTGCGGTCAACCATTCCCGGATCAACGCTTTTGCCCATGCCGGAGAGGAGTCAAGGTCGCCTTTAACCATCCGCGTCATGAAATCTTTCCAGTGATGATAATGCTGCAATGTGGTCAGCCGGTTACGGAACATGGCAGCACCCTTTTGCGGGTCCTGCGCCATTTTCTCCGTAATCATGGAAATTTCATTAAAAAATCCCTTTTTGCCATAGTAGTCAAGAAAACCATGCCAGGCATCCTGTAATGTTTCCGAAGAATCCAACGGCAGGGAGATCTGTTTAAATTTTTGGAAAAAAGACAGTGCATATTGATCTTTAAGCCGGGATAGACCCTGGGAATCAATTTGATAGGGAATCAGTTCCAGGGACACCACTGCGTTTTTCTTCAGTCCGGCTTTTACCATATACCCCAGTTTTCGAAATTTGAGATCGGTTTCCTGATAAAACACAAAATTACCCAGGCTGTGGCATATGGGAATATGGTTATGGAAAGAGATGCCCTGGGGGACATGGGGGTGATGACCGATCACAAGATCAGCCCCTGCATCGGCGATCTGTATAAAGGCATTGGCCACATAAGGGGGAGGAAATGGGATATATTCAATACCGCAATGGCTGATCACGAGAACAATGTCCATTTCTGCTTTAAGGGCTTTAACCGTTTGAATCACGGTTGCAAGATCCCAGCCCATGACACCAGGGCCGTTATGGGCTGCGGTGAGATCTTCACCCTCGCTGAAATTGACAATCCCTATCTTTAAACCGTTGATATCTATCTTCAGGGGTTTTTGGGCGTCTTGCTCAGACATGCCGGCACCCGTATGCTTGATATGGTTTTCATCAAGGCTGTCAAGACTCTCCTGAAACGCATCAAGCCCATAATCAAACATATGGTTATTTGCCAGTGTTACCACATCAAAGGGAACCACACAAAGTCCCTGCACATGGTTTCGTTCACCCTTGAACACGGCACCACTTTTATGGACGGGTGACCCACGATCACTCAGGGGGGCTTCAAGATTTACAATGGAAAGATCGGCAGATCGAATCATCGGCAGCAGGTCGCCGTATATTTTTTCAGGCGTGTTTTCAATAATGGGTTGAAATGCCCTGATGGGTGCCCAGTCACCGGCAATACAAAGACTGACATCTGCAGCGCCTGAAGATGGATCAGACCAAATTCCCCGGTCCCAGTTAAAAGAAGATACAGTAAGCATTGGGATTCTATTCCTCCGGATGGATATGCCTTAACGGCATTCGCCGGCTTAAGGAAGAAACAATTTCATAATTGATGGTGCCGGTAAGCTGTGCAAGTTCATCAGCGCTGATGCAATTGTCTTTCTGGCACCCCATGACCACGACGTCATCTCCCAGGGCCACATCTTTAATGGCACCGACATCTATCATGGTAAAATCCATACAGATGCGCCCCACAATGGGTGCCCGCATTCCTTTGACCAGCATGGCGCCCCTGGAAGACAACAGCCGGCTGTAGCCATCGGCATAACCGATGGGAACAGTGGCGATCATTGTGTCACAATCTGTGGTATAGGTATTGCCATAGCTGATTTTATACCCTGCCGGCACCTTTTTTAACTGGATAATCTTTGAAATGATAGACATGACCGGTTTCAAGTTTACGCGGGTTTTGTCAACCTCATCAGAAGGCCAGAGTCCATAGAGCGCAATACCCGGCCGAATCATGCTGAAATGAGCCTGGGGCATATCAATGGTGGCCGCGCTATTGGCAGCATGACAGATCTTTGGAAAAAACCCCTTATCCTTAAGTGCGTTCAACAGGTCTTTAAATATTTCTAATTGCCGGCCGGCATGGGTTTTGTCACGGCTATCTGCATTGGCAAAATGGGTATACACGCCTTCAACATCAATTCCCTCAAGTGCGGCAATGCGCAGCACCATCTCCCGTGTCCCCTCGACATCTGTAGTGGATGAGACCGTTGTCCGAGGCGGTTGAAAATATAGACCCAGACGTCCCATGCCCGTATCTATTTTGATATGGGCTTTTATGATCAGGCCCAGTTTTACGGCCTTTTTTGAAATCCTCAGCGCATCCTCTTCAGAAGAAATGGTAATACGGATATCATGGGATGAAAGGTATGCCAGGTGACGATCATCAACATCCCCAAATAATAGTATTGGTGCACAAATATGGGCACATCGAAGTTCGTAGGCCTCGGAAACTCGCGCCACCGCAAGCCATTCCACACCACAGGCAAGGGCTGTTTTTGCTGTTGCCACTGCACCGTGACCATAAGCGTTGGCTTTCACGACAGCCATACATGCCGGTGCACGGCTGGCGTTTCTAAGTTCCCTGATATTGTGGGATAACAAAGATAGATCAACCTGTATATATGTCTTCGGCACAGGGGAAATGTCTGTTTCTCGTGTCAAGATACCTTTCCCTGGCCATAGGCCTCTGTATAGTTTTTAAATAATTTCATAATATGACGGGTACGTTCGCCGGGTTTACCGGTGTTGATCACCATGTCATCTATTTTTATGATGGGAACAATTTCCTTGTTGGAAGCAGAAAGAAAGACTTCATCCAGATCTTTGAGTTCAGACAGGTCCAGGTGACGCAGCGCTACGTTATAGGTGTCTTTGACAAGTTTTAAGATGACACTTCGGGTAATGCCGGGAAGAATACCGTCAGGTGGTGTGATCAACACATTGCCTTTGAAACCGAAAAAATTGGTGGTGGTTCCCTCAAGAACCCGGTTATCTCTATCAACATAAACCGCTTCAATACCCCCTTGTTTTCTTGCCAGCTGCTGTGCAAAAACAGCATTGAGATAATTGGTGCTCTTGGAAGTCGGAATACATCGTTCCATGTTGACCGTGGCAATGGCCGCACCATCGCTGTACCACCAGTCCGGCAACTCGTGTTTCGGGGTCACCATGACCATCAGGATGCCATTTCCCTGGGGTGTAACACCATCCGGACTGATACCGCCGGTATACACAATGCGGATATTGGATTCTTCATGGTCCGGGTTCTGTTGAATGGTCTGTTTGACAATGTCACAGATCTGTGAGCGGCTGTGCTGCAATTGTAACCCAATGTCTTTTGCTGAATTTTCAAGTCTTGCCACATGCTCTTCCAGGTAGAACGGCCGTTTATTATAGGTGATCAAAAAATCAAAAACACCGTATCCTCTCAATACGGTAATGTCTTTTGCAGACAGCCGTGCATGGTCTTCTTCAACAAATTCTCCGTCAATGTAATATGTATCCATACGATCTCCTTATTTCCGGTCTATCCATGCCTGTTGTTCTTTGGTCGTGGTTGCGTTTTCCCTCTTTAAACAAAAAAAGGCCTTTGCCCATATATCATTATCCCTGGGAAAACGCCTTTGTTTTCATAACAATTTTAAATACGCCATTGTATTTAACTTTAACGTTAAAGTAAAATTTTTCCAAATTTATGTCAACATTTTTTTAAGTATTTTAAGAAAAAATAACATCTTTTAATGTTTAAATCGACTTCTATTTGGTATATGTTCTTATAAAACAAGTGGGTTATCTGTTTAATGGGGAAGATCCCCCATTTAAAAATTTTCATGCCGGTTAACGGGATACCCCTTCTGATAGACGAATATATCGACTGGAAATTTCATATTTTTATCAGGATTTGCTTAAACGATTAAGTTATCCTCCCTTGCTGTTTTTATGTCCTCAGATAGTGCTGGTGAAAAAAGAGAATACGGTCTTGTCAGAAATCCGGAAGATTCCGCGAACAATTGACTCATGAAGCATATGCGTATATGTTGGATTCAAGCTAAAATAAAAACAGGATCAATCACAGACCATTTATATGATGAGCAATGTAACCATCAAAGATATTGCCCGACGTCTTAACGTCTCTGCGACCACGGTTTCCAATGCGCTGAACGGCAAACCCGGGGTGGGTAAGGATGCCAGAAAAAAAATAATAACACTGGCCAAGGAAATGGGATACCAACCCAATTATTTTGCCAAGGGACTGGTTTCCAGACAAAGTTATGCCATTGGGCTTGTGATCACGAATATTGCCGATCCCTTTTATCCTGAACTGGCTCTCGGAGTCCAGGAAAAGGCCAGTGAATCCGGTTACAGCACCATGCTTTTTAACACGAACCACAGTATTGAGAATGAAAAAAAGGTGATTGAAATGATCGGGTCCAAGGGCATGGACGGGGTCATCTTGTCAACGGTTCAGCAGGATGATCCCAACATTGGACTGTTGAACGACCTTGGGATACCCTATGTTCTTGTAAATCGTTTGATTCTCAACCCGAAAATTGCCAGTCATATTGATTCAGTCGCCCTTGATAACTACGGCGGCTCTTATAAGGCGGCCACCCATCTATGCCGACTTGGACATACCCGGATATCGGTTATTGCCGGTGACATGACATCTTCAACGGCCATCATGCGAACCCAGGGAGCCAAAGATGCGTTTTTAGAATTTGGGATCACGATTCCTTTGAAATGGTTTGTTGAGGGGGGGTATTCAAAGGATAAAGCCTATCTGGCAGCCCAGGCTATTTTAAAACAAAAAGACCGGCCAACGGCGATCCTTGCACAAGATGACAATATGGCCCTGGGCGTCCGGGAGGCGGCATTTGAGACGGGATTGAAAATACCCGACGACCTGGCCATTATCGGATTTAATAATATCAATATATCGTCTCTGACGGGCATCGACCTGACAACAATCAGTCAGAATCAATATGATATGGGAATCGCCAGTGCCCAGATGCTGATCAACAAACTTCAGCATACCGTTCGCCCCGGCATGAGCAATACCATCATCATGAAAACGGATCTGGTCATTCGAAAATCCTGTGGATACCATTTAAATGGCTATGTCTAATCCATCGTCAATTTATATATACGCACCATCCTCACGAACCGTTTAGTCTTTTTTTAACGAATGGTTAGGATTCGATCAGAATTGGATTACCACTTTATTAAACCCACAAAAAAATTGATGTCGGCCTGCCATGCTGAAATAATTTAAGGGTGCCTTGCATGTCCTTTTGATAAAAAAACAAATCAGGCAGCAGCCGGTAAGATTGAGAAGGCAATTTTTAAATAAGGGTAGCAAAAATCAAAAAAGGGTTAGAGGAAATTCTCTAACCCTTTGATTTTTATGGTAGGCACGAGCGGACTTGAACCGCTGACTTCTACCGTGTCGAGGTAGCACTCTACCAACTGAGTTACGCGCCTGAATCGTTATGATCTATTATCAAAAGCCCCGGGTGGTGTCAAGAAAAACGTGACGTTATTCTAATGTCTTCTATGGCGCCGCCATTGGACCGGCATTGTTCCCGGAATCTTCAACCCGATCGGCCTGACCTTTTTCAATAAATCTGATGGTCACCTGGGTCTCTGTCACATCTGAAATTTCCAACCCAAATGACTCAAACGTCTTTAACATGATGGCATCGGCAAACTGTGATGGCTTTCCCTTATAAACGACTTCAATCACCGCACTGTTTGAGCTCATCTCTTTGGCCTGAAGGGTCTCGATCTCAGGCATTTTTTTAAATTGTTGTTTCAATGCAATAAACCGAGGTAGAAACTGCTCGCCTTCAAGTTTGATATCAAAGGTCTGTTCTGTTCGTAAGTTCCGGCTCCAGTAAGCATCTATCTTTTCGCTCAAATCCTGGGCAGACAGGCTGGCAGCCTTGGCAATCGCTTGAATATTGCCTTCCTGGTCCATATCGTTTTTCACCACGGCCTGCAATTGTGACGTTATCACCTTCTCTCCGGTTTCAAGAAAAAATCCTTCCAGGTTGATATCAGCAGTAAAGGTTTTTTCCTTTCCCATGCGATTAATGGCTTCTGATGCACTTGCTTTCCCAAAAACGATCATATCGGCTTTCAGTTCTCTGCCAAGGGCCTTGGCTGATGCGGTATCATAGATAGAGGCAAAGGTAATATTATAAAAAGACGGATCAGGATGGTCTGCACCATTTCCCACAACAACAAATCGCTCCTGGAGCATTCGTGTGATAATAATTTTTTCCGCAACAGACTGATATGGAATTGGATTCTTCCCCCACCAGTATTTGGGCAAAAGGTCTGACGGGGTCTTTTCTGCAATAAAAAACAGGATCACGGGTTTATCCGTATGGACATTGGAGATCCGGGCATCGGCCAATGTTTTTTCAAGCCGCTTGAGATCCACTTTGGATTCAACCCCAACGATATAATCGCCATTATTGGCCAGTCCGCCAAGCACACGATACGTAATGATGTAATCCTTGGTATGGGAAAGGATCTGATCATAAAGAAAATCAAGATGGGATGCAAAGACCTGTCTGGATACCAGTTCGGCAAAGGCATTCTGAAGGGCAATCTCCAGGGCGTCGGATACTGCATTTTGCTTTGCCCGCTGGATATTGTGATCGATCACCTTTCGTTTGCCGGTGGTCACCCCGGTTAAAACGTCCGACCCTTTGGCCGCAAACGAGGTGTCGGACAAGGCGATGGTACTGATGCATAAAACAATCAGGCCGATAACACTTGTTCGCTTAAACATCTTTTTACACCTTTCTTTCAATGGCATACTCTGCCATCAGACTCAAAAATTCTTTGGATGGACAGTCTTCAAACCCCCTCAAACATGCCTTTGCTTTTTTTACATGGTCCTGGGCCCTATCCCGGGTATAGTCGATGCCCTTATACGCAATTATTTTTTCTTTGAGCTGTTCAAACTGATCCGATTTAAACTCGGATGCGGTTATCACCTCTTTCATCCAGGTTTGATCCTCAGGAGATGCCTGGGCAAGGCTATGGATCAGCGGCAGGGTCAGTTTTCCCTCCCGCATATCCGCACCGGGATTTTTTCCCAGCACTTCGGCACTGGCTGTGTAATCCAAAAGATCGTCCGCCATTTGAAAGGCCATGCCTAAATGAAATCCGTACCGGCTTAACGCCGCCTCATTTTCTTTTTGTGCCTTTGCAAGGATGGCACCGCTCTGACAGGCCCCCTGGATCAGAACAGCTGTCTTTCGTTCAATGATCTCAAGGTAGTCTTGTTCAGAAAGATCCAGCTTTCCTTTTTTCGACAGTTGGTCTATCTCCCCCTGGGACATGTCCCGGGTAATTTTTGCAATAACCTTAATAATATCCGGTTCTCGTGTTTCTGCAGCAATGTCAAGGGCCCGGGCCAAAAGGAAATCCCCTGTCAGCACCACTTTGGGCGTAGACCATTTTGTGTGGGCCGCTTTTTTGCCCCGCCGGATATCGGCACCATCCACCACATCATCATGTAACAGGGTGGCAGCATGGAGATATTCAAAAATAATGGAAAACTGAATTTCAAACCCCTGACGATAGCCGCAAAGCCGGGCACTGTGAATCATCAGCAGCGGCCTGAGTCTTTTGCCGCCACTGAACAGAAGATGGGACGCAATCTGTCTTACAAGTTCAAGGTTTGGCTTTAAATGGTGTTCAAGGGCAATTTCAATCTTTTCAAGATCCGGTGCCCCCGTTTCAATCAATCGTTGCTTTAACCCTTTTGTCATACCATTTCCCCGGCAATATCATATTCAAATGCATCTGTAATTTTTACCTTAACAATGGTGCCGATTTCAAGGTTGTCGGCATAAACAAATGTCATGCCATCCACCTCCGGGGCCTGGAACATGGTCCTTCCGATGTACACCCCCGGTTCCGGATTTTCTTCCACCAGGACATCCAGGACTTTGCCCACATGGTGTTCATTCACTGTTTTTGAAATTTTCGCCTGGGCTGCCATGATCGTGTCATGCCGTTGTTCTGCAATCTCCCGGGGAACGTGATCGGTAAACCGGTGAGATTTCAAATCCTCGGAATCAGAATATATGAAAACCCCCAAATGATCAAACCGAATATCGGTTATAAAGGTCATCAATCGCTCAAAATCCTGTTCTGTTTCACCCGGGAACCCTACAATAAGGGTGGTTCTCACTGCCGCATCAGGATCAATCTTCCGGATGGTATTAAACAGGGCATAAAGATCTTCAATGGTATAGGGCCGTCCCATTTTTTTCAATACCGCTGACGAAGCGTGCTGGATGGGAACATCATAGTAGGAACAGATATGTTTATGTTGTTTTACCGTTTCTACCATTGATGCCGTCAATGTTTTGGGATGGGTATATAAAAACCGTATCCATGTCTGGGTTTGCCCAAGGGTGCCGGCCAAATCGGCCAGAACCTGCTCAAACCCGGTATCGTCTGAAAAATCCTGACCATAATCCGTTGTATTCTCCGCGGTGAGGATAATCTCTTTCACTCCCTGGGAAACCATGGCCCCGGCTTCCTTACAGATATCTTCCGTGGGCCTGGACCGCTGGATACCCCGAAGCTGCGGGATAATACAATAGGTACACTTTCGATTGCATCCTTCCGATACCTTTATATAGGCATAATGTCCCGTGATGCGTTCTCTTGTTTCCGAAAGGTCCTGGAACCCTCTTTTATTGGGATCGGGAAAAAGGGTTAGCGTTTTATTTTCTTTATTTTCCACCGCCGCCACAATCTGATCACAGGCGGCAGTCCCTAAAAACGCATCCACTTCAGGCAGGAGGGACACAAGTTCCGCATCATCCTTATACCGCTGGGCAAGACATCCCGTGGCTATCAATCGTTCACAACGGCCCGTTTCCTTGAATTTTGCCATTTCCAACAGCACATCAACAGCCTCATCCGAGGCGCTTGCTATAAATCCACAGGTATTGACAATGATCACCTGGGCGCAGGAAGGATCATCGGTTAAACCATGACCCTTCGCCACAAGCTTTCCCAGCATAATTTCACTGTCAACCTGGTTCCTTGAGCATCCAAGCGTTTCAAGGAAAACGATCATATGGATTTGGCCATGAGGTCTCCCAGTTGTTTGGAAAATCTGGATGGATTTTCCAGCTTACCGCCTTCACTGATAACGGCAATATCAAACAGCAGATCACTATAGTCTGTCAACACCGGATTGGTGGTGTCGGTCTCAAAAATGCCTTTCATCTTGCCCATGACCGGATGATTCACATTGACTTCCATTACCCGCTTCTGGTCCGGTGTTTTCTGGCCCGAGGCTTTCATGATTTTTTCCATGTAAGCACTCATGCCGTAATCATCGCCGGACAGGCAGGCGACAGAATCTTTCAGCCGGTTGGAAACCACCACATCCTTGACCTTTTTTTCCAGCTTTCCCTTGAGGAATGCCAAGAGGGCTGAATATTCATTTTTCTTTTCATCATCCACTTTTTCAAGGTCCAGATCCCCTTTTTCCGCACTCTTGAGTTTCTTTCCCTTGTACTCGGGAAGGGACTGGGTCACCCACTCATCAATGGGATCGACCATTAAAAGCACTTCATAATCTTTGGATTTCAACGATTCGAGCAGGGGAGAATTCATTAAGGATGTCAGGTTTTCCCCGGTCAGGTAATACATCTCTTTCTGGTCTTCTTTCATGTTTTCGATGTACTCGTCCAGGGTGACCACTTGATCCCCTGATTTGGTGGTCTTATATCTCAAGAGGGATGCCAAACGTTCCTTGTTTTCGTAATCCGTGGGGATACCGGCTTTCAGGGCCTGGCCAAACTCCGTAAAAAAGGCCTCATACTTTTCTTTTTCCATCCCTTCCAGGACGCCGAAAATCTGTTTGACCAGATTTTTCCGGATGTTTCGGATCAGGCGGTCTTCCTGGAGGATCTCACGACTCACATTCAGGTTTAAATCCGGCGCATCCACAACCCCCTGAACAAATCCAAGATATTCCGGCAGCAACTCTTTGCAGTCATCCATGATAAATACGCGCTTGCAATAGAGCTGCATCCCGTTTTTCCGTTCCGGCCGGAACATATCGAACGGTGCTTTTTCAGGCAGGTACATCAACACATCATATTCGGTGACCCCTTCAAACCGTTTATGGATGACTTCCAAAGGCTTGTCCCAATTGTGGCTGATATGTTTGTAAAACTCTTCATGCTCTTCATCCGTGACATCCTCTTTGGCTTTTGACCAGATGGCCTTCATGGAGTTCAATGTCTCTTCTTTTTTGACTTTTTTGAACGTATCCCCAATGGGTTTGCCATCTGAATCTTTAATGATTTCATTTTCAGCCAGGGGTTCACTTCGTTCAACCTTCATGACCACCGGATAGGTGACAAAATCAGAATGTTTTTTCACAATATGCTGGATGGTGTAGTCTTCTGTAAAATCCTGGTCCCCCTCTTCAGGGTCTTTCAAATAAAGGGTGATGGTCGTTCCCCGGGTTTCTTTCTCGATTTCCTGAACCGTGTATGAACCCTTCCCATCCGATTCCCATCTAACCCCCATGGCCTCCCCCGGTGCCTTTGTATCCAGTCTGACCGTGTCCGCGACAATAAATGAAGAGTAAAACCCAACGCCAAACTGACCGATCAGTTCAGGGGAAAGGGTATTTTCTTTTTTGGAATTCTCCAGGGCTTTCATGAACGCTGCCGTTCCTGACTGGGCAATGGTCCCGATATTATCATTGACCTCATCCATGGTCATTCCGATCCCATTATCGGAAATCTGAAACGTTTTATTTTCAGGATCCAGGTCAATCCGGATCTTATAGTCCGTGTCGTCGGCGAACAGATCCGGGTGGGTCTGTTCTTTGAATCTTGCCTTGTCTATGGCATCTGACGCATTTGAAATCAGTTCCCGAACAAATATTTCCCTGTTGGAATACAAAGAATTAATGATCAGGTGCAAGAGCTGCTGCACCTCGGTTTTAAATTTACGTGTTTTTTTGGTTCCCATGTTCACTCCTAATGTTAGAATTATTATTGTAAAATATTTTCTAATAATAATTGTAGCAAAAACAAAAATGTCAAGGCATGACCAGGGAATTTAACCTTTTCAAATGGAACAAAAGAACCCGCTTATTTTTTAAATCTTTCCAGAATCCGCCCGTCAATGAAGATCAACCCGATAAAAATCAATCCCATCCCGGTAAAGGCATTCCATCCGGGGGTTTCTCCCAGCACCATCACCCCCAGAAAAATGGCACTCACAGGGATTAAAAAGGTCACCAGCAAAATATTGGTGGCCCCGGCTTTTGACAGCACATAAAAATAAATAATATAGGCCAGTGCGGTTGAAATGACGGCAAGTCCGAAAAGCGCCGCCCCTGTTGTCCAGTCAGGACTTAAGGCAAAGGGCTGTTCAAAGGCAGCCACCAAAGGAACCATGATAAGAGTGGAGCCGGACAGCATCCCTGCAGCCACCACCGCAGGATCAATGGCCTTGAACCGACGGCCGAAAATGGCGGATATCGCATAGAGAAAGGCCGCGCACAAGACAGCGGCCTGGCCAGCGATCTTCATGCCAAACCCATCTAAGGATTCTATTCCAATCAGAATGATGACCCCCACCCACCCGAATAAAACGCCGGCCAGCCTTTTTTTTGTCAATGGTTCATCCTTTGTTAAAAAATGAGCCAGAACCACACTGAAAACCGGTGTTGTCGCATTTAAAATAGCGGCCAGACTGGAATCAATATGACTTTGCCCCCAGGCGATGAGACTGAAGGGAATCACATTGTTCATGGCACCCAGCACCAGGAAGGCGAGCCAAACCCTGATGTCTTTTGGCAGTTTCCGGCGGGTCACCAGCACAACCCCCCACAACAGAAAAGCAGCGCCACTCACCCGGCATAACACAATGGTCAACGGTGTCATTGTTTTTATGGCAATTTCTACAAAGAAAAAAGATGCCCCCCAGATGATGGACAGGAGGACAATCAACCCCCATTCTTTGACTCCCATAACCGTATTGAACCGTTTTGTTTTCATTCTTTCCTTTTTAAACCCAAAGGCGTTTCAGTTGTGATTTTTGCCTGGGGTCAGGCTTTCCTTATGGCACGTTTTACCCGTCTGATCATGAACGCGGAATAAAAAAATACCATAAAAAAAGCCTGCCCCCCCTGTAACCGTGTTAGCATAGACCAGAATAATCCATTTGACCATCTTAAATCCCCTGGATTTAAACGCCTGGGCCTTATCTGCGGTCCTGGCCGGCCCATTGCCCGGCGACGATTGTGTGGGATAATGAGTGTTGCTGCCATGCAAATCAACCGATTGAATTTTTTGACAATATCTGCTATTAAATGGGTTTAAATTTTAAGGAATATAGTGATATGCATTATGAAGGATCAATGATACGGCCGCCCAGTGAGGCCAATAGTATTTTATTACAGGTCACCTTGGGGTGCTCCCATAACAAATGTACTTTCTGCAGTACATTCAGGGACAAGCGATTTAATATCAAAAAAGATGATGTTATTTTTGAAGACATAGAATTTGCCAGAGCGTATTGTAAAAGACAGGACCGGGTGTTTCTCTGCGACGGGGATGTCATGATCATTCCCCAGAAAAGGCTGGTCAACATACTCTTGCAAATCAAGGATCGATTGCCCTGGGTGAAAAGAGTGGGACTTTATGCCAACACCAAAGGCATTGGCATGAAAACCGATGAACAATTAAAAGAGTTGCACGACCTGGGGGTCAAAATCGCCTATATGGGACTTGAATCCGGAGATGATCAGGTGTTAAAAGCGATACGAAAAGGCGCGGATTCCGCAAAAATGATCAAAATGGGACGCCGCGTTAAACAATCCGGCATTAAATTGTCCATCACGGTTATTGTGGGGATCGGCGGACCTGAAAGATCTAAAATTCATGCCCGGGAAACCGGTAGGGTCTTGTCTGCCATTGACCCTGATTTTGTGGGGGCGTTAAGCCTGATGCTGACACCGGGTACGGAACTCCATGATCAGTATGAAAAAGGGGAGTTTAAACTCATCACCCCGGAAGAAATGCTGGAGGAACTGGGCATCATGATCGCTGCAACCCATCTCTCCAACGGATCTTTCCATGCAAACCATGCGTCCAACTATCTTCCCATCCGGGCAAAACTACCCGAAGACAAAGAAAAAACACTTGAACTGATTTCCCAGGCACTCAAAGGACAGGTGACCCTCAGACCGGAATACATGAGAGGCTTGTAACACCAATTTAATTATACAGGAGAAACAAACAATGGCTGAAGCCGAAACCAATCTTGACCAGTTAACCGTGAATACCATCCGAACCCTTTGCATGGACGCGGTTCAAAAAGCGAATTCCGGACACCCCGGCGCACCCATGGGCCTTGCGCCTGCGGCATATGTTTTATTTAAACGGTTTTTACAGCACAATCCCAAAAACCCGGCCTGGATTGACAGGGACCGCTTTGTTCTGTCTGCGGGTCATGCCTCTTCCCTGCTTTACAGCCTGCTTTACCTGTTTGGCTACGGCCTTGAACTGGAGGACCTGAAAAATTTCAGGCAATGGGGCTCCAGAACCCCGGGACATCCTGAATACGGGGATACCCCGGGGGTGGAAACCACCACGGGTCCCCTGGGCCAGGGCATTGCCAATGCCGTGGGAATGGCCATTGCCGAACGTCATCTGGCTGCCCGGTTTAATCGGGAAGGCACAGAACTCATCAACCACCACACCTATGTGATGTGCGGTGACGGGGACCTCATGGAGGGGGTTGCCCTTGAAGCGGTTTCCCTGGCCGGGCACCTGGGGCTTGGAAAACTCATCCTGCTGTATGATGACAATTCCATCACCATTGAAGGCCCAACCGACATTGCCTTCACAGAAAATGTCCGGGCTAAATTTGAAAGCCAGAACTGGCATGTGGTCACGGTTGAGGACGGCAATGACCTTGAAAAAATCCAGAAAGCCATCCAGGCGGGCAAAGACGCGGTGGCCCGCCCCACACTGGTGCAGATAAAAACCCATATTGCCTATGGCAGCCCCAACAAACAGGACACATCCAGTGCCCATGGGTCTCCTCTGGGTGCAGAAGAAATCAAGTTGACCAAACGCTTTTACGGGGTTCCGGAGGATAAATCGTTTTACGTACCCGAAGCGGTTCTGGAAGATTGCAGAAAAGCCCTGATTTTTGGACAGGGATTTGAAAGAAGCTGGCAGGAAATCTTTGACACTTACAAGACCCAATACCCAGAACAGGCAGACCTGTTTGTGGATGCCATCAGCGGTTTCCTGACCCGGGGCTGGGATGCTCAGATACCGTATTTCAACCCTGAAGACGGACCAGTGGCCACACGATCCGCATCCGGTAAAGTGTTGAATGCCATTGCAGAACATCTGCCGGCATTAATGGGGGGATCTGCTGATCTGGCTCCCTCAAACAACACCTATCTTAATTGTTCAACCGATTTTCAAAATGGTGCCTGGGAAGGGCGAAACATCCGGTTCGGTGTCCGGGAACATGCCATGGGGGCCATACTGTCCGGCATGTACCTGCATTCCGGTGTCCGGCCCTTTGGCGGAACCTTTCTGGTGTTTGCCGACTATATGCGCCCGGCTATTCGTGTGGCGTCTTTGATGAAACTGCCCCTGATTTATGTCTTCACCCATGACAGCGTGGCCGTGGGAGAAGACGGTCCCACCCACCAGCCGGTGGAACACCTGGCATCGTTACGGGCCATCCCGGGGCTTACCGTTGTCAGGCCGGCCGATGCCAATGAAACCGCCCTGGCCTGGAAACAGGCATTAAAAACTATTGACGCCCCCACCGCATTGATCCTGAGCCGTCAAAATCTGCCCACCCTGGATGTATCCCAGCGGGACGGTGAATTCAATTATGGGGCCTATACCGTAAAAAAGGTATCAAACCCGGACATCATTCTCATCGCCACTGGATCTGAAGTCCATATCTGTGTTGAAGCGGCCCGTATCCTGGAAGATGTCCACGATACCAAAGCGGCTGTCGTGTCAATGCCTTCCTGGGAATTGTTTGAAAAAGCCCCGGCATCCTACAGGGAAAGAATTCTACCCTCCGATGTGACCCGCAGGATCGCTGTTGAAGCCGGCATTTCCATGGGATGGGAAAAATACACCGGCCCCAGCGGTCAAATGATCGGCATCAACAAATTTGGTGCGTCCGCACCGGGCAATACCGTTCTCACGGCATATGGCTTTTCCCCGGACAATGTTGTTAAAAATGCCCTTGACCTTTTAAACGGGTAACCCGTTATGATCATCCCACCCGGTGCTGAAATCCATTTTCAGCACCGGGTGTTATAAAAAAAAGGAGGTCCATCATGCAGATCCGTGTCAAAACAAATGCAAGAACCCAGATGGTGGATATTTCGTCCCAGGTTCAAGATGCGGTAACCCAATCCGGAATAAAAAACGGCATTGTTCATGTCTTTTCCCTGCACACCACAGCTGCTGTCACCATCAATGAAAATGCTGATCCTGCGGTTGAAACCGACATTTTAACAACCATCAACAAAGTGATTCCCTGGGACGATCATTTCAAGCACCTGGAAGGCAATTCTGCTGCCCACATAAAAGTCAGCCTGTTCGGCCCCTCAGAAACCATCCCCCTGGAAAAGGGGTCCCTGGTTCTGGGCACCTGGCAGGGCATTTATTTTTGTGAATTTGACGGCCCGAGAAACCGTCGGGTGAATATCACCATCCAGGGGGAATAATGGAGGTGTTGGATTATCGCCGCCACCCCATCTTTTTTTTCTTTTCATAATCGGAAAGGGCCAGGTAAAAAGCCCCCACTGCCAGCTCAGCGCAGTGATAGTGATCTTTTGGAATGGTTCCCAGAAACTCAATAATACGTTGATCATTTAATTTCCAGGCAGCTTCAATGTCCAGGCCTTCCGCCCGGCTTGCAATGGTTGCGGCGCTGGCATTGGTATTCATGCACCCGTCAATATTGTATGCAGCCCTTTCAATGATATTGTTTTTTATGATGAGGAAAAATTCAACCATATCTCCGCAATCACCGTTTCGTTTTCCATATCCGTCCGGGTTTTGCAGTCTTTCCTGCTTGTCCGTGGAAAGGGCCATTTCCAGGTAATTCAGTGAATGGTCCTGCCAAAAGTCAAATTTTTTTTGTATCATTTTATTTCCTGGTTCCGGATGGCCTGTGACCATCGAGTGGTTACGCTCACGCCCCGGGCTTAAAAAACCCGGGGTTTGGGGTTTTAATTCAAATCATCTTTTGGGTTTTTGGCCATGGGAATCCTGAAAACAGGCACCCCTTCTTTGGCCAGAACCTTATCGTCTTCTTTGGTTGTGGTGCCTTTGATATTCCTGTATTCTTCCGCCCCATAATGCATTTTCAAGGCTTCCTTTGTAAAATCATTGCCCACGTCTTCAAAATTTTTTTCAACATAATCCACCACTTTTTCACTCAATTCCGTTATGGCTTCCTGCCTAGCCTGCAGGGCTTTGTGGGTGGTTGTCGGGGAAGATTTTTTAATGGCAATGGGATGAAGTTTCTGGACAACAGATGCGGTATTACAAACAGGACAGGTTAAAATACCCTGGGCCTGCTGTGTTTCCAGATCTTTTTTGTCTTCGAACCATCCTTCAAACGTATGACCATTTAGACATTCAAGATCAAATATTATCATTGTTAAATAATTCTGTTCACACCAGTGGCAATGTTAAAACAATAGTCTCCCATTTTTTCATAATTTGAGACAAGGGCAATAAAAAAAACACCAACATCCACTGAGCAGTCGCCTGCCCTTAATCTTTCTATATGCTGGTATCTCATATTTTCACGCATATGGTCAATCAAATCTTCTTTGGCCAATGCTTTTTGATAAAATCCATCGGATTTCTCCTGGAATTCGTCAAGGATTAACCCTAAAAAGATATCCACCTGCTCTGAAATCGTCACAAGATCTTGTTTGGCCTGTTCGCTGAACACAAAATCATTGTCATATATCCGTTCAAGTATTTTCGATACATTTTCCATGGAATCGCCCAGTCGTTCAATATTGTTGGTGATTCTCATATATTCGGATATTTCCTTGGCCTCGGGCTCGTTGACTTCCCCCTGGTAAATGGTGGTCAGATATCGGATAATCACTTTCTGGGACTCATCCAGATGGTCTTCAATGGCCTCCCTTTCCCCAAGGATATCATCGTCCCTTACCTTCAGGCAGATGGAGGTCTTTTTTAAATTCATGTGGGTAAATTCCAGCATTTTTATGATTTCACCTTTCACCTTGGCAAGGGCACCAATCGGTGAGTCAATGAACCCCGAATCAAATTCAGGCAGTTTGTATCTTTCTTTTGACAATGACGGTTTCGGTGATAATAAAATGGTCAGTTGAACCAGCTTGGGAAGAAAAATCAGAAAGACCAAGGCGTTGATCACATTAAAAATCGTATGCCCATTGGCAATATACCGTGAAACATTGACATATTCGCCATCCACGGTATGGGTTAACGCTCCGGCACCTAATTTTAACGTCAGTATCTGCACCATATCAACAAACCACGGAAAAATCATCAAGATAATCCCGACACCAATGACATTAAAAATCGTATGTGCGTTTGCCGTGCGATGGGCCTCAATATTGTTTGAGCCGATGGTGGATAATTGCGCTGTCACAGTGGTTCCGATATTTTCACCAAGAACAAGGGCAAGGGCTGTGGGATATGTTAAAAGCCCGGATGTTGCCAGCGTCATTGTCAAACCCACCGTAGCAGAAGAAGACTGAACGGCTACCGTCAGAACAGTACCCATCAACACACACAGCAGAATACCACCGAGATTGTCGGTACGAAAGGTGGTAAAAAATTCAATAAACTGGGGGTCAGATTTTATGGGTGCCAGACCATTTTTCATGACGGTCATACCATAAAAAAGCAACCCAAACCCCAGAATAATATCCCCAATCCGCCTGTAGTTTCTTTTTTTTGAAAAATATTTTAAAACTACGCCCAGCGCAATGGCAGGCAATGCGGCGGCAGTCAGCTTAAACGCGATCATTTGCCCGGTAATGGTGGTCCCGATATTTGCCCCAATGACCACGCCAACAGCCTGCTCCAGAGAGATGATGCCGGCCGTGGCAAACCCGATGAGCATAACGGTGGTGGCGGATGAAGATTGAATCATTGCCGTCACACCGGCACCGGTGGCACATCCCATAAATCTGTTCGAGGAGATGGCTTCGAGAATCCGTCTGATTTTCTGCCCTGCTGTGGCTTGAAGGCCTTCGGTCATCATTTTCATTCCCAGAATGAAGAGCCCCAGTCCACCAAGGGTTTGAATTATTATGCCGAATATATCCAATTTTTTTCCTCTTTTTCACTTGTCGCTCATATTGCGCTAACAAATCTCTAACAAAATCTTCACAAACCAAGAGGGTTATATATTAAATCTTCAAATTTTTCAATTGTGAAATCCGCTTTAAATCCGTATTTGAACGGATACAGGGAAAGAGGGTATTGTTTGTAAATACGGGATGTTGAAGGATATCGAATTTTGAATGAGTAACCGCATCCTCCCACATGGGGGTGTGGGGAATCGGTGTGTAATAGGCAAGAACAGGCAGTATCCCGCTTTGTTTGACCACCTGCATGGAGGTTTCAACTTCGTCCAGGTTTTGTCCGGGTAATCCGCATAACAAATAGGCCCCGATCTGTTGTTTCTCAAACCCGGCCACTTTGAGATGGTCAATGGCATTAAAGAATTCATTTTCCGCCACTTTGCCGTCATGCCGTCTTTCCCTGGAGAAATCAGCGGTTTCAAGTCCCAGGCGGATGGTTTTAAACCCGGCCTGGAACATCAACTCTGCCGCCTGGCGTGTAATGGCCCGGATATGGAGCGCATTGGGGGTATGAAACCAGAGGTCCATTTTTGAATCAATAATTCTTTCAAACAAGGGAAAGGCATACTGCCCGGCATTCACCAGCAGGGCATCATCGTAAAAGGCAAAATTTTTAACCTGGAAATTTTGATGCCAGTGCACGATTTCTTTGAACACAATTTCAGGCGATCGTTGCCGAAAGGTGGGTTCCAGGTATGAGGAAGCACAGTATTCGCAGCTGAACGGACACCCCCGGGAGGTTAATATCGGCGCATAGACCAGTTTGGTCTGGAGATCCAGGGCAGGAAAGGGCAATGCATCTAAATTTCCCGGCACATCAAACAATGGGCTGTCCGCCAGTTCAAACCCGGTATATGCCTGGAGGATGTCTTTCAATTGATGTTCACCAGCACCTTTTATCACCCGGTCGGCCTTTGTCTCTTTAATGGCATGGTCATAACAGAGGCTGGCATAAATCCCCCCCAAGACCAGGGGCACATCCGGATAAACCGATTTGACCCGTTCGATGGTCTCCTTGACACCGGTAGCCCAATAGGTCATCAACGAGGTGACAAAAATCAGATCCGGTTTTTCCATGTGTTGCAGATCGGCTGTAAACCACTGGGGGTCTATGCCATAGCGGGAATAGGTTTTGCCGATGTTTTCAAGTCCCCTGGGCAAATCAATCTCTGTCTTGCGAAACGGCCCCCGGCCGTCCCAAAGCACTTTAATGGGGGGCGAGGCCTTTGGATGAAACCGGTCCAGACAATCCATGAAACTGACCCTGACCCCTTTCTCACGGAGGATACCGGCAATGGTCAAAAGCCCCAGGGGCTTTGCCCAGAAATCAAAGGCGGCAAAATCATGGATCCAGGGATTGATGCACAGAACGTGGGGTGAATCAGTCTTCAAAATAGGTCATGGAGGTTTTTTTAAGCTCTTCCCGGCTGAACAGAAGTTCATAGTCGTCTTCTCCCACGGCCCGGGAAATTCTCTTAACAAGGGCATGACATTCGTCTTCATCCGCTGCATGGACCATGGTATACAGGTTATATTTCCAGCCCGGGGCTGGATTTCTTCTGTAACAATGGGTGATCTCCTGAAACGTGGCCATGATATTCCCTGTTTTTTCTACCTTTTCTTCATCTACTCGCCAGGCAACCATGGCATTGGCCTTAAACCCGGATTTCTGATGTTTCAATGTGGCACCAAACCGCCGGATCATTCCTCGGTCATTGAGAGTCTTTAAAACACTTAAAAATTGGTCTTCGGAGATACCGATCTGTTGCGCCATTTCCAGGAAAGGGCGCTTAACAACCGGGATATCGGTTTGCAGCAGAGCAATAATTTTTTTTTCTAAATCTGTGAGCATAAGCGCTTTCTTGTCTCGTTCTTAATGGTTAATATCAGAGGACAATGTGAACTTTTTTTCACTGCCTTGTCAAGATCTTGTTAAAAAAAGAGATCCCATCAATTCTTCTTGTCTGGAAACAGGTTCAGGATGTCCTGTTCAGTTGCCCCGCACACGCCCCGTTCCGTAATAAAGCCGGTGACCAGCCGTGCCGGGGTCACATCAAAGGCATGATTGGCTGCCGGGCTGTCCTCCGGAGGCACCAGCACGCGGTCCACCTTTCCGTTGCAAAGACCCTGCACATACCGGATTTCGTCCGGATCTCTTTCTTCTATGGGAATATCGGCAATCCCATCTGTTATGTCCCAGTCAAAGGTGCTTGACGGCAGTGCCACATAAAAAGGGATGTGATTGTCCCGGGCGGCAAGGGCCTTTAAATAGGTACCAATTTTATTGGCCACATCTCCGGACCGGGTGGTTCTGTCGGTTCCCACAATGACAAGGTCCACCAGGCCATGCTGCATGATATGTCCCCCGGCATTATCCGTGATCACCGTATGATTCACCCCATGTTTGCCCAATTCCCATGCCGTAAGGCGGGAACCCTGGTTTAACGGTCGTGTCTCATCCACCCAGACATGAACATTGATATCCCGATCAAATGCCGTATAAATGGGCGCTGTGGCTGTACCATATTCAATACAGGCCAGCCAGCCGGCATTGCAATGGGTCAGGATATTGACGGGTTCCCCTTTTTTCCTGTAACTGATTTCTTCAATAATGGGCAGGCCATACTCACCAATTTGCCGGCAATTGACCGCCTCTTCCTCCACAATTACCAGGGCCTCATCAAGGGCGGCGGTGATTCTAGCCCCAGGGGTGTCCCGGGATAATGCGGCGGACATCACCCTGTCAACCCCCCAGAACAGGTTCATGGCCGTGGGTCTGGCATCCTTAAGCCGTTTGCATTCCGACACCATGTAGTCGGTATCTGCGCCCTTGTTATTCGCCTGCACCAGGCTGATATAAACCCCCAGGGCCCCGGTTGCCCCAATCAAAGGTGCCCCCCGGACCACCATTTCCTTAATGGCATAAATGGTGTCATCCACGGTGGTTAAGTCTTTTATGATCAATTCGTGGGGAAGAAACCGCTGGTCAATGACCTGAACCGTTTCAGATGTCCTGTCAAACCAGATCGGCCTCATCTCTTTTCCATCCACCTTCATTTTCCGGTTCTCCCTTAAAAATTTTTAATAAATTGTGCCGCTTCTTTTATGGAGGCGTTCATATCCTTGATCAGGTCTGCCACATCCTTTTCAATGGAGACCACTTCGCCGCTTAAAGATCCCACGGCCTTGGCATTCAGGTTATGTTTGAGATACAGGACATAATCCTTGAGTTTGGCCAGGACCGGCACCATCCCCCTGGTGGAGGTATTCATCACCGTTTCAAGCTTCTGATACTTTATTTTTGCATCCCGGAGCGATCGTTTACTGCTGTTTTTCAGCTTGACGTCATTGATCTGGGTGATCTCGGCTTCCCATTCCGCAAACAGATCTTTGGCCACCTGTTTGACATCATTGATTCGCCCTTCAATCTGATCTGCCCGGGAATCACACGCTTCATAACTGTCTTTTATCCGATCATAAAAGGTTTCCAGCTCTCCACCGTCAAAGGCATAGAGTTCTTTAATCCGTGTTAATGCATCGGTAAACTCTTCCTGGGCTTTTGTCTGGCTTTCCTGGACATCTTCAACATTATCAATCAAAATATGCCTTTTTTCTTTGCCGATTTTTTCCATGGCCTTATAATAGGCTGTGCTGCACCCTGACAAAAAAAGAAAAACAACGGATACCAGGAAAACGCCTGCCGGGGTTTTAAGGTCTGCAAAAGTCATAGAATTGTTATCTCCTGTAAAATGTTAATAGCGTTTGTTATTGTTAGAAATTCCTTATACCAAAAGTTCAGGGTTTTATTAATCCTTTTCTTCATTGCTTTCCGTTTGAATTTCAATTACAAAATAAATAAACGCACCATCTACTCAACCGATTAAAGGAGGGATCATGGACCATCAAATCAATTCCGCTGTTCCTGATTTTTTAAATATTTTAGGGATGACTGAAGAACCCATGGGCATGTTTTTCACTGACACCCAGCCCGAAAACGGATACTCCCCCAAACCCATGGATCTGCCCACCCGGGAAAAAGAAGAAAAAAATGAGATCAACTGGCCCGAGGTATTTGGTCAGTTTTCCTGTGTGATCGGCAATATCTGGCTGGCCCGAAAAAAGAAAACCTGCGCTTATTTTTCTTCAACGCAATTTGGATGCCCGGGTGGATCCTTCTGGCTGGGGTTCAACAAACCCCAGACGGAAACCATTATTCACTATGTGTCCAGTGGAATCCCCGGCAGGATGGAAGGGGAACATTATTGTGATTCCCCGGATAACTTAAGAAAAATTTTTGAATATGTTGATCCGGTTCCCGCGGCAAAAGAATTCTGTGTGTTTAAACCCATCAGCCAATTTTCAGAAACCGAAACCCCGATACTGGTTTCTTTTTTCACCCGCCCGGAATCTTTGAACGGCCTTCACCAGCTGGCGGCATTTGTTACCAATGATCCCGAGGTTGTGGCATCCCCCTGGAGTGCTGCCTGCGGCAGTTTGGCGGTCTGGCCCCTGCATTATCTTCAAAAAGGTCAAAACAGGGCTGTTGTCGGAGGATGGGATCCCTCCGCCAGGAAATTTTTCAAGCCGGATGAACTGTCATTTACGGTTCCTTTCAACATGTTCACCCAGATGCTGGACCGGTATAAAGACTCGTTTCTCATGACCAAAACCTGGGAAACCGTCCATAAAAAGATCAACAAAAGCAAAAAGGCATGGAAAGAACTATAGGAGACTGTGGATAAAGTCCCCGGCTGCTGCCACGCCGTTTTCTTCCACGATCCGGATGGTCTGGGATCCGATAACGGCAATGTCTGCCTTGCCTTTCAGATAGTCGACATCCGCCTTTTCCTTTACACCGAAGCCCACGGCCAGGGGAAGGGCGGTGGCATGTCTGCACCGGGAAAGATAAGTGGCCAGATCCTCTGAAAAAGCCGTCTCTCGTCCGGTCACCCCTTTCCGGGCCATGCAATAGACAAACCCCGAGGCAAAAGAGGATACATATGCCAGGCGCTCATCACTGGTTTCAGGGGAAAAAATATAAATCGGGTCAAGGGTGTTGCGCTTCATGGCCCGGATATAGTCATCGCCCTCTTCCGGCGGCAGATCGGGGACAATGGCCCCTTTCAGGTTCACCTGATCCATTTTGTCTGAAAATCGATCAAACCCGTATTTATACAGGATATTGGCATAGCTCATGAATAAAAACGGGATGTAAAATCTTGTGGATACGGCCTGGGCAAACTCAAAACAGCGTTGAACCGTTGATCCGCGTTCAAGGGCGTTCTGATTGGCGGTTAAAATTACCGGGCCGTCTGCCATGGGGTCTGAAAAAGGAATCTGCAATTCCATTAGATCCACACCCGCCTCAACCATTTGCGTGACGATATCAAACGAGTCTTCAAAGGACGGATATCCCATGACGATATGGGTCATCAAAAGGATGTCACGGCTTTTGCGCCGTTCTTTTATATATGCTTCAAGCATTGTATTCTGCTGCCTTTCCAATAATAAATTCTTTCCATTTGGGATCATTCACCGCATCTGCCACCGTAAAAATATCTTTGTCCCCCCTGCCGGACTGGTTAATGATAATGGCATCTTCCGGTGAAAGGGACGGTGCTTCCTTAAAAGCCCGGGCAAAGGCATGGGCGGATTCAAGGGCCGGAATAATGCCTTCTTTCCGCAGGGTCAGTTTCAAGGCGGCCACCACCTCCATATCGGTGGCGCTTTCAAATCGGGCGGTTCCCTGATCCTGCATATGGGAAAGAATAGGGGATACCCCGACATAATCCAAACCGGCTGAAATGGAATGGGTTTCCCGCATCTGGCCATCATCATCCTGGAGAAAATAGGTTTTATACCCCTGGGCAATGCCGGGGCTCGCCTCTTTTGAACTCAGCCGGGAGGCATGCTGTCCTGAAGTGATGCCCTTGCCGCCAGCCTCAACCCCCACCAATTCAACCGGATCATCCAAGAACCCGGAGAACAGTCCCATGGCATTGGACCCGCCCCCCACACAGGCATACACCCGTTTGGGAAGGCACCCTTCCCTGGCAAGGATCTGCTGCCGGGCTTCTGTTCCAATAATGGATTGAAAATAAGCCACCATTTCCGGGAACGGATGGGGTCCGCACGCCGTTCCCAGGACATAATGGGTGGTGTCCATGTGGCTTACCCAGTCCCGGAACGCTTCGTTGATAGCGTCCTTTAAAATTCTTGTCCCGGTTTTTACCGGCACCACCGTGGCACCCAGCTGCTCCATCCAGAACACATTGGGCCGCTGTCTTGCCACATCCACCTCCCCCATGTAAATGGTGCAGTCAAACCCGAACTTTGCTGCCATGGTGGCCGTTGCCACCCCGTGCTGGCCTGCCCCGGTTTCTGCAATCACCCGTTTCTTGCCCATCTGCTGAACCAAAAGGCCCTGGCCCATGACATTATTGATCTTATGGGCACCGGTATGATTGAGGTCTTCCCGTTTAATATAAATTTTTGCCCCACCAAACTCCCGGGTCAGATTGCCGGCAAAGGTCAAGGGGGTGGGGCGGCATGAATACGACGACATCAAGGCTTCATAGTCATTCCAAAATCCAGGATCGGTTTTGATATTTTCAAACGCCTGTTCAAGCTCGTCAAATGTGGCAACCAGGATTTCAGGCAGGAAGGCCCCGCCATAATTACCATAATATCCTCTGTTTTTCATAGTCGTTACTCCTGATGAATGGAAAATGCGTTATTGTGTTTACCCGTCTTTTTATGGTTAACCGCCTTGTGTCATCTCAAGGTTAAGGGTCTGGGAAAACGCAAAGGTATCCGTCCGGCAGTAAATGCGTGAAAAAACCGCCCCGGCAGCAACCGGGAAATTCAAGGTCCGTTCCACTTCAAGGACAGGGTCTGCAGGATTCAGGTCCAGTAATCCGGCCTTATGGTCGGATAAAAACCCCAGTTTAAAGATTTGCTGAGCACTTTCCGGTTTCAGATAATAGTGATCCGATACCACCCGGGAAAGGGATTTATTTTCAAGATCCATTGTATCCAGGCCCAGGAAGACCTCCCGGTGAAAATAAAACGTTTCTAATATAACCGGGTCTGCCTTGACAAGGGTGAGTCGCGATAAAAAAAAAGCGGTTTTCCCATTGAATGGATTCGTTTTATCCTTCTGGACGGCCAAGGCGGAAACAGGGGTTATGATCCTGGATACGGTCTTGATCCCCTTTGTCAGAAACGCCTGGGAGGTACCGGCCAGGGAAAACAAATCCACCTGACGGTTCAATGTCCGCACAAAGGTTCCAGACCCTCTTTTGCGCTCCACAAGACCTTTCCTGACCAAAATCTCCACGGCCTGGCGCACCGTTGGCCGGCCAATGTGGAACTGCCTGGCCATTCTCGTTTCAGAGGGGATCACATCCCCGGGTTGATAGGTCCCGGACCGGATCTGTTCAGTAAGGATATCTGCCAGCTGATGATATAATGGAAGGGGTGACTTAGGGTTGAGCATGGTTAACCTCAAAATAATCGATAGTGTTTGAGGCTAAAATACATATAATTGGTTAAGTTGTCAAGACATATTTACCAATTTTAGCAATTCTCATTATAATTCACATGTCGGCCTGCCGACACAACGAATAACGAAAATGGTATTATGCCTCCCCCGAAGGGCGATCCGATCGCCCTTCGGGGGCTCTGCTGTCGCATTTTCATATAAAAAAAATGCAATAGTCCCCGGACAATAGGTCAAGCTGCCTGAGATTCATCCGCTTGGGGGTTTCCGGGATTTAATCCACCAGAACCGCTTCCAGCTGTTTCAGCATAAATGCCATTTCATGATCATTGATAATCAGTGGTGGAGAGATCCTGATGGTGTGCCCATGGCTGTCATTGACGATCAGTCCGAGCTTGAACAGCTTTCGGCAAAATACCTTGGCATCACCGCTTTTGACTTCTATCCCGATAAACAGCCCTTTGCCCCGGACCGCTTTGACATGGACGGATTTTTTGGCAATCTGTTCAATTTTTTCTTTGAGTCGCTTCCCTTTTTCAGCGGCTTTCTCCGCCAGTTTTTCATCTTCAAACACCTTTAACGCAGCCACCCCGGCCACACAGGCAAGGGGATACCCCCCAAACGTCGATCCGTCGGATCCCTTGGAAAAGACCATATCCATAATCTTTGCATTGGTGATAAACACTGACAGGGGAACCAGGCCACCGGACAGCGCTTTTCCAAGAATCACCCCATCGGGAACAATCCCTTCATGCTCAAAAGCAAATTTTTTTCCTGTTCTTCCCAGGCCCACCTGGATTTCATCACAAATCAGGAGAAGGTCCTGGTCGTCCGCCAGCCGTCGAAGCCCTCTGAGAAACCCGTCAGGCGGGATGTTCATGCCGCCTTCTCCTTGCATGGGCTCCACGAGGATGCCGCAGGTATGGGGAGTAATGGCTTTTTTTACCTGTTCAAGGTCGCCGAAGGGTACCGATACAAACCCGGGGGTTAAGGGCCCAAAACCTTGCTTGTATTTTTTACTGGATGAAAAAGACACCACAGAAATAGTCCTGCCATGGAAGTTTCCATCAAACACAATGATCTCCTGCCGTCCGTCTTCAATCCCTTTGTGCTTGAATCCAAAATACCGCATGGTTTTTATGGCTGTTTCAACGGATTCCACCCCACCGTTTTTGGGCAGCACCTTATTACCGTGAGCCCCAAACCGTGGTGCCATCTGGGGGGCAAACAGGGCTGCCCTGGAAAGAAAGAGTCCCAAAGGATCCGTATACACCACATTGGACAATACCGAGGCATAATTCCCCTTCAGGGCATCCATGACAGCCCGGGTGATGGCCGGGTGATGATGACCCGAATTGGCCGCAGAATACGCTGCCAGGCAATCCAGATATCGATTGCCTTTTTCATCGGTCAGCCAGCATCCTTTTGCCTGCCTGACAACAAAATCAATTCTTTCATAGTGGTGGGCGCCATAGTCTTCTTCCAGATTAAAAATGGTCTTGTCCGCCGCACTGGAAAATCCTTTGAATGAATGGATTTTTCTCATTGATGTCATGGTACACCTCCCCTAATGATCCTCTTTTATGATCCTGTAAATTCTTTGTTCCTCGTCTGTGAGGTCCTGATTTTGGTCCAGTATTTTTTCCAGAAAACTATGATAAAAATCGTGGCGAAGACTGTCCCGGTTGGCCAGGACAAACCATTTGTTTCTGGTCCAGCTGATGGGGGAATTCTCTTCATTACCGGTTTCAAATATGCCCACAAGGGCTTCTTTTTTATCGACAATCACTTCCAGCGAACGGCCGCCAATGGTCTTTTGCAATAGGTCATGATCCGGGTGCAGCACCTGCACATCAAATTTTTTTTCAATCTCGCCCATGGCAACATATCTGATTTTTACGCCGCGTTTGTCCGCATGGGTTAAATATGGGTCAAGGTGTCTGTTGGCCTTGGGAAACAATCTGACATAAATCTCAACCATTGCCGATTTGATCATTTCCATGGCTTTTTCCATGACGGTCTCATACCCTGTAAGGGTCCATACATATTCAACAGCATCGGTTTGGGATACTTTTTCAATCAACTCTTCAAAAGCCGCTATATTATTGTCAAAGCTTCTTTTCAGCCGCCGGATCAACTCATCAAACGGCAGGGGTGCATACTGTCCGCCATTGATGTCCATGACATACCCTTTGGCAATCAGGTTTCTCAACACATCATATATTCTTGATCTGGCAATCCCGGATATCTTACTCAATTGGGACCCGTTCACCGGATGATGGCTGACAAGGGCCATATAACAGGCGGCCTCGTATTGTGAAAAACCAAGATCTTTTAAGCTGGAATAGGGTTCCACTTTTCTCCTCCATAATGTTGCTACCTAAATAGCAACATAAACTTAAATCCAATGCATGTCAACGGTTAACCCCCTCAGGAGCCATCAAAAAAATTATCCCTTTGACACCGGGTTTTGAATCGGGTAAATATTTTAAAAATAACCCTCTTAAAAAATGATCCAAAACAGGAGAACATAAATGGCTGGTCTTAATAAAGTAATGCTGATTGGAAGATTAGGAAGAGATCCGGAAATCAGATATTCCCAACAGGGTCTGGCAGTGGTGAACTTTTCCATTGCCACAAGTGAACAATGGACAGACAAAAACACCGGGGACCGACAGGAAAAAACCGAGTGGCATCGTGTTGTGGCCTTTGGAAAACCAGCAGAAACGCTTGAAAAATACCTGTCAAAAGGCAGCCAGGTTTACATTGAAGGCAGGCTTCAAACCCGAAACTATGAAAAAGACGGTCAAACCCATTATACCACGGAAATCGTGGTAGGCAATTTTCAATTCCTTAGCAGCAGGCAGGATGCCCAGGGCGGCGGTGGATATCAGGGCGGCAGCTCCGGAGGCCAGCAGGGCGGTAATGGTTACCAGGGCGGTTCCGGGGGCCAGCAGAGTGGCGGTGGCTATCAAAAACCCAACACAGGATCCGGCAATAATTTCCAGGGCCCGGCAAACCCGGGCATGACCGGGGGCCAGCAACCCATCCCGGATGATGATATTCCGTTCTAAAGATGACCTGAAATAAAAATGCAACAACATGACGTCATTTATCATCAATGACGTCATGTTGTCACTCCCTCCGGGTTAACAAATTGTTTCAACTGAGAGAATAACCAGGGTCTTCTTCCGGGCTGAACGTATCATTGAAATCATTCAGGAATTCGTCATCAATCAGAATATCATCATATTGACCAAAACTGTTGTCATATCCGCAAACAGGACATTCATAAACCTTGGGAGACAATAAAATACCACACCCCAAACAATTATTATAGGACATCGTTTTTCTCCTTTAATTATTTTTATGTTATTAAATCCCTCTGTTGTAAAATTTGGGTAGCCCCCGGTAAGGCGGAAATATTGTCTTGCAGCGTGGGTCTAACCTTCCCATGAAAACAGATCTTAATGTCTTAACCTCAAATAAAAGACCGTATATTTCCACAGCTTCATCTGTATTTTTTTTCAAATTAATTATAAAAAAAATCATGTCAATATGTCTTATAAATTATTTTCTTGGATGGTCTTTGCGCCATTGTTTCGGGCTCGTATAGGAACGGCCCTGGCTCCATATCCCCTTTTCCGCCCGCCGGGCCGATGCTTCTGCTGTTCTATAGCCTTTCAAATCAAGCTGTTTCGGCGGGGTCCCTTTATACACCTCTGCCAACCCGGCACGGAGCATTTCTATATTTATATTTTTTTCCCCCACAAAGACTTCGGCCAATTGCCGGTTATATCCCCCGGTGCCGTAACTTTTAAGGTGAACGGTTTGGGTATCCAGCAGGTGCTTCAGATATTGTTTCGCTTTTTGACTGAAGGGCTGGCTGGCTTGACCCTTGAATCCTGTTTCCGGTGAATCAATTCCCACAAGCCTTATGGTGAAGGTCAAATCAAGCCCGGAGACCTGGATGGTGTCCCCATCAAAAATCTTTAATACCCTGAACATCTGATTGTCATTTTCTCTGGCAATGCGTTCGTTGATAACGCCGGGGCTTTCCGGTAATTCTTCAACCGCTTCATCCAAAGGCGGTGAAATATTGCTAAACTGTTTGATCCCGTTTTTATCGGTCCAGAAATAAATATTCCCGTACAGAAAAACGCTTAAAAAAAGCAGAAAAAAAATTTTAATGACTGCGGTTCTCATGGAACATGAGTTACCCTCTTTTTTTTACAAATACAAAGCCGGACCATTTTTTTTCATCTCTTTGCCAGACCAGGTCAAGTCCTTTTTTTGAATAACACGTGATGAGCGCATCCTTTTCCCATTCCCGAACACCGGACAGGATGACCATGCCGGTATCGGTCAGGCTTGAGCAGATCATATCCGACACGGCTTTCAGGGTGGGAAATCTCAAATTGGCACATATCAATGAGAATCGCCGCCGGCAAACCTCAAACGGGGTTTCGACCAGGGTGATGTTTCCGGTCAGATGGTTTAAGGCAATATTTCTTTCGGCCTCACAAATGGACACCGGGTCAATTTCATAGGCGCTGCAGGCGGTAAGGCCGGAACGGCACATGGCAATGGCCAGTACCCCCGATCCGGTGCCGATGTCTGCACCGGCCAGGTCCGGGGTGGTGTGACCCAAGGGGTTTTCCAGGAAACATGCCTCCATGGCCTCAAGACACAGCCGGGTGGTGGGATGTTGTCCGGACCCGAAAGAAATGCCCGGCGCAATAAGGATGTCAATGTCTGCAGGGGTGGTGGCCGTCTGAAATCCCGGGGGTGTGAGAACATACCGTTTCGTGATCCGGACCGGCTTTAAAAAACTTTTTTCCACATAGGTGGACCCGTAAAGGTAGTGATAGGACAGCTCCTGTTCATCAATGAGCTGCCGGACGATCTTTTTGGCGGCAGAAGCGGAAACGGAAGCCTTTGCTTTGATTTCTTTGATATAGGCCTGGGCTGTCAGTCGAACATCAGATTGATAAAGGATCTCTAAAACAGCCGCTTTGTCCGCTTCCATATCAAAGGGAATCATGCCCTTCTTTTCTTAACAATTCTGCATACCAGCATGCAAACTCAAACATACCCCGTATTTTTTCATCATCATTGATAATACCCAGGCCCATTTCCAGGGCTCCCTGGGCAAAAGCATTGGAATATTCCTCATGATCGACCTGGCTCAAGAACTCCCGGATAAGAACCTGGGTGGTACGCTTGGTTTTATCTTTTCGAATATCAATGGGATCTTTGGGTTCCTCGAACGGGTTCCAGTCTTCATAGCCTTTTTTAAGGATCTGCTTCTGGCCTCTTTTGCCCATGGCATCAAAAATGGTTTTTTTCCGCGCTTCAATCTGTTGTTTGCTAAATTTATCCATTCTTTCTGACTCCCAGGTAGTCTTCGCTAAAATCTATGGTCAGGGCCATGGAAACCGGAATCAACATTTCATGCATTCTTACATTTTCAGAGTTGATCGCTTTGACCAGTTGCGCTGACAGCAGCTGGAGCTGGGTGTAAATTTTATCCATATTCAGTGTCGGGTAGGGCTGTCCCTGGACAAAATTTGTCCGGCCGCAGATATGGCTGACCCCGGCCGTGGAAGTGGGAATACCATATACCCGGCAGGTAATGGGCCGGTTTTCATACAGCACACAGAGATTGTCTTCTCCCAGTAGGGGACATCTGACCCTTTCCTGGGACATTTTCCCAACCACCTCCAATTGGTCTGTGCCGTTTTTGACTTCCTTGTATGCGTCGCGTTTTATCTTCGTCAGGACCCGGTCTGTTTTGGCAGCGATTTCCATGAGGTGGTTTTTTTCTTTTCCGCTGAAGGCGGTTAAAAATTTATCTTTCAAATACAGGGCTTCAATGAGTGTCAAATCAAAAAGTGCGTAACAACAGTCACTGCATTTTTCCCTGCAGAACACTTCTTTGGGGTATTCATTTTTAACACGGTCAAACACTGCGTCCACCATCTGGACCAATGCTTCATACTTAACAAAGTGCTCTCTTAACTCTAATGCCATAGTGTTTATCCTTTATTACGAGTCCCACCGAAACCCGCCTGTTTTAACGATGAATGCGTTGGGATCAAATCTTTATGGTTACCGTCAGGCTTTATTTGCCAATGCAAAAATTACTGAAAATAGCGTCCAATATATCTAAAGATGCGGTTTCTCCTGTAATTGTTCCAAGAGAATCAATACTATTTTTAATATCAATGGCCAGAAGTTCCTCAACCGGATTGCTTATTAGCCCTTTTTTCACGGCTTCAAGGCTGTCAATCGTCTGTTCCAGCGCCCGTTTATGCCGCAAATTGGGAATGACCGATGATCGTTCCATATCCAGCTGGCCGAGACTGATACTGACTATTTTTTCTTTTAATTGTTGAATCCCTTTGTTTAAAAGGGCTGAAATCGCCATTTGTGGAATGTGCTGATACTTCTCTGGCAGGCGGGGCAGTTCTCCGTCAGACAAATCAATTTTATTCACCACAAAAATGGTTTTTTTTCCCAGGGGCACCACGGTTTCAAATTCCTTGTCTGAAAAAGCAGTACCCGGCTCTTTGAGGAACAGAACAAGATCTGATGCGATAATGTGATCTTTGGCCTTTTCAATACCAATGATCTCCACCAGGTCATCGGTGTGGTGAATCCCTGCGGTATCGGCTATGACAAAGGGTATCCCCTCAATGTTCAGTCCCTCTTCAATGGGATCCCGGGTGGTTCCCGGGATGGCCGTAACAATGGACCGGTCCTGCCGGACCAGCCGGTTCATCAGGCTTGACTTTCCCACATTGGGGGCCCCACAGATGGTGATCCGGATACCCTCTTTTAAAAAACAGGCATCCTCATGCTGCTGGACAAATCCCCGGCAGGTTTCCAGTACATCGGCAATCATGTCCATTGACTGCTGGTCTGGTTCAAAGGGGTCCACATCATCTGGAAAATCAATACTGACTTCCAGCAGGGATAAGAACGCTATCAATTTTTCTCTTAATTCCTGGATCTGGCGTTTCAATGCCCCCAGATTCTGGGATGCCGCGAATTTCAATGCACTGGCTGATTTTGCCGTGATGATATCGGCCACTGCTTCGGCCTGGGTCAAATCAATTCTCTGGTTTAAAAAAGCGCGTTTTGTGAATTCTCCGGGTTCCGAAAGCCTTGCCCCCTGGGAAAGGATCTCCTCTAAAAGGGTGCGCAGGACAATGGTGCCCGAATGGGCCTGAATCTCCACGACGTCCTCGGCCGTATAGGAAGACGGGCCTTTCATGGGAATCAGCAGCACCTCGTCTATCACTTGTTTATTTTTACCAAAAATATATCCGTGATAGACCCTGTGGGATTCAAATGGCGAGCCCTTTTGCGGCCCGTGTTTCGTTTTTGAAAAAAGCCTGGCTGCAATATCAAAGGCCCGGGGGCCTGATATCCGTATGACGCCAATACCACCGCTTCCAGGGGGGGTTGCTATTGCAGCAATTGTATCCGTCATGATGACTTATCTTTTGAGCCGTCTTTTTCCTCTGAACGTATTTTTCTTTTTGGGAAAGATCACAAGCCGCCGATAATACCCATCCCCCATGCTCTGGGTCCTGACATTGGTATCATCTTTTAAGGCCAGATGAACGATCCGTCGGTCCTGGGCGCTCATCTGGTTGATGGTGGCGGGGCGGCCCGTCTTTTTGGCCTTGTCCGCCATTTTATACGCCAGGTGCCGAAGATTGGATTTACGGGTTTCCATGTAGCCTTCGATATCCACCTTGACCCTGACCCTGGCATCACTCTTCCGATTGATGATTTTGTCGGTAAGAAACTGCATGGCATCCAGCGTCTGCCCCTTTCTGCCGATCAGGATACCCGCATTTCCACCTTCGATCCTCAAGGTCAGTCTGTCCTGCTCGGTCACCGCACTTACCGTGGCATCATCGGTTATCAAGTCCGCCATTTTCTGTAACGCCTCAATGCCGATGGCAATGGACGCTTCAGACACATCCACCGGCTCGGGGGTTTCATAGGACGGGGATTCTTTCTTCAAGGGTTCTTCATGTTCAGGGGTGCCGGAGTCAGTGACCTCAGGTGCCATATCACCCCCCGGGGTGACCTCAACTTCAGCCGTCTCAACTTCAGCCTTTTCAGCTGCCACGGTTTCAACTTCAGTGACCTTTGCTTCGGTTCCTTCGAGGCGGGTATCTTCACCAAAGGCTTCATCCACAAAGGATCTGATCCCCTCCATCTCCTTTTCTGCGGAGGTGTCTGTATCTTTAACCGGAAGGACAACGCGAATTCTGGCATCTTTTCTGCCGACAATGCCAAAGATACCTGAAGAACCTTCTGAAATCACATTATATTTTAATTCTTTCTTGGAAAGCATTAATTCTGCACAGGCATTTTTTATGGCAAGATCTAAATCTTTCCCTCTGAATTCCTGGGTGTGTGTCATGTTACCTCCTGCTTACGATAATTTCTTTTGAATATAATACTGCTGTCCCATGGATATGATATTGTTCACAAACATATACAGAACCAATCCTGCGGGAAAATTGATAAATAACACGGTCATAAATATCGGCATCAACATCATCATTTTCGCCTGCATGGGATCCCCTGCAGTTGGCGTCATTTTCTGCTGTAACAAAAAAGAGGCCCCCATTAACAGTGTCAACATGGGGATACCATAGGGTTCCTGCATCATTGGGATTGAAAAATTTAACTCAAACAGCCTGTCCGGGGCAGATAAATCAGATATCCATCCGACAAAGGGGGCATGCCGCAATTCAATGGCCTGGTAGAGCATCCTGTAAAGGGCGAAGAAAATCGGCATTTGAACCAGCAAGGGCAGGCAACCACTTGCCGGGTTGACTTTATACGTTTTGTAAAGCCCCATGACTTCCTGGTTCATCCGTTGTTTGTCATTTTTATATTTTTCCCGAATTTCCATCATCAACGGCTGAACTTTTTTCATCTCGTTCATTGATTTATAACTTTTGGACCCCAGGGGCCAGAAAATCAATTTAATTAAAATGGTCAGCAGAATAATGGCCACGCCATAGTTGGGAATCACCCGGTGAATCATATTCATGGTGATCAGCAGCGGCTTGGCGATCACATTAAAAAATCCGAAATTAATGGCATCTTTAAGGGTATTGTCATATTGACCCAGCACTTGTTGACTTTTCGGGCCCATATAATACGTAAAGGCATAATTTCCCTGTTTTCCCGGATCCAGTCGATCCATTTTCCGGACATAACTGGCGCCGACCCGGTCATTGGCAAAGGACAGCTTTAATTTATCCTCAACCGCCTTCCCATCCGGTTCTTTTTCGGGCTTGACCACCGTCATAAAATACTGTTCCGTATACCCGGTCCACCCTATTTTTCCATGAAAGGTGTCCTGATCTTCAATGTCATCCGGATCAATGTCATTAAATTTATCGTCAATAAAAGCCATGGGCCCAACAAATGCAAATCTGGATTGCTTTTTGGTTTCTTCATCAAAGAACCCTGTTGCGGTGATCATGAGAGAATCATTGAACGGCTGGTCAGATCCATTTTGAAAAACGATATCACAATCAATCAGATAGGAGTCAGCCTTAAAGGTGAACCTTTTTTTCACCACCATTCCCTGGGGGGAGGCAAAGACAAATTCAATGGTTTTCTCACCCTGGAAAACTGAGGTTTCAATGGATTCGGTGTTGGCTGTATAGACGGCATTTTTTAACCCGGGAAGGGATTGCCCTTCCAGGTCAAGAAGCAAGGTTCCGGATACCAGCTGCTCCGGCACCAATTGTTTTAACGGGGAGTCTTTTTTGTTTGTTTCTTTATAATTTTTAAGTTCAAAACTTTTAACAGCAGCGCCATCTTCGGAAATGGCAATCTGGTACAACGGGGTGGTGACCAAGATGGTTCGATACACTTTTTTCCGGGGGGTAACCGCTTCAGGCACGACACCTGGCTGGGTTTGATAATCAGACACATTTGGCGTAACGTCCTGAACCTTTTGCTGATCTGATTTCCGGGTTTGAACTTCCTGGGGAAGACTATTGGGATCCGGCGGCTTTACAAAAAATGTTTGATACCCCACAAGGACTACCACAGAAAGCACGACAGCTAATATTAATCGTTTTTGTTCATCCATTTTCTCTCCTAAACCTTAAATAAGTTGTGACGGCACTTCACTTTAAATAGAAGGGAAAAACAGTCTGGCATTTGGATAAATTATGGGACCGGATCAAATCCTCCTGCATGGAATGGATGACAACGCAGCACTCTTTTTACGGCAAGAGTAGTGCCTTTAAGGCTGCCGTATTTTTCAACCGCCTCAAGGGCATATGCCGAACAGGTCGGATAATAACGACAATTCCGCCCTGTTAGAGGGGATATAAAATATTGATAAGATTTAATACCTATTAACAATAGCGTTTTCATTGGTTACACGGCTGCTATTTTTGTAAAAAGTTTATCAAGCTTCTCAATAATCTGCCTGTTGGGTAGCGTAGTCAGACCTTTCTTTGCAATAATGCTGATATCATTTGGTCCTGAAATATTTTCTTTATTGTGTCTGAAATATTCTCTAATAATTCTTTTTATCCTGTTACGCTCGACTGCATTTCCTACTTTTTTTGATACTGTAATGCCAATTCGATTGTTTAGAGCTGTTCCGTTACCTACAATTGCTAAAAAGCAAGCTGTATGTACTTTTTTCCCTTGTTTCGAAAGTGTTAAAAATTGAGCTCTTTTCAGGAGCCTAACCTTTTTTGGCAAACAAAAATTACTCAATAAATCCCTTTATTAAACGGTAAGTTTTTTTCTTCCCTTTGCCCTTCTGGCGTTAATGATCCGTCTGCCACCGGTTGTGGCCATTCTTTTAAGAAATCCGTGCTTTCTGGTTCTTTTCCTGTTACTGGGTTGAAATGTTCGTTTCATAAATCAACAATCCTTACTCATAAATTCCATAGTTTAAACGTTATTGTTACAAACCACCATAAACACAAGACCTTAACGTTTTTTTTTAAAATTGTCAAGAATGATCCTGATTCAATTTTATCCTATCCGTTATTTTATCAGAGACTCGAAGATATGGTATTCCTCTATGTGGTAATGGGGTTCCGGGTATATGGCAATGGGTTTTGAAAATTGTTTTTCCAGGGATGAAATCAGATGTTTTTCCCCTCCGTGGAGCAATTGGGCAATTTCAGGGTGCACTTTTACGGTAAATCGATTGCCCATGATATCACCGGCTTCTGTGACAAGATCCCGATAAATTTTATGGCATATGGATTTTCCCGACAAGAGATGGCCATCGCCATTACAATAAAAGCAGGGTTCACAAAGGGTTCGGGTCAGGTTTCGCCGAATTCTTTTCCGGGTCATCTGCACAAGGCCAAGCTCGGTTAACGGCAGCACATTGGTCTGGCTCTTATCCTTTTTCATGGCTTCGTTCATATGGGCCATGACTTTTTCTTTGTGCTGTTCTTTTTTCATGTCAATAAAATCAATGATAATGATCCCGCCGATATTCCGGAGCCGTATCTGATAGGCAATCTCTTTGACGGCCTCAAGGTTTGTTTTAAGGATGGTCTCATCAAAATTATGCTTTCCCACATATCGACCGGTATTCACATCTATGGCCACCAGGGCTTCGGTTTGATCAATCACAATATATCCACCGGATTTGAGCCACACTTTCCTTTTTAACGCCCGGGCCACATCCCCTTCAATATTAAAGGCATCGAAAATCGATTCTTTTCCCTGGTACAGCTCCACCGATAATTTCACATCCGGCATCAGTTTATTTAAAAAATTCTGGACATTTTCATAATCTTCTTTTGAATCAATGATCAGCTTATCCGCCTCATTGGCCAAAAGATCCCTGACCGCCCGGAACGTTACCGTAAGATCTTTATAGACAAGAGACGGGGCAGAGGCGGTCTTGCGCTTTGTCAAAATGGCCTCCCAGGTTTTGCCTAAAAAATCGATCTCTTTTTTGATGGTTGCTTCATCAATGCCCTCTGCCTGGGTTCTGAAGATATACCCAAAATTATTTTCCCGGATAGAGAGTAACAGCTCTTTTAACCGGGTTCTTTCAGCGTCTTTTTCAATTCTTTTTGAGATACCGATATGATCAACAGTGGGCATCAATACCATATACCGGCCTGCCAGGGAAATGTGGGTGGTGACCCTGGGACCTTTGGTGCCAATGGAGGATTTTGCCACCTGAACCATGATCTCCTGGCCTTCCGTCAGCAGGTCTTCAATATTGCACTCCGGATTTAAGGCTGCTTTCCATGACGCGTGATTGTCTGTTCTGTTCGTTTCTTCACTCTCCTGTTCAGCCGATTCGGTATCTGTGTCCCCATACCCATCCTGTTCAAATTTTTGAAACGTTTTATGACTGGCGGTATCCAGCACATCATCCACATAGATGAACGCCGCCTGATCAAACCCAATATCAACGAATGCCGCCTGCATTCCCGGAAGAACCCGTTGCACCCGTCCGTTATAAATATTTCCGGCAATGGATGTTTCATCTTCCCGTTCTATGAAAACCTCTACAATGGTGCCATTTTCAAGAAGTGCTACGCGTGTTTCATGGGGCGCTGCATTCACAACAAGCTCTTTTAACATGGGGGTCATCCTTGTTTTCTCTTTTTTATTTTGGCTTTTTTTATGACATCTTCATCCAGCTTAAAACAGGCTGTCAATATTTCTAAGGGCCGTATGGTTCTTTCATTATATTTTTTTAAAACCATTTCAATGGTTTGTACATCAACAAAAGATATTTTTTCAACGGATTTTCGCAAATCTGTTGTGCGTATTTTTCCCTTTTTACTCCGGTCTTCAACCAGGAACGTTGATAACTTCAAAAACGAATTCACCATTTCCGGTTCAAAACACCCCTTTGTCAACCGGATCGTGTAATAGGCGGTCAGGTCATTTCTTCGCTGAAATTTGCTGAAGGGGTTGCACCCTGTGATGAAAAGGCCCTGGGGAAGAGCCCTGTTCATGGCATCAACAATGGTTTCAGGCGCCATGGTTTTTTCCAGGTAGATAAACAGATGTTCTTCTTCACTTTCCATTCCCACCGGCAGGGCACTTTCAAAGGAAAGGCGCATGGACGGATTGAATCCCTGGGAATATTTTGCCCTTAACCCAGCTCTTTTCACAGCCCGCTCAACAATGGTGGCCAGTTCAAGGTGGCCAAAAAATTGAGCAACACCCAGCTTTGAAAATGAGAGGTCATATTTTTTAAAGGCATCATCCGGCAATGTCTTCAGGGCATCCGCAAGGGGCGGGTCTGCTGTTGTCACGTCCGCAAGGGTGTCATTCAGCATTGGCTTTATTTGTTTAAAATCACACACACCGCATCCGGTACAGTCGTTCTCCCGGCAGTCAGGCGTAAGGGCGGCGTCTTTGGCGTTTTCAAATTCTTTTTTAAAAAATTCCGGAGTCACCCCTGAATCAATGATATCCCAGGGAAGCGCCTCGTCATCACTGCGATGACGCGAGGTATAAAAGGCAGGATCAATCCCTGTGGCTTCCATGGCCGCCTGCCACAACGGAAAGTTAAATTTCTCCGTCCACCCGTCCAGGCGACACCCCCGTTCAAACGCCGAAACCAGGAGCCGGGACAATTTGCGGTCCCCCCGGGCGAAAACACCTTCCATCAGGCTCATCTCCGGGCTTTGCCATTTGAGATTCAACCGGGGATGCCGAAGGTGAGTTTTCAGATATTGCAATTTTTCCCGGCTCTCCTCAAGGGTTATCTGGGCACACCGTTGAAACGGGGTGTGGGCTTTGGGAATAAAACCGGTTGCGCTGATATTAATGGTTTTTTTGCCCCGGGCATAGGCAGATGCCAATCGTTTTGAAAGGGTACAAATGGCCTCAATATCCGCCGGGGTTTCAAAGGGAAGCCCCATCATGAAATAGAGCTTTATTTTTTTCCAACCCAGGTCAAATGCATTTTCCACTGTGGCGGCAATGCTCTCTTCTGTCAGGTTTTTATTGATCATGTCTCTCAATCGTTGAGAGCCGGCTTCCGGGGCAATGGTAAACCCGGTTTTCCTGACTTTTTTGATGATCTTCATTAATTGGGGCGTCAATTTTTCCGCCCGTATGGAGGGAAGAGAAATGGCGGTGCAATGTCCCTGGCCCAGCGCCAGCAGGCGGTCCATCAATGTCGACAGGTTCGAATAATCGCCTGTGCTCAGGGACAACAAAGAGAGCTCGGAATACCCGGTTGTGGTTAATGATTCCCGGGTGATGGCGATGAGGTCTTCCAATGATCGTTCCCTGACCGGTCGGTATATCATGCCGGCCTGACAGAAACGGCACCCCCGGGAACACCCCCGGGCAATCTCCAGCCGCAGCCGGTCATGAACCGGTTTGCCAAAGGGAACAATGGGCGACAGGGGGAAGGTATCCGTGGTAAGGCTGGGTAAAAATGCGCGCTTGACGCGCTGGTAGTCTTCAAACAGGGGGGTCAAGGTCTGGATACCCCGGTCATCATAAGCGGGGCTGAAAAATGCCGGTACATACACCCCGTCAATTTTTGACAAAAGCCTGAGCAGGGTTTTCTTTTGACCATCCCCCTGTTGTTTAAACGCAATAACCTGGTCTGAAATTTCAATCACCACCTGCTCACCATCCCCGATCACAAACGCATCAAAAAAGTCGGCCAGGGGTTCGGGGTTAAAGGCACAGGGGCCGCCGCCAATAACCAGGGGAAACAGCTCGTCCCGGTCCCGGGCATAAAAGGGAATCTGCGACAGGCTCAACAGGGTTAAAATATTGGTAAAGTTCAGCTCGTAAAGAAGGCTGATGCCGATGATATCAAAACTTTTCAGGTCTTTTTGGGATTCCATGGAAAGGCAGGGAATGTTTTTTTCCCGCAAACAGGCCTCCATATCCGGGGCCGGCGTAAAAAACCGTTCTGCTGCAATATTTTCCTGGCGGTTTAAAATGGAATAGAGAATCTGCAGCCCGAAATGGGAGGTGCCGATTTCATATAGGTCCGGGAATACCAGGGCAAATGTTAACGCCACCTGGGACAGATCTTTTTTAACGGTATTGATTTCATTGCCCACATATCGAGTCGGCGTCTGAACCAATGCAAGGATGTCTTGATAATTTTTCTTATGCATGATACTGAATTTTATAAAAAAATAACCTTTATGTAATTGGTGTAGTCAAATTGTTTAATATATTATTTTTTGCAGGATAACGCAATGGAAAGAACAAAAATCAATGTGCTGCTCAACCTTGAAAAGACCCCTGGACCGGTATTGATCAAAGGGTGGGTCAGGACCAAAAGGGATTCCAAAGAATTTTGTTTCCTGGAAATCAATGACGGGTCCTGCCTGAAAAACATCCAGGTCATTGCCCAGAATGACCTGGCAAATTACCCGGATATCCAAACCATTACCACCGGCACCTCTGTGGCGGTTACGGGACCCCTTTCACCATCACCGGGGAAAGGTCAGAAATGGGAGGTCCCGGCCACGGATATCGACATCATCAGCCTGGCACCGGAATCCTATCCGCTCCAGAAAAAACGGCATTCCGATGAATTTTTAAGAACCATTGCCCATTTAAGGCCCCGGACAAACAAGTATGGTGCCGGGTTTCGACTGCGATCGGAAATGGCCTTTGCCATTCATAAATTCTACAAGGAACAAGGCTTCAGGTATCTGACCGCTCCCCTGATTACCGGCTCAGACTGTGAAGGTGCCGGGGAGATGTTCCGGGTCACCAGCCTTGATCCGAAAACGGTAAAAGAACAGGGCAAAATGGATTTTACAGCGGATTTTTTTGGTCAGGAATCCAACCTCACCGTTTCCGGCCAATTGTCGGCTGAAATGTTTGCCCTGGCCCTGGGGGATGTGTACACCTTTGGTCCCACGTTCAGGGCAGAAAATTCCAACACCAGCCGGCACGTGGCCGAGTTCTGGATGCTGGAGCCGGAAATGGCCTTCTGTGATTTAAAGGAAAGCATGGATCATGGCGAAACCCTGGTGAAATATCTGACCCGGCATGCCATGGAAGAATGCCCTGAAGACATGGCGCTTTTTACCAGCTTTGTGGACAAATCCCTGCCCAAGCGCATCGATACCCTTTTGAATACCCCATTTGCCAGGATTTCTTATACCCAGGCCATTGATATCCTGCAAAAATCCAACAAAAAATTTGATTTCAAGGTGGACTATGGCACGGATCTGCAATCTGAACATGAACGGTTCCTGGCCGAAGAATATTTCAAGACACCGGTTTTTCTCACTGATTACCCAAAGGAAATCAAACCCTTTTACATGCGCGTGAATGACGATGGCAAAACCGTTGCCGCCGTGGACCTTCTGGTCCCCCAGATCGGGGAACTGATTGGCGGCAGCCAGCGGGAAGAGCGACTGGCGGTCCTGAAAAATCGGATGGCGGAAATGAACCTGCCCATGGAAAAGTATTGGTGGTATCTGGATTCCAGGAGATTCGGCTCTGTCCCCCATTCAGGGTTTGGCATGGGATTTGAGAGATTTTTAATGATGCTCACCGGCATCAGCAATATCCGGGATGTCATCCCCTTTCCCCGGACCCCGGGCAGTATCGACTTTTAGCGGCCATGGAGATCAACGGCATCAAGATGCACCGATCCAAAGATATTGATCCGTTGACCGATGCCAGATTAAAGACGCAATTGGTGGTTCGACCAAAAGATACGGTTCTCGATACCTGTGGGGGCCTTGGGTATTCAGCGATATTTGCATTAAAGACCGGGGCCGGAAATCTGTATGGAAAAAAATTTTATGCCGCGCTTTTCAGGGTCATGGCTGACCATTCAAACTTATTTCACTATACCGGCAGCCCGAAAAAAATCAAATCCAAGGATGCCTTTGTTAAAAACACCCTGAACCGGTTGGCATTGTGTGGATTCAAGGCCCTTTGCTTCCATGACACCCGCCAGGGAATTACCGCAGAAAAACAGGGTTGACCCGGCGGACAGGATCATTATCTTTAGGAGATTGCAAAACAATTGATCGTATAAATCCATGGGAGTAGCAAATGGAAACTGAAATCAAAATCAGAGGATATCATACAGACCTGTACCAGCATGTGAACAATGCCCGGTATCTTGAATTTTTAGAAGAAGGCAGGTGGCAGATGCTGGAAGACCATCTTGACCTTGAAGCGTTCATGCAGTCCGGTTTTTCATTTTTTATCGTTAATATCAATATTTCGTATAAAAGTCAGGCCAGGCCCAATGACCTTGTTTTCATCAAATCAGGTCTTGGAAAAATCGGTAACACCAGTGCCGTCATCAAACAGAAAATTATCAATAAAAAGACCGGTGCGGTTTGCGTCGATGCGGACATCACCTTTGTGATTGCAGACCGTAATGGAAAACCCGTTAAACTTGAAGGAGAACTCAAGGAAATATTACACCTCCTCCCGGTATTTGAAGGATAGAAGAATATGATCATTACCTTACTAGATTATGGGGCCGGCAATGTTCGAAGTGTTGCCAATGCCATTGAACGGCTGGGGGGAACCATCAAACCGGTTACCCGACCGTCTGATATTCTGGATGCGGAAAAGCTCTTGTTTCCCGGGGTGGGAAATTATGCGAGCATGATCCGGATTCTCAACGAAAAAAACTATATCCGTCCCCTGCGGGAGTACCTGAGGGCAGACCAGCCGTTCTTTGGTATCTGCCTGGGCATGCAGGCCCTTTTTGAAGGCAGCCAAGAAGATGTTTCAGACCATGAAAGCCTGGGGATCTTCAAGGGCCGGGTCAACCGATTCCAGACACGGCTGGCGGTTCCCCACATTGGATGGAACGGGGTAAACCTGAAAAAGGACTCGCCGGTTTTTAAGGATGTAGCACCGGACACAAAATTTTATTTTGTCCACTCCTATCATATTGTCCCGGAGGATGCGGACATTATTTTAACCACCACAAATTATGGGTATGAGTTTGTGAGCAGTGTTCAGAAAGGCAATGTCATCGGTACCCAGTTCCACCCGGAAAAAAGCGGAACTGCCGGTCTCAAACTCTTGGAAAATTTTATTTATCAAAAGGACCTGAGAGCCCAAACAGCCATTGATATCAAGGGAAAAGGGCTTTCCAAAAGAATTATTGCCTGCCTGGATGTCAGGAGCAATGACCAGGGGGACCTGGTGGTGACCAAAGGGGATCAGTATGATGTAAGGGATGACGGAAATGTCAGGAACCTTGGCAAACCCGTGGCCCTTGCCAAGCGGTATTATGAAGAAGGGGCCGATGAGATCACGTTTTTAAATATCACAGGGTTCAGGGATTTTCCATTGAAAGACCTGCCCATGATCGCCGTTCTGGAAGAAACCAGTAAAAACGTTTTTGTCCCCTTGACCATTGGCGGCGGAATCCGGGATTATACGGACAGTAAGGGTAAAACCTATACCGCACTTGAGGTGGCGGCCCAGTATTTCAGGTCTGGGGCAGATAAAATATCCATTGGCAGTGATGCCGTCTATACAGTGGAACAATATTTAAAAACAGGAAAAAAAACAGGGAAAAGTCCCCTGGAACAAATCTCTAACGTATACGGCAACCAGGCCGTTGTCATTTCAATTGACCCCAAAAGAATCTATGTCAATTCACCAGCAGAGGCGAAGCAGCATCATGTCATCAAAACCATGGTGCCCGGTCCGAACAATGAAGCCTATTGCTGGTATCAATGTACGGTCCAGGGCGGCAGGGAAACCCGGGACCTGGATGCCGTTGCCCTGGCCCAAGCCTGCCAGGAACTGGGTGCCGGGGAAATTCTTCTCAATTGTATTGATAGGGATGGCACCAACTCAGGATTTGACCTTGAATTGATCACGGCGGTAAAAAATGCCGTTTCCATACCGGTGATTGCCTCCAGCGGGGCTGGGTGTGAAGCGCATTTTGCCCAGGTATTTGAAAAAACGGGTGCCGAAGCAGCCCTGGCCGCCGGTATCTTTCACAGACAGGAAGTGCCCATTCAAAAGGTAAAAGACTATCTGCAGGGAAAAAACATAGAAGTTCGTACGACATCATAGCGTTGCTGTAAAGTTGACCCATGAATGTCTAAGGACTGCAAATTTACATAGTGTTTCTTTGGTTTTTCCTGTAAGCATAGCGATTCAGACGAAAGCGGTCACACGGGGTTCCAGCTATAAAATAAGGAGTAGACAATGGCACATATCGGATTTGATAAAAGACTGTATATCGGTTCCTTTGGCATCATTTTCCTGACCATTTTGATTATTGCAATGGTGAATTTTTACCAAACCAAACACTCTTTTCTTTTAAAAGGACAGACCACCATTCAAAACGTGTCAGATGTCTTGTTGAAAACCATTCAGCTGAAATATAACCTGCAAAAAGAAAAAATAGATGCGGATATGGGGGCGCTGATGGCGGAAAGTCAAAGCGCGGGGACAATAATGATTGTCGATTCCAGAACAGTTGATATGGCCATCTATGATGTCGCTTCAGAAAAGAAAGAAACGATCACCCTTCCAAAAATCATTTTCGGGCTGACGTTTATTACGGCCGATCATGGCATCGTTGATAAAATTGGTAAATTCAGCACTTCTGATGTTGCGTTGTATCAGCACCACGGTGATAAATTGATCAAAGTCTCCTCAAGCGCTAAAAATAAAGATAGTTCAAGGGCTATTGGAGAATACTATACGTCGGGAACCGATCTTTATAAATCCATAATGGCCGGCAAAGCGTATCTGTTTCTCACGAAACAGGGAGCCGAGATTTCCATGCAGCATCTCCAGCCGTTCAAGGACACCCTGGATGAAAACATTATCGGTGCATACTCTGTGACTAGTAAAATTTTAACCCAGGACCTTGTGGAACTTATCAACACGGTTACGGTGGGCGGTCACGGGTATTCCTTTGTCAATTCATCAGACGGCCAGATCCTTATCCACCCCGACAAAGCATACCACGCCTTAAACCTCCGGGAATTTGAAACAGACACGGACATCTTGACGGGTAAATCCGGGACGGCCATCTATGGCCATCATCAAAAGACGTATTATGCCCATATAAATTATTTTAAACCCTGGGACCTTTATTTTACCGTAGCCGTATCTGAAGCAGAGCTCATGACCGGTGTAAACAAGCAGATCATGACCGGTGCGGGGATCAGTGGCATCATCGCCCTGATCCTCGGTGCCCTGATCATCGGATTCATGAACCGGCAGCTGATGAAAAACATGAATGGCATGGCAAGACTGGCAAAAGAAGTGGCAAACGGTAACTTTAACTACACCTTTGCCTATACGGCAACCGATGCCATCCGAGACACGGTTGATGCCATGAATGAAATGGTCAAAGGCCTGGCCGAAATGATACGAGAGCTCCATTCCGGTGTTGGCACCCTGAGCTCGGCCTCCGGGGAATTAAACCAGGTGTCCGATCGAATGAGTGAAGGATCTGAAACAACTGTTTCAAAGCTGAATACAGTTGCTTCAGCTGCAGAAGAAATGAGCGTGAACATGGATTCTGTGGCAGCGGCCATGGAACAGGCGAGCACGAATGTGGAAATTGTGGCCGCCCGCACCATTGACATGCGGTCAAACATCAAAAAGGTCTCCCAGAACTCAACCCATACCATGGAAATAACCCGCAGCGCCGTTGAGAAAGCTGAGCAGACCTCAAAAAGGGTCAGCGAGCTGGGCCGGGCTGCCGATGAAATCAATAAGGTCACGGACACCATTAATCGGATTTCTTCCCAGACCAATCTTCTGGCCTTAAATGCAACCATTGAAGCAGCAAGGGCCGGAGAGGCCGGGAAAGGGTTTGCGGTTGTTGCAAAGGAGATCAAGGAGTTGGCCGGCCAGACAGCTGATGCTACGGATGACATTGCTAAAAACATCCAGGATATCCAGAATCAAATCAGCGGTGCTGTCACTGAAATCCAGGGGATTTCACAAATCATTCATCAAATCAATCAATTTGTCACGGAAGCTGCTGCTGCCATTGAGACCCAATCCACCACGACCATTGAAATTGCTGAAAATATCAGCCAGGTCTCTCTGGGCATACAGGAAGTAAATGTCAATGTTACCCAAAGTTCCGACGTATCCGGTCAGGTGGCTGAAGAGATCACTGATGTGCTGGCGACATCAAAAGAAATCAACCAATTTTCTTTAACCGTTAAAGAAAAGGCAAGCCTCGTGAACAATGTCATGCTTCAATTACAGGCCATGACCGAAAAATTTAAACTCTAACCAGGGTATTTGCCCGTTCAGAAGAATTACTGGGAAGGACCTTAATGACGCCGGGCATCACTGTGTTCCGCCCGTTCAGTTTGGCCCGGTACAGCATGGTATCCGCATCCTGGATGATCCGGGTCATATCTGCCTGGGGGGTCAGCTCGGACACACCAAAACTGGCAGTCACGGTTATGGTTTCCTTATCATGCACAATCCGCTTGTTTGAAATTTTAATTCTCAGACGGTCCGCAAGTTCCATGGCTCTTGTTTTATCGGTTTCCGGTAAAATCGCAATAAATTCTTCCCCGCCGTACCGGGCAAGGATATCTCCTGTTCTCATGTTTCTTTGCACAAGGGCGGTTACTTCCTGTAACACTTTATCCCCGGCAAGATGGCCATAGGTATCATTTACCCGCTTAAAATGATCCAGATCAAACAGAAAGACGGACAACTTTGTTTTATGCCGGATGGCGCCTGCCATATTTCGTTTCAACTGAGTCTCGAATTCTCTTCTGTTATAACACCCGGTTAACGGGTCAATGACAGCTGCCGTCTTTAAATTTTCAATTTTAACCTGCTGGGACAGGGCGGCGGCGCATCCTTGAAGGATAAGATTGACTACGTCATCATGATGACTGTACCACTGCTTTTGGGGAAGCATATAAATTCGACAATAACAATTTTCCTCGGATACCTCATAAAAAACAAGGTCTTTAATATTGAATTTTTCTTCCTGATCATCCGGGTGAAATGTCTGATTCAGATAATTTAAATCGTTTTTATTTTCAACATGAAAATCGTTTAAAATAATTTCTTCAAGAGATTTTTTATACATCCTGGGATCCAGCCAGACATCAACGGCCTTCTTTTTTTTGACCACAAAGGCAAATAACCTGTAATTGAGGAGTTCTTTTAAACAAAGGGCGACTTCATTGATAATATCCCGGGAGGATTGTTTCTGATTTAATGCAATGATGTGATGCGTTAGCTGTTTATGGTCCGCCTGTCTTTGGGCAACCTTGAAAATCATGGAAAACAAGGCCGTCAATCTTCTGGAGAGTCTGTTTAATGCTTGATTCATGTTCTTTCCTCATTTCAGTATATAACCCGCTTATAAAAGGAAAGAAGCAATACTCATGCCAAAATACATAAAACCATAAAAACTCAATAATTACAGTATATTAAAAATACAAACCACCGCCACACCTGTACCGACCATGGAAAAATATGCCGTCGCGTCAATAGTTTGACGTCCCTCTGAACAATAAAAACCGGAACCGCCGTTATAATTCTCCTTTTAACCCAATCTGTTCCGCCACCGGCTGCATTCCTAAAATCACCTGGGTAATGAGGTCGGAAAGTTCCATATCAAGAAATTGAGCGCCTTTTAGAATGACTTCCCTGTCAACCCCTGCCGCAAACCGTTTGTCTTTAAATTTCTTTTTCACGGATTTTGCCTTGATATCAAGGATGCTTTTTGAGGGGCGGACCAAGGCAGCACTGGCCACAAGACCCGTCAGTTCATCAATGGCATAAAGGGTTTTTTCAAGATTGGTTTCAGGTTTCACATCGGAACAGATGCCCCAGCCATGGCTGATGACTGCCCGAATATACGCTTCAGGCCACTGATTTGCTTCAAACAACTCAACACACTTGTGGCAATGGTCATTGGGAAACATTTCATAATCAAGGTCATGTACCAGTCCAATGACCCGCCATTTTTCTTCATCCTCGTTGAATCGTTTGGCAAAATGGCCCATCACAGCTTCAACAGCTAGGGCATGACGAATTAATCCCTGTTTTTTATTGTATTGGGTTAATAATGTGAAAGCATCCTCTCTGGTGGGGATATATGGTTCCATGACAGCTCCTTTAATTTCATTGTATCTCAACGATCGGTCCTCAGCTTTAATGGCCAACCTTGAAAGTTGAGATTGTATTTTCTGCTCAATTTAGTATGGTCTTACGTATCTTTTAACCCTATTTAAGTCAACGGTTATGATTTCAGAAATTTTTGATTTGACCCCGATTTACGAAGATGATGAAGACATCCTTCTGTTCTGGCAGAAAAAAATATTCACCTGTCTATTCTCGATTCTGCTAATTTCAGGTATCGTTCCCTATCTGATCAGCTGTCGATACGCCTTTGAGCAGTCCGAATGGTATAATGTCATTATGTATACGGTGATTTACCTGTGGGCCGCTGGTGTCACTTTTTTCAAGAAAATCCCCTTTCCCATACGGGTCTGGGCAGGCATGTTCGGATTTTATTTCATGGGGGTGCATTGCCTTTTGACCATGGGCCTGATGGGCAGTGCAAGGTTATATTTGCTATGTTTTTCTGCCTTTGCCGCGATTTTTTCCGGGATAAAAGGCGGGGTGGCAAGCCTTGTGCTGACCATTACAACACTGGTGGCCTTTGGATATCTTAATTTTAACGGGGTGGTTTCTCCGGACCATCTCCATGGGCTTCCCAGCCCCCGGGAATGGGGGGTGTTCATTGGGACCTTTTCCTTTTTATGCATCCTGGTAACCCTTTCCCTGGCCATCCTGATCAATGTTCTGGAAATTTCAGGCAGGGAGTTTAAACACCTGATAAAAAACACACCGGATACGATCTGGACATTAAATCAGCAGTTAATCATTACCTTTATCAATTCTGCTGTTTATCCCACCTTTGGGTTTACCCAAAAAGAAATGATGGGGCACCCCATTACCCAGTTTCTGCCGGAGCAAAACCTAGTGCATTTCAAAGACCAGATAAAAAATAAGGATGATTTTAATTATGAAACCATCGTCCATCACAAAGACGGGACCCCCATTCCCGTAGAGATCACGGGATCAAAAATCAGTCATTTTCCTGACAGTCACAATATGTACCAGGGGATTATAAGAGACATGTCCCAGAAAAAAATCCGGGAAAAAGAACAACACCGCCTCAAAGAAAAACTCGCCCGGGCTGAAAAATTAAAGGCCCTGGGAACGTTGGCGGGAAGTGTTGCCCATGATCTGAATAATATCCTGTCCGGGATAGCCACCTATCCGGAAGTACTGATGATGAATAAAACCCTTGATCCCCAAACCAGACAGGGATTGAACCTGATTAAAGATTCCGGCCGGAAAGCCTCGGCCGTGGTGAGCGACCTGTTAACCATTTCCCGGGGGGTCAGCGTGGAAATGGACATCATCAATATCAATACCATCATTGACCGGTATCTGATGGCCCGGGAGTACGACACCCTAAAAAAAACCTATCCCCAGGTCACACTGGATGTTGAAACAGAGCCGGAACTGTTGAATATAAACGGCTCGTATCTTCACATCGAAAAAACGATCATGAACCTTGTGTTGAATGCTGTGGAAGAAGTGTCAAACAGGGAGGGCGGCATCGTTCTTATCACAACCGCCAACGAATATATCAATGCCACCATGCCGGGATATGACGATATGGTCCCGGGCGAATATGTCCGTTTAAGTGTAAAGGATAATGGCGCGGGTATTGATAAAAAATATAGGGAAAAAATATTTGACCCGTTTTTTACCAAAAAAGAAATGGGAAAAAGTGGTACGGGATTGGGGCTTACCATTGTAATGAATGCGGTTCAGGACCACAAGGGCGGTATAAAAGTGAGTTCAAATAACAAGGGAACACGGTTTGACCTGTTGTTTCCGGCCGTCCGCCAGGACATACCCCACAAGGCGGTTTCCACCTCTCTTGATGCGCTCAAAGGCCAGGGTCAGCGGATTCTGGTGGTGGATGATTTAAAGGCCCAGCAAAAAATTGCCCTGGGTATTCTTGAGCACCTGGGATATCAGGCCCAGGCCGTTGATAACGGATATGCTGCGGTTGATGTCATCCGAAACCATCCTGCTGACCTGATCATTCTGGATATGATTATGACCCCCTCCATCAGTGGCCTTGAGACCTATCAACGGATAAAAAAAATAAATCCGGATCAAAAAGCCATCATTGCCAGTGGATTTTCTGAATCAGAAGATGTATTAATGGCCCAGGACCTGGGCGCAGGCAGTTTTATAAAAAAACCCTATACCCTTTTAGACATGGGAATCGCCATTAAAGAGGAGCTGGAAAAATAATGGATATATTAAAAACAAAATCTGAAATGCACGAATGGTCAAAAACCCGAAAAAAAGAATCAAAAACCATCTGCTTTGTTCCCACCATGGGTTACCTGCACCAGGGTCATGTTTCCCTGTTGGAAAAAGGTCGCCCCCTCTGTGATACGCTGGTGCTCAGCATCTTTGTAAACCCGGCACAGTTTGGGCCCAATGAAGATCTGGACTCCTATCCGTCAAACATTGAAAATGATCTGGCCCTTGCCCGGAAGGCAGGCGTAACAGCTGTTTTTTTACCCAGGAAGGACGATATCTACCCTGAAAACTTTCAGACGGAAATAAAACTTCAATCCCTTCCCGATCATTTGTGCGGAAAATCCAGACCGATCCATTTTGATGGTGTTGCCATCGTCGTCACAAAATTGTTTAACATTATTCTACCGGATATTGCCGTGTTTGGACAAAAAGATTATCAGCAGCTGCAAATCATCCGCCAACTGATGCTGGACCTGGATCTCGACATCGAGATTGTCGCAGGGGAGATCATCAGGGAAAAAGACGGGCTGGCCATGAGTTCCCGGAATGCCTATCTGTCGGAGTCCCAGCGGGTATCTGCCCGGAGTCTTTTTAAATCATTGAATCTGGCCAGGGAATTGATTGCCAGGGGAGAAACGCGCCCCGGGGCCATCATACGTCAGATGGCCTCTTTTATCCAGGGGTTTCCGGAAACAGCCCTGGATTATATTTCCTTTTGTGATCCCCAAACCCTTGAGGATGTCGACAGCATCAAGCATCCGGTCTTACTGGCCATCGCTGTAAAAATAGGAAAAACCAGGTTAATTGATAATGCCCTTATTGATCCGTCACAATGATGACCCTGCATTCTTTCAAAAAGGCGTGCCGTTCTGTTGTTTTTTCCAAAATGCGGTACTCTGACATGCTGATAGCAATGGCGGAATTGGCTTTTCCATCTTTTCGAAGCCCCGTCAGAACCAGGGGGTGATTGCCGACTCGCTTGTCCGTTAACGCCTGGTCCATATTGCAAAGATATTTGCAGACCCCATTTTGAACAGCAAACTCCCTGCTGATAAAAACAAAAGAATAAATATCATGGCCCTGCTCGCTGACAATGACAGGATTGAGAACAGGTTCAACCCCCAGGCCCCTTGCATCGACGATTAACCCCGTATAGGGGGGGGTATCTGTCTTTACGGCATCGTTTTTTGGATGTATTTCAGGATTGATTTTCGGTATCTGTCGAATTTTTTCCGGCAATACCAATTGTAAAAACCCGCCAAGCATTGACGTTTCAAGGATTATTTCCACGGCAAGGGCAGACGTATAATATTGTTTGGAAATACGGGCATCCCCGGCTGTTTTTTCAATACCCGCTAAAATAACATCATTTTTAGATGCATACGCATCCACGCTCAAGCCGGCATTAATTTTTATTTGTTTTAAAATCTCTATGATCTGCCGGTTTGCATCTGCCCGTGCTGATCCGGGAACGGATTCATGGGACGTTTCTCTATTATCTTCAGGCGATGCCATACCCATGGCCGTTATTTTTCCGGTACTCCAGTTGATGGTCCCATTCTCAAACCGGGTAACACAATGATACTGACTGGCGGGGTCCTGATTTGCCGGACAAACAGATGCCATACACACCAGCAGACCGGCGATAATACCCCTGCAGACGAGTCCGCTGAAGCGCTGTCTAATCGTCTTTTTTTCCACGCTGTTCTTTTTTTAAAAAATTGGATTCAATAAAGTCTGCGATCTCATGGATATCTTCAAGCCCGAACACCGGCACATCCACGTGATAATCCGAATCGGTAACAAACGCAATGAGGTTTTCATCCGCCATGCACAAAGGGTTTTTGTGAACGCTGCCAATCCTGAAAACCTCTATTTTCGAAAGATTCTGACGTTTGAACCCTTCTGCTAATATAATATCCATATCAGAAAGATAAGACCGCATTTTTTCAATATAGCTTGCAGCGTCATCCTTGATCATGGCGACTTTGTTTTCCATAATAACAAGGGTCGCCTTGGCACCTGCTTTTCTATGACGCCAGCTGTCTTTCCCTTCTTTGTCCATGTCAAATCCATCGTGGGCATGCTTCACAGATCCGATTCTATACCCTCTTTTTGTCAGGCAGACAATCAATTTTTCAAGAAGTGTGGTCTTTCCGGAGTTGGATTTTCCTACAATCGTAATTATTTTTGGTTTCATATGCCATATCTTTGCTGCTGCGCGTTAATTTTCCTAAAAATAGTGTTCAAACCAAAGAAAGTCAAGCACGATAACATTTTGGCCTTGTCTTGCATTCTTAAAAAAAGAATAGTATTCTCATTTTTACTTTATTGTATAATAGCTAAAAAAAATTGCAAAATATGAAAAATATTCTAATGAAAACTAAAAAAAATATAAGTTTTATAGGAATGCCCGCTGTTGGAAAAAGTACGGTGGGAAACCTGTTAACCCAAAAAATCGATTTTGCGTTTCTGGATTCAGACGATTTGATTCAATCAAGGGAGCATCAAACCCTGGCCCAGATCATTTCTTCAAAAGGCCGATCCCGGTTCTTAGAAATTGAAGAACAGCATATTTTAAGCATTGATTGCTCCCATCATGTGATCGCCACAGGGGGCAGCGTGATATACAGCCCCAAAGCCATGGCCCATCTTTCCAGAATCAGTACCATTCTCTATCTGTTCGTTGACCTGAAGACCCTTTTGACACGGCTGTCAGACATTACCGCCCGGGGCGTTGCCATCGACGAAGGAAAGAGCATTGAAGACCTTTACAAAGAAAGGACTCCCTTGTATGATAAATACCATGATATAAAAATTGACTGCACTTCAATGACAGCCGAACAAGTGGCTGAACGAGTGATGGCGTATTTATCTTAAGACAAAAGGGAGACCTGCCATGGGTGAAATGTTTTCAACCAAAGAAATTGCAAAATTTTTAAATGTAAATGAGAAAATGGTCTATTCCCTCATTGCAGAGAAAGGTCTGCCAGCCTCTAAAGTTACAGGGAAATGGATTTTCCCCATCAATCTGGTGCGACAATGGGTCGAAGCCGGTACAGAGAATTACCCGCAACTGGCCAAACTGCCGCCGTATCATGGACTGGTCCTCATTGCCGGCAGTAATGACTTGCTGCTGGACAAAATCATCTCCACCTTTAACCTTAAGCATGAAGACCATATGGCCATGTTCGGCATTGCCGGTTCCATGGGAGGATTAAAAGCCTTAAAGCAGAATCTTTGCCACATTGCTGCCAGCCACCTGGTGGCCGACAACCAGGACTATAATTTCCCTTTTTTAAAGGATGAAATGAACCATCTCCCTGCCGTGGTCAACTTTTGTTTAAGGGAGCAGGGAATTCTTGTCCAAAAAGGAAATCCCAAAAACATTCAGTCGATAACCGACCTTGGCAACCCCAATATCAAAATCATCAACCGCCAACTGGGAACCGGAACCCGTCAACTTTTTGACAGGGAGTTGGAAGCAGCAGGAATCAATGGTGAAACCCTCGACGGATATGACACCGCTTTAACCCGACACATGGATCTGGGGTTGGAAATTCTCATGAACAAAGCAGACGCAGGCCCCGGCATCAAGCCGGTGGCCAGCATGCTGGGTCTTGATTTTATTCCGATCTGCACCGAGCGGTTTGATTTGCTCATCACGAAAGAACGATTTTTCGACCAAGGGATTCAGCTGTTCTTGTCCCTTTTAAAAGGAAAGGTGATCCAGGCAGCTGCCCAAGCTTTCGGGGGGTATGACTTGTCCATGACCGGTAAAATGATTTATCCGGGATCAGACCCTGAATCCGAATAAATCCTTGTTACCCGGGATATGAATGCCGACACAATTTCATTCGCTGAAATCCTGCACCCTATTTTGTGTGATTATTTATTTCCGAGCCCCTTACCGGACCACAGCGGTGATAACGTATGTATTGATAACCTCTTTTAGCTCAAGCAATTCTCCATCAGAAAAAAAATACTGATCTTCTTTTAAAAATTCCGGATCCAGTACAATGACATTCCTGGAGCATTTTTGAAGAATATAGGTTGATGCCCCGGTAATCATTTTCCCGATATCGGTCATGATTTCCTTGCTGACAAACGGCCGGCAGCAAGTGGTTCTAAACTCATACCCGGGTGCTTTTTCCATCAAAAGCCGGGCGCTCTCATGAATTTTTTCAGCATCAAAGGCCCGGGGCACGATCATATGATAATTTTCAAGACTGGTTTTGATATCCATGGAGATAAAATCCACCAGTCGGTCTTCAAACAATTGGGCCAGTATGTCGGGATGGCTCCCGTTACTGTCCAACTTCAATTGATATCCCATGCCCTTGATCTTCCGGCAAAATGCGATCAGATCTTTTTGCAGTGTGGGTTCTCCACCGGTAATCACCACCCCTTCTAAAAACCCCTTTCGTTTTTCAAGAAAGTCAAAGATCTCTTGTTCATCATAACGGGCCCCCATCTGCCCTTTGATGCTGCTTCCAGCCTCTTTTTGGGAGCCGACCACCAAATCAGGATTATGACAATACGGGCAGATAAAATTGCACCCTTGTGTAAAAATGATGCAGGCAATGATTTTGGGAAAATCAATCAAGGAATTTTTTTGAAATCCACCAATCTTCATTTTTTGCCACCTTGATCAAGCCACATTAAATGTTTTCCGCATGGCAAATTCTGTCTGCTTTCCGCTATTCCATTGTCCCACAGGTCTTAAGTATCCGACAACCCTTGAGTAGACTTCTGTTTTTGCATCACAGGTTTCACATGTTTCATGCTCGCCTGAAATATATCCATGGGACGGGCACACACTGAAGGTCGGGGTCAATGTAAAGTAGGGCAGTTTAAACGCGCTGGATACCTTATTCACAAGATGTTTTACCACATCTATGTCCGAGACCTCTTCCCCCAGGAAAAGGTGCTGAACCGTTCCACCCGTATATTTGGTCTGGAGTCGATCCTGGAGTTCCAGGGCTTCAAAAATATCATCGGTATAGTTGACCGGCAGATGGGTGGAATTGGTATAGAACGGATCTTTTCCCTGCTGGTATTCGTCTTCATTGGCACAGAGGATATCGTCAAACCGGGCTTTGTCCATACTGGCAAACCGGTATGTCGTACCTTCGGCCGGTGTTGCTTCAAGGTTGAAGATTTCATCGGTTTGTTCCTGCAAGCGTTCAATCCTGCTCCGGATATGGTCCATGACTTTCACGGAAAAGTCCTGTCCGGCTTGTGTGGCAATCCCCTGGCCCATAAAATTAAGACAGGACTCATTCATGCCCAGAATGCCGATGGTGGAAAAATGATTACGCCAAAACACACCGGTATTCTCTTTAATTTTCCTCAAATAAAATTTTGAATAGGGGTAAAGATCATTCTCTGTAAATTTTTCAAGAATCTTGCGTTTGATGCTCAATGACTCTGCAGAATAATCAATCATCAGGTCCAGCCGTTCAAAAAAATCGGTTTCATCTGTTGCCAGATATCCAATTCTTGGCATGTTCAGGGTAACAACGCCAATGGAACCGGTCAACGGATTGGCACCGAACAGCCCTCCCCCTCTTTTTCTCAGCTCCCGGTTGTCCAGTCTCAACCGGCAACACATGGAACGGGCATCTTCCGGGTCCATATCTGAATTCACAAAATTTGAAAAATAGGGAATGCCATACCTTCCGGTCATCTTCCAGATATTCTCAAGATTGGGGTTGGTCCAGTCAAAGTCCTCTGTGATATTGTAGGTTGGAATCGGGAAGGTAAAGACCCGGCCTTTTGCATCCCCTTCCATCATCACCTCGGCAAATGCAGCATTCAGCATGTCCATTTCTTCCTGATACCCTGCATAGGTCTGCTCTGTGTATTCTCCGCCGAGGATGACAGGAGAATCCTTTAACATAGACGGCACATTCAGGTCCATGGTGATGTTGGTAAACGGTGTCTGAAAACCGACCCGTGTGGGAATATTGATATTAAATACAAATTCCTGGAGCGCTTGCTTCACCTCTTTGTAGGACAACGCGTCTGTTCTGATAAAAGGTGCTAAAAGCGTGTCAAAATTTGACATGGCCTGGGCACCGGCTGCCTCGCCCTGCAAGGTATAAAAAAAGTTGACGATCTGACCCAGGGCACTTCTGAAATGTTTGGGCGGAGAGGATTCCACCTTTCCGGCAACCCCTTTAAATCCTTCGAGCAACAGATCCTGTAAATCCCAGCCCACACAATAGACAGACAAAAGGCTTAAATCATGAATATGGAGGTCTCCCCTGTAGTGGGCATCCCTGACTTGTGGCGGATAAATTTTATTGAGCCAGTATTCTGCGGTAATGTCTGAAGAGATGTAATTGTTTAATCCCTGGAGGGAATAACTCATGTTGCTGTTTTCTTTGACTTTCCAATCCATTTTTCGGATATAGGATTCCATGAGGTCTACATTTTCTTTAATGGCAATCTTTCGGATCTGGTTGTGCTGCTCCCGGTAGATAATGTATGCTTTGGCTGTTTTATAAAACGGGGAATCCAGCAGCACTCTTTCCACGATATCCTGGATCTCTTCGACCTCCGGAACAGGCCCGAGATGAAGGTCTCTGATGAGGGTGACAACCTTCATTGTCATTTTTTTTGATTCTCTTGCATTAAATTCACCGGTGGCCTCGCCTGCTTTCTGAATCGCATGGGTAATTTTTGATGAATCAAACTCAGCTATCCTTCCATCCCGTTTTTTAATTTGCTCAAACATGGTTCCACCCCTTGAAATCTCATTGAAATTAACATATCTTTTATCAGCGGTGGGACTGGCTTTGACGTGATTTACCGGAACCGCCGGACATTGAATTTAGTCAACATATTGTTGTTTGTCAATAGAATAATTATATATGTTGTGGTTTAACACAAAACAACTGGAAATGCAAATGCAATTAGAGCAAACTCTATTTTTCAGAAAACCCATAACCCCCTGGTATGATTCAACGATTGCCTGCTGGACACTTATTACCAGTATGATCTTTGTCTTTGTCTTTGCCATTGCCGGTATTTTTGTGGGTTCCGGTAATCCGGAATTTCAGGAACACGTCTGGTTTCCCGGGCTGTTATCCTTTTTAAGCTTATTTCTGGTGGTTAAAGTATTTCTAAGGCTTAAACGGCGGTCAAGCAAGAACTAACGATCGTTTAGCAAAACTTCTATGAGGTGGTATACTATTTTTGCCGTTACCCCCCAGATCAACACATCTTCATAGGGGTAGGTCAGACGCATGACATTGGGAATCTGCTGATGATAGGCTTTTTCTTTGTGCCGCTCAATCAGGTAGTTTAACGGAATCTGAAACACCCGGGATATTTCAGACGGATCATGTTGAATATGGTCTTTTTGATTCCAGATCCCCACCCAGGCGTTGATATCCTTGTTGTTAATGGTTTGGAAATGCCCAAGAGATCCGACAACCTCTACATTCTGTCGATGTATCCCCATTTCTTCGGTCAGTTCCCTTAATGCCGTATCCTTTGTTGAAAGATCGGTTTTCTCCTTATGCCCACCGGGAAAGGCCATCTGGTTCCGCCAGGGATATCCCTTTATATCTGCTTTCTGGATAAACAGCAGTTCAACTTCCGCATTAAACATAAACAACGCAATCACACTGGTCGGTTGAAACAGATGATCCTCCGGAGGTCCGGGGTGGGTTCCGTTTTGAATGGCTGATCGAATCCGACTGATACAGGTGTCTTTATCCATGAAACCCCTTGCCTGAGATATTAAAAAAACGGTAAAAAGATACAGGGAAACCGTCTTCTTGTCAACTCGTTGAATTTTTCATCAGCTGCTGACGCACAAACCAGTCAATGAGCTCTCCTGCAATGGTCTGCTTTCCCGGGACAAGGGGAAGGTTGTCCGCCGTAAACCAGTCGGCCTCGATTAATTCCCGGGGATTGATGGACAAGCGTCCACTGTCATAGACCGCTGTAAATCCGATCATCAGGCTGTCGGGAAACGGCCAGGACTGGCTGTTAAAATAACGAATCTGCTTGATCATAATGCCGGCTTCTTCAAAAACCTCCCGGGCGACACACGATTCCAACGCCTCTCCCGGTTCGACAAATCCCGCCAGGACACTGAACATTTTCTTGTTGGGAAAATTGATCCCCCGGGCCAGAAGAATCTTATCGTCCTTGATGACCGCGGTAATGATGGCCGGAGAAATGCGCGGGTAACTGACCAAACGGCATCTGGGACACGCCCTTGCATACTCATCCTTTTTTCTCTGGGTTTTGGCGCCGCATCTGCCGCAAAACGTGAAATTCATATTCCAGTCATTGATCTGCCGGGCGTATCCGGCAATACGCCAGAACCCATTCTCAATTTTACCATAAAGGGATCGCAAATTTATGAATTTGTAGGGTTCCGGCACCTTCCCGGGTAAGATCTGAGCACAATAACATACCCTCTCCTTGATCCGCCCCAAAAAGCAGGGTTCCGTCACTGCCAGTGCGGCAAGGGATTTTTCCCCAAGGCAGGGGATCTCGGCAAGGGTAGTGGCGGATTCCTTAACAAGGATATCGTTTTTCAAAAAAATAAAATAATAGGCTTTTTCGGAAGCTGTCACCGGTTCTATTGCTGTTTTAATAAATTCCATGATTCATCCTGACACATCAAAATAATTCCTTTGATAAACGGTTTAACCCAAAGGGGGCTTCATTTCTGAAAATAAATTTGTCTTACACCCTAATATAGAATATATTATCATGGTTTCCATGAAATTCATCTGAATAGCAACAATATTTTTGCTGTTTTAAAAAAATCGACATTTTTACAGGGTGTCCATAATACCGGGGTAGGGATCAAACATTATTATGAATAAAGAAACCATCTATCAATTTTGCCCGTTGTGCGGGGAAAAATTTATAAAAAAACGACTCCTACAAAACGAGCCGGAAAGACTGGTGTGCAGCGCTTGTGCATTTATTTTTTATCTGGATCCCAAGCTGGTGGCCTGCACTATTGCAGAAACCCGTAACGGGATTGTTCTTCAACGGCGGAACAAAGAACCCAAAAAAGGCTGCTGGGTACTGCCGGGAGGATTTGTGGACAGGGGGGAGACCCTTGAAGAGGCGGCCAGGCGTGAATTTTTAGAAGAAACAGGACTGCATACCCAAATCAACTGCCTGCTGGGCAACTATTCCTATCCAGGAGAAGCCAATATCATCATTGTCTACCAGAGTGATATAACCGGCGGCACCATCCGGCCCTGCCATGAATCCATGTCAATTGATGAATTTAAACGACAGGACATCCCCTGGGATCAGCTCGCCTTTGACACAACCAAAAATGCATTAAAAAAATATATTGAAGAAAACGGTTAACCATTCGTCATGGGGCCCTCAATTTTTGTTTGAGATTCGTAAGACGTAAAGCGGTTTTATTATTATTTAATGCCAATTCCAGGGCTTTTGAAGATCCGACAATAATCACCAGGCGTTTGCCCCGGGTCATGGCCGTATATAATAAATTCCGCTGCAACAGGGGAAAATGGGCTGTTGTCAGCGCAATAATGACTGCTGCATATTCACTTCCCTGGGATTTGTGGACCGATATGGTATAGGCCAGGGTGAGTTCGTCCAGTTCCAGGATGTCATATTCAACAAGACGACCGTCATAATCCACCAGAACACGGCTTTCAGATTTAATGACCTCATGAACAATACCGATATCGCCGTTAAACACATCTTTCTCATAATTATTTTTCAGGTGCATGACTTTGTCGTTACGCTTGAACACTATCCCGCCGGCGTCTATACCGCCTTTTGAATCATTTAATACCCGCTGAAGCTGCTGGTTCAAATTAATGGTGCCCGCCTCTCCCCGATGCATGGGGGTTAAGACCTGTATTTCATCGATATGGGGAAATGCCTGGGGGATTCGTTTCGAACACAGTTCGATAATGGTATCCACTACTTTTTCAGGCCGCTGATTCTCAATAAAATAAAACTCTGACAATTCACCTGCATTAGGCTTTTCAAAATCCGGCATCTCTCCGTTTCGGATACTGTGGGCATGCATGATAATAGGACTTTCCTTGACCTGCCGGAATATCTTTGTCAAAGAAAACACCTTGACACAGCCGGATTCAATGATATCCGACAACACATTGCCAGGTCCCACAGAAGGCAGTTGGAAGGTATCCCCGACAATAATAAAGCTTGCCGTTACCGGCAGCGCTTCAATGAGATGATACATGAGCAGGGTATCCACCATGGATGCTTCGTCCACAATAAAAACATCCACCTCAAGGGGACTGGCAAAATTTCTTTCAAAGGTCTGGTTTTCATGATCAAAGCCTAACAGTTTGTGCAAGGTAGAGGCTTTCTGCCCGGTAACCTCGGAAAGGCGCCGGGCAGCTCTGCCAGTGGGCGCGCTTAAGACAACCGATAGATGCTGGAGGTTGAAGACTTCACACAACGCCCGTATCAAGGTTGTTTTACCGGTTCCGGGCCCTCCGGTGATGACTACAATTTTTTCAAGCAGCACGTTTGAGACGACATTCAATTGTTCTGCAGATAATTTTACGGCCAGTTTTTTCAGGACCTCTTCAAGGATTTGGTCTTTTCCCAGACGATGGGGCGGGCTAGGCATGGACAAAATGGCTTTCATCCGGGATGCGATGCCTGATTCCGCCCGGTAAAGCCGCTTAAGATAAATTTTTGTGCCGTCTTCATCTATTTCCATGGTTACGTCATCCGAGTCAATCAAGGCTTCCAGGGCCGGCTCAAACAACGCCGGGTCCACACCGGACAGCCGGGCACTTGATTTAAACACCTGGGGTTTTAATCCATACACATGTCCCTCTTGTTCAACGGACAAGAGACGATGGATCAGGCATGCCTGAAGGCGCTTTTCATCCTCTTTTTCAACACCGGCCCGCATGGCAATCATATCTGCCAGGGGAAACCCGATCTCCGGGATATCCCGTGCAATCGCATAGGGATCCTGCTGCAGAATCGTCAACGCCCGGGACCCATAGGTTTGAAGAATCGCTGCTGCATGGTGTACCCCCACACCATTCGCCTGGAGGAACTGCATGACCCGTCTGACGGCATGGTGACTGTTCCAGGCCTGGGCAATGGTGTTTTTCTTGGCCTCTCCAATACCGGGAATCTGTTTTAATTTTTCCGGTTCGTTTTCAATAATATCCAGGGTTTTTTCTTCAAAATGATCCACGATTCGTTCCGCCAGTGACTTCCCAATCCCTTTGATCATACCCGAACCAAGATATTTGCGGATGCCCGAAACCGTCGCCGGTAAAAGAACCTTATACTGTTCTGCTTTAAATTGATCCCCATACTTGGGATGGGAAATCCATTTTCCGGATACCTCAAGACTTTCACCTTCAAACACCCCGGCAAGATGACCCACAATGGTAACAGGATCACTGATTTTCGGGATGCGAAGTTTTGCCACCGTATAATGATTTTCCTGATTCTGATAGGTGAGTCGGTCTAAAATACCGTTGAGGGTGATCATTTAGCGGGTCACATTCCGGGTGATCCAGCAGGCGGCGTCATAGAGATCAGCAGCGATATAATCCGGTGTCATGCCTTTTTCAAAAAGCGCTTGCCGGGCGATTATTCCATTACCGGTTTTGACCAAAACAGCTTTTGAACATCCTGCATTATGGGCGCATTCAATATCTTTGGCACTGTCCCCCACCATGCAGGATTGATCAAGGGCAAGCCCGTATTTATATTGGGCTTCCATAATTAAACCGGGTTTTGGTTTTCTGCAGGAACACCGGTCTTCCGGGGTGTGGGGGCAAAAAAAAATGTCCATGATTTCTCCCCCTGCCTTTTTCACACCCTTTGTCATTTTTTTAAAAATTGCCTCAAGGGTTTCCCGGGTGGCCATGTTTCTGCCGATCAAAGACTGGTTGGTGATCACCATGACCTGAAACCCCTTTCTGCACAGCAGGGCAATGGCCTCCGGGCTTCCAGGGATAAAGACAAACTCCGACGGATCTTTTATATATTCGGATGAGTCCCTGTTGATGACCCCATCCCGGTCCAGAAAAACAGTATATCCCATGATTTGGTTTCTTTATTCTGCAACGACAAAGGCACTGCCAAGGCCTTGCGCCATAATTTTATCCCGGAACCGGATGGCATCCTTTAAATTGGTAAACCGGCCCATTCTCACCCGATAAAACACCCCCCGGTCATCTGAAAACATGACAATATGGGCATTTTGATAGTTTTTTGATAATTTATTCCGGTACTTTTCTGCATTGGCTTTAACCTGAAATGCCCCGACCTGGACCGTGAAATTACCTCGCCAATAGTCAACAGGCGCAAACGCGATGGGATCTTTTGTTCGCCCGGAATACGATGTAGCCCTGCCAAGGGCGGTCACCCTTACCTTTGCCGTTCCCGGGCCCAGGATGCCAATCTGTTTTGCCCCTTTTTGGGACAAATCAATAATCCTGCCCCGCACAAACGGGCCGCGATCATTGATCCTCACCACAATTTTCCGGTTGTTTTCAAGGTTGTCCACACTGACCCAGGTCCCCAGGGGTAATGTTTTGTGGGCCGCAGTCATGGCATACATGTCATAGATTTCACCATTGGCGGTTTTTCTTCCATGAAACTTTTTGCCGTACCAGGAGGCCCGTCCGGTCTGGACAAATCCGGTGGCGCTGGCCAGGGGGGTGTATTGAACCCCTTTTATTTTATACGGTTTCTGGGTGCCGGAGCGACGGTCACCGGGTGGCGCTTCCGGCGGCGGAAGCGGGACTGTCTCCAGCGTGGAAGAACATCCGAAAAGGGTCAAAAAAAGCAATATCAGTATCTGTGTATTGAGTTTCAAAAAAATACCCCCACCATTATCATTCAAGCGCCAGCGCTAATACCTCTTCCATTTTATCCACAAAATGAAACGCAATGGATTTGCTTATATCCTTCGGCACATCCTCCATATCTTTTTGATTCCACAATGGCAGAATAATCGTTTTGATGCCTGCCCGGTGGGCTGCAATCACCTTTTCCTTGATCCCACCCACGGGCAGGACTTCTCCCCTGAGGGTAATCTCACCGCTCATGGCCAGGCGCTTTTTTACCCGCCGTCCCGTCATCAAGGAGACCAGGCACGTCAACATGGCCACCCCGGCTGATGGGCCATCCTTGGGAATAGAGCCTTCCGGCACATGGATATGCAGATCATGGGTACTGAAAAAAGCATCGTCCACGGCTAATTTTTTTGCATTGGCCCGGATAAAACTTAAGGCTGTGCTGGCCGATTCTTTCATGACATCTCCCAGTTGTCCGGTTAATGTAAGGCCTCTTTTGCCACCTTTCATGGCCACGGCCTCTATAAAAAGAATCTCTCCGCCATAGGGGGTCCAGGCGAGCCCCACAACCACCCCGGGATTTTCGATTTTCAGGACCAGATCCGGCATATTGGGTGCCGGTCCTAAATAGTCATGCAGGTCTTTTTGTCCCACCATGGCGGTTTCGGCTTCGCCTTCGGCAATCTTGCTTGCCACCCCCCGGCAGACGGCTCCGATATGTCTTTCCAGGTTTCTCAAACCGGATTCCCTTGTATACCCTGAAATAATTTTTTTTACCGCACCGGACGTCAATCGAATCTGAATCGCACTCAAGCCGTTGGCCTCCCGTTGTTTGGGAATCAAATACCGGGTGGCGATTTTTAATTTTTCTTCTTCCGTATATCCGTTCAGTTCCAGAACCTCCATTCTGTCCCGCAGGGGTGCCGGGACAGTATGCAATACATTTGCCGTTGTTAAAAACATCACATCGGACAGATCAAAAGGGACATCCAGGTAATGATCTGAAAACGAAAAATTCTGCTCCGGGTCCAGGACTTCCAAAAGGGCAGAAGAAGGGTCTCCATGATAGGAATGGTCCACCTTGTCGATCTCATCCAGCATGAACACCGGATTTTGGGTGCCGGCTTTTCTCAAACACTGGATAATCCTTCCCGGAAGTGCCCCCACATAGGTTCGTCTGTGACCCCTGATTTCAGCTTCATCCCGAACCCCTCCCAGGGCAATCCTGACAAATTGTCTGCCAAGGGCCCTGGCAATGGATCTGCCAAGGGATGTTTTACCCGTCCCAGGCGGGCCGGTAAAACAGAGGATGGGACCTTTGGAATCGTTTTTCAATTTTCGAACGGCCAGGTATTCAAGGATTCTCTTTTTGGGCTTTTCAAGCCCGTAGTGGTCATGGTTCAGGATTTTTCTAGCCGATTTAATATCCAGATGGTCTTCAGACCGATCATTCCAGGGCAAAGACGTCAGCCAGTCAAGATAGGTGGACGACACCACATATTCAGAAGAAGACGGTTGCATCCGTGACAGGCGCTGCAACTCTCTTTCAGCTTCTTTCCGGGCTTCTTCCGGCAGGTCCTTTTTTTCTATTTTGGCCCGGTATTCCTTGATTTCAACACTTTCGTCTTCGGTTTCACCCAGCTCTTCCTTTATGGCCTTAAGCTGCTGGCGGAGATAGTATTCCCGCTGCCGATTATCCATATCTTCTTTTACCTGGCTCTGGATCTTGGAGCTCATTTCAAGGATTTCCAATTGGTCATTGACCAGCCGGGTCACTTTTTTCAGGCGCTTGGTGACATCCAGCAGCTCGATAACGTTCTGCTTTTCCTTGACCGGTGCATTAATGGTGGAAGCAACCATATCCGCCAGAACCGTGGGTTCCTGCAATGATTTGATCATATGTCCCATTTCTGAAGGAAGTCCTGGCGACAGGGCCACAATTTTTTCATACTGTTCAACAATGTTAGCCATCAAGGCCCTGTTTTCTTTGTTTCTGTCAGCATTTCTGTTTTCTATGATTTCAATTTTGGCCTGCATATACTTTTTATTCTGAAGAAACTGTATGACCTTGAAACGATCTAAGCCCTGAATGAGCAGCTGGGCCTTATCCCTTTCCATTTTGGACATTTTTAAAATAATGGCCACCGTACCGATCCTGTGAAGATCTTCTGCCGTATGTCTGGAATCAATATCCGATCGCTTGGACAACAGCAGTCCCAGCATCCGATTCCCGGCCATGGCCTCATCAATCAGCTCGACGGCCTCTCTCTGGATTAATACCAGTGGCAAGACCATTTTCGGGAAAAGATTGGTGTCAACAATGGGAAGAATGGGAATGGTATGTGGAATATTATCTGATGTTATCGTTCGAGAGGAAGTCTTAAGATCATCCATTATTGTCTGGTTCCTTTTGGAATCTACTGCCTAGATGAAGTCTATGGAAATATTTCGCTTGTTTTTAATATTTTCTCTAAACAATTTTCCCAAAACAAGCTCTAAAAAGCCATTTGAAAATTTTGCAGCGACCTTTTCAACATCAATCACACTGGGCAGATACAGAACCCGCTCAAACTGACCAAATTGAATTTCAGCAAGCCGGAATGTGGCGGTCCGATCCAGATGGTTGCTCTTCCTGGTGCCGGATATCTTGACCGCTTTATTGCTCACTTCAATGATAATATCTTCTTTTCTTACACCGGCTATCTCAGCCTGGATAACAATCTCACTTCTTGTTTCAAATATATCCATCTGGGGTCTCCAGATTCTTTTTGAAAAACAGAACATGGGATTGACAGATTGAAACATTTCTTCAAAAGATTTTTCTTCCGCAGCATGCTTCTCAATATTATCCCCAAATCGAATTTCTATATGTTTCATATAAAACTCCTGATGATACCGTTAAATAGATCATCTGACGATCTGTTTAAAATAACATTTGAGCCGGATATTGTAAAGCCGTATTCAAAACAGGTTTTTACCCACTTCAAAAAATAAAATTGATTGAAATGACGTCATGTGAATGATAAGAGCAGTTTCTATACAGGACTATTTTTTCAGTTAAGGATCAACACCCTATTTTGGAGGCCCTATGACGGACAGCACACACCAGGTTGCCCTTGTTACCGGTGCAGGAAAAGGCATTGGCAAAGCCATTGCGATTGAACTGGCAAAACACCGGATTTTTGTCTATATCAATTACCTTTCCGACAAAACATCTGCCCTTCAAACCCTAGAAGAAATCACCAGCCGCAATGGTCAGGGTGACCTGTTGCCGTTTGATGTTACCTGTCAGGAAGACGTCCAAAGCGCCATTAAAACCCTTCTTCAAACACACAACAAAATTGATATCCTGGTCAATAATGCGGGAATACGGAAGGACACCCTGTTTGTCATGATGAAAAAAACAGACTGGCAAACGATACTGGATACCAACCTGACAGGCTTTTATAATGTGACAAAGCCAGTGGTAAAGAACATGTTGAAAAACCGATCCGGAAGGATTGTCAATGTGACATCCGCAGCAGGGCAGATGGGAAATCCGGGCCAGGTGAATTATTCCGCGTCAAAAGCAGGCCTTATCGGGGCGACAAAAGCCCTGGCAAGGGAGGTGGGAAGCCGGAATATTACCGTGAATGCCGTTGCTCCCGGATTTATTAAAACCCAGATGATAGACGGAATAAATACCGATCAAATCATCGATACCATACCGGCTAAACGGCTGGGAACACCGGAAGATATCGCGTATATCACTGCATTTTTATGTTCAAAAAAAGCCGCTTATATTAATGGGCAGGTCATTGGGATAAACGGGGGAATGCTTTAAATTATACGGCCTTATCCAGAATATGCCGCAAGGTCCGTGCAAACTCATTCAGGGAAAACGGTTTTTGAATGAACCCATGACATCCCTGGTTTAAAAACCCTTCTATCTTATCATCAATTGCATATCCTGTGGATATAAGAATTTTGGCGTCTTCCCGGATGGCTTTTATCTCTAAAAAGGCCTCTTTTCCACTCATTTTCGGCAAAATCAAATCAAGGACAACCAAAGAAATATCCTCTTTGTACCGCCTGAATATCTCCACGGCTTCTAATCCGTCCCTGGCGATAAGCGGCCGATATCCCAGCTTTTCCAAAAAATTTATCCCCACATTGACAATATCTTCTTCATCATCCACCAGCAGGACGGTTTCTGATCCTTTCTGCATGTGCTCAAAAAGAGGGGGGGGGTCTTTTATTTCTTTCACCTGGATATTGTTGGATGCCGGCAAACAGATATTAAAACTGGCCCCTTTTCCTTTTTCACTGTCCACCAAAATAAAACCGCCATGATTTTTTACGATGCCGAAAACAGTAGACAAGCCAAGCCCCCGGCCTTTTTTATGGCCCACTTCTTTTGTTGAGAAAAATGGATCAAAAATCTTTTTCTGGGTTTCCATATCCATGCCGATACCCGTGTCTTTTATGGTCACCTTAATGTATCGACCCGGTTGAACCTCAAACGGATAAGAATGGTCTTGTTCGATAAAGATATTTTGGCTCGTCACAAAAAGATCGCCGGATTCCGGCATGGCCTGGGAGGCATTGATCAACAGGTTTAAAAACACCTGCTCCAGCTGGGAGTTGTCCGCATCAATGGGGAAAAGATTTTCTTCATAGGTTTCATGAACCAGAATATCTTTTCGGGTGGGCCTGAAAATATTCAGGGCCATGGGAATCAGTTCATTTACATTCACGGATGAAATCTGATATTTCCCCCCCCTGGCAAATCCCAGTAACCGACTGGTTAATTCTGCTGCCGTTTTAACAAGTCGGCCAATGTGTTTGGCATGGACCGTCACTTTTTCCGTTGCTGAAACATCAATCTGCATGAGGGATAAATGCCCCTGAATCCCCATTAAAATGTTGTTAAAATCATGGGATATCCCCCCGGCCAGTACGCCGATCGCCTCCATTTTCTGGGCCTGTTGAAGCTGAAACTGAAGCAATTTCAGTTCTGAAATATCTGTAATAACCATAATAATACCCTTTAACGGATCTTCCGTATTCAATTTTGATGCCCTGATCCTGCAGTCAAATAATGACCCGTCTTTTCTGACCAGTTTTGTTTCAACCAACCCATTGCCATATTTGTCTATATTGGCGTAAAGATTCCGCCCAACCCTTTCATAGTCCTGCTGATCCGCATAGAGAATTCTTGTGTTTTTTCCTTTCAAAAAATTGGGTTCATACCCCAGCATGGAATGAAACATTGTATTGGTCCAGTCCAGAACCCTGTTCTTTATAATGCCGATCCCTGCAGGGGAACATTCCAGTATCGATTTCATTTCCTGGAAGCTTAATCCCGGCTCATTCACATCAGATGAATCCTCAGGCGCTGGGTGGTCCTTTGCATATTGGATTACGCTGTTTTTGGGGTGCTCTATTTTCATAAAAATCACCTTTTGCGGGTGTTCGGATTTGACGGGTTATCGACTAACTGTTAAGTATAACAAATTTTTTACATATTATAAGATAATAATGATGATGGACGAAAAAAACAATAGTATTTTGAGTAAAAATTTTCCAGCTTTGACAAGCGGTCTGGCATTGACACTTTCTTTTCCCAAGACAGGTCTCTCTTTTCTTGTCTTTTTTGCCCTGGTCCCCTGGCTTGTGTCCATCCGAACCATGACAAAAAAAGAGGCCTTTTACAGTGGAATTACCATCGGGCTCGCCCATTTTTTAACCCTTCTTTACTGGATCGTCCCTACGGTGCATGTCTATGGCGGACTCCATCCCCTGTTTGCCGTTTCCACCCTCACCCTTTTATGTCTTTACCTTTCGCTATACCCGGCGATATTTGCCTTTCTGTTAAAAAAATTAGCCCCCCCAGCCTGCGTTGCCCCTTTGCTGGCCGCCTGTCTCTGGACCGGCCTTGAATATATCAGAGCCGTTGCATTCACAGGCTTTTCCTGGGGGGGACTGGGATACAGCCAGTATGCGAATCTTTCGTTCATCCAGATTGCCGATTTTTCAGGCGTTTATGGGGTCTCCTTTCTCATTGTTCTGGTGAACGTCCTCGTGGCGGATATCTGGATGTCTTTTAAAAAAAAATTTCAACCGCCCTTTTTTATCGCTGCTTTATACACAACCCTTCTGGTGTGCGGTACTTTTTTTTACGGCTACCACTGCATCACCGACCTGGATTCTCACATCCGTACCGCACAAAAAACGACCATCGCCCTTGTTCAAGGCAATATTAAACAAACCTTAAAATGGGATGAAGCCTTTAAAACAACGACCGTGGAAAAGTATATCCGGCTTTCCCACGCAGCATCAAAAAGCATGCCTGATCTTGTGATATGGCCGGAAACCGCTCTACCGTTTTATTATGGATTTGACAGACTATTGTCAAACCAGGTGGATCAATGTGTCCGATCCTTAAAGACCCATTTTCTCATCGGAAGCCCGGCATTCGAGTCGAATAATGAAACCACCTCATTTTACAATCGCGCCTACATGCTGAACCAATTTTCCATTGTTACAGGCACTTATGACAAACATCACCTGGTCCCTTTCGGCGAGTATGTCCCCCTGGGTGACTATCTGACATTTTTAGGTAAGATAACGGCCCAGGCAGGCAATTTCTCCATGGGTCACCATCCCCTTATTCCCCTTACTTTCCATACCCAGGACCTGAAGGCCACACACAAAACAGGGGTATTGATCTGCTTTGAAATTTTGTTTCCCGCCATTGCCGCTGAATTTGTAATGAACGGGGCTGATATTCTGACCACGATTACCAATGATGCCTGGTTTGGGAAGACATCCGCTGCCCAGCAGCATCTTTCCATTGCCGTATTTCGGGCAGTAGAAACCCGCAGGACTGTTGCACGGGCTGCAAATACCGGCATTTCAGGCTTTATTGACCCCAAGGGAGAACGCCTTGAAACCACTGCCCTGTTCACCGACCAGACACTGACACGACGTGTCCCTGTGCTCCAACGGATCAGTTTCTATACAAAATATGGGGATATTTTTGCCATCAGCTCTATAGTTGCAATCTGTCTTGCTTTTATGTTAAAAGGAATAAGAAAAAAAGTTTAGGAGACATCAAAATGAGTATAGAACTAAAACAGACAATTCAATCGATTTACACCAAAGCCGACAAACTCAAGGAGTATCTTTGACCTCCCTGTAAAACAAAATCGCTTTCGCGAACTCGAGCATATGATGTCCAAAGAAGATTTCTGGAATGACACGGACCAGGCAACCGCTCTTTTAAAAGAGAGAACCCGCCTGTCAAATCTTCTGGAAACCTGGGAAAGTATTTACAAAGAGATTGAAGATGCTGAAATCCTTCTGGAGCTTGCCCTTGAAGAGTCTGATAAAGACAGTGAACTCGAGGTGTCTGTCCTGTTGTCCGCACTTGAGAAAAAAATAAAAAAATTCTCTGTGGAGATCACCCTTGATGGCGAAGACGATTCAAGGGATGCCCTTGTTTCCATCAATGCCGGTGCCGGCGGAACCGATTCCCAGGATTGGGCTGAAATGCTGTTTCGCATGTACACTCGATGGATGGATAAAAAGGGATACCGGTTTCAGATTATTGATTATCAACCCGGGGATGAGGCCGGAATTAAAGGGGCAACACTTCGGGTTTCCGGAGAAAATTGTTACGGGTTCATGAAGGTCGAATCCGGAGTTCATCGCCTGGTCAGGATTTCACCCTACAATGCAAGTGGAAAACGCCATACCTCATTTGCCTCTGTATTTGTTTATCCTGAAATAAACGATGAAATTAACATCGAGATTGATGAATCCGACCTGAGAATTGATGTGTACCGCGCCAGTGGTGCCGGCGGACAACATGTGAACAAGACCAGCAGTGCGGTGAGAATCACCCATATTCCCAGCGGCGTGGTGGTTCAATGCCAGCAGGAACCCTCCCAGCACCGCAACAAGGAAATTGCTTTTAAAGTGTTAAAATCAAGACTGTACCAGCTGGAAAAGGGAAAACAGGATAAAAAAATGCAGGCCCTTCATGACGGCAAAGATGATATTGCCTGGGGAAGCCAGATCAGATCCTATGTTCTTCACCCCTACCGGATGGTTAAAGACCATCGAACCGATTTTGAAATGGGAGATGTGGACAGGGTCCTGAACGGCGATTTGGACCCGTTCATCGAAAGAGTTCTGCTCTCATAAAAAATGGATCCTTTCACCCTTATTAACAAATTTTATACGCCGGGCACAAAACTGTATCAAGTGCTGATTGAGCACAGCCGGATCGTCACTGAAAAAAGTCTTGAAATTGCCGACACCCTCCCGCATTTGAAACCGGATATTGAATTTATTCGAACCGCCGCCATGCTCCATGATATCGGCATATTTCTGACCCGGGCAGACAGCATCGGCTGTAGGGGCACGGTGCCCTATATCTGTCACGGATACCTGGGACGAAACCTTCTGGATGAACAGGGTCTGCCGCCGGAATACGGCCTTGTCTGTGAGCGGCATACCGGGGCCGGCATCACCAGGGAAAACATCCTGGTGAACAAGCTTCCGCTGCCCCCAAGGGATATGGTGCCCATCAGCATTGAAGAAAAAATCATCTGTGTTGCCGACAAATATCACTCTAAAAATCCCCTGTATGCAGACAAAAAGATGACCCCCCCCCAGATCATTGCAGAATTAGAAAAAATACACCCGGACCATGCAAAACGATTTTCGATCTGGGCTGAAGAGTTCAACCTGTAACCACTGGTGAAAGCACTTTCTTTATACCAAAAGGCAATCCGTATAAAAAACGGTTTCACCCGCCGGGAAACCCTAAAATGATCATAACAACGGACAATGGCAAAACAATCGATACAGCAACAGACCTGACCCCTGAAGAACGCCACATTCTGCAAAAACTCTTTGCCTGGAAATCAATGGCCCATTCCCTGGCCCAATTTAAAGAAGTAAAGGACCGGGCAATGAAAAAGGGTTGGAACAACTCCGGCCCGGTTCAGGAAAGCCGACCATTAAAAATGATCATCCAGCACCTGGAAAAAGACCTTATCCAGCGGCTGAAAAAAACGCCTGGGCCGTAACACCTTACCCAAGCATCGCTTCTGTGACGGTTTTATTCCTGCCGGTATTCTTTGCATGGTACAAAGCATTGTCCGCTCTTTGAATAACCGCCTCAATGGATTCACCCTCTTTGTACAATGCAACGCCCAGGGAAATGGTAATTTGTCCTATGGACTCGCCCGTATCTTTAATCTTCAAATTCATTTTCTGCAGATTTAACCGGATTTGTTCCGCCAGTGCATAAGCGCCCTTCAGGGGTGTCTGCGGCAGCGTCAAAATAAACTCTTCTCCCCCAAACCGGGCCGCAATATCCTTGCCCTTAATAGAATCTTTTATTAATTTACCGATCATTTTCAGAACATTGTCCCCTATCAGATGACCATAGGTATCATTTACCCGTTTAAAATGATCAATATCCAACATAATGACGGACAACGCCTCATGGGTTGTTTTTATATCTTCCATGACGGGATATAAGGCCCCGTCAAATCCCCGCCGGTTTAAAAGACCGGTCAACATATCGGTCTTGGCAACCTGCTTTATTCCTTCAAGTTCTTTACTCAGCGTGTCGATTTCAGACACGGTTGAATCCAATTGGGTTTTCAGGTTTTTGCTGGATTCAACCACCGCTTTTGTTTCCAAAACAATCCGATTCGCGATGACGGAGATGTCCTCCAGGGATTCTGACGTAACAAGCTCCTGGGCAAAGGTATCTAACAAACTGCCCTGGGATCCGATTTCGTTACAGGACTCACTCAAGTGTTTGGTCATTTCTAATAGTATCTTTTTAAAGTCCTTGGTTTTTTTTTCAGCCATCAAAATCTGACTGTCGGCCATGTGCTTTTTGAATAGCCGGGTGACGACCTCAATGGTAATCACTTCCTTGGCGTTAAGGAAGACTTCGAGGTCTTTGATCAGGTTTTCATTCCGCCCGGTGGCATATTCATACCACAACAAATAGGAGATAGGGTTATATGGAAGGTTATATTGAGCAATCTTTTTCAGGGCAATCCTTAAATACCCCCCTGACTCTTCGATGGACTCCGGATATGACTTGTTTATCATTTTACCCCACTTTAAATCTTATGGTTTTTTGTCAAGCTGCTGTCTTACAACTAGGCAGATTTCCTGAAAAGTGAATGGTTTTTCAATGAAGGAAGTTTGTGAATGAAGAATTTTCAGCACATCATCTAGAATAACATCATCCTCTGTAAAGCCGGACATAAAAACGACCTTTATCTCCTTTTGTATTCCAAATAATGCCTTAACCATTTCAGGCCCGCTGATTTCAGGCATGACAACATCTGATAATACCAGGTGGATGGTGCTGCCATGGGATTTAAAAATCTCAATGGCGGTCCGGGAGGAATCTGCTTCAATAACCGTATAACCGCATTTTTCAAGCATTGCCACAATCGTTTTCCGTATATCCTCATTGTCATCCACCACCAGAATGGTTTCATTGCCACCGACAAGTGTAATGTCTTGGGTTTTTAAAAAAATGTCCTTTAATCCTGTGTATTTTTGGCGGAGCATTTTAAGCTCTGATATCAGCGCTTTTTTTGATTTTTCCTCATCTTTCATACCCGGGTCTCCACATTAAATTTCCAAGAGCAGTATTGATCCCTTTAAACACCTAATATCTGCTACCATCTTCTTTGGAAAGAATCAAATTGATTCTTCCCGTCATTAAAAAAACGGACCCGTATTCAAGGCCGGGAAAATAGGATTTCACATAACAGGTGCATCAACGCAAAAAAAATGATATCTTTCAGGATAAACGAAGATGTGGAGGCACCATGCATGGGTTTATTACCCCACAACATCTGAAGAACTTGTTTTTTGTTTTCCTTTTTATCCTGGTATTGTCGCCAACGGATCTGCCGGGAATGGAAACCCATTTTTCAAAAGAAGAAACACTTGTCCTTTCAAATGTTATCGGATTGACCGCCATTACCACATGGGGAATGATAAACTGGGATTATTTTAAAAATGATCCGAAAAAAAAAAGTGAAGGATGGTTTTCAGACACCACAAAAAATGGCGGCATGGATAAGCTCGGGCATTTTTACTTTGCATACACCCTTTCCCGTGTCCTGGCGGCCATCTACGAAGACAAAGGGTATTCCACCCGGCAAGGGGCTGCGCTGGGTGCGTTATCTTCTTTTGGAATGGCGACCTGGATGGAGATCGGGGATGCGTTCAGCCATTATGGATTTGCCTACGAAGATTTTATCATGAATTTGGTTGGCAGTGTAACCGGATATGTGCTGCGTTCCCATCCTGGCCTGTCAGAAAAAATTGATTTCAGAATTGAATACCAGCCGAAATTTAATCAGTTTGACATTTCCACTGACTATGATCACCAGAAATTTCTTATGGCGCTGAAATTTGATGGATTTCATTTTGCCCAAACAACTATCCTGAAATATTTAGAGTTGCACCTGGGCTACTATGCAAGAGGATACCCGGACCATAAAAACCGGGAAAGAAATATTTATGTTGGCATCGGTATTAATATTTCCAGACTGTTTAAGCGATTTTCCATGCCCAAAACAGCCAGGGTTTTCAATTATATTCAACTGCCATATACCGATATGGCCATTGACAGAGATCTGAATCGATAAAAATCACACCACCACTATACTTTTGTTTACGATTATTGTAGCATCGAAATTTACTTAAAATTGCCGGTAATGGTAATATCGTAACCGGTGTTGATGCTCAACTGAAAAAGGCCCCTTAAAATCTGCGAGGATGGCCGTATTGTTGCGTAACAATTTTTTAACCACATAAGGATGTCTGTATGGAAACCACCCCTGATACCCCAAAACCCATGGGAAGAAAAATCCGAAGGCTCATCTGGAAATTCATCCCTTTTGCCGTGGTCTTGCTGATAATTGGGTTGATTGTCTTGCCGTTAGGTAAAAAAATTTCAACACGGAAAGCAGATCTGGCTGAAAAACAAGCCAGAGAAAAGACCACCACCAAAGCACTGACCAACGTGGTGACCATGGAACTTGAACCTGCCATGGTCATGGAAAAATTAAGTCTTCCCGGTGTTGCAAAACCATGGATATCCCTGGAAGTGGTCTCTGAAATCAAAGGGAAAATCGTCAACAAAAAAATGACCGAGGGTCGTCATGTCAAAAAAGGGGATGTTCTGGCCGTCATTGATAAAAGGGATTATCAAAATTCCTATGATTCTGCCCTGGCATCTTATGATTCCGCCCTGGCCACCCAAAAAAGGTTAATCACGCTGTTAAAAAAAAACTTTGTTACCCAGTCCCAACTGGATGATGCCGTTGCCCTGGTCAAAAACCGGAAAGCCGCCTTTGACAATGCCAGCCTCAACCTAAGCCGCTGCACAATCCTGTCCCCCATGAAAGGGATCGTTGACCGTGTCCATATTGAAAACGGCACCTTTTTAAATCCCGGTGATCCCGTTGCCCAGGTCCTGCAAATCGATAAATTGAAAGTTGAAGTGGGTATTCCGGAATCTGATGTGGATGCCGTTCGAAATCTTAAAACCTTTGACATGACCATTGATGCCCTGGGGGGAAAATCCTATACCGGTACATACCATTATCTTTACAAAACCGCCGATTCCATGGCCCGTTTATATAAACTTGAAATCCAGGTGAACAATTCAAATGGTCACATCCTTCCGGATATGTTTGTCAGGGTAAAAATTATCAAAAAACAGGATCCCCAAGGACTTTCCGTTCCCATATATTCCCTTGTCACCCTCGATAAAGCCATGGGGGTGTATGTTGAAAAAGAGGGGGTGGTCCAATTCAGACCGGTTCGCCCGGGATTTCTGGACGGTTGGAGAATACAGATCCCCCAGGGGCTTAATCCGGGAGAAAAGGTGGTAGTGGTCGGTCATCGAATTATTGAAGACGGCGAACAGGTGAATGTGACAAAAACCATCCGGGATATGGAGGAACTCTCCCAATGATTGTTTCTGATACTGCCACAAAAAACAGAATCAGCGTACTGGTGATGGCCCTGATTATCTTAGGAATCGGCATCTATTCGTATCAGGAACTGCCCCGGGAGAGTGAACCGGATATCACGATTCCCTATGTGTTTGTACAGACAGAATATCGGGGCGTTTCCGCCTCAGACATTGAAACCGGTATTACCATAAAGATTGAAAAAAAACTCAAAGGCCTGGACAAGGTAAAAAACATCAGTTCGGTCAGTTCCCAGGGCTTATCCCGGATCAATATTGAATTTTTGCCGGGTACGGACATCAGTGAGGTATTGACCAAGGTCAAGGATAAAGTGGATGAGGCCAAAAATGATCTTCCATCTGATCTTGAAAATGATCCGTCTGTTTTTGAAGTCAATTTCTCGGATATGCCCATTGTTATCTTTTCTTTGGCAGGGACCTGCGGTCCGGGAATGCTCAAGCAGATCGCTGATGATCTCAAAGATGATATTGAGGCGGTGCCCGGGGTTCTGGAAGCGGAAGTCACCGGCGGCCAGGAAAGGGAAATCAGAGTAGAGGTGGATCCGGATAAACTGGCCTATTACAGGATTCCCATTACCGCTTTGCAGCAGGCCGTTGTCAGTGAAAATCAAAACACATCCGGCGGGGCCATCACCCTGGGAGACGGCAGGTATCAGTTGAAGGTTCCCGGTGAATTTGAAACGCCGGAAGAGATCCTCACCCTTGTTGTGGCCACCCATAGCGGCAATCCCATTTACCTGAAGGATGTGGCCACCGTTGTAGACGGTATCAAGGAAGCAACGTCGCTATCCCGCCTGAACGGTGTGGACTCGGTTACCCTATCCGTGAAAAAACGGGTCGGTGAAAATATTATTTTTATTTCCGATAAAATAGACCTCCTCGTAGAAGAGGCAAAACTGTCCTTTCCCAAAAACACCACTATTACCAAGCTGATGAATAAATCAAAAGATATCCGGCTGATGGTGGCTGACCTTGAAAACAATATTATCTCGGGGCTTATCCTTGTGGTGATCGTCCTGTTTATTGCCCTGGGATTCAGGAATGCCTTACTGGTGGGAATTGCCATCCCTTTTTCCATGTTTCTGTCGTTTACCGTACTCTATGCCATGGGAATTACCCTGAACATGATTGTCCTGTTCTCTTTAACCCTGGCACTGGGCATGCTGGTGGACAATGCCATTGTTATCGTTGAAAACATTTACCGCTACATGCAGCAGGGCGTACCAAGGGTGGAAGCGGCCATGAAAGCCACAGGCGAGGTGGCCTGGCCGGTGATCGGCTCCACCCTCACCACCCTGGCAGCTTTTTTCCCGATGATTTTCTGGCCGGGTATTATGGGAGAGTTCATGAAGTACCTTCCCATTACGCTCATCATTACCCTTTCTTCTTCCCTTTTTGTGGCCCTTATCATCAACCCTGCCATGTGTGCTTTTTTTATGCGGGTAAAAACACACATCAACACGGAGACCCTCTCTGCCAAAGAAATTGAGGCCCAGGGAGAAACCCCCATTGATATCAAGGGACCGATATTAAACCTTTATTCAAAACTATTGAACACGGCCCTGAATAATAAACTAACGGTATTGGTCGCATCTTTTGCCGTGTTGATCCTTCTTATCCAGATCTGGTTATTAAAAATCGGCATTGAAAAACCCGTGGAATTTTTCCCGTCCATTGACCCGGGATCTGTCTATGTTAACATTGATCCGCCGGAAGGGGCAGACCTTGATTTTATCGACAGGACCGTTAAAAAAGTGGAAATAGCCATTACCGGCCATCAAGGAGCTGACTATGGGGAGGCCATGAAATTTCAGGCCCATGAAACCGCTGGGGGCGACCCTTTTATGGCGCCCGGCAATATCAATAATATTGAGCATATCTTTACCCGGGTGGTTCAAAATTCAGGCGGCTCTATTTTTGATGCCAACCTTCCCAACCATATCGGGATCCAGTTTATTGACTTTGAAGACAGGAAATCCCCCACCAAAGAAGACCTGGAGGAATTAAGGCTTCGGGTAAAGGATATTGCCGGGGTAAAAATCACTGTGGATCAGCAACAGGAAGGTCCGCCCACAGGTCCTCCCATCAATATTGAAATCTCCGGCGACAACTTTGAGGTATTAAGTAAAATCGCTGAACAAATGAAAAAAGTAGTGGAGAATATTCCCCATGTAAAAGACGTCCGGGATGACTACCAGGGGGGACTCCCCAGTGTACAGGTGAAGATTGACCGGCAAAAGGCCGCTCTTTTCGGCCTGACCACCAGTGCCATCGGATCTGCGTTAAAAACAGCCTATAACGGGCTTGATGTATCCACGTATTATGAAGGGGATGAAGATTATGACATCGTGGTAAAACTCACCGAATCCGACCGACAGGTGACAGATGTCCTCCATAAACTCATGATCCCCACGCCCGGGGGAGAAATCGTTCCGCTGACCACCCTGGCCGGTATTGAATACAAAGGCACTATTGGGGACATCGTTCGAAAAAACCACGAACGCGTTGTCACGGTCAAAGCAAATGTGGATGAATCCAAAACCACGGGAAGCGTTGCCCGGATGCAGGCCCTGAAACTGCTTGAAGATATTGAGCTGCCCACCGGTTATCGCTACAAATTCACCGGTGAGGATGAAAGCCAGAAAGAATCCGAAGCCTTTCTGACAAAAGCGTTTGTGATTGCCCTGTTTTTAATCTTCCTGATCCTGGTGACCCTGTTCAACTCCGTCATCCAACCGGTGATCATTCTCACTTCGGTTATCCTTTCTTTGGGCGGCGCCTTCTGGGGACTTGCCGTGATCAATTCCCCCTTTGGCATTATCATGACAGGGGTGGGCATCATCTCCCTTGCCGGTGTGGTTGTCAACAATGCCATCGTGCTCATCGATTATACCAATAAGCTCCGGGACAGTGGCTTTAGCGTCCGGGACGCTGTTCTTTCTGCCGGTGCCACCCGGTTGAGACCGGTTGTTTTAACCGCCATTACCACCATACTGGGGCTTTTGCCCATGGTCACCGGTATCAGTTACGATTTCCATGTCATGGCCCTTTCCACGGCCAGTGAGTCCAGCCAGTGGTGGAGATCCATGGCAATTGTGGTTATTTTCGGATTAATGATTTCCACCATCCTGACGCTGGTGGTTGTCCCGACACTCTATGCATTGATAGATGACGTCAAATCCAGCCTCGTGCTGGGCTACAGCAAAACCAGGGCCTTTTTCCTGGAATAGGTTCCAGCCAGTTCTAACGGGAAGATACCGACCGATACATGAAAATGAATTCATCCGTGACTTTTTTGCCGGATACAGATATAAATAAAAATTAACCCCTGCAACGTATAATTTTTATTCTGAATTCCAGATGGCCTGTTGTTCCGCAAGCATGCCGAATATACTGCCGGATCGAGACATTTTGGAATCAAGGAGGTTGTCATGTCAAAATTTAAATTATTTATTTTATTTTCAGTTTTTTTAATGACCTGTTTCCCAGTGACAGGAATAATCAAAGAGGCAGGGGCGGATGAGAAAGCAACCCTGGAACGCTTGGAAAGAATCATCCTTGAACAGCAGGCCCAGATTGAAGCATTGCAAAAACAGGTAAATGAAATTCGAACAACATCCGAGGAAACACAAAAAGCAGTCCAAAGTGCGGATACGTCTAAAGGACTTATAAAATCAGGAAATAAAAACACCAGCGTGACACTTTACGGACAAGTCAACAGAGGCGTTTTAATTTCAGATGACGGTGACAATACAGATATCTATCAAGTGGATAATGATAATTCATCCACACGTATCGGTATTAAAGGATCTGCCAACGCCTCGGAAGCCCTGGAGATCGGTACAAAAATCGAGGTTCAGTTCGAATCCAACTCCACCGCAGATGTGAATCAGAACAATCAACGAGGTGCCAGTAACAATAATTTTACCAAACGTCACCTGGATCTCTATTTGAGTTCCACACCCTATGGAAAATTATCCATTGGCTTCGGTTCAACCGCATCGGATGGAACAAGCGAAACCGATTTTTCCGGGACAACCGTTGTGGGGTACTCTGGCGTGGCCGACATGGCGGGCGGACAGCTTTTCTATGATAACAACACAACAGCGTTAAGCACAACCAAGATTGGTAATGCCTTCTCAAATATGGACGGCCTGGGCCGCGATGAAAGAATTCGATATGACACCCCCTCTTTTAACGGTTTTTCAGCTGCGACCTCTTATATCGCCGACGGCGGGGGGGATGTTGCCATTAAATATAATACCAAACTGGACCGGTTTAAGGTCGGTGCATCCGCCGCATATGCCGATCCTGCATCAACCTCAGCAAAGACAGACTACCAGATCAGCTCGTCTTTCTCCGCGCTTCACGACAGCGGTATCAGCTTGACCCTTTCAGGCGGACAAAGAAAATATAAAACCGATACCGATGGTGACGGCCTGTTTTTTTATAGTAAACTCGGTTACCAAGCCGATTTTTTCTCCATTGGAAAAACAGCTTTTTCGGTGGATTACGGTTTTTTTGACGACATTGCCATGAACAACGATGAGGCCTCCACTTTTGGCGCTCAGTTTGTCCAAAATATAACGGCTTGGGGAACAGAGTATTATCTGGGGTATCGATTGCACAAACTGGACCGGGATAATACGGATTTTGAAGACATCAATGCCATACTTTCCGGTTTTCGTGTAAAATTTTAGGACACTGAAAATACGTTTCAGTAAAACTGTGATATTGAAAAAGGATGAACAAAAAACACATCATCCGTTTTTTTGGGGGACCCCGATCGATTGGTAAACAGGAGAATAAAAAATATGGGTGCGATAAAAATTGTCCAGGGTGATATCACTCAAGCCGCTGTAGATGTTATTGTCAATGCCGCCAATTCCCAAATGCTTGGGGGCGGTGGGGTGGATGGTGCTATTCACAGAGCCGCCGGTCCAAAACTGCTGGAAGCATGTAAAAAAGTCACCGCGGAAAACGGGATTCGGTGTCCAACCGGGGAAGCAAGAATTACTGAAGCCGGGAATCTAAGGGCAAAATATGTCATTCATACTGTGGGGCCCAGATATGGCATTGATAAAAATCCTGAAACGCTTCTCTCGTCAGCATATCAAAACAGCCTGGATCTGGCGATGTCCCATGGGTGTGAATCAATTGCATTTCCGGCCATTTCATGTGGCGTTTATGGTTATCCCCCACAAGAGGCCGCCGGAATTGCTGTTGCAGTATGCAAAAGGCCAGCGTATCAATCATTGATGACATATTTTTATCTGTTCAGTGACAAAGTGACCGCCCTTTGGATGGCAGCGCTTGAGCGCTCAAATCCAATTTAAGCTAAAATTATGGCAAACCAAGATTATTATGACCTTTTAGGGGTTTCAAAAGATGCTGGCACGGAACAGATAAGGGCTGCGTATCGTGATCTGGCATTTAAATTTCATCCGGATAGAAATAAAGGAGATTCTGATACATCGGATAAAATGAAACAGCTAAATGAAGCATATGCTGTATTGTCTGACGTCAAAAAAAGGCGTGATTATGATTCCCTGCAACAACAATACGGTTCTGCCCAGGCGTATACACATTTTCGAAAAAACTATTCAGATCAGGATATTTTTTCAGGAACCGACATCCATAAGGTATTTGACGAACTTGCAACCGCTTTTGGATTTAGAAGTTTTAATGACCTTTCTAAAGAGTTTTCTGGCAAAAAAGGAAAGGGGTTTGAATTTAAAGACAATAATTTCAATGTTAAAGGGTTTTTCTTTTTCGGCACATTGAATGCGGGTAAAATCCCATTTAAATTTAATTTCCCCGGCAAAATGGCCTGGCTTGCCCGGACATTACTGCAAAACATATCCGGTGCAAGTATTCCACTGCAAGGTAAAGATTTCCATGATACAATTCAGATTGATCCTGATCTTGCCAGAAAAGGGGGTCCCTATGCATATTATCATACATGGAGATCTAAGAAATTAGTGGTGAAAATTCCGCCCAATGTATATCATGGTCAACAAATCCGTCTTCCGGGTATGGGGGAGAAAGGTAAAGGAGGCGCCGGAGATCTGTATCTGAAGATTGAAACAAAGCCGTCTCTTATAAATAAAATTAGACATTATCTTCCCTTTTAGGATGAAAAAGATGCCTTATCCATTGATCGGGTCAGTTCGCTGAAACAAGATCAAAGATCACACTTCCGATAAACACCTTTATCTTTATTCTTACAGGAATCCGGCGTTGATCTGCGTTGACCCACAGGGTTACTGTGGGATTTTCACTCTTTTTGAACACGCCTGAAAAATGATTGACCTGGAGAGCCAGCAAATAGGTATCAAAGAGCACTCTGAAAATTGCTTTTCCCGCACTGATCATCTCCCAATGGGAGGTTAAACCGCCCCTGGCCGTCAAAATCCCGTCTGCTGCATCAATTTCCAGGATATCATCCGGCACCGTATCATTTCTCAATAAAATCAGCCGGGTCTCGGGTTGACGCTGTCTGAACGCATCAATTTCCTCCAGGGTAAAAACGATTCAACCGCTCATGGCCCCACCGCTGAACCCGATTCCCTGGCCCAGATATGGTTTGACGGGGTATTGGCCGAAACGATGATCAAGCCCAATTTTTCGATTTCTGAAGAATATGCTGAAAGCGGTTTAGGACCAGATTTTAAGTTTTTTTGTCATTCCGGCGCCTCAACAATTTTTGATTAAATTCACACCGTAACTATTTCATATTATTGCAAAAAAAATCTAGACTTTTATAATTTACTACTAGTTAATGGTTTTTGACCATTTAATTGAATTTCCGTTTCTAATCTATTGCCCGTTTCTATTGAACATTCTATTTACATCTGGATTATCAATTTGACCTATTCATGAATCATGGATTATTCTCTTGCATTTAACCCTGACGTGGCCACCATAGGAAAACAGTTCACGTCAACGGAAAAAAGCAAAAGGAGAGAGCAATGGTTAGATCGAGAAAAGATATTTTAACAGATCTGGCAGACAGCGTTTTAAACATGAATGAAGACAAGGCTGTCCAGGTCGCCAAAGAAGTTCTTGAAACCGGTCAGGATGCTTTGGATGCAATCAATAACGGCCTTGTAAAAGGTATGAATCAGGCCGGAGACCTTTATGACAAAGAGGAATATTTCGTGCCGGAGCTGCTGATCTGCTCGGACGTCCTTTATCTGGCTCTGGATATTTTAAAGCCCTATATCAAGCACGAAGCAAGTGAAAAAAAAATCGGATGTGTTATCGGTGTGGTAGAAGGAGACACCCATGATATAGGTAAAAATCTGGTTAAAATCATGCTGGATGTTTCCGGTTTTGAAATCCATGATTTAGGCAAGAATGTTCCCCTGGCGGATTTTATTGAAAAGGCAAAAGAAGTGAATGCCACCCTGATCTGTCTTTCCACCCTTATGACCACCACCATGGACGGCATGGCCTCGGTGATCGAGATGCTCAAAAAAGAAGGCATCCGTGACCGATTTAAAATCCTGGTAGGCGGCGGACCGATATCCCAGGGGTTTGCAGATCGTATCGGAGCTGACGGGTATGCGGCCAACGCGTCCCAAACCGTTGCCGTGGCAAAAAAACTCTGTAATAAGGAGAAATCGTGTGACGCCCTATCAGCGTTTGATGAAAACCGTTAAAAAAGAACCGGTCGACAGACCCCCTCTGATCTGCCCCGGGGGAATGATGACCATGGCGGTGAAAGATGTCATGCAGCTTCTTAACGTATACTGGCCGAGTGCCCATGAAGACCCGTGCCTGATGGCACAACTCACACGGGGCATGGCCGATCTGGCCGGTATAGAGAATCTTGGCGTTCCCTTTTGTATGACCGTGGAAGCCGAAGGCATGGGGGCCGGAGTGGATCTGGGTCATCAGACGCGGGAGCCCCATGTCATCCGATACCCCATGAAAAACATGGCAGACATGGACCGCCTGTCCCCCCTTGATACCGGAATTGGACGGGCCGCAGTCTGCTGCGATGCCATTCGGATACTAAAACAGGCCGAAACAGACCTGCCGATACTGGCCAATCTGCCCGGGCCGGCCAGCCTGGCCACAAGCCTTGTGGACCCAATGCGCTATTATCGGTCTGTACACCGGGACAAGAAAGCAATCCATGAACTGACAAGGTTCTGCACCGACCAGGTGATCCGGTTTGGTGATGCCATGATCGATGCCGGTGCAGAAATAATCTGCATTGCCGATCCCAGCGCAACCGGAGACCTGTTAGGTCCCACTGCATTTTCCGAATTCGTGCTGCCGTATTTAAACCGGATGACCCGCCATTTCCAGGAGGTAAAAAATGTTCCGGTTATTGTCCACATCTGCGGAAAAATAAAAAAAACCGGCACCCTGATCAAGGAAATGGATGCCCAGGTGATCAGCGTGGATTCAGTGGTGGGGATCACCAGTCTGCACGGCCTGGCCCCGGACAAAGTCACCATGGGAAATATCAGCACCTATACCCTGGAGCTGGGCACACCGGAAAAAGTGGAAAAGGCGGGCAGATCCTGCTTGCGTAACGGGGTGGATATCCTGGCCCCGGCCTGTGGAATTTCACCGCTAACCCCCCTTGCCAATCTCAAATGCCTGTCCAATCTAGTGGCAACCTTTAACACCTCCCCTGACACAAAAGAAAAAAATATCTGATTGGACCCCCTTGAATATGCCAAATGTTACGTTTAAAAATTTATATACCACAATAAAGGTTCCGGTCGGCACCAGTATAATGGATGCCGCGCGTATGGCCGATCTGCCCATTGAGTCTCCCTGCAACCAGACCGGTGTCTGCGGAAAATGCCGGGTAAAACTGTCGCATGGAGCCAACAACCATATTTTAACCCCTGAAGATACCGTCTTACACCCCACTGCTGTGTCGCAGGGATGGGTTCTGGCCTGCCAGACCCGGATTCTGAAAGACATTGAAATCGATCGTCTTCCGAATATTCATACGGTAAAAGACCCGGCATCGGTTCTGGATCACGGGCACTGCGATGCCAAAGGGTTTGCCCCGGCGATATCAAAAAAATTTGACCCAAAAAAGAACCTTACTGAAATTTTTACAGGACACGATTGTATCGGCACCGAACCCGGAGATACCCGGGAACATATTTTCGGGATGGCCGTGGATATAGGTACGACCACGCTGGTGGCCAGCCTTATCGATCTCAAAACCAGCCGGGAAAAAGGATCGGTCTCTGCGTTGAATCCCCAGGCCAATTTTGCCCAGGATGTGCTGTCCAGAATCAAATTTGCAGATACACAAAAAGGATTGCAAACCCTTCAGAACGCTTTTGTAACCTGCCTGAATCAAATGGTCGGTACCGTGTGTAACAAGACCGGCATCCAGCCAAATAATATCTATGAGTCTGTTTTCAGCGGGAATACCTGCATGCTGCACCTGGCCTGCGGGGTCAGCCCGGTTTCTCTTGGGCGGTATCCTTATACCCCTGAAATCACTGGAAACCAAACACTTAAAGCAGCAGATATCGGACTTGAACTGGCCACCTTTGCCCGGGTGTATCTGCCCCCGGTGATCTCCGCCTATGTCGGCGCGGACTTGACCTCGGGTATTTTAGGGCTGATGCTTCACAAAAGGTCCGGTATCAGCCTTTTAGTGGATATCGGTACTAATGGTGAAATTATTCTGGCCGAAAATGGCCGACTGATGGCCACCTCTACAGCAGCCGGGCCGGCCCTGGAGGGCATGAACATCAGCTGCGGCATGGTGGCAGGCCCCGGAGCGATTGAACGGGTGTCCCTGTCCGATACCGGCCATATTTCATTGTCCACAATTGCCGATGGTGAACCCCAGGGGCTTTGTGGCAGCGGCCTTATCGATCTTGTGGCCGAATTGGTCCGCCACGGGGTCCTGCTGCCCACCGGCCGACTGGCTGCTCCGGATGCCAAAGAGATGGACCCCCATCTGCTGGCTGCCCTGTCTGAAAACTCAAAATCCCGGCAGTTCAATGTTTCAAAAAATGTTCACTTAACCCAGAAAGATGTCCGACAGGTGCAACTGGCCAAAGGCGCCATCCAGGCCGGCATTGCCTTTCTGCTGAAAGAAACGGGAATATCACCGGAACAGGTGGACCAGGTATTGATAGCCGGAGCATTCGGTTATCATTTATCCGCGGACGGATTGATCCGTATCAAACTGCTACCCGAAGTTTTTAAAAATAAGGTCTCCTATGTGGGCAATACCTCCAAAACCGGTGCCCAGGCGTTTTTGACCAATACTGCATTCCGGGAGGAAATGGATCACCTGGTCAAAACCGTCCAGGTGGTGGAACTGTCCGGCCACCCCGAATTTGAACAAACCTTTATTCGATGTCTTGGGTTTTAATATTTTGGCCCCCATTAAAGCCAGTTTGCTTCTGCCGTGTTGGGGGCGTGAAAATAATATCTAATAGTCCTGGCTCAAGACCTTGGCAAAACGTGAATTCACCATATGATCAATATCCAGATTGGTTTTTAAAATTTTGTAGTCTTTCATCATCACATAGGTTTTGTTCAAACCATAAGCATAAACCGCCGGGGGATTATCAAACTGAGGCAGTTCAAACGGCTTTTTAAAACCGGCATCATTCAGCTTGTTGTATTTGGAAAATACCTTTATGGCTTTTTTGGGATCATTGATAATCATCTCCCGGGCCATGGAAAGACCTTTTACAAATTTTTCAATCGCCTCTGGATGCGCTTTTATATAATCAGGTTTAAACCACCAGCCGCACGAATTCCACAGATACTTGCTGGTTGAGCAGGAATGGACAATCCGTATACCATCTCCCAGCCGGGCTTCTGTCGACGGTGCCGACATGATAACATCAACCTTGCCGCTCATGAGCATGGACAGACGATCTGCCGCAGATTTGGTAGCAATGACGTTCGCCTTGACCCCTGCCTGATCCATATCATAGTCCAGGGCCAGACGCGGATTGGAGGGGTTGTGTACACTGGCAATGGTTTTCCCTTCAAAATCCGAAATATTCTGTATCGGCGAATCGGAACGGACGGCAAAATCAAACGTCCGGTTCCCGATCCCGCATACCATGACCATATGAATGCCTTTTTCCGCGTAAAAAAGAGCGGTCTGGCTTGGCAGAAATGCCCCGTTGATGTCCTGCTTAGGCAACAGGCCGTTTCGGGTTGGACTGCTGGCGATATCCAGTGCTTCAAGTTCAAGTCCCAGGTCATTGAAATATCCCATTTCAATGGCAATGGGAAGATCCATAAGAAAATCAAGAAATGAGGCATAGGTAATTTTCATCTTATCGTTACTCTGGGCCAGGCCATTGCCTGCCGTAAGGATAAAGGATACGATCAAAAACACAATTAAAACAGTTCTACTACTTTTCTTTTCAATTAACATTACAAACTCCTTAATTTTTTGAATTTAGATGATGATTAAACAGAGATGGTTTTTCCTTTTCGCCAGGGCATCAGGATTTTTCCCATAAACTGCATGAAGCTGTCCAGCGCATACCCCAGGATGCCCAACAACAAAAGTGTTGCAAACATGGTCGCCATATTCAGGTTGCCTCTGGCTTCTTCCAGCATGAACCCAAGTCCGTCATTTCCGGCAATAATCTCCACCATGACCAGAACAAGCAGGGAGGTGGTCACCGCAAGCCTTATGCCTGCGAATATAGAGGGCAGAGAAGCGGGTAAAATAACCGTTGTCATAATCTGCCACTGGCCGGCGCCCATGGATTGAGCCGATTTGACCAGTATGGTATCCACATTCTTTACCCCTTCAATGGTCGGGATAACGGTAAAAAAGTAAGAACTGAATGCGATCAGCAAAATTTTGGATGTATCACCGATTCCGAACCACACGATAAAAAGGGGTGCCAATGCTGTTTTGGGAACGGAACGAACAAAATTAATCAAAAGATCGGTTAAATGCTCCCAGAATGTTGACCAGCCGATCAGAATTCCAGAGGCAATTCCCAGAAAACTGCCGACCAGAAAGCCACCCATACTTCTTTTCAGACTAATCATGGTATTACTAAAAAACTCTCCGTTTTTCATATTTTCAATAAATTTTATTGCAATTGAAAGCGGGTCCGGCAGAATAAACGGAGAAATAGTACTGAACCGTGTAAACAGATCCCAGACAATCAGGATCAAAATCGGTAAAACGATGCTATGCCAGAACTTTGTTTTCATTGATGTTATTCCTGTTGCCGATCATGTTCCTGATCAGCTTTTCTTTTTGATAAAATGATGATGTCATCCGCACCGATGGGATTCTTGGGCGTTCCAGGTCAACCGGAATGCAGGCCTGGATGGTACCCGGGTGGGCAGACATGACAAACACCCGGTCTGAAAGATAGAGTGCCTCGCCGATATCATGGGTAACAAACAAGACCGTGACATGAGTTTTACGCCACAGGGCGAGCAGTTCCAGTTGACAGTTTTCACGTGTCTGGGCATCCAGAGCCGAGAACGGCTCATCCAAAAGCAGGATATCCGGCTTGTTTGCCATGGCTCTTGCCAGTGCTACCCGCTGCTGCATACCGCCGGATAATTCATGGGGATAATGGGTTTCAAATCCTTCAAGGCCGACCATTTCGATATAAATCCGGCTGATATGCCGTCTCTGTGCCCTGCTCACGCCCCGGATTTTCGGGCCGTATTCAATATTTTTTTTCACGGTCAGCCAGGGGAAAAGCCCATACTGTTGAAACACAATGGCCCGGTTGGCACAGCTTTTATCTATGGGAATATTGTCAATCATAATATTCCCTTCGGTTTTTTCCTGGAGTCCGGCCACAATCTCCAATAAGGTTGTTTTGCCGCACCCGCTGGGTCCGACAACTGAAACGAACTCCCCTGCGGTGATCCTGATATTCAGATCCGCCAGAATCGTCATACTGCCCAATTTGCTATTGTTCACAACCTTTTTAAGATTCTGGACATTCATTTCCATAATATAATGTATCCTAATAATATGTTGCTGCAGATGCTGTGGTTAATAATAACCGGCCTTCCGAATGGCCCGGCCCACGGCATCGATATTTTCAAAAGGGGTATCCGGGGGAAGCTCACAGGACGGCATCAGGATAAAACCACCGGCATGTTTCATTCCGGCACTAAGACAGCGACAGGTTTCTTCTTCAACTGCTTCGGGAGAGCCTGACTTGAGAACGCCGCTGCTGATATTACCGGCCAGGATGTGATCGCTGCCGATGGTCCGACCGGTTTTTTCAAGGTCCATCTCATGACCAATGGAAAAAATGGTTCTTTTCGGCAGGGGCATATCCTTCCAGTATTTCAGGTTTCTGGTATGGTTTCCGCAAAGATGGACTGTTACTTTTCTTACGCCGCATGACATATAGTAAATCAACAATTCTTCTACATACGGCTTGCAAAAGGTCTCAAAGGATTTTTCCGAAATCAGGTCATTGGCCTCCACCGGCAGGGCACAAAAAAGACTACAGTTTTCACCGCCATATGCATGAATCGTCTTTTGTGCGCACCTTATCAGGAAATCTGTGACTTTGCGCTGGAGCTTTAATACGGTTTCCGGATATTTGATCATCCATCGCATCAGATTGGATAATCCTGCAATACCGGCTGAGAATGTGGTGGGAGTCCCTCCCGGCAACGATGCGGGGAATCCGTATTCGCGGTTGATCAGGTTAAATTGTGAAATTAAAGGCATCATTCCTGCCGTATCAGGATCCGGATCCAGGAGCGTGTCCACCTCACCAGGATCGGTGATAACCGGTTCCGGCGACAAAGGACTTGGATAACAATTGTTGTCCGGCCAGAGAATGCTGCCGCCGAATTCCCAGCCCCCCCGGTCAGCCCAGCCGTAAGTGGGGCTTGAATTCATCCATGGGTATGTTTTCGTCAGGTTCATACCAGCGGCAAACGCGGTTTTGGGATCCCGATAAAATTTTCCACGGTCCACTTGAAACACCCTTGCAGAGAATCCACTGGCAAACGGGATGAACGGAACCCGATCCAGGGGTTTGCCCGCAATCAGGTTCATCATCCGTTCTTTAGCCGTTAATTTATCTTTTTTTGACAAGTCAATCATGATTGGCCCTCACATACTTCGATGCGCGCCGGCAGAGCTCGGCACCATGGAAAACCGGACAGGGGATCAAAATATTCCATTCCGGTAATGTCGTTAATATTGGGGGTTTTCCATCCATGGGTCATCCGGATGCAGTCCGGCCGGACCTGGTCGGTGACATGGGCCTTGACCGCCAGTTTCCCATAACGGGTAACGATCTGTATCGGATCTCCGCTCCTTATACCCAGGGCTGTAGACTGATCAGGATGAAGGTCCACTCTTGGCCCGCCTTGTTTTCTCAAATGGATCTGCGACCCTCTAAACTGGCTGTGTTGAAAGGCGTTGACTCGATCTCCGGTACTCAGCCAGACTGGATATTGTTTGCTGGTATAAAATGGCAGTTCAAAGGATTTCGGCGTGGGCAACCCGGCGGATGCGGCATCCTGAGCGTCCTGTGAAAAATATTGGATCTTACTGCGGGGTATTATTTTTGTGGCATCGGACGGATACCGGATGACAGACGAGCGATCGTTTTTGAGATCTTCCAGAAAAACACCCGTGTGGTCCAGTTTGTACTGCAATGCCTGTTCATTGGTTTCCCATGGAAAAAAATCATTCAGTTCCAGTTTGTCGGCCAGTTTAAAGATCCACTTCCAGACCGGCCACCCCGGCCCTTTCTGGGCCACAGGATTGACCAATCCCAGATAAGGTTTTCCGGCGGCTCCGTAGTCGTGCAACTCAAGGCAATCCAGGTAGTCGGCTGCCGGCAGAACCAGATCGGCCTCCTGGGCGGTTTCGGTCATGAACAAATCCGCGACCGCCAGAAAATCAAGTTGTCTGAACATTTTCCGCTGCAATGCAGCGTCCGGGAATGTGAGCACTGGATTGGTACCGGCTAAGAGCATGGCCCGCAAAGGATATGGCTCGTTTTTCAGGATCGCATCCGGCAGAAACATGGCCTGCGCTTCCTTTTGCTTCTTTACATAAAGTGATGCCTGCGAAAGTCCTACAGGGTCGACCATTTGTGGATAATTATCCTGACCTGGAAGCCTGTTTAAAGGAAACAGAACGGATGTCGGAGCGGTCTGCGGGTCCACAATAGACTGGAGACAGGCAATTGACCGAATGGTTTGCAGCCCTGACGGCTGTAATTCAAGGGCCACGCCTCCGAGATTCCAGCCCGGCAGATTTTCAAACACCATTTGTGTGGCATTGAAAAATTCGGTTTCCGTAATACCGGTTTTTTCCAACAATTCACCATAGGTTGCGGTTTCAATTTCTTTTTTGAATCGGTCCCATCCTTTTTCCCGGGCCGGATCGGCTGACCGGTTATATTTTTCCATGCCGGCCTTTAAAAACGAAAGCGCCAGCAGGCCGTCGCTGCCGGGCGTAATTTTCAGGTGAACGTCTGCCAGGTTCGTGGTCCGGGTCTCTCAAGGATCCACCACCACAAGCTTTAACCCTTTTTTAACGGCTTTTCTAATACGGGAAAAAAGACGCGGAGAAGATACGGCAACATTGGTTCCCCAGAGAACGGCACTTTTTATTTTTTGAAAATCCGGTTTGGGGATGCCGCCATATGTCAAGCCATGCCCCATGGCCAGAGATTGATGGCAAAGACTGCCCACAGACATATAATTGGGACTACCAAAGGCATGGGCCAGATGTTTCATATATCCTCTGATTTCCTGATGCTTCAAGGCCTCTCCTTTTAAAAATGCGACGCTTTGGGCACCATACATCTTGCGGCAGCGGTTAAATTTTTCGGCCATGATATCCATGGCATCTTCATATGGGATCGGCTTCCATCCCCCTTTTTGCCGTAACAGAGGTTTAGAAAGCCGTTCCGGATGGTTTCTGATATCAGAAAACTGCTGCCCCCGGAAACAGATAAACCCTTTACTCAAAGGATGATCCGGGTTTCCCATAATGCGAAGGTCACCCTCATGGGCCTGACGGACAAGTACGCCGCAATTTTCTTTGCATATTCTACAGATTGTTGGGGTGATGTGGGTATCCAAAGGTTACTCCAAATATCTAAGCTCTATTGCGTTTAAATTATCAACTCCGTATTCATATTATAATAAAAAATGATTATCCAATTGATAGTTTGAATTGCAAACCATGACGATATAGGAAGAATAAATAATGATTCTATATAATCGCCCGATTATTCATAAGAAATAGCATCTGAAAGAAATATATTTTATTATTTCAAAAAGATAAAATGAATAGTACTGAAGAAATCAGATAACAAAGTGTCACAAGAAAATAATTTAATTTTCACTTTTCAGGCAAGTCAAGTTTGCTTATCTGTTGCGTTACAGGCCGTTCGCGGTCCAGCCTATCGGGCATTTGATGCAACGCAGGAGATGGATCAAAAGACAATCCCTTTCGTTCAAGCTATAAAATTTGCAGTCCTAACACGGAACAAATAAGGGCTGCTTATCGTGATCTGGCATTTAAATTTCATCTTATCATACATGGCGATCTAAAAAGTTAGTTGTGAAAATTCCGCCCAATGTATGTCATGGTCAACAAATCCGTCTTCCGGGTATGGGGGAGAAAGGTAAAGGAGAAACCGGAGATCTGTATCTGAAGATTGAAACAAAGCCATCTCTTATAAATAAAATTAGACATTATCTTCCCTTTTAGAATGAAATCGAATCAACCGCGTAATGCCGTTTTTCACCAATGGAAAACGGCAGAGTCTTTTTCTTAAGCATGGCCAAAACTTGTTAAAAAAACAAGACCCCTGCCAGGGTGATTAGAAAAAACGGAATACGTGATGTTTTAATGCATGGCTTCGGCAATGGACACGACCCGGTCCCCCAGCATATTGACATAGCTTGCCATTTCATTGTCATACCAGCCGTAAATAACGGCCTGGGTCACCTGAATGCTGGTCACCTGATCTTTGATCTGGTCCAATATGGTTTTATCAATCCCCCGCACATTTTCAAGGTTAATGTTAATGGAGCCCGTGCGCGTATGGGTTTCATGGCCTTCAATAACAGCAGCCGCCTTTGGTGTTCCGATAATATCAGAAGAAACATTTTGTTTCTGGGTAAACATCAGGTATCCGTTTGTATTGGCGGTTACGGCATTTTCATAAATTGAGTTAATCATTTCTCTTCGAATGGACTTTTTATTGATTTCTTCCTGAAAGTTCATCACCAGAATAATCAAAGATCCCGTGGCTGTAGGGATTCTCACGGATTCTGCAATAAATCCAATGGTTGCCATTTCCGGGATAACCAGCTGCAATGCTTTTGCCGCACCGGTTGTGGTCAAAATAATGTTATTCAGGATCGACCGGTTTTTTCTCAAATCCTTGGCATCGGTTTTCGGCAGCCGGTCCAACACTTGCTGAGATCCTGTGGCCGCATGCACGGTTGCCATGGATGCAGAAAGGATCCGCTCAATGCCAAAATAATCCAGCAGGGGTTTGATCATATGGGAAAGGCAGGTGGTGGTGCAGGAGGCATTGGAAATAATATTATGCCGGATGGGATCATAGTCTCCGTCATTGATTCCCATCACGGTTGTCACGGCATCTTCAGGCATGCCCACCCCCTCTTTGAGTTTAAAGGGAGCCGAGGCAATTACTTTTTGGGCACCGGCTTCAATGTGCCCCCGGATAGAGCCCTTGGCGGCATCCACACCCAGGGAAGGATCCAGGAACTGGCCGGTCGTATCCACCACAATGCCGGCATTATGGGCTGCCCATTCAATCTCTCTTGGGTTTCTATGCTGCCGCAGAATCTTTACCTTTACACCATTCACCGTTAATGAAGCCGTGGCTTCATCCACATCACTGATGACCGATTTTGCCTGATATCCATGAAGAAAGGACTCCAATCGTCCATAGGTTGAATCTCTTTCCAGATAATGAATCATATCTTGAAAAGATTGGCCGACCTCACGGCCGACATTGATCACAATATTATCAAAGTACTTTCTGCCGGCATGATGCCACAAAGAAAGCTTGCCAATTCTTCCCAGTCCGTTAATACCCAGTGTTCTAGAGCCGTTTGTATTCATAAGTACCCTCGTTTCAATACTGTTTGTTTAATTGATGTTAAGGGACCCCTTATATACGGATCCCTTTTGACCGTTAATACTGATGTAGTCGCCGGTGACCATTTTAACCCCATTGAGCATACACTTTTTTTCGGATTCATTGCAAACAAGATTTTCACATCCCACCACACAGGTTTTTCCCAGGCTATAGGTCACCACAGCAGCATGGGAGGTTAAGCCGCCCCTGGCCGTCAAAATCCCGTCTGCGGCATCAATTTCCAGGATATCATCCGGCACTGTATCATTTCTCAATAAAATCAGCCGGGTCTCGGGTTGACGCTGTCTGAACGCATCAATTTCCTCCAGGGTAAAAACAATTCGGCCGCTCATGGCCCCGCCGCTGACACCGATTCCCTGCCCCAGATATGTTTTGTCAAGAAGCTCCGGACTCACATCAAAATCCACAATTTTCTTTCGATCCCTCAGGGACATGTCCCGTGCCTGGAGGATGAAAAGGTCCTCACTGTTTTCGCCTTCAAAGGTGAACTCAATTTCCTGGGGATTCCACCCTTCATCATATACCAGGACATGCACTATTTTTTTTAATTCCATATAGATACGGGGAAAATTGTTTTCAAGGCTGATCTTTGAATCCCGGTTTTCCAACTCCCGTTGGACCTCTGAAATGGGAAGGGTTTTTACGAGTCCTGACACGACATCCTCTCCCTGGTTGCCAATGGTAAAATCCCCCCACAACCGGATGGTATCTCCCGGAAGCCTTGGGCTATGGCTGAACACCACACCTGACCCCGACAACCGGGACAGATTTCCAAACACCATGGACTGAACCGTAACAGCCGTCCCCCAGTCATTGGATATCCCCATTATCCGCCGGTAATCCTTTCCTCTTTTGGATTCCCAGGATGAAAACACCTTGTCAATGGCCAGAAACAACTGGTCAAGGGGAGATTTGATCAACTTAATCCCGGAATCCAGCAGCAATTGTTTATAGTCAAGGGCCACAACTTTCATCTGGTCACCGGTGAAAAATCGTTTGAACTCGACCCCGCACGCCTTTTTTTTGGAATAGATGATATGGTCAAACTCATCCCTTTTGATGCCAAACGCCATGCCATATCCTTGAATAAATCGCCGGTAGCTGTCCCAGGCAAACCATGGGTTCTTTCGGAGGCCGGCAACGCTGGCAGCGATTTCCTCATTGAGCCCCACATTTAAAAATGAGTCCAGCATTCCGGGCTGTGAAATGGACGACCCGCTCCGAACGGATAACAGCAAAGGATTTTGGGGATCTCCAAACCGTTTTTTAGTTCGTTTTTCAAGGCTGGCCACCATTTTTTCCACAGACTGTTTGAAATTGATGGTGGCGGGTTTATAATGCTTGATGATTTCACGGCACTTAAACACTTCTGTGGTAATAATAAACCCTTCTGGAACCGGAGAACCGATTTTCTTTAATTTTATGAGGTTTAATCCTTTATTCCCTAGAAAGATGATATTATTGCTGATGGGATCAGCGCTGTCGACTTCTATGACAGCGCATTTGGGATCATAATTTAACAAACGGCTCAAATGGGCCTGGGATAATTTTTCAGACTGTTGAAACAGGGTCTGTAAAATTCGGTTTAAAAACACATCCAGTTGCTGCAGCCCTAAAGAAGTGGCAATCCGATCCCTGAAAAAGATTTCAGCCACCCGCTGGTCCAGTTTTAATGGTTTGTTTTTTGATCCGGTGGGCAGATATTTTTTAAGGATCTGGTCCGTTCCAAGACGGGATTCGATCTGGGATAAATTACTCGAATGAATATTATTGAAATGATCATGGATGATATCGGACACCGCCCGTGTAAATCCCTTGAAAATATCCAGGTACTGGGTAAAGGTACAGGTTCTGATATCCATGGAAAATTTTAAAAAATCCATCTGGACATCCAGCTGGTTGGAGACAATGCCGTCCAGATCCAATGCCGTCCTGAACAGATGCAGGACATTGTAAATCCGTTTAAAGGTAGACTTGGTGATGACTCGAAGATCAATGGCATTAACCAATTCTTCAAACCAAACATTCAGGATGCTTTCAACCCTCAGGGTCAATCCCAGGGCATCAAATTTTGCTTCATTGTAACTGCCGTACATGGATGGAATATCAACGGCAAAATGGCGCTTACGATATATCGCTTCATTGGCCTCATACTGGTGGTCCGAAAGAATAATTTTTTTCAATTCTTTCATGTGGGACATCATGGACAGGATTTTATTTTCCAGATTTTTTTCTTCCATTACCAAAAGAAGGTTACTGGTATCCGGCAGGTTTTCAGAATGGAACGAAGACAGATATTTTTTCAATTCCAGGTTATCGACCCGATATTTCTGGCCCAGGAGCCGGTAGAACCCAAAAATCAATTTCATCCTTAATCTGTCCAGATCCGTCACGCCCTCAATCCCATCAATGAACGTATTGATGGCCTCTTCCGTGTAGATCAGATAGTCTTTTGGAAGGGATATTCCTTTTGATTCCAGGCGGTTGAGAATCGTTTTAGGCCCGTCAACAAAGGGTCCTGATTCCTGGATTTCACCATAAATTGACGGGGGAACATAAGGTTCCAGCTGCTGTTTATTTCCGGTCTTCCAGAAAAGAATGACTTCTTTGATAAAATCCACGATCCGGCTTGAGCTTTCAACATGGCATTGCTTCCTTAAAAAATGAATTAACCGGTCCTTCCTCAGACAGGCCTCGTCCAGCCGGGTGGAAATTTCCCGGAGCTGTCCCTCGGCACCAATTTCATTAAAAAAGGCCGGCAATAAGCGTGACAGCTGCTTGACCAGATTAAAAACCGGTTCAATATCGGCATTTAAAAACCGGGTAATATCCCTGGGGAACAGATCGGTATCTTTGATAAAAACCCCACCAATGGACAGCGAAATGATCAACGCCGATAACAGTCTTCGTGACTTTTTGGGATGTTGCCCGATGAGATCCAGAAACACCCGGATATTTCTCACATGCGCAGAATTGCATTTTACCTGCCAGTCATCACCAGTCCCTTCAATCATGGGAAACTGAAACCCGTGATCAACCGCCCGGTCTATAAAGTAGTTGATCAGCTCAATATTGGATGTTTTATAAACCGAATCCCCTATTTTATGGATGCAGTCCAGAACCGTTTCAGGGTATTTTCCCTTATGCTCTTTGAGCAGGGAAAAGGTCTGGTTGATGATATTGATATCCTTTTTAAAATCCCTGTCACCGATCAGATGGGTCAGGGTGGTGTTAATCTCGCGCAGGGCCTGGACATGAATGGTGGAAAGTCCGGGAATATGAATGATATAAAAAAGAAAGGTCAATTTCAGGTGGAAGCCACCAATATCATCCCCACTTTGGGCCATTATTTTTTGGGGGACGGCCCAGATGTGACTGACAAACTCCTGATAGCTCAACAGACGGGTCAACTCATATGTTGCATGGCGGGACGATGGGTCCACTGTCTGAACAATGGTTTCGAGTTTTTTTTGCCACAACCCAATGCGGGTGTGGGATACTGCTTTTAAAATAGATTGTAACCCCGGATCCAGTTGGCCCACGTCAATACTTCGGCCGATCCAAAAAATCGGGTCCTCCTGGTTCAGCCAGTAATCAAACGAATACCCATAAAACTTCACCAGAAACCGGTTTAAGGATGCAAAAATCACTTGATCGCCCTTAAGACAGTCCAACAGATTTTTTGCTATTTTATCCGGCTGATAATAAGATTTGACAAACAGATAAAAGTCCTGACCTTCATAGGCTTGGATTTTTTGTACGGCTGTTTCGATCACCGGCAGAAACCGGTCAAGATCCTGCGCGGATTCCTTGACAATATGCTGTAAAAACAGCATTAAATTATCTGCTGCGCTTGTCTTCACCATTACGTTTGATTCTGATTCAAACGACGCTAAAAAGATCTCCACAAAAAGATCCAATGCCTTATCGCCATCTGGATGAGACTTGTACAAATAAAAATTTTGAAGGGAAAAATGCCGGGCTTCACTGACAATAAACTCCCAGTTTTTATAGGGATGTGACAGTTCTTTTAGAAAGATATTCATCCGGTTCAAGATGCCCACATAGGATGCCACAATCTCCAAAAGAACCTCATATTTTGCGTTAATGGTGACATCAACCTTTGTGTCGGATAAATTCACTTCAAGGGCACTGGACTTCACAAAATTTCCTTTCTTTAATCGTTTCTGACGACCCGTTTGACATCTGTCCCCTTTTTAATTTTCCGGATATCCGACATGATTCTTCGCAGTTGATCAGAACTTTCCACCATAATACTAAAATAAAACAGACTCACACCTGTTTCCAGGGTTTCCGTCTTTGCGTTTAAGATATTTGATTTATGTTTGCTGATCACCGAGGCAATCTCTGCTAAAAGGCCAAACTGGTCATCGGTCTTGATCTTGATACTGGCCGGATAGGACTCGGTAAGCCCCTCACTCCATTGGACTTCAATCTTGCGCTCATTGCTCATTTTCAGCACATTAAGGCATCCTTTCCGATGAATGGTCACCCCCTGGCCCTGGGTGATATACCCGATAATGGGTTCTCCGGGAAGCGGGCTGCAACATTTTGAAAATTTTACAAGAATATCGTTAAGCCCTTTTACAATGACCCCGGTGCTGTCTTTTTTGGGTCGCTTTCCAGACTGACGCTGGGGTGAACTGCTGTCTCTGGGTTCCTGTTTTTCCAGTTCAGGCAGTGCCTTGTTCAAGATCTGAAGCGGGGTAATTTTTCCAAACCCCACATGGGCGATGAGATCATCCACCTTTTTAAACCCGAAAATATCCGCCACTTTTTTAATCTCCCCGGATTTAACCAGGGCATTAAAATTCTGGCTTTTTTTTCTGAATGTTTTTTCGCACATCTCCCGCCCCAGGGAATAACTTCTCTCTTTTTCCCGGGTATTGATCCAGGCCCGGATTTTGGTTCTGGCCTTTACGGTTTTTACAAAATTGAGCCAGTCAAGGCTTGGGGTATGGCCCTTGGTTGTAATAATTTCAATGGTATCCCCTGTTTTCAGCTGGTGGGTAAGGGGCACCAATTTTCCGTCAACCTTTGCACCGGTACATTCGGCCCCCACCTCGGTATGGATCAGATAAGCAAAATCCACGGGTGTGGCTTTTTTGGGCAGGATCTTGATCTCTCCCTGGGGCGTGAACACATATATTTCATCAGGATACAGATCAATGCGAACATTTTCCAGAAATTCATCCGGGTCATTATAATTTTCCTGATTTTCCACAAGATTTCTAATCCAGGCGAACAGCTCCCCGGTATTTTCGTCAACCTTTGTGCCTTCTTTATAGCTCCAGTGAGCAGCGATTCCGGATTCTGCGATCTTGTCCATATCCTGGGTCCTGATCTGAATTTCAACCCGCTCCCCTTTTGGCCCCACCACTGTTGTGTGAATGGATTGATACATATTGGGTTTGGGGTTACCGATATAATCTTTTATTTTATAGTAAATCGGCTTCCACATGGAATGGATGGCACCCATGGCGGCATAGCACTGGGGAACCGTATCCAGGATGATCCTGAACGCAATGACATCATAGACCTCTTCAAATTCCAGATTCTGGGATATCATTTTCTGATAAATACTGTAATGCTGTTTATACCGACCCTTTATTTCAGCTTCCAGACCCATTTCCTTCATTTTGTCATGCAGTTTCTCATTGACCACCTTGATGTAATCTTCTTTTTCATGCCTGGCTTTATTCACCAGGGCGTCCATGCGTTCATATTCATCCCTCAAGGTATAATAAAACGCGATTTCCTCCAATTCATACTTTATCCAGAAAATCCCCAGACGTGCCGCAATGGGGGCATAAATATCCAGGGTTTCCTGGGCAATGGCAGCCTGTTTTTCAGGGGTGGGGTGATACTTTAGGGTCCTCATGTTATGAATTCTGTCCGCAAGCTTGATGAGAACCACCCGGATATCATCTGCCATGGCCAGAATCATTTTCCGCAGGCTTTCCGCCTGCTGGGCAATTTTGGTGGAATGGGGCAGGACGGACAATTTTGTGACACCGGAAACAATATGGGCAACCCCGGGACCGAACATTTCTTCAATGTCCTCTTTTGTTGCCGGTGTATCTTCAATGACATCATGCAGGAGGGCTGCGGCAATGCTCTCAACATCCAGCCGCATATCTGCTAAAATATTGGCCACTTCAAGGGGATGGGACAGATAGGGTTCCCCGGAAAGTCGGACCTGCCCGTCATGAACCCTTGCCGAGTAAATATAGGCCCGGTCTATAATATTCAAATCTCCGCCAGGATTATACTCTTCTATTTTATCCAGTATGTCGGTAATTCTGATCATTGGTGTTGCTTAATAGGCTTTTGCAAAAAGCACCCGCCTTGAACTGGGATGATCACAACAGATACACCTCCCCTCTTCGGTCGGGCTGTCAAAAGGGATACAACGGATGGTGACGGACAGATCTTTTTTTATGGTTTCCTCACAGGCATCTGCCCCACACCAGTGGGCCATGACAAACGCGCCATTATCGTATCCCCCGGCTTTTTTAAACAATTTGTAAAAGGCTTTTTTATCATCCATCTCAATGGTATTTTCTTTTCTGCGGGCCTGGGCCCGGTTAAAAAGCGTATCCTGAATATTGTCCAGGATATCCGTAATCTGATGGATAAAGTCGTCCCTGTCCATGGAATTTTTCTGGTGAGAGGGGGTGTCCCTCCTGGCCATGAAAACACTGTTTTGCTCCAGGTCCCTGGGACCCAGTTCAATCCGGACCGGCACCCCTTTTTTCACCCAGTCCCAGCCCCTGGCACCGCCCGTATCCCGGTCATCAATTTCAACCACAACCTTTCTACCATGGAATTGTTTTTCTTCCAATGCGTCTTTCAGGCTTTGGGCACTTTCCATAATGGTTCGGCGGTCTTCATTCTTTTTAAAGATCGGCAGAATCACGACATGGGCCGGTGCCACCCGGGGTGGCAGCACCAGGCCGTCATCATCGGAGTGTACCATGATCATCCCACCGATCATTCGGGTGGAGGATCCCCAGGAGGTGGTCCATGCATAGGCTTCTTTACCCTCTTCATTCTGGAATTTAATATCAGATCCCTTTGCAAAATTCTGACCCAGGAAATGGGATGTTCCGGCCTGAAGCGCTCTTTTATCCTGCATCATGGCTTCAATACAGGTGGTATCTTCTGCCCCGGGAAAGCGCTCGGAAGGTGTTTTTTTCCCCCGGATCACGGGCATGGCCAGATAGTCTTCAACAAATTTTGTATACACGTCCAGCATGAGAAGGGTTCTTTCCCTTGCGTCCTCTTCCGTGGCATGGGCAGTATGACCTTCCTGCCATAAAAATTCACTGGTCCTTAAAAACATCCGGGTCCGCATCTCCCATCGAACCACATTGGCCCACTGGTTCAACAGAATGGGAAGGTCCCGGTAACTGGATATCCATCGGGCCATGGATTCCCCGATAATGGTTTCAGATGTGGGACGAACGATTAACGGCTCGGCCAGTTTTCCCGCCGGTCTTAACCCGCCTTCGCCGTCTGGTTCAAGCCTGTGGTGGGTGACTACGGCACACTCTTTGGCAAACCCTTCCACATGCTCTGCTTCTTTTTCCAGGTAGCTTAACGGGATAAACAAAGGGAAATAGGCATTTTTTACGCCGGTTTCCTTGAACATGACATCCATCTCATGCATGATGTTTTCCCAAATTGCATACCCCCATGGTTTTATCACCATGCATCCCCGGACCGGCGAATTCTCCGCCATATCCGCGGCTTTAATCACTTCCTGATACCAGGCGGGATAGTCTTGTTCCCGGGTTGGCGTAATTGCTGATTTAACCTTTTTTGCCATTCAGTTCCTCCGAATTCTTTGTCATATTGTCTATTTCGCTCAGCAATTGATCCACAAGTTTATCCTGGTCTATTTTTCGTATCACCCGTCCTCGTTTAAATAGAATCCCCTTGCCGTCACCACCTGCGATACCGATATCTGCCTCTTTTGCTTCACCGGGTCCATTTACCATACATCCCATAATCGCAACTTTAATCTGGGAAGACCGCTCAAGTAAAGACTTTTCTACTTGTTCGGCAATTTTAAAAAGATCAATTTTACACCGTCCACAGGTGGGACAGGAGATCAGTTCCGGTCCCCGGTTTCTGATTCCCAGGGCCCTTAAAATCTCATAGCCGGTCCTGATTTCTTCCACCGGATCCCTTGTCAAGGAAACCCGGAGGGTATCACCCAGCCCCTGGGCCAGCAGCATACCAATACCGATGGCCGACTTTGTGATCCCCGCATACAGGCCACCGGCCTCGGTTACCCCGACATGAAACGGTACATCTGTTTTTGATGCCAACAGCTGATACGCCTTTACGGTTCTTGAAACATCCGAGGCTTTCAGGGAAACCTTGATGTCATGGAAATCCAGGTCCTCAAGAATTTTGATGTTGCCCAGCGCACTTTCAACCATGGCTTCCGCCGTTGTTCCCAGGCGGTGTTCAATCTCCCGCTCAAGGGAGCCGGCATTCACACCGATTCTGATGGGGATGTGGTGCTCTCTTGCACACGCCACTACCGCCTTGATTTTTTCAGCTTCTCCGATATTCCCGGGATTGATTCTTAACGCATCCGCCCCTGCCGCTGCAGATGCCAGGGCCAGCCTGAAATCAAAGTGAATATCAGCGATGAGAGGAATGGAAATATGTTGTTTGATTTTTTCAATGGCCTTTGCGGCATCCATATCCGGAACCGCCACCCGGATAATTTCACAGCCGGCCCTTTCAAGGGCCAGGATCTGGCTCACCGTCGCCGCCACATCCTGGGTCTGGGTATTGGTCATGGATTGAACTGAAATCGGTGCCTTGGAACCGATGTTGACATTGCCGATACAAATTTGGCGGGTAGGTCGTCTTTCCTGAACCAGTGACATCTTAAATCTTCCTGCAATGGATAAAAATTAACCGCTTACAGAATTGCCGTTAAACTGTAAGCAAAAAATGCTTCCCTTACTCAACACTCAACGAATAAAGATATCAAAGCTGTCCTTTTTATTCAAGACAACACGCTTTTAAACTTTAAGAAATCACAAAAAAAGAGCCCATAGTCCCGCAGAAAATATTTAATTGACCGTGTATTAGATGTGTGATCAGGAATTCCGCCATATCAGAAGGCTTTCTCTGATGTGGAAGGGACCCAGACAGAATCGACGGATCTGTGCACGGCCAAGCCAGTCTTTTTTAATTCTCAAATTGGGTGCCCGCCCGTCCAGCGATTTGAGGACCTTCACTTTTCCTTGCATCCCCCGTACAGAGGTCCTGAGATATGAATCAAAACAATAGACCCATTCCCCTTCAATGGCGGTAATCATGATATAATGCTCCTCTTGGGGGGTTAAAAGCATATTGCACAGCACAATCCCCCCTTGTTCCAGACAGGTATGGATTCGACCGCCCGTTTCCAGGGTGACCCTTTCCATGTCTAAAAATTCAGTGTCAACTGAAAATTTTTTCATTTTATAGGAATGAAGCCAGTTTCCCATGAGCCGCACAGCCAGTTTACTGGTCCCGCCAATGCCAAATCTGGCATCCCGACTCACCGTGTCCATGCAGTACATGTAAATGTGCCGAATGACCATGGGGGGGACCTCTTTTCTGTGAAACAGATAGCTGACGGCATTGATCATGGCCGTGGGAACACAGTCATATTCAGATACCTGGTAATGGAACGGGATATACATGCGGACCTCTCCTGATTTACGGCTTTTTTTCAACGGATTCCGGCCTGGTCAAGTCCATGGATCCCATATTGTGAAAGCAGCATATTGTAATTTGTTTGCATCAATTGTAATACAAAAGAATATAATTTTTCTGAGAAAAAATCAAAGGAATAAGGAGGCTGGGATGGCTGGAAAAGAATTCATTATTGGCGCGGACCTTCTCTATGACGGCAGAATAAAAACGCGCCGGAAATCCATTGTGGTGCACGGCAATAAAATTGTCGAAGTGAGTTCCAAAAATTACAAATCCGATGTATCGGGCGTTGTCACCCCGGCCTTTATTGACCCTCATTCCCATATCGGCATGGAGCGGCAGGGAGAACCGGCCGGGGAATCAGAGGTGGACGATACCCTCAACGCCTTCACCCCATTGCATAACCCCGTCAACAGTATTTATTTTGATGACCGGGCATTTAGTGAAGCCGTGGATTTTGGGGTGCTCTACAGTTGTGTCCTGCCGGGAAGTTCAAACATTCTGGGTGGACAGGCCATGGTCATTAGAAATTTTTCCCCAAATCGAAAATCCGCCGTAATCAGGGAGTGTGGGGTCAAGATGGCCCTGGGATACAACCCCCGGGCGGCGACGACCTGGAAAGGGAAAAGGCCCAGCACCCGCATGGGAACCACCGCCCTGCTGGAAAATTATTTTCTGGAAATCCTCAGAAAGGAAGAACAGGCTCGAATTAAAAAGGAACAGGCTGTTCTTGATCTGTCAGGTCCAAAAAACCAGCAGCACCTGACCCTGATCCAGCGGGCCTATGACATTGCATTGTCAACGGAACAATGGGCTGTTTTTAAACTTCTCAAAGGGGAAATTAGTGCAAAGGTCCATGTTCATAAGGCGGATGATGCCCTGTACCTCATCGATATGAAGCAGCGGTTCAACATAACCGTTACAGCGGAACATGCCTGTGACATATGTGACGTTGACATTTTTAATGCCCTTGCAAAAAATAATATTCCGATTGTATATGGCCCTGTGGGATCATTTGATTATAAGGTAGAACTCAAAAATGCATCCTATAAAAATGCGGCATCTTTGATGCAGTCCAATGCCGATTTCGGACTCATGACAGACCATCCGGTCATCCTGGCGCATCATCTTCGGGATTCTTTGAAATATTTTTTAATCCACGGAATGACACCGGAAGATGCCATATCTTTAATTACCCGTAAAAATGCCGCTATCTTGGGAATAGATGACTGCCTGGGAACACTTGAGCCCGGGAAACTGGCCAGCTTGATTGTCTGGGGCACGGACCCCTTTCATTTGGGGGCATTCCCCTTGCTGATCATGGCAGAAGGCAGTATTGTCCGGGACGGACGCTGACAACTCACCCCGCTTTACCGGGATTTAAAGTCGGTCTTGTCAAGTCCCAGCTGTTTCATTTTTCCATACAACCCCCTTGGGTGAATTCCGGCAATCTTTGCGGCCTCCCCGATTTTTCCATGGGTTTGGCCAAGGACCATTTCAAGATATTTTTTTTCAACATTCCGGATCACCCGTTTCCTGACCTCGGAAAGGGTCTTCCCTTTCCAGGCATCCATCTCCAGATCCTTTAAACTTGACGGGCCCTCGGGAAAGTCCCCTATCAAGGAAGCACTTTCCTGGAAAGTGCCGGGAAAATTGTTAACGGATATAACGTCGGACCGGCATAAAAGGACGGCGCGTTCAATGACATTCATCAACTCCCGGATGTTCCCGGGCCAGGGATATTGGCAAAGGGCTTCCATGGCTGCCCGGGAAAACCGATGGATTTCACGGCCGATTTTTATATTGTGCATATTCAAAAAATGGTTGGCCAGGGAAGGGATATCCTGCTTCCGTTTTCTCAAGGGGGGAATAGTCAGAGAGATTACGCCGATTCGATAATAAAGATCCTGGCGGAAGGCGTTTTTTAAAATGCCTTTTTCCAAATCCTTGTTGGTGGCGGCAATGACCCTTACATCAACCCATACAGGGCTTTCACTACCCACTGGTGTAAATTCAAAATCCTGGAGGACCCGAAGCAGTTTGGATTGCATCTGCAGGGACATTTCTCCGATTTCATCTAAAAAGATGGTGCCGCCATGGGCCAGTTCAAAAGCCCCCCGCCGGGACCGGACCGCACCCGTAAACGCACCTTGTTCATGACCGAATAATTCACTTTCCATGAGTTGCTCGGGTATGGCCGCCATATTGATCGGGATAAAAGGGCCCTGAGCCCTGTGACTTTCAGCATGGATGGCCTTGGACAGATGTTCTTTGCCCACACCTGTTTCTCCGAGAAGCAGCAGGCTGGCGTCGCTGGTAACGACCTGTTGAACTTCTTCAAGAAACCGCTGCATATCTTCACTGTTTGAGACAAAGTCGTTTAATCTGGGTTTTATCCTGCCCCGCTGGTCAAGGCGATCCACATAATAAAACTGTCGTCTGGATTCCAGGGTACTTTCAATGGCCTCCATCAGGCTGTCCTGGGAAATGCCGGTATATAAAACGACATCTGCCCCGGATGCCAGAAGATTTGCATGTTCTTCCGAGGATTCCCGGTCATCAAGAATAATGGTGGTAGGCTTTTCCGGTAGATTGTTCAGCAGCGTCACACTGGATTCAATGGGCCGGGGGATCAGGGATTTACTGACTAAAAACACATCCCCACAACTGCGAACCAGCTCCTGCCACTGGGCCTTGTTGTTTCCGAATATTTTCAACTGCACATCAAAATCAGACAATCTTTTTTCAAGATCTGCCTGCAGTTTTTTTTCTTTGATGGCACAGGCTACCCTGATTAACATATGGACCCTTTCTTTGATCGGTAATTTTTTACCAAAACAATCCCACTATTTGTTGATGATACCTGAAAATGACCACAAATCAAGTAAAAAAATACCAATTTTCATAATTCGGATAAAAATTACTGAATTTTATTTCGTCCCATCCTGGCAGTCATCCATGGAACCCGCTGATTTAATTGAACATCCGTCTTTTTTAAAAAAACAACAAGGTGCGGCACAACAGTTGCTAAAGGGAAATTCAGGTCCGCGAGCAATACCGGCTAATTATTTATAGATCCTTATGAGGAAAACAATGACCAGAGAAAACAATCGGAGAACAAGGCATAAAAACCCGAAATTCAAAGATTTTTATGATGAGGACTTGTGTGAGGAAGACCAGACGGAAATGCAGCAGCGTCGAAAGAAACTCAGCAAACGGTCCCAATGGAAAGACACTGACAAAGAAAATGGTAGCCTGTTCAGCACCCTGGACAAAAAAAGAAAGGAGAAAAGACGATGAATACTCTGACAGCTGAAACACCCCTTAAAATGGATACTGTCCCTGAGGTATGGGGGATTGCATCCGCCATTGATATCTATGACTGTGACCCCGCCAAGATCAGGGATGCTGACCTGATCAAACAATTTGTAGTTGAATTATGTGACCTGATTGAAATGAAACGGTTCGGGGAAACCCAGGTGGTTCATTTTGGAGAAGATGAAAAAGTGGCCGGATTTTCAATGGTTCAGTTGATAGAGACCTCTCTTATATCCGCCCATTTTGCAAACAAAACCAATACCACCTATCTGGATGTCTTTAGCTGTAAGGCCTATGACCCTGAGACCGTTAAATCCTTTGCCCAAACTTATTTTGGTGGGTCGTTCTCCAATCTGAACGTCACCCACAGATACTGAGTAAATGATGAAGACCATTATCTACGAAGATCCTGAACAGTGCAGACAGATATGGGAAAAACTCTGGCCAGCCAGAGGACTGTTTGATTTGTGGCAGGTCCGCTCCTGTTTTCAGGATGCGTTTTCCAGACCCCTGCACTTTCATGTGGTTGAAAAAAATCAGCGGCCTGTGGGACTTCTGGCCCTGTGCTGGGACGGGGAAAAACAACAATATGTTCAGTTTCCCGGAGAAACGTGGCAGGGAAAAACCTGGCTCGAGCAAAACCGGATCATCGCAGAAACGCCTAAGGTTATAGAAAATTTACTGGACTCCGTTCCAGGACCGTTGCATCTTCGCTATCTTTGCTGGAATGCCGTTTTGGGTTTGTCGAACCGCCTAATGCCGGACGAAATCGGATATTTTTTTCATCCGGGTTTATATGGATTTTCCTTTGAAAATTATCTGCTCTCTTTTTCCGGTAAATCCAGAAAAAAGCTCAATGCAGAGTTGAAAAAACTCCATGCCCGGAAGGTGACGTTTAGATTCAACCAATCAAAGGATTTAGCCCACCTTGTCAAACTGAACAGGGAATCCTTTGGAGAAGCCTCTTACTTTAGTGATCCAAGATTTTACCATTCCTTTGAAAATCTTGCCATGTTTCTCACCCGGATGGGAATGATGAGGATCACTACAGTGCTTATTGATGGGTCCATTGCTGCCGTGGACATGGGAGCGGTGTATAAAAACGCCTACACATTGCTGGCCGGGGGGACAAACCCGGATTTCCCAGGGGTGGCCAAGCTTATCAATCTCCATCATATGGACTGGTCCTGCTGCCAGGGAATTGATTCTGTTGACTTTCTCTGCGGCGATTTTAACTGGAAAGAGCGGTTCCATCTCACGCCCCGACCCTTGTATGAATTAAACCACCATCCATCGTTTAATTATATGGACCTGACCTTTGAAACAAAGGAACAAAAAATCTGTGCATAAAATCATGCTGGTGGTCGGTACAACATCCGATTATATCCAATGGATCCGGACGTCCTGTCCTGGAAGGACTCTGTTTGTCACCGCACCCGGGATCCGGCAGGCTGCACAAGAAGCATGCCCCTCTCCCAAGGAAGAGATTCTGGTAAATCTATCTGACACGTTTCAGGTCCTTGAACGATTGAACAAGCACGTGAAGACATGGGATCAGGCCATTGAGGGTATTTATTGTTTTGATTGCGAGTCAATGGCCCTTACAGCCTGTATTGCGGAAAAATGGGGCCTTGATTATCCGTCGGTAAAAACCATTCAAAACTGCAGGGACAAGTATGTGTCCAAACAGATTTGGACGCGCCATGGTATCGGATGCCCCAGGGTCGCCCCCATAAAAACCATTTCAGATGTCCTGGCCTTTTTTCGTTCCGTCACATCCGGATGCGTTTTAAAACCCTTGACAGGGAGCGGCAGTGAACTTGTTTTCAAGTGTACCAGTAAGCCGGAGTGTCATGCAGCCTTTAATCTCATACACAACGGTCTGGAAAACAGGGCACAAAATCCCCTGTTTGAAAAATCCCCTGGCCAAACACACCTGATGCTTGCCGAGGAATTGATCCAGGGGACTGAATACAGTTGTGATTTCATCTGTGAAAATAATGCCATCCATATCATCCGGATGACCAGAAAAATCAAATCACCCTTCAGGCCATTCGGCACTATCATTGGGTATGTGCTGCCCGGACAGCTGCCCCACTCGATCAATCCTGATGCGGTGGATCAGCTCCTGCTGAAAAGTGCACAGGCCCTGGGAATCAACAGAGGCATCTGTATGGTTGATTTCATTGTTTCCGGCAACACCATTCAGTTGATTGAACTGACCCCCCGGCCCGGGGGGGATTGTCTGCCCTATCTGTTAAAGATGTCCACCGGGACGGATATACTGAAACTAAGCCTTGATTTTGCACGACACTCGCCTTTGGAACTCACCCGGTATGATACGGTTACACCCCATGTGGGAATCCGACTCCATGCAGACAAAAGCGGCACCCTCAGAGGAATAGAAACCCGCCATCTGCTGGCAGACACCCGGGTAAAACATATTTTATTAACCAAAAAACCGGGCCGGCAAATTACATTACCGCCAGATGACTACGACTCCTGGTCTTTGGGACATGTGATCATTGAGCCGTCAAATGGCAAATATCCTGAATCCCAGGCCCTTAGTATTGCCCGAACAATAGATATCCATATCGAACCCCATCAAAAGCCAACCCATTTGTCGGAGGCATCATAACCTGTCATGTCTGATCACCCCCTGCCGGGCACCCCTTTTTTGCCAAGGGATGTCCTGGAGCCGTTTGTTCGTGGCTATTTTGACCGTAAACACACGTATCAGGCAATGGTTCAAAACCATGGCTCCCCCCTGTGGATTCTGGAATCTGCCACGTTAAAACAGAATGCGAAACACTTGTCAGAAGCATTTAACCGTTTTTTCCCCGGAACTGCCTTTTATTTTGCCATGAAAAGCAATAACCATCCGGATGTGTCTGCCACCCTGGTCGAATCCGGGTTTGGCCTGGATGTCTCCAGCGGAGTAGAATTGACATCTGCCCTGGCGTTAAACGCCCGGGATATTATCTTCAGCGGGCCGGGTAAAACCAATGAAGAGCTGGCCCTGGCCATTGCCCATAAAGACAGGACCACCCTTCTTTTAGACAGTTTTGGGGAGCTTGAACGGCTTAAAGCACTGGTTTCTGAACCAGACGCCACGCCACCTGTCCGGGTGGGTATCCGGTTAACCACAAACCCAAACGGGCTGTGGAGAAAATTCGGCATTCTCCCGGAACAATTGCCTGCCTTCTGGAATCAGGTGAAAAACCTGCCCAATATCCAGTTTAAGGGGCTTCAATTTCATTCGAGCTGGAATCTGACACCGGACAGGCAACTGGCATTTATTGTCTTGCTTGGCAAAACCCTCAAGAAAATGCCCGCCCGGTTTAATCAGTGCATTGAATTTATAGATATTGGCGGCGGCTACTGGCCGGAAGAAGGAGAGTGGCTTCAGTTTGCAGGCACCGATGAAGGTCTTCGCCAACGTGCCGACAACAAGGATGTATTGCATGGCAATGCGCATTATCGGAGACCCTCAACCCCCATAGAACTGTTTGCCCAGATCCTTTTTAAAACCATCAATACCCATATTTTCCCCTGGGTTAACTGCCGCATCTGTTTTGAACCCGGCAGATGGATTTGCCACAGTGCCATGCATCTCTTTTTTACGGTAATCGATAAAAAAAATCATGATCTGGTCATCACCGACGCCGGCACCAATGCCATTGGCTGGGAACGGTTTGAAACCGATTATTTCCCCATACTCAATCTCAGCCAAAGCGCATTAACGGAAAAACCCTGTGATATTTTAGGCGCTTTGTGCACCCCCCATGATGTATGGGGATATACCTATTTTGGCAAGGACATCACGCCGGGAGATCTCCTGATGATTCCATGTCAGGGCGCGTATACCTATAGTCTCGGTCAACACTTCATCAAACCCCTGCCTGAAGTTGTTACCATTTAACCCCCTTTAACATGTATGAAAAACTTATTGGAACCTGTGTTATGACATCCATATTAAAATCGTTTATGGCCCTTTATACTGCTGTGCTGATCATGGCAATGGGATTGGGATTATTGTCAACCTTTTTAAGCCTAAGGCTGACCCTTGAAGGATTTTCAACCCAGACAACCGGATTGATTTTAACCGCTTATTTTATCGGTTCTGCTGTGGGCACCATTTATTGCAGCCATCTGATGAAGCGCATCGGCCACATTCGATCTTTTGGTGTTTTTGCTGCCCTTGCCACGGCCATGGTCATGCTCCATGGTTATTATGTTTCTGCTTTTGCCTGGGCAGCGTTAAGATTTTTTACCGGAATTGCAACCATTGGGCTGTTCATGATCATTGAAAGCTGGCTGAACGAAAGCGCCACCCCCCAGACGCGGGGACGGGTGTTTTCCATTTACATGGTGATATATTTCCTGGGCAGCAGTGCCGCTCAGCAGTTGCTCAACCTGGGCAATGTGGCAGGCCAGAGCCTGTTTTTTATTATCGGTTTGTTATTGGTGTCTTGTATTATACCGGTTGCAATGACCCGTACCCGACATCCCCGCCTGGCGGATGTGAGGTCTGTGGGGCTGAAAACAATTATGAAACGGGCTCCCCTGGGGCTGCTCGGATGTTTTGCCGCCGGTTTGACCTCCAGTGCCTTTTATACCATGGGGCCGGTCTTTTGCCAGCAACTGGGTTTAACTGTCTCCCAATTGTCCAGTTTCATGATGATTACGGTATTGGGAGGACTTTTATTTCAGTTGCCCCTGGGTAGCCTTTCAGATCGATGTGACAGATCCATTGTGATACCTGTAATCGGCGGACTCTTTGCCATTATCAGCGGATTGATGATTCTGGCATCTCAACATTCTTTCGGACTTTTCATGGCCGGCGCCAGTCTTTTTGGCGGGCTGATGTTCAGCATCTATCCTGTGGCCGTGGCAAGGACCCATGATATGTTTGAACCCAGGGATGTGGTCACTGTCAGCTCTGCTCTTTTGCTGTTTCATGGTATCGGCTCCATGATGGGCCCCATGATTTCATCATCCGTCATGGCGCTGCTGGACAATCCCAGTGGATTCTTTGTCTATTTTTCAGCAGCCGGTATGACGTTTACAGCTGTATCTTTTCTTTTAAGGCAGAATGAATTTGCCCGAATTATCCCGGTGGAAGATCAGGTGGACTTCAGGATTATCAATCACACCTCTCAAATCGCCCTGCAAATTGATCCACACCAGAAAAATAATGGAACAGAAGTGGCCGTTAAGAAGGATCCCCTTTATACACAGAGTCCCGTTTAAAGATGACAGACCTGTTACCGGAAATGGTCACGGCGGTTAAAGATAAAAAATTCTTGAAACCGTTTTCAGAATACGTCACAATATTGAAACTGAATTTACTCAATTTTAGGACGTTAGTTTTAGGGGATTCAAATGAAGGAAAACCGTTATATCATCGCAATGAGCGGGGCCAGTGGTTTTGTCGGTTCCAATTTGTGCCGTAAATTCCAGGAAACCGGCTGGGAAATCATCCGCTTGGGCCGCAAAGAATTTGCCTTGTCACCCGGGGAGCTGGCAAAACATATGCAGGGGGCCAGTGCTGTCATTAACCTGGCCGGAGCACCTGTGATCAGTCGCTGGACTGAAAAATACAAGAAAATCATGTATGACAGCCGGGTAGGCCTGACCGAAAAACTGGTGAATGCCTGCGCCTTAATGAAACCGCTTCCCAGCGTGTTTCTCTCGACGTCTGCCATTGGTTATTATGCTGCCACAGGCATTCATACCGAAGATGACCATGTGCCGGCCGATGATTTTCTGGGGCACCTGTCCCGGGACTGGGAACAAGAAGCCTTAAGGGCAAAGGCGTTTGGCTGTCGCACTGCCATTTTTCGTTTTGGTGTCGTTCTCGGACAGGGGGGAGGGATTGTGAAAAAGATGCTTTTACCGTTCAAACTGGGTCTGGGCGGCACCATTGGTAATGGCAGCCAGCCTTTTTCCTGGATACATATAAAAGATCTGGCCCGGGTTTTTCAAGCAGCCATGAATGATTCAACCTATGAAGGCGTCTATAATATGACCGCCCCTAATCCGACCACCAACCTTGGGTTGACCCGGGCCCTGGGTAAGGCCCTTTCAAGGCCGACCATTTTACCGGTCCCGATGTTTGTTCTTCGCCTGCTCTACGGCGAGGGAGCCCAGATCATCACCTCCGGGCAGACGGTTATGCCAAAACGGTTACTGGATAATGGATTTCAGTTTGAGTTTGCCTCTATTGAAGACGCAGTTACGTGCTGCTTGAAATCCTAGCCAACATTCATATACAACATTATTTGAAGTGTTCAAAATAAATTTGTAACAAACAATACCATGGTAAATGTAATCAATGGGTCTATTTTGATGCACTGTTAATCCGTTTTATCAATTCTTATTTTCGTGTTTTTTTGGCAAAAGAATCATGAAATTTTATCATAATAACGTTGCCAGTTCAGGGAAGTTTGACCTTACTCAAATTCTAACAAAAGAATTGTATTTTTTTGTTATATCTATTATTAATACCATATTTTTTCAAATGAGGATATCTTTTGCGTATGTTGAAGATACTCTGAAAAATACGGAGGATGAAATATATTAAAACTCGTTCTAAAGAAGCTGCTTTGCACGTGGAATCCCATCTTAAAGAAAAAACAGCAATTACAGTCACTATTTCCTCTGCTCCGATTATCCATAATGCTCTTTTAAAAAGTAATGCTGAATTTTCTTTACTACCTGATTATGCCAGAAAAAATGAAATCAATAGAAAAAATCAACTGTGGATGGAAACAGCTGATAATAATAATCCGTTTATTCTTGGCGACATGACCAATGCTGTAGTGGAATTTAGCCACAGCATCTGCCAAAAATGTGCCCATAAGCATTCGCCTGATTTAGAAATTTATCATGATTAAGCTAGTGCAAGCGATTCTGATTCCAAGGAACAGTCATGACTAAAAGTTTCTTTAAAAAGTACATCTGGTATTTACCAGATATAAATACCGTGGCTGGATTAAAAAATTCCAGGCTTTGGCTGATAAATGCCATGATGCTGTTTGCATTAATCGCTTTTCCAATTGGAATGATATTCACCCTGCCAATTTTTCTTCAAAAAAAAGTCTATACATTAATCGTTATAGACTTGATTATCTATCTTATCATTGCGTTTGTTTATTTTTTTAAAAAAGGGTCATCAAAACTTGTACCATATCTCTGGCTTTTATTGGCTTATATATTGATGGTTTCATTTTTTATTTTTCTTGGCCCTCACTATGAAAGATCTGCATGGCTTTTGATGATTAGCATCATGTCTGCTATTTTTTTCAATAAATGGGGTGCAGTGCTATCAATCATACTCAACGCAGTTGTTCTTCTGGTCATTTATTCACTTGTAGATGCCGATAATGCTGCCTGGGCAGGTGTTTTTAACAGACCTCATCAAGAGTGGCTGATGTTCGTTATTAATATTTCACTGATTAGCCTTATCTGCTCATTCCCTGTAGGCTTCCTTTTCAAAAGACTCGATCTATCCAAAGAAGCCCTTTCGCTTACCCTGTGTGGTGATGCCTTCAATTGCCTGAATTCTTTTGGTGCTGAAGGGTGTGGACAAGAGCTGGAATGTTCCCAATGCCCATTGAGATCACTGACGCTGTCAACCTTTCAAACAGGTGAACCCTCCCTTAAAGAAGGGCAGATGACCTTTCTAATCAATGGCAATGAAACCGTCATGGACCTTCTTATATCCACTTCCCTTTTGGACATAAATGGAAATAAAAAGGTCCTTCTTTCTTTGACGGATATTTCGGAAGATAAAGATGCGATTAAATCACTACGGGCAAGGGAAGAACAACATAAAGCGATTCTCCAGACAGCCATGGATGGATTTTGGTTGTCAGATAAAAATGGAAAACTACTTGAAGTGAATGAAACGTATTGCCGGATGAGTGGTTATAGTCCAGATGAACTGTTAAAAATGAACATTTCGGATCTCGAAGTTGTTGGGACCGAAGCGGCGAAGATATCGAACCGTCTGATAAAGATAACCGAGACTAAAAAAGACCGATTTGAAAGCCGGCATCGTCGAAAAGATGAGACAGTCTTTGACGTTAAGGTCAGTGTTCAATATCGAGATGATGATGGCGGTTGCTATATCTGTTTCCTTCGGGATATAACCGGACAAAAACAATTGGAAAAACAAATTCAGCACCCCCAAAAAATGGTATCTATTGGAAACCTTGCTGGAGGCATCGCCCATGACTTCAACAACATCCTATTCCCGATTATCGGTTTAGCGGAAATGCTCACAGAAGACCTGCCGGTCAACAGTCCGGAAAGAGAAAATGCCAGCGAAATTATGATTGCAGGAAAGCGAGGCCGCGAACTTGTAAAACAGATTCTTGCTTTTAGTCGCCCGCATGAGCACAAACTGATACCAGTGAGGATGCAACATGTACTAAAAGAAGTCCTTAAACTCAGCCGTGCTTCAATTCCGATGAATATCGATATTAACCAGTTCCTGCAACAGGATTGTGGTCTCGTGTTGGCAGACCCTTCACAGATGCATCAAATTGGAATGAACCTTATCACGAATGCTTATCATGCTGTTCAAAATAGTGGGGGAAAGATAGGTGTTGAGGTCCGGGAAATCAAGATAAAACATGGACTAACCAATTTTATGCTACCGCCCGGCGATTATGCAATGCTGTCTGTTTCAGACAATGGTATTGGAATCGACAAAGCACATTTAGATAAAATTTTTGAGCCCTATTTCACCACCAAAGAAAATGGCAAGGGTATGGGACTTGGCTTGTCAGTGGCGTACGGAATTGTAAAAGAACATAAAGGTGATATCAACGTTATGAGTGAGCCTGGAGTGGGTACAACCTTTCAAGTTTACCTACCATTGCTGAAAACTTCTGAGATTGTAGAACCAAATTTTGAACAGGTGCCTGTTGAAACCGGAACTGAGCATATCTTACTGGTTGATGATGAACCCCCCATCGGTTCTGACATGGCCAAGGAAGTGAGAAGGGTTCTGGATGACAATCAAAGGATTGAATACTTTTAGGATAACAAAATGTCAAAAATTCTAATTATTGATGATGATCACCAGGTCTGCAGGACTCTTGGTAAGATTTTTACCAGAATGGATCATATGGTCGAGCTTTCTTTAACCCTCAAAGAAGGCATCGACAAAGTATCTACAGATGATTTTGATATTGTTTTTCTTGATGTTAAGCTTCCTGACGGCAATGGGCTCAACGCGATTAAGCATATACGAGGTTGTTCTACGGCCCCGGAAGTAATCATCATGACGGGAGAGGGAAGTTCAGATGGAGCTGAACTTGCCATGCGGTCAAAGGCATGGGATTATATTCAAAAAGGCGGTTCACATACGGAGTTTAAATTATCTCTGGCTCGAGCATTGGAATACAGAGAGCAAAAGCTTTCCAAAATTCAAAATATGCCTATCAACAAGGGCGCCATCATTGGTCAATGCCGGCAAATATTAAATTGCTTTGATCAAGTTTCTTCAGCAGCATGTAATGATCTTCCCGTTCTAATTACAGGAGAAACCGGGACTGGTAAAGAATTATTTTCAAGGGCTATTCATAATAACAGCAAACAATCTCAATCTGATTTTGTGGTCCTTGACTGTACTTCCTTACCGGAATATTTAGTTGAAAGTACACTCTTTGGTCATATAAAAGGGGCCTTTACGGGTGCGGATTCAGATAAAATCGGACTGATTAAAATGGCAGACAAAGGCACCCTGTTTTTGGATGAAGTGGGTGAACTTCCTATGGGTATGCAAAAAAAATTTTTAAGAGCTCTCCAGGAAAAGCGATTCAGACCGGTTGGCAGTAAAAAAGAAATAAACAGTGATTTCAGGTTGATCAGTGCAACCCATTGTGATTTGACAGAGATGGTCGATAAAAATCAATTCAGAGAAGACCTTTTTTTTAGATTGTTTTCGATAAATATACATCTTCCACCCTTAAGAGACCGTGAAAAAGATATACAATCGATTGCTCTCAGTCGTATGGAACAGAAAAGTGATCTTGCTGAAAAAAATACCTGCACCATGTCACAAGATTTTTTAGAAGAGATTCAAATGTATGAATGGCCTGGAAATGTAAGAGAACTTATTAATACGATTGATTTGGTATGCAGTAAAGCGGGATACGGTAGTAAGCTTTTCCCTCATCATCTTCCGGAACATATTCGAGCATCTAATATTAAAAAGAAATTCAAAACACTTAAGAATAAACACACCCAACCCCCCGATCCTTTTGCAAAAGAAAAAATGCATCAAAGCAAACTTCCATTTAAAGACCATCTTGAAAAAACAAAATCCGCGTATTTACAAGATTTGTTGTCCGGCACTAAAGGAAACATAAAAGAATCATGCAAAATATCCGGTCTTTCAAGAAGTCAGCTTTATAGGCTTATGCAGCAGTATGATTTAAAAGGCATTTAAAGCCTGTCCCATCCTTGCGACATTCCTATCTTTGCGATAGCTTCACGTTTTATAGAAAATAAAATATAAATTCAGATAGTTATCTTTTCAATCAAAATAATATTGTTCGATTCTTAAGAATTTCAAATAAACCCATATATATTTAACTACCTGAAATTAAACAAAAAAATAATTTTATGCCATGGCATGCATTTTGTAATGTATGGATTTTAGAGAATATAAAAATTCAACTTAATTTAGAAATGAGTTTATATGAAACTTATACTTTTTGTTCATCAGAATGCATCCAGTAAAGGTACAACCTTTAGAAAACTTATCAAACAAAATTTCAAAGGGCTCGAAATTGAAACCTTCCAGACGTTTAATGGGTTCAAAACAAGATTGAAACAGGTTTCTCTTTACGATCAAGAAATTTTTGTTTTGTTTACAGATTCTAAAGATCGCTTAAAAGAATTAACCTCACTGATTGACTTGCTGGAAGGCAAACGCATTCTCCTGATTCTTCCGGATGATTCAAATGCCACAACATCGGTCGCCCACCATTTTTTTCCAAGATATTTCACCTATGTAAACGACACCTATGATGACCTTTGTGCGGTATTAATCAAGATGACCCAGCAAGAAAAAAAAATTAAAATCGTTTCAAATAATAATGGAGGAAACTAAAGATGGATCAATTGACTAAAACAATGAACCAGGCAATTAAGGAAACGACAATTAAAACCGGAAAATACCTGACATTTTCACTCGATGAAGAAGAATATGGAATTGGTATTCTCAAGGTGAAGGAAATCATCGGCATGATGCCCATCACGTCTGTGCCAAGAACGCCTGCATTCTTAAAAGGGGTTATCAACCTGCGGGGAAAGGTTATCCCAGTGATGGATCTCCGGTTGAAATTTAATATGGGGGAGATTCCCTATACGGATCGGACCTGTATCATTGTTGTGGAAATAGAGTTGGAAACCAGCACGGTGTTAATCGGCATTGTGGTCGATGCGGTCTCAGAAGTATTAAATATCCAGGAAAACGAAATTGAAGATACCCCGGCCTTTGGCACTGCATTGGATACGGCCTATATCCTGGGTCTGGCAAAAATAAACGGGGGGGTTAAAATTTTACTGAATATTGATAAGGTGCTGTCAATCGAGGAAATAGATGACCTAAATAAAGCATCGTAAATTTTTTTTTATTAAGAATTTAAATAAAACCAGGACAACACCTTTGGTGGCCATAATCGAATGAAAACCATTTCTTCTAAACCTAAAACAGCCAAGACAGGAAAAAATACTATTGGGTCCTAAATTCCTGAATTTCAAACGACAACACAAGATGACAATAGGCAACATAAAATTTAACATTTCAGATCCTCTAATGGATATTTGCTACAAAATTAATGATATTTTTTTGGAGGGTTATCTTTGAAAAATATAAAAACAAGGTGTTTATGATGTCTTATGCGCGTATTAAAGATTTGATTGAAAAGTTTTCCTGCGAACTTGTTCTGGCCGATCCGGAAGAACCAGAAAGTTTGTCTGTTTTGTTGCCAATACTGAAAAACATTCACACACATTGTATGGGATTCTCATTAACACTGGAAGCCAGAGAAATTATAAAGGCTCAGAATATAATTAACAGCAGCATACAGAATAATTCCAAAACCAGTATTGAGCAAATAACTGCTTTGGAGGCATTTATCTCTGGTCTTTCAAGATCATTTCAAAATTTAGATGAAGATGGGCGGATCGGTGAGATGGTAGAAAAAAGTTCAACTAAAACTGTAACAGACCCTATACCTGATTATTTTGAACAATTAGAAAAAAAACTGGATGAGTTCAGCCGAATGATCAGTGGGTTTTGTCCAGGAAATGTTCCTGATCTTGACGACATGCTCAATAGCCTGGACGGACTCATTGACGTTTCAAAAGAGATTGAACCCCGCGCATTTCATCAAACTTGTATGGCCTGCAAAACCTATTTAGAAAAAATGATCCTTGAGGATATATACAATACACAGCCGATTGAAGAAGGGTTGGTACTCCTTAAGTCGATATTCAATCATTTAAAAAGAGGGGAACCCTTTGCCTTTGATTATTCTGATGTTTTGGAATTATTAGAAAGTAACTTCATGGAAGAGCAAAAAATCAAAGAGATGGATCCTAAAGACAAGCCTGCCATTAAAATTCAGACAGATCCAGAAAAAAGATCACCCGAGAAAATATCAGATGATGATATGGAAATCCTGACGGATTTCGTATCTGAAGCCCTGGAAAATCTGGATACCATTGAAGTAAATTTGATTGACCTGGAGCAGGACCCTTCCAATATGGATATTATCAACGATATCTTCCGCCCCTTTCATACCATCAAAGGGGTGTCTGGATTTTTATCCCTGACCAAAATAAACAAGCTTGCCCATGCCACAGAAAATCTTTTGGATAGTGCCCGCAGCGGAGAATTTTTAATTAATGATAGGGCCACGGATGTCATCCTTGAGTCAGTGGATACGTTAAAAAACCTCATCGCCAGGGTCAGCCAGGGAACAGATAAAGGAGTCATGCCGCCGGATGATGATATTGATGTGAATGGTTTAAGAGATAAACTTCAAACCCTTCAGGTTTCTCTGACAAAAGGAGACAAGGAACCGTTGGGGGAGATATTGGTCAAGAAAAAAATAGTGGGTCAGAACTCCCTGGACCAGGCCCTTGAGATTCAGAAAATCCAACCGGAGAAAAGAATTGGAGAAATACTGGTTGAAGAAAAAATGGTTCAACCCCATCAGGTTGCCTCCGCTCTGATTGATCAAAACCAGCCTAAAAAGAAAGTGGATGCCCAGGTAAAAGTGAGCACTCAAAAGCTGGATGACCTTGTGGATTATGCAGGAGAGCTTGTTATTGCCCAGTCTATGTTGAAACAAAAAACAATAAATGATCCGTCTCTTAGCCAAAACGTGTCACAATTGGGTCTGATCGTCACCAATATGCAGAACATTGCCATGTCCATGCGGATGATCCCCATAAAAGCCACGTTTATGAAAATGATACGACTTGTCAGGGATTTAGCAAAAAAATCAGGCAAAGAGATTAATTTGAAGATGGTCGGAGAAGATACGGAGATAGACAGAAATGTGGTCGATGCACTGTATGAACCCATGGTGCATATGATCAGAAACTCCTGTGATCATGGGATTGAATCTACATCAGACCGTCTTGAAAATGAAAAGCCGTCCCAGGGTAAAATTACTCTTCGCGCCTACCATAGGGGGGGACATATCCTTATCGAAATCCAAGATGATGGTAAAGGGCTGGATAAAGGCAGAATTCTTGAAAAGGCAAAAGAGACGGGTCTTATTACCGGCAATGAACAACTGACTGATGCGCAAACATATGATTTGATTCTTCAGCCTGGCTTTTCCACGGCCCAGGAAATCACGGATGTGTCAGGCAGGGGGGTGGGCATGGATGTGGTCAAGTCCGGCATAGAAAAATTTAGAGGTCAATTGAGCATTGCCTCTGAAAAAGGCCGTGGCACAAAATTTACGATCAGCCTTCCTTTGACACTTGCGATTATTGATGGAATGTTGATCCGGGTTAATCAAGAAAAATACGTGATTCCGACAATTGCCATTCAAAAAGCATTTAAGCCTGAAAAAGAGGATTATTTTACGGTTGCCGGCGAAGACGAGATGGTCAAAGACCGTGGAAGCCTGATCCCCATGATTCGTTTAAATGAAATCTATGGTAGCAGTCATCACAAGAAATCTGTTCAAGACGGTCTTGTGGTGGTTGTGGAATCAAAAGGTGAAAAAAGAGCCCTGTTCATAGATGAACTTTTGGGCAAGGACGAATATGTCATTAAAAGTCTGGGCAGCAACCTTGAAGAGGTGGATGGGATAGCTGGCGGTGCCATTCTTTCTGATGGAAGAGTCGGGTTGATTCTAGATATCCATGGTATTTTTTCAATTGAGTCTAGGTGATGAATTTAAAAGCTTCGAATTTGAGCGAATAAAAGGGATACAGAATGAAACAGATAGTTGGTGTTGCAGATATGAAGGTGAGCAATAACCCAAAGGAATCGATTATCACCTATTCTCTTGGTTCCTGTATCGGGCTTGTCATTTACGATCCTGCCGTCAAGGTTGGCGGAATCCTTCACTATATGCTCCCCGAGTCTTCCATTGACAAGACAAAGGCAACGGCAAGGCCCTATATGTTTGCAGATTCCGGAATACCCAGGTTGTTTAAAACCGCTTATAATCTGGGCGCAGCCAAGCAACGAATGACGATCTATGTTGCAGGCGGTGCAGAAATCCTGGATCAGGCAGGCTTTTTCAATATCGGCAAAAGAAATTACATGGCCCTAAAAAAAATGTTTTTTAAGAATAATGTGATAATCAACAAGCAGGATGTTGGCGGGAACACCAATCGGACCGTCAGGATTGAAATTGCGACAGGAGACATCTATGTCAAAACGTCCGGGGCCAAGGAGGTGAGGATATGACATCCCTTCAGACGCTTATGAAACAGATCAAAGATCTGACACCTATTCCTGCTGTGGCCCATCAACTTCTGGCTGTGGTGGATAACCCGGACAGTTCAATGGAAGATATTGCCAATGTGATTCAATATGACCCGGTTATCACTGCCAGCGTTTTAAAAACGTGTAATGCTGCCTATTTTGGCCTTAAAAATCCAGTAGAATCCATTAAAGATGCCGTGAATATGCTGGGCACGGATCAGGTGATTGAACTTGCACTCATAAAATCAGGTGCCAGAGCCCTTTCCGGAAGCCAGGAGGGATATGGCTTAATTGAAGGCGATATGTGGAAGTATTCCGTGTCTTCAGCCGTGGTCGCCAAACTGGTGGCCGAGAAGCTGTCCTTAAAAAATAAAAACGTCATATTCACATCCGCTCTGATTAAAGATATTGGAAAAAATGTTTTAGGAAACCATGTAGCGAATGCATCTCAGGAAATTACGCGTTTGGTTGATACCAGAAACTTCAGCTTCCTGGAAGCGGAAAAAAAGATTCTGGGTATTGATCATGCTGAACTGGGTGCCATGATTACAAAAATGTGGAAGTTCAGCCCCCGGATGATCAACATCATCCGGCACCATCACCTGACCGACGAAAGCAAAATTTACGACAAGGACATTGCAGCGGTTTATCTTGCGGACTGCATCTGCATGATGATAGGAAACGGGGTGGGATCTGATGGCCTTTCATATCGGTTTAAACATCAGGTGATGAAAAACCTGGGGTTGTCTGCGGCGGATGTTTTAATGATTATTGCTGAGTTCGGCATAAATATGCAGGAAGTAGACACACTCTTACATATGGCTTAAAAAAAACAGGTGAAGCAATCAGAGATTTAATGGTGAATATTCTTGGAGAAATACATTATGAAGACAATTTTGATGACAGCGATGGAGGCTTCGATTTCTGAAGTCATGGAAACCATGTTTTTTTTGCCTGTTGAATTTGGCCGGGAAGCGACACTTGCTCAGTGTAAAATGGATAAAAAAAACAATCTGGTCTGCAGGCTGGTATTTACAGGGGATGCTTCCGGAAGCCTGATTCTCATGGCACCTGAAATTCTTGCGGCAGAAATGGCGGAGAATTTTATGGGAGAGGTCAGTGAAAATCTTACACAAGATCATCTTTCAGGGACATTAACAGAAATGCTGAACATGGTCTGCGGCAATGCCTTGAGTAAAACAAAATCTAAAGTTCCGTTTGAACTGGGCATCCCTGAAATGATGGATCCATCAGAAATTTCAGAAAAACAGGTGTTTACCATTGTTGAAACCACTGAATCAAAAATGGCAATTACCATAATAATGGACTAAGTGAAAGATTGGAGAGCCTTTATATGCCCAATGATATCAAAGTTCTGGTTGTAGATGATTCGGCTGTTGTCAGAAAAGTTTTTTCTGAACAATTGTCTAAACAGAGGGGAATTATCGTTATCGGTACTGCGCCGGACCCCTATGTTGCCAGGGAAAAAATCATCAAGCTGAAACCCGATGTGATTACCCTTGACATTGAAATGCCAAGAATGGACGGTATCACCTTTTTAAAAAAACTGATGAAATACTATCCCCTTCCGGTTATTATTGTCAGTTCTCTTTCGAGCAAAGGCAGCAAAATTGCCCTTGAGGCACTTTCTTTAGGTGCCCTTGAGGTAATTTCAAAACCGAGCACGGCTTATTCAGTAGGGGATATGAGCCTGCAGCTTGCAGAAAAAATCAGGGCGGTTTATGGGGCAAAAATAATGACTTCACCCGTTCAAAACACCCAGAAAAAACCGTTAACGTCCATTGGATCAATGGCCCTTGCAGCCACAACAAATAAAATCATTGCCATTGGTGCTTCTACCGGTGGAACGGAAGCGATAAAGAATGTATTGACCCGATTGCCCCACAATACCCCAGGGATTGTGGTAGTCCAGCACATGCCAGCCCAGTTTACCACCTCCTTTGCCCAGCGACTGAATGAACTTTGCCAAATGAGGGTCAAGGAAGCGCAGAATGGGGATACGGTTATAAACGGCCAGGTTTTGATCGCACCGGGCAATTACCATATGATCTTGAAACGAAGTGGTGCCAGATATTATGTAGCGGTTAAAACCGGCCCCCTTGTCCATTATCAGCGGCCTGCGGTGGATGTCCTGTTCAAATCCGTTGCCAGATTTGCCGGGGCCAATGCCCTGGGCATCATTTTGACTGGTATGGGCAAAGATGGGGCTGCCGGAATGCTGGACATGAAAAAGGCGGGTGCCGTAAATATTGCCCAGGATGAACGCTCCAGTGTGGTTTTCGGCATGCCCAAGGAAGCAATAAACATCGGTGCGGTTGATTATGTTCAGGATATCAACGCGATTGCCAATAAGGCCATATCGCTTTTGGAAACAATGTAAATTATAATTGAATGGACCTATTTTATGGTAACCGAAACAGAACTGAGTCCTGGGCAACACAAAAAACTTTCCCAAATTGTTGATAAAGAATCCGGCGTGGTCCTCAATGAAAAAAATGCAGCCTTCTGGTTGCCAGACTTGCCAAAAGAATAAAGAGGAGTGTATGAATCAGGATAATCATTCCAGTGAAAATTCACTGGCCAACCATTACCTTTTAGAACCCGGATATATTCTAGTGCCGGACCATTCCGTCGGCATATCCACGGTCCTGGGGTCTGGTGTCTCGATTTGTATTTTTGACAGGGAGAAAAGGATCGGCGGTATGAATCATTTTATTTTCCCCTATATTGCCACAAAAGGGAAAACCACTGCATTGTATGGCAATATTGCGACAATTACCCTGCTGAAAATGATGCTGGCCCGGAAATCTTTAATCAAATCTCTTGAGGCGCAAATATATGGGGGCGCATATCATCCTGAAAAAAGCAATGAAGATGTCGGAAGGAAAAATATTGATATTGCCAGAAAGATCCTTTTAAAAAACCAGATATCGATCACTTCCCAGGATGTTGGTGGGGAAAAAGGCAGAAAAGTGGTGTTCAATACAAAAACCAATGAAGTGGCCATTTTAAAGGTTGACAGACTTCGGGACCAGGACTGGTACCCCTATCAATGAAGAGATTATAGGGAGTATCACTAATTTAACAATCAGATATGGTACTATAAATACAGGAGTGATGTAATGGTGATAGATCCAAATATTAAAATTCTTGTTGCAGACGATTCCGGAACAATGCGGGTTATGTTCAAGCAGATTCTAAAACAGGCGGGATTTGAGAATATTATAATGGCTGTCAATGGGGATGATGGCATCAAAAAAGTAAAACAGGAAAATCCAGACCTTGTGATAAGCGATTGGAACATGCCCAAAAAAGATGGGCTTGAGTTTCTTCAATGGTTAAGAGGCCAGGAAACATACAAAAATCTTCCATTTATCATGGCAACGGCCCAAGCGGATAAAGGTCAGCAGATCACCATTATGGAAGCAGGCGGTAACGGTCATGTGCCAAAACCATTTGATGCTGAGCAGATAAAGGAAGGGATACGAAAAGCATTTTCCCCTGAAACAAAAAAAATTGACAATCGTAAAAATCGAAAGATGATTGACAACAAGGTTGAGTTAACCGTGGCTCACATACAGATCACAGACCATCTGGTTTTAGGTGCCCTCAAACACAGGATTTCAACGGGTGAGGTAACCCCTAAGTATTTTGAACTGAAGACGGATAAAAAGGCGGGATGGAATCCCATCCAGGAGGGGTTGGAGAATGGTCAGATCGACTGCGCATTTGTTCTGGCCCCCATTGCCATGGACCTGTTTGCCTATGACTCACCCATAAAGCTGGTTCTTCTCGCCCATAAAAATGGAAGTACCTTTGTGCGGAGCAGACGCTATGATCAGAGGTTTGATTCTTTGCAGAGTTTTTATAAATATAAGGTTGTGGATATTCCCCATAAGATGTCTGTGCATCATATGCTGGCCCATCAGTTTTTAAGGGAGCTTGGCTTAAAACCCGGGGTGCCTGGGAAAGAGGCCATCAATGTGAGATTTGAGGTTGTTCCCCCCATAAAAATGCCGGGGATCATGCAGGCGAATGAAGATGTTGCAGGATTTATGGTGGCAGAACCCATCGCCACTAAAGCCATGGTCGCTGAAATAGGAAATCTTGAATTTATTTCCTCCTCAAGATGGAAAGACCATCCCTGCTGTATCGTTGCCATGCAGAATGATTTCATTGATAAGTTTCCGGATGCTGCGCAGGAGTTTGTATCCCTTCTGATAGAGACCGGAAAATATATTGAAAATGATAAAAAACGGGCGTCAAACATTGGTGTTCAATTTCTTGATCCCGATGGAACGATTGGCTTGAAACCGGAAGTTCTCCAAAGGGTTTTCTCTCAGCCAATGGCAATAAAGATGGATGATCTTTACCCGGTTATTGAGGACTTTGATACCATTCAGAAATATATGCATGATGTTATGGGGATCGGTAAGATCATTGACCTTGAGCAGTTCATTTATTCAGGCTTTGCAGAGAAATCATTACCGCATCGGAATTAACAGGAGATAAACTTTTGATGAGGCCGACAAGACAGGTAAAGAGGATCTCTTAAAGACGATTCGGGTATTATTAAATCACTGATAAAGATCACAATGAATGCGGACAGCCGTGCTGACGACCATGGAACAAAAAAAGCCGCAGCATATCCGATTCAAAATTGGAGAAAAATGATTAAAAAGGAGCACAATGTTGGAGAAAAAAATTTTGGTTGTTGATCCGGGAGGCGGGCTTTGAAGATTATTTCAAAAAAACCGGTGGATATTAAAACGCTTGTGAAATCTGCAAATAATGCCTGTGAGAAGATTGAACGCTGGAAGAATGGATAACTTTTTTGGAGGTAGAAATGATCCAGGAAAAACCATTATCAATTAACGACATCGCACAAGAATTGAATTTGGGAACCGCTACCTTAAAATTCATATTAAAGCGGTTCAGCCCATGGTTACCCTTTGACTGTGCTGACGGGCAAGACTACTATTCCCGAAATACAATTCCGATCTTAATCAATATAAAGGCATCTTTAGACGAAGGGATGCTGCCGTCGGAGATAGACCGGAAACTTAAAAATCCGGGACAGGCAGACGATACCGCAAAGATTGACAGCCATTGCCTGAAACCGACTGATGAAAATCTTCGGGTAACCAAAGAGGGACTAAACCTCATTAAATCACTGATTGATGAAATCACAACTCAACAAAAAAGGATTGCCACAGCCCATGAAAAAAGGGCTTTGGCTGAAGAAAAAAAAGCCATGGCAATGAATAATATAGCCAATGCGCTTCTGAAAATGAACCAACTCCAAATCAATGATTCACAAACAAAAGAAATGGCACTTCAGGCATCACAGGTACTGACACAAAATGAAGCAAATCTGGCAAGTAACCTTTCAGAAGAGTTAGCCAACTTCGAGCAACAGGATATATCAGGCGTATTTGATTCTTCAGACCCACCCTATGATCGGTTAGAAAACAGCAAAACCGACATGGATGATCTGACTGATTTGATCAAAGGAGATGTACTTGGTGACACCCCCTTTGTGGATGCCCCCCCCCCTCCAGAAAAAATGAAGGCAAATTCATTGACGAGTGAAGCAACATTAGATGATCTATATTCGCTCATTGACCAAGAGGAACTGCCCCGGGTATCCGATCAGGAAAACATAAAGAAACCATTTGAGATTGATAATCAAGCAAAAATTCTGGATGATCCTAAACCGCGTCCAGGTGATATAGACAATTTATCGATTTTAATAGAAAAAGATTCAAACCAGGCATTACTGGAAACAGAACACCAGACAGATGACCTTTCATTGTTAATTGACAATATCTCTTCCGTGGAAATACCACAAGAAATGGACGATCTGTCTGTACTTAATTCCCTTGATTTCTTGGCCCCCACAGATGATTTGTCGGCCCTTATTGCTGAGACTCCGTCTTTAAAACCAGATATCACGCCGAAAAAAAATCTAAAAAAACACAAAGCGGCTGTCCTGAAAACAATCATACGCCTTAAAACAGAAGGGCTGAGTGCAGAAGAATCCACAAATCGATTAAACCAGGATGGTGTTCAGACAATCTCAGGAAAATCAAAATGGAGTAAAAAAGTGATGTCACAAATATATAAATTTATTGATTCTGCCAAATAACCGTTTTTATTTTGCACCTGCTTTGATGGCAAATTCAGTATTTACAAATTTTTCAAGATCAATAAGACTGGTCATAATCTTCATTTTGTCCATCATATATTTTTGAATGATATCAAGGTCTTCTAATACAGGAAATAATTCACCGGTGGTTATCCGGTCCGGGGGCTGGGTTAGCACCTTTCTGATCACATCTGTATTCTGAGATAAAAAATTACCACCAATAATAGAGGCTGGTTCTGGCTGGGCATCAATGGCAAGCCCCGATCTCACAAAACTTTTGCAGATTTCTTGAATGGCTTCGGGATATTTTTCAACCATCTCTGATCTCATGACAAAAACACAACAAGGATGTCCCGGCCACAAATCTTTTGACAGGCAAAACTCTTCACCATACCCCTGGGCAATGACCTGTGATCCAAAGGGTTCGGCCACAATAAAACCACCGATCTCTCCCTCTTCATCATATTGGATGGCTTCGGGCATCTGGAAAGGAGCCACAACTTCCAGGGTTACATCAATCCCCTTTTCTGTGGAGCGCCCGGCTTTCAGGCCTTTCTTTGATAGAAGCCTGTGAAACAGCATATTATGGATGGATAATTGGTAGGGTATCAAAACTGTTTTACCAGCAAAATCCTCAACCTTCTCAATGTTGGCATTTTTGCTTTTTACGAGAATACTTCCGGATTTGTGTGCATAAAGCAGTAAGGTTAAACCCACACCGGATTTAAACAGATCCATGGCCGTAGGTGCAAGGATCAATGCACCATCAAGTGATTTCACTGAAAGCGCATCTGCAACCTCATTCCACCCATTTTTAACCACCGGTTCAAGTGTGCAATGCTCAAATTTTTCCATTCCTTTTTTTAATTTGAGATCACTAACACCCAGGATAAGATGGTCTGTTATCTTCAAATAACCAATTCTTATTACAGGCTTTTCCGCCATTGAAATACCTCCATCTAATTAATAACTGATATAAAAAAATACCGCCAATATTGGTCGCCTTCATTGTATCATTTTTTTTGATAGCCGCTCGGTAGAATTGTTTTCAAGGTGTGCTCAAGCCCATTAAGGCTTTCAGACAACCCCACAAATAAATAGCCACCCGGCTTTAATGCGCTGCAAAGGCGGTCGACAACCTTTTGTCTTGTCTGCGTATCAAAATAAATCATGACGTTCCTGCAAAAAATAATATCAAATGTATCTACAGGTTTGTCTGACAATAGATTAAATTTTGAAAATGTGACCAATTGCCGAACCACGGGTTTGACCTTGACATGATCCGCCCATATATTTTTCCCTTTTTGGAAATAAGTGTGCAGAAGGGATACGGGGACATTCTTCACCCGATCATTTGGATAAATTGCCCGCTGACCAAGTTTCAGCATGGAATCAGAAACATCAGACGCAAAAATGTTGAATGTAAATGAATTGGCCAGCAATTGAATTGCGATGGAAAACGCTTCTTCACCGCTGGAAGATGCAGCGCTCCAAATCTTTAACGGTTTTTTTTTGTCCAGCCCCTTGACCATATATTCGCAATGTTTGTTTTCTCTGAAAAAATAGGTATGATTGGTCGTGGTCGCATCAATAAATTCACCGAACTCATCCGGATCACGCGATATCAAATCCATATAATCAGAAACAGAGGATATTTTCATTATCCTCATTCTTTTGGCCAGCCTTGCCACCAGAAGGCTGTATTTATTTTCATTAAGAACAATGCCGGATTCTTTATAAACAATCCTGGAAAGTTTTTGATGCTGTTCAGGACTGAGATTTGTTTCAGATACCATAAATAGATTCCGTCCAGTTTTCGCTTACATTAACTTCAAAAATCAAAGCCTTCATCGCTGTCATCAAAATCTTCTTCATAATTTACTTCTCCCAGAATAGTGACGATTAAATCTCTGATGGTCTCAGCTGTAAACGGTTTGGTGATATAGCCGTGTGCACCGGAACTCATAAATTCCTTAATTTTTGACGCATTCCCCTCAGTTGAGACCACAACAACCGGAATGTCTTTTGACAGGTCATCTTTTTTTAACGCTTTGATCAACTCAAGGCCATTCATGACAGGCATATTGTAATCGGTTATGATCATATCAACCCAACTATTGTTCATCAACTCAAGTGCGTCTTTGCCATTGGCGGCTTCAAGCAATTCTGAGCTGCCATAACCGGCAGCTTTTAATGTTCGTTTTATAACCGATCGCATGGGTAAAGAATCGTCCACTATCAATATTGAATATGACATATTTTTTCCCTTTTTTTCCTTTTTCGTTTAACAGCCGGTGCTCACGCTTTCGAAACAATACTGAAGATTCCATGGATGTCAAGGATGAGGCCCACACGACCGTCAGCAAGAATCGCTCCTCCAGCAAGCCCCTCAATATCCTCAAGACGATTGCCCAGGCTTTTAATGACATACTCGTCTTTACCTAAAAGCTCATCAATAAGAAGGGCTCTTTTTTCTCCTTTGGATTCAACCACGACAACAAGGCAGTCTTGAAGGGATTTTTTCTGACTGCTGCTATTAAAAATTTCATTCAGCCGGATGACGGGAATCAGTCTGCCACGGTCCATAACCATCTCGCCTTTTCCCTCCACCGTGAAATAGTCATCTTTACCGGGTTTGAACACTTTTTGAATAGCACTGGTTGGGATAACATATTTTTCGACATCCACGCCGACCAGCATACCATCAATAATCGCAAGCGTCAGGGGCAGACTAACGGTAAATTTTGTTCCTTTTCCTATAAAAGATTCAATATTCAACTGCCCCCTGAATTTTTCTATTCCAGACTTGACCACATCCATGCCCACGCCTCTGCCGGACACATCCGTAACCTGTTTTGCAGTGGAAAACCCGGGCTGAAGGATCAGGTCATACACCTGGGCATCGGTCATTTTCTCGCCCCCGGTGATAAGCCCAGTGTTTTTCGCTTTATCAAGAATTCCGTCCTTATCAAGTCCTTTACCATCGTCCTCTATTTCTATAATGATATGTCCGCCTTTATGATACGCACGGAGAACAATTTCACCCTGGGCGGGTTTTCCTTGTGCAAGACGGTCTGATGTTGCTTCAATCCCGTGATCGACAGAATTTCGGATCATATGGACCATGGGTTCATATAGGGCATCCACTACATTTCTGTCGATTTCCGTATCTTCTCCTGCCATGACCAAATTGACCTCTTTACCTGATTTTTTTGCTAAATCCCTGACAAGCCGTATCATTTTCATAAATGTGGCTTTAATGGGAATCATACGCATGGACATGACGATGGTCTGCATATTGGTAACAATTTGCCCCAATTGAGATACATTTTGACTCAATGACGAGTCATGTATGGTCTTCTGTTTTAGCATGGACTGGGCAATCACCAGTTCGCCTGCGTAATCCACCAGGTCATCGAGTTTCTGAGTGCTCACCTTGACCTGGGTATCTGCTTTCCGTTTAGCTACATTTTGATCCATCAGGGCTGAGGCAATCTGTTTGGGTTGGACCTTTTTTGATTCAACCAGAATCTCCCCAATTTTTTTTCCCGGTTGATTTTTCTGGGTCTTAAGGGCCTGATCAAGGGAATCCTGATCAACCATATTTTTCTTGATCAGAATTGCACCCAAAGGCTCTTTATCGTTTTTTGTTAACGCAACCTGAAGCGTTTGGAGCCTCTCTCGCAAGCCATTAACGTCAATATCATCATCTGGCTGTATGAACCCGGTCTCTGTTGCCTGACGGACCCTGGTAATAAGTATTTTTAATGTGTCCACGGATTCAAGAATCGCATCTGTGGCCGTATCATTAATCAAAAATTCTCCACTGCGAGCACTATCCAAAAGATTTTCTGTGGTATGAGCAAGTTTGTTTATTTTGGTGAGGGACAAAAACCCAGACACACCTTTAATGGTATGAAAGGGGCGGAAAATATCGTTGATAATATCCTTATTCGACGGGTCCTGCTCCAGATCAATCAGGTTTACCTCAATGGTATCCAAATTTTCCCAGGCTTCAGATACAAAATCAATCAGAATTTCCATATCATCGTCTGATACTTTTTTCAATTCTGTTTGAACTTCGATGACAGGCGCCACTTCTTTTGGTTCGTTTTTTTTAGGTCTTTGTTCTTCTAAAACTTTTACTCCCAATACTTCAAGAACATCTGCATAATCAAAGGCAAAGACCTCTCCTTTTTTTAGATGGCTTAAAATAGCTTTTAACAATACCACGGCTTCCTCTATGGGTTTGGTATTGTTAATATTTTCCAGCATCATGTTTTCCATATATTTTTTGCAAACACCGGATATGTGATAAAAGGTAGGCGGTTCAATTATTTTTGAGGCGTTAATAAGGGCATCCAGACAATTTAACATTACCCCAAAAGCCGGTATATCTCCTGGACAAAAAGCACCGATCAGCAGTGTGAGTTCATCCAGTTTTATGTCTAATGTTTGGTAATCATGAAAATTTAAACTGTCTTCGGTTTTTACGGTATTATTTTCCGGAATTTTTGAAATCTGCTCATTAAAATTTAAGCCTTTTATAGATTTTGATAATTCAGATATAAACGTTTCTAACTCACTTATTTGCTCACTTACATTTTGATAATTATTTTTTACACCGTCATAAATAATATTTTTTGATTTTAAAACCTTTTTTGCCTCAGCGTTTAATGACAATCTCATGCATTGAGAATGGAGTTGTTTAAGAATGGGCAATAAAGCAGATAAGCTTTTTGGTTCTCCGGAATCTACAAGAACAAGCTCACAAGAAAATTTATCTAACACTTCATTGATACTTTCATAAGCCATTATGACGGTCCTTATTTCAAACGCTCATTGGAATTTAACATTGATAACCCCTTTTACAAATTCCAGGATTCTTGGAACAAAAGTGCTCGGCTCGGCATCATACCGATGATTTCCTTGACTTTAAGAATACCGATTCCATATTCTTCCGTCTCCAAAGTAAAGGTCAGGTATTTCCCAGTTTTGATCGTTGTCGCCTTAATTGCCTGGTTCATTGTTTCAACCAATTGGGCCATCTTAATTTCCTCCCTTACCATATGACATTATATTTTTTGTTTCTTGATTGATCATCTTTGTTAGTACGGCACAAAGGTCATCATAGGTGTCATTTATAAAAGTAAAAACCCTTGGAAAAAATTGATGGGCGACAGATAAAATGGCACTTAAATCAGTCGGAAGAATTAAAAGAATGCGTTTGTTTTCCAGCAAATCAATCAACAAGGTTAATTCTTTTAATCTATTTTCAGAATCTATAAATATAATATAAATTTCTTTCTCGAAAATCAAAGCTTGTTTCAATCTTGTTTTGAACGCTTTAACGGTCTGAAATATTTGAATTTCAATCTGATTAAAATTATGATCAATAACGTGTTTAAAGATCGCTCCTTTTTTGGAAGAGTTCTGATGAATGAAAAGGATAATGTTCATAATTCTCCTAGAATACCTTTAATAATATTTCTTACATAATGACATGTTTTAGTTATTACAATTTTTATGCCAATACAAAAAAATAAATGTTTTTTAAATTTCAGATAGTTATAAAATATATCGTTTTTTTATTTTGTCGCGGGATTAAGATAAGTTGGAATATATTTACTGTGCAGAAGTGACAACTAACTGAACTTATAAGAAAATTTAATGATTTTTAAAATTTGATGCAAAAATGGGACTGTCGCAAAGGAGAGACAAACCTCAATTGTTTTTCAAATTATAATGTTGCATCAGACAGTAAAGTCGACTTCTTGAAAGGCCAGGGCGTTCAAAGGATTCTGAAATGTTTGCTTTTGGCAGCCGACAATAAACCCTGCAGGTACTCATATTTCATTTGTTCAATATACACTTTGAATTTTAAAGTAAAGGCGATCTTGCTTGTGTGTGACAGTTTGGCAGAGGGATGTTTTTAAACCGCCTTGAAAGAAAGGTTAAAGAGCGGTTCAGGTTCTCAAAATTGAACACTTCAAGGCTGACCACCCCTGTAAATTTTTCCAGAATCGTCTGAACTTGTCTGAAGTGATGGTCCGGCAACTTGTCAAGAGCGGTATGATCTTTCACCGGCCCATGGGCGAATGATACCCCATGCAAATGGATAACAGGGGTTTTGGACTGATGTTTCTCAAACGTTTCCAAAAGGTTGTGTCCATACTTTATCTGGTGGCCGGCATCAATACACACGGACAGGTTAAATTCAGCAACCAGATCTTCCACCAGGGAAAAAGGATAATCAAGGGTTTCAATGGAAATAATTCCCGGATGGGCCAGTTTGGTGAGCAGTGAATCAAGGCCTTTTCGGGTTCTTTGCTGCCACTTTTTCAGCAACCGCTGATGGGGGATTTCCTTTTTCATTTCCGGCGGCATGTCAAGGTGAAGGGTGTGGGTGGTGGGTGTCAAGGGTGCAAACCGATCAATGACCCCTAAAAGCGTGTCAACCGCTTTTTGTCTTTTTTCCAGAGACGCGCCGGTGAGACTCACATCAAAGGGAAGGTGGATATTGTAAGTCAAATTCAGCTGTTGGGATAAAGATAAAAGGGTTTGCACATCTTCATTTGATGGCAGGACATCTTCGGGTTGGCTTTCAAAAACAAGCAATTCAATTTCATCAAAAAAAGCCCCCAGTTTTCTAACATTGGGGATGATATGATCCGGAAAAATAAAAGACGTGGTGCCAAGTTTGAACCGTTTTTCCATCATTGGGGAATCAGCTGGTTTTAAATCAGGCATCGGTAATCCCCCTAACCTGAAAAAACATACGCAATACCGCATGATATCAGGGTGGCAATCAATGAACCGAACATCATCAGGTCACAGGCCTGTTGTATTTTTTTACTTTCCGGGTCTTTAAATTCTTTTCCGATAAACGGCTTTTCAACCAGATCGCCATGGTACATATTGGGACCCCCCAGCTTTATTTCAAGGGCACCTGAAAAAGCGGCTTCCGGATATCCGGCATTGGGACTTTTATGGAGAGACCCCTGGAAAATACCGGTTTTTAATGCCAGCATACCGTTTTTAAACGACAGGAGACCTGCACTCAAGGCAATGATAAGGACCGAGAGCCTTGCCGGGAAAAAATTGGCCACATCATCCATTCGAGCAGCCGCCCGGCCAAAATAAAGATACGTGTGATTTTTATATCCCACCATTGAATCCAGGGTGTTGACCATTTTGTAAGCCAGGGCCAACGGCACGCCCCCGATCACGGCAAAAAACAAGGGAGATAAAAACCCGTCCACAAAATTTTCAGCCACGGTTTCCACACTGGCCCTTGTGATGGCCGTTTGATCCAGATGTTGCGTCTGCCGGCCGACAATCCTGGAGACCTTTTCCCGGGCGGTTTCAATATCCTTTTTTTCCAGGGCGGCCAAAACATCTAACGCAGCTCTTTCAAGGCTTTTTGATGAAAAACAGAAAAACAGCAGGATCGCCTGGACACCATATCCAAAAACAGGATGAACCCCCATGCTCACTCGAATGGTGATAAAGGCGATGAGCCATGTAGAGAGAATCAGGCTGCCGGCAAAGAAAAATCCTGAAACCAGGGGCGGTTTGACATAGCGCCTGAACCGGATTTCAAAAAAAGAGATGGCTTTGCCCATGTAAATGACCGGGTGGGGTAATCTTTTTGGATCCCCCAGGAGAACATCAAGAATAAACGCGGCCGGTATAATGGTCCAGTGAAGATCAATCATGGTTAACCACCTGTTTTATCAGATCTGCCAGACGGGCATTGATGGGTCTTTTTTTTAGCGAAAATCTGACATACTGATCTGACAACCCTATAAAATTAGCACAATCCCGGATCAGTATTTTGTGCTGCCCGATCCGCCGGCAAAACGCCGTTGAGGTTATGTCACCGGTCAAACGGGCTAAAAGAAAATAGGTGCAGGAATCCACCCATTGTAACGCTTTAATATCCTTAAGGCTTTCAAGGAACACCTGCTTTTCTAATGTGATAAAATCCCTTGTCCGTTGATAAAAGGGCTCTATCCTTTCAGGATGGTCAAAAATGTGGTTGATCACTGCCTGGGCCAGTGCATTCACACTCCATGGCTGGTAATAGACCATGATCTGTTCAATCAGCCCCCTGGCGGCACTTAAAAACCCGGTACGAAGCCCGGGTATCCTGAATATTTTTGACATGGAGGACAGCACGATCAGATTCTCGTATCCCGTGTATGATACCAGGGAAATCTCCCGGGCCTGATCCACGAACGGAAGATAGGATTCATCAATGATAAAAATCGTATCTTTATGTTTTTGAATCAGGTACACCAGTTTTTCCCGTGACAATAGTGAGCCGGTGGGATTGTTGGGATTGCAGATAAAAACCGTATCCGCCTCCTGGGCCATCCGGGACAGGTCATCCATATCCGGAACAAATAGTTCTGAGGCTTTTGCAAGGCAATGGGTAAAAGTAATATTATGCATGAGACAGGCATCCTTGTAATCCGAATAGGTGGGGCCGGCAATTAATACCTTTTTTGATCCCAGGGCTTTGGGGATGGTGTAAATAAACCAGGTGGTGCCATTGCCTGCTGCAACGGTATTGTGGTCTATCCCGTGAAATCCGGCAAACCCTTTTCTCATGGTCTCTGCATCCGGTTCAGGAAGGGATCTGATGTCCATTAAATTGTCGCAAATGACTTTTTCTATTGTTTCCGGCGGTCCCAGCGGATTTAAATTACTGCTCATGTCAATAATATCACTATCGCTGCAGCCCATTGTTTTTGCCAGTTCCTTAATATTTCCACCATGGCCGAGTATCATTTCATCTGTTCCTTTTCAGCGATTAATGCCCTGGTTGTAAAAACAAAATCGCACCGCTTAACGCTCGTATAACCGTATTTGTTATCATGATTTTTTTACTGTCTGATAAAAAACACCCCGTTCCTGGGATTTTCCAATAATTTTCTTTTCCTGTTCAAGACCATGGATACAGGCATCCAGCACGTGTTTTTCAACCCCCAGCATCTGCAGCAAATCCTGCTTTGTGCAGGGCCTTCGATGAATGGTTTCCACGATGGCGGCCCTGATATCTTCTCTGTGTATCCGGGCCTGGATGTCTCCATCCACCTTTGCGATAATTTCGCTATTGGGGAACCCCAGAATCCGGATCACGCGTTCAAGTTGTGACCTTGATGCCGGTTCAATTCCGGCTAAAGTTCCCGGCCGATCCAGGGTATTGATCTGTATCCGATCCGGTTGAATCCGTTGTATCGCATCTTTCAGCAGCAGCAAATCAGACCGGCTGTCATTCATCCCTGGAAGAACAAACACCTCCAGCCAGATACGTCCCGTATATTCTGCTGCAAACCGTTCAATACCCCTTATAATTTCATGGATCTCCAACCCTTTCCGGGGCCGGTTAATCCTGATAAATGCCGATGTTGAAACCGCATCAAGAGACGGCACCACCAAATCTGCTTTTAACATTGCATGCCGCACGGTTGGATCAGAAAAAAGGGTTGAATTGGTCAGAACCGCCACCTTAATCTGTGGTTTTGTTTTCTTAATATACTCAATCACCTGGGCAAGCTTGCTGTTTAATGTGGGTTCGCCCGACCCGGAAAAAGTGATATAGTCCGGATCTGCATTGTGCTGCCAATAATGATCCAGTTCTTTTTTCACCTCGGCAAACCGGACATACTCTTTTTTCTCAAGGGTTAACCGGGTGGTTTTCCCGCACTCACAATAGACACAGTCCAGACTGCAGGTTTTATGGGGAACCAGATCAACCCCCAGGGAGAGACCCAGCCGCCGAGACGGCACCGGCCCGAAAATATACTTATATTGCATGGATATTTACTTCCTTGTGATGGTTAAACATTGCGGTTCCTCTGTGGGGCTGTTTTTTCTGCACGGTTAACCGGTTTCCTTTGATTTAGGGGGTTGGTTTTATCTGACAGTCAATTCCGGCAACCATCATCACGACTTTATCTGCCGTTTTTGCCGTCCGTTGATTGACCAGCCCGGCAACATCCCTGAATCGTCTGGCAAGCCTGTTTTCCGGAACAATCCCGGTGCCCACTTCATTGGAAACCAGAAATACCGGACACTGGCACTGCTCAAGAGACGTTTCCAGTTGTTGAAGCGCCCCATCAATTTGATCCGGCGTATATGACTGAAACAAAAGATTGGACGCCCAGAGTGTCAGGCAGTCCACAAGGATGACACCTGCTTTTGAAGAAAATTTATTTATTGTTTCATGAATTTTCACGGGTTCTTCAATGGTCTGCCAGTCTTTTCCCCGCTCTTGTTGATGCTTTTTTACCCGATCTTCCATTTCAGAATCGGTTGGCACGGATGTGGCAATAAAAATTTTATTTTTGCCCTGCACCCGGTTGGCCTGATCCAGGGCAAAAGTGCTTTTCCCACTTCTGCAGCCCCCGATCACAAATGTTACACATTTGCCGGAATCTCGTTTCTTCTCTATGTTTACAGATCGATCTTTTCCCATCACAATCCTGTTATTGATTTTTTATTTAAATCTTTATAAAAAAGGTCGTATTATTCCATTAATATTTACTTTTATCAAGAAAAATCCCGGCGGGCAAACGGGTCGTTGGTCTGCGCCTCCCCTGTATCCGAAAACGGATTTCCATCCGGGCGTCGCCGGTTTAGACCCGGCAAAACATTATCCCTTGTTCTGGTATCAGATTTTATGTAATACTATCCGGACAGCCTTGTGTATGAATAAAGTATGACAATAATAGGATGAGAGTAAGCGCTGAACTTGTAACTTATTATACGGACGACAATAAATGAATTTTTCTGAAGAAGTCTCTTTTTTATATCAAATCAGTGAATCACTGAACCAACACATGGACATGAAAAAATCCCTGTTCAAGGTATTAAGTGTTCTATCGGAATCCATGGATCTGGTCCGGGGGATCATCTTTTTGATCAACTCTGAAACCGGAGAAATACGGATTGAAATGGCCCATGGCATTTCCGAAGAGACCACGCGTCAAATCAAATATCTTCCCGGTGAAGGCATTATTGGAAGGGTCATCCAAAATGGAGAGTCCGCGGTGGTTCCCCGCATCAGTAAGGAACCGCTGTTTCTTGATAAAACCCATTCAAGGGATATTATAGAAGGCCGGGAGTATTCTTTTATCTGCGTGCCCATAAAAAAAGACAACCGGGTGGTGGGTGCCATCAGTGCGGATCGACCCTTTGAAGGCAAACAGTCCCTGGAAAAGGGAGAAAAACTCTTGTCGGTTGTGGCCACCATGGTGGCCCATCATGTTATCCATATTGAAACCATCCGGGTGGAAAAAGAACAGCTCAAAACCGAAAACATCCGCCTGAAATCAGCCCTGGAAAATCGATACAGTTTTACCAATATTATTGGAAATTCCAACAAGATGCGAGAAGTGCTTCAAATGATCTCCCAGGTATCTTCTTCTTCAGCAACGGTTCTCATCCGGGGAGAAAGTGGGACAGGAAAAGAATTGGTTGCCAATGCCATCCATTATAACAGTGAAAGAAACCAGAAACCCTTTATCAAAATTAATTGTGCCGCCATCCCGGAAAACCTTATCGAAAGTGAATTGTTTGGCCATGAAAAAGGTGCGTTTACCGGGGCTTCCCAACAGAAAAAAGGGAAATTTGAAGTGGCGGATACAGGCACCATCTTTTTAGATGAAATTGGGAATATGTCCCTTTCTGCCCAGGTCAAACTGTTGAGAGTACTGCAGGAAAAAGAATTTGAACGGGTAGGGGGATACAAACCCATTAAATCCAATGTCAGAATAGTGGCGGCCACCAATTCAAACCTTGAAGAGATGGTCCAGCAAAGCAAATTCAGGGATGATCTTTATTTCAGGCTGAACGTGTTCCCTATTTATATTCCCAGCCTGAGAATGCGGAAAACCGATATCATTCTATTGGCCGATCACTTTCTTGAAAAATACAAAAAAGAACATGGAAAACAAATCAAACGGATCACGACCCCGGCCATTGACATGATGATGGAATATCATTGGCCGGGAAATGTAAGAGAGCTTGAAAACTGTATAGAGCGAGCCGTCATCCTCTGTAATGAAGGCGCCATCCACAGTTATCATCTTCCCGCCACCCTTCAAACCGGAAACAAATCCAAAACCCTTCCCCTCTCCCTTGAAGATGCGGTGACACATCTTGAAAAAGAAATACTCATGGATTCTTTGAAAAATACCCGGGGAAATATTCATGCGGCAGCAAAACTCATTGGCATTACCGTCCGTAAATTTTCTTATAAGGCTGGAAAATATGGTATCAATTATAAAGATTATAGACAGAAATAACCCCCGGGGGTTCTAAAACAAACACATGAGGTAAATCATGAAAATGGAACAATATATCAGAGCCATTGCCGGCACATTAATTCTCGTATCTTTAATCCTTGGACAGCTTCATTCCCACTATTGGCTCCTTTTTACGGCCTTTGTGGGGCTGAACCTTTTACAATCTGCTTTTACAAACCTTTGTCCCATGGAAACCATCCTGGAAAAAATTTTCAAAATTTCCAAGGTATAAGGATACCCATCCCGGACATTGGTCTAAAAAAATATCAGCGGCCAATGACAGCAGCCCTTAAATTCGGCAAAATGTAATATGGGACTCGGAAATGGGTTTATTTTTTTCGGATATCTTTTAAGTATAACGCCTTTGAATGTCCGTCACCCACTTCTCTTTCCTCAATCTGAAATAATTTTGTTGCGGTTATGAGCTCACCTAATTTTTTATACCCATAATTTCTCGGATCAAACTCCGGGGCTTGTTTGGCAATATGGCTGCCAACAGAGGCCAAATGGGCCCACCCACTATCATCAGAAGAATTTTCAACCGCCATTCTCAACACATTCACCAACTTTGTATCCTGCTTTAATTCTGATGTTGTTTTTCGATTAATCCCTAAGGCATCCTCATCTTTTGATCGGAGAACTTCGGTGAAGATGAATTTATCACAGGCTGAAACAAACGGTTCCGGTGTTTTTTTTTCTCCAAAGCCATAAACAATAAGGCCGGCTTCCCTTATCCTTGATGCCAGTTTTGTAAAATCACTGTCACTGGAAACAACACAGAAACCATCAAAATTTTTCGTGTAAAGTAAATCCATTGCATCTATTATCATGGCACTGTCCGTGGCATTTTTTCCTGTGGTATATCTAAATTGCTGGATGGGCTGGATGGAATAGCGCAACAAAACCTCTTTCCATCCTTTCAGGTCCGGCAATGTCCAATCCCCATAAATCCGCTTTACATTTGAAGTTCCATATTTTGCGATTTCCGTCAATAATCCTTCAACAATAGCCGGTTGGGCATTCTCTGCATCTATAAGTACGGCTAATTTTTCAGTTTTTAAATCTGACATTATTTTCCTTTTTATTTTTGAAAAAATATTGCTGCGGCCATTAACAGACCGCTTTATTTCTTCCCATACTTTTAGCCGCGTACATATGGGTGTCCGCCTGTTTTACAAGTTCATGAATTTCATCCTCAACGATTCCGGCAATTTTTGCAGTCGCGCACCCAATGCTGACAGTGACAGGGACACTGTGTCGCATTCCTTCTTGAATGGACAGCCTTATTTTTTCGGCAAGCGGGTGGATACTCTCTTGTTCAACTTGAGGAAAGAAAATTAAAAACTCCTCGCCTCCAAACCGGCCAAAAATATCACTGGTCCGGATATTTGTTCGTATAATATCAGCAACCTGTTTTAACACGATATCTCCTTTTTGATGACCAAAGGTATCATTAACCTGTTTAAAATGATCGATATCGATCATTAAAACCGCTGAATTAAATGTATTCCTTTTTGCCAGATACGCTGATGATGTCATGGTATCAAAAAGTCCCCGCCGGTTTAAAATTCCCGTCAGCTCATCGATATTTGTTTGTTGCGCCATGCTTTTCGTATACACCCACATTCGTTCAACCGTTTCCCCCAGTGCTTCTAATTCAATTGACGCCTTACCGAATTTACGCATCGCACCAATAAATCCTTGTAAATGATGCCCATACGCTTGACCGGGAGTATACGCGTCTTTTCGAATAATGCCATAATAATGCCAAAGTTGTTCAAGGGCAGGATGAAGCATATAAAATTCCAGGCGAAATGCTAAAACAAAACTTTCTGATATCCCTGTGGATGCTGAGCTTTTTTTTGAAAGGGCCAGTATTTTATTAAAATTTTCTTTTAACTCTTTTAATGTTATGTCCGGGTGGTGAAAAATTTGGGGGATCCCATTATCCTTTACCAATTTTAACAGGTCTTTCCAGAAAACCACATGTCGTGATTCTTCCTGCATCATTTGTTCCCAGAATTTTTTTAACTCCCTGTTGTCTGAAGAAAGTGAAAAATTTTGATAAATATCGATGGCATATTGGTCCATTCTCAAAAACAAAGTGACAATTTCCTTTAGAAAATTGTGGGTCATATTTTTCTCCATTGATGAAACGATTGGCCTTACAGTTCACCTGCCGCTAGGTATGACAAGGGATACTATATCTTTTATGTTCTTTGAAAAAATGGGATATCTCATGGTAGACCCTTTTCTATTTGGATGCATAGATAATAATCAATGCTTTTGCCATACCATTAATCCCCCGCAGGGCATGGGGAATACTCGAGTCAAAATAAATGCTGTCCCCTTTTTCGAGCACGTGGGCCTGTTCTGCACTTCGGAACTCAAGCGTACCCTCCAATACAAAATGAAACTCTTCTCCCTTGTGGTCATTATACAGCAGTGCCTCTTTTTTTCTGGGCTCTATTTCCACAATAAACGGCTCCATCTGTTTTCCGACCATGGGATAGGCTAAAGACTCCCAACGATATCCAACCGTGGATTCATTTTTATGATGAAATAATTTTTTTACACTATACCGCTCCTGTTTTTTTACCACCACAATCCGGTCTCCCATTTCATGATCCCGAAAAAAATGGTTTATTTTAACCCCCAGCGCTGTGGAAATCTTAATCAATGTAGCAATGGGGGGGGCTGCAATGTTGTTTTCAATCTGGGAGAGCAAGGGTTTGGAAAGCCCGGTCAGATTTGAAACTTCCTGAAGGGTTAATGCTCTTAGTTTACGAAGATTTCTGATTTTATTGCCCAGGTTGAGAGCAGCCACTTCTTCTTTTACTTTATTATCCATTTTCGGCAACATCTGTTGGGCCATTTCCGCTTTAACGATCAGCAGTTCCTTTTTTTAAAAAAATTAAAAAAAGTTTAGCACGATGAAACTATGAGATCAAGGCTATAAAATGATCTTGAACACGACTGCTTATCCGGATATTTCTATAATTAAATTTTCCCCTTATGTTGGAAAAAAAAGGACACGTTAAGAAATACCAGGTTCAAAAGAAGGTCCCATTAACGGATATTGTTTGTCAGCCAATGCATTGGTCGGATCACCCTCCTCTATCATGGCTTTAAGAATTTCTTTTGCTTTTTTCATGGGCAGGCGACCTGTCATATGGGCATCACAGACCTTTTTTTTGTCCTGATTCGTAAAGACCGCTGTTGCTTCTGCCCGGCCGGTTTCTTCAATTTGGGTAATGGTTACAACACACTGGATCGTATCTCCAAAATAGACAGGACGGATGAATTTAAACCCCATGCCAGTGGCCAACCATCCCACCTGGCCCCCAAATTCACAGATCATTGAGCCGACCAGAAGTCCATGACAGATCAACCCGTTAAACCCTTTTTCGTCTGTCCAGCGCTGGTCATAATGAACCGGGTTGTAATCCCTTGTCATATCGCCGAATATCACAGTTTCTGCTTTTGTGAATGTTTTTTGATACACAAATGTATCTCCGGGTTTAAGCCCCTTGACTGCCGTTAATCGGATCGGATTTGCCATGCCCTTTTTTCCTTTTTTATTGAAAATACTGTTTCACCTGTTTCTTTAACACCTTACCCATTGTATTTTTAGGAATATGGTCTGTAAACAGAATTTCTTTTGGACATTTTAAGTCGTGCAATTGTTGTTTGCACACACATTTAATTGTAGACGCGCTCAAGTCAGATCCGGTTTTTTTTTCGATCAGGGCCACCACGCGTTCCCCCCAGGTTTCATCCGGTATCCCCACCACAGATGCTTCCTTCACGCCTTCCACAGAAAGGATAACGGTTTCCACTTCTTTGGCGGAAACATTCTCCCCCCCCGTGATAATCAAGTGTTTTATCCGATCTGTCAGATAATAATACCCGTCTGTATCTTTTCTTCCCAGATCACCGGTCTTAAACCAACCATCTGTAAAGGCTGCCTTTGTTTCAGCCGGCTTTTGCCAATATTCTCTGGTAATAGAAGAACTTTTCAGCCGGATTTCACCCGTCTCCCCGGATTTAACACCCCTGCCGGTTTCAGGAGACACGATTTTTACGGACACCCCTGGCAGGGGAAGCCCGATACTTCCCGGTTTTTTTTCACCATTTAACGGATTTGAAAAATTCATGCCGGTTTCTGACATGCCTTCTCTTTCCACTGGATTTTTACCAAATTTTCGTGTGATCCGGTCAAATTCTTTTTCCAGAAGAGGCGCTGAACCAGAGGCCCATAACCGTATATGAGACACATCAATGGTTTGATCCCCTAAAAAATCCAATAGTTTTGAATACATGGCAGGAACAGCCATAAAAATGCTGCAGGTGGTGGCAGGATTTTTTGACGATAGTCTTTCCAGGACGGTCCTGGGCGTAAAACGGTCCAGCATCAGCACGTGGGAACCGCTCAGCAAAGCTGTATTCAATGCAAAGCAAAGCCCATGTACATGAAACAGGGGCAGGGCATGACAAAGGACGTCTGTTGGGGATATTTTCCAGATTGAAATAATATTTTCTGCATCACAAACCAGGTTGCCGTGGGTCAGGACAGCGCCTTTTGGATGACCGGTTGTGCCTGACGTATAAACAATCAACCCCGCATCGCTTTGTGATATGTCTGAATCCGGGGAAGAGGATCCATGAGATCTGAAAAAATTGATCGCTGCATAGGGACGATGGGTTGGTATTTCGACCAGGGTTATGTGAGGATCAATGGCGTTTATCCGTTCTGTTTTATCCGGGTCCACAAGGATCATTTTTGCCTGGGCATCCTTGAGCAGGTATTTCAGTTCATTTTTTTTAAACCCTGGATTCAGGGGAACACCCACAAGACCTGTTTTTAATAAAGCGAGATGAGCCACAACACTGATCACTGACTTTTCAAGCAGCAGGATAACCCGGTCTCCTTTTTCCAGACCCCTGGCCGAAAAAAAATTGGAAAACAGATTCATATCATGATGTAATTGATCATAGGTTAATTGTGTTTCAATGACCCCGTTCCGGAAAAACGTGAGGGCTATTTTACGGGCAAACAGTTTAAAAATATTCTCAAACCGCTCGCTGATGGATTCGTTAGACAATTAGAGGCCTCCATTTTCAATTAATGGATACTGGATCCTATTGTTTTCTTTATCACCGTAACACCCCAAACATCACGGCGGGATTTTTTTTCAATTTATGTGCGGATAGATGATGCAGCAATTCTTTTTTATTTTTTACGTGGGCGTTTTATCGGATGCTTCAGGCGTGTGAACGGCTAAAATTTTTGTGGACAATTTGTGTGTTATGGCCATAAACAGTCGCATTTCATCCGGTTTGACCGATTTTGCGCATACCGGTCTATGCTTGAGCGGATCAATTAATTTTCCATTTTTCTTCATCCTAAAATCCAGATGGGGGCCTGTGGCATAACCGGTCATGCCGACATATCCGATCACATCCCCCTGAAGCACGCTTTTCTTTTTTTTCATACCACTGGCAAACTTGCACATATGATTATATTGGGTAATATATCCATTGTAATGGCGGATATTAATATAATTTCCCATTCCCTTGTTATAGCCGATTTCCGTGATGATACCGTCTCCAACCGTTTTAATGGGGGTTCCTTTTGGTGCCGCATAATCTACGCCCGGATGAGAGCGATATTCTTTTAATATGGGATGCAGTCTTTTTTTGGTAAATCTGGATGAAATCCGTGAAAATTCAAGGGGGGCTTTTAAAAATGCTTTTTGAAGAGATACGCCATTCTCATCATAATATCCTGATACCCCATTTGAATCTTTGTATAAAAAGGCCTTAAAAAGCCTACCGTTATTTGTAAAAAACGCAGCCTGAATTTTGCCATACCCCACTAATTTTCCATCGCGATAGTGTTTTTCCACAAGAACCTTGAGTTGGTCTCCGGGCTGGATATCCCTTATAAAATCAACGTCCCAGGCAAAAATATCCGCCAGGTTCAATGCCAGTTTGATGTGCTCTCCTGATTTTTTAACAGCTTCAAACAAACTGGATGTGATGGTGGAAGATATTACTTCAAGATGCGCATTATATTCAATGGGCAATCGGTTTATGGAAAATATATCTTTTTTTCTTTGAATGACCAATCGGTTCTTTTTATCGATTTCATATTCAAATCCAATCAGATTGTTCTCCTGAAAAATAATTTTATACGGCTTTCCCTTCCTGATACGGGCCAGACTAAAAATATCTGAACTGCGCCGGCTGATCTCATATATGGTTTTTAACGGAAGGTATTTATTCAATAACGAAGATACGGTATCGCCCTGTTTTATGATGCCTTTTACAATTTGAATGTCCGGCAGGGTAATGGAAGAAGGGGTATGAGAATGATGAACCAGGGTTGAAGCCCATCCACGGTTACTGTAAAGGGTAAAAAAAATGCCGATAAATAACAGCACACAAACACCCTTTTTTCTAACCATAATTTTCTTTCCATTCATCATGTGTTAAAGCTAAATTTCCGATACCATATACAACCCCGTATCTTTAGTAAAGAAAATTTTCACCTGATTCAAGATGGGACTGGGACTGTTTTAGATTTAAAACGGGCCGGAAATCTGTATTCCGGCCCGTTTTAAGATATGAAGGATTTGACGAAAGCGCTATTTTTCTTCTTGACCGGCGTCTGCCATCATTTTAAACATGGTATATTTATCGGCCACTTCTTCTTCAATTTTTGCTCTCAACCGCTTGGATTCTTCAGGAAAACTCTTTTCAAGGGCTGCAAATCGGGTTTCACCACCAAGAAATTCCTGCAAGGTACCATCCGGCGTTTTAGAATCATAAATAAAGGGATTTTTCCCTTCTTTGATCAATTCGGGATTATACCGGTAAAGTGGCCAGTAACCCGAATCCACCGCCAGTTTACCTTCCAGCTGGGATTTTCCCATACCTTTTCTGATCCCCTGGTTGATACAGGGGGCATAACAGATAATCAAAGAGGGTCCTGGGTATTTTTCCGCTTCAAGGATGGCTTTCAAGGTCTGGTTTTTGTTCGCGCCCATGGAAATGGATGCCACATAAACATACCCGTAACTCATGATCATACGGCCCAGATCTTTTTTACCGATTTTTTTACCGGAAGCGGCATATTTTGCAATGGCGCCGGTGGGAGTAGCCTTTGAAGACTGACCACCGGTATTGGAATACACTTCCGTATCCATTACCAGAATATTGATATCTTCTCCCGATGCCAGAACATGATCCAGACCACCGAATCCAATATCGTATGCCCAGCCGTCACCACCAAAGATCCAATGAGATTTTTTTACAAACATATCTTGTTCATCATAGATCTCTGCCAGGAGACCTTCGGTCTCGCCTTTTAACAGGGTTTTTAATTCAAGTGCATATCTTTTAGAGGCTTCGGCATCGTCTTTTCCAGCAAGCCAACCGCTTAATGCATCCTTTAATTCTGGCGATATATCGGTTTCAAGCGCTTGTGTGACTTTTGCCGCCAGGGTTTTTCGCCGGGTAGTCGTGGCCAGCATCATGCCATAGCCGAATTCAGCCGCGTCTTCAAACAGGGAACTGGCATATGCCGGGCCTTCCCCATCTGCGTTGGTGCAATATGGCGTTGACGGTGCTGACCCGCCCCAGATGGATGAACATCCAGTGGCATTGGCAATGGTCATTCTTTCGCCAAACAACTGGGTTAACAGTTTCGCATAAGGGGTTTCTCCACAGCCGGCACATGCGCCGGAGAACTCAAGCAGGGGCTGAAACAACTGACTGCCCTTAACGGTTTCTCTTTTAAGAAGATCTGTTTTAAACGGAATGGTCTTGGAAAATTTATGATTCTCCACCTGGCCTTCAATCTGACTGGCCACAGATTTCATTTCAAGGGCAACGGTTTTGGCAGGACAGATATCTGCACAGTTTCCACATCCCTGGCAATCCAGGGGGTTCACCTGAATTCTAAATTTATACGCTTCCATGCCCTTGCCTTTCGCATCAACCGTAACAAACGTTCCAGGCGCTTGGGTAAGCTCTTCTTCTTTCACGACAATCGGAATAATCGCTGCATGGGGACACACAAAGGCGCACTGGTTGCACTGAATACAATTTTCAGGAATCCATTCCGGTACGCTGATGGCCACCCCTCTTTTTTCATATTGGGCGGTTCCCTGTTCAAAAACACCATCCGGTGTAAACACACTAACCGGAAGATCATCTCCGCCCTGGGCATTAATTTTTCGCATGACCTCATCCACAAATGGCGTGGCCTTTTCAATTGTTTTTTCTGTGCGACCCCCCTCTTTCCAGGATTCCGGAACTGTGATTTCAATCAGGTGATCCAGGGTTTTATCCACGGCTTCCATATTCATGGAAACAATTTTTTCACCTTTTTTACCGAATTTTGCTTTTATATCTTCCTTGAGAAGACGGATGGCGGTTTCAACGGGAAGAACATTGGCCAGCTTAAAAAAGCAGGTCTGCATAATCATGTTGATCCGGCCACCCAAACCAACTTTTCCGGCAATTTTGACGGCATCTATATTAAAAAATTTAAGATTTTTATCATAAATGGTCTTTCTGACATCGCCGGGAATATATTTTTCCATGTCTTCAACAGACCAGGGTGAGTTCAGAAGAAAAGTCCCCCCCTCTTTTATGCCCTTGAGAACATCATAAATTTCCACATAATTGGATTTATGACAGGCAACAAAATCAGAATTATCAATCTGGTAGGTTGACTGGATGGGCACATCCCCGAACCTTAAATGGGATACGGTCAGGCCGCCTGATTTTTTTGAATCATAGGCAAAATACCCCTGGGCATATTTATCCGTGTTATCACCGATAATGGCGATGGCGCTCTGGTTTGCACCAACGGTTCCGTCAGCCCCCAGCCCCCAGAATTTTGCGGCAATGGTTCCTTTAGGCGCCGGGTTAAAACCGGTTTTTACATCAAGGGAGGTGTGGGTAACATCGTCAATAATCCCCACCGTAAAATGATTTTTCGGCTGAACAGATTTCATATTGTCATACACAGCCTTGATCATATTTGGATTAAATTCCTTGGAAGACAAACCATATCTGCCGCCAACGATTTTCGGACTTTCGCCGTATTCCATGAAGGCCGTGCACACATCCATGTAAAGCGGATCCCCGATGGCACCGGATTCTTTGGTCCTGTCAAGTACCGTAAGGGTCTCAACGGATGACGGAAGTGCCTGCAAAAAGCTTTGAACATCAAAGGGTCTGTAAAGCCGTGCTTTTATGAGTCCCAGTCTCTCCCCCTGGGCATTGAGCTGATTAATGGATTCTTCAATGGCTTCACAACCGGACCCCATGGCCACAACCACTCTGTCAGCTTCCGGATCCCCCACATAATCAAATAAATTATATTCCCGTCCGGTCAGATCACTGACCTTTTTCATACACGCTTTCACAATGGCGGGAATTTTCAGATAATAGGCGTTTGCAGCTTCTCTGCCCTGGAAATAAATATCCGGGTTCTGGGCCGTTCCCCTGGTATCGGGATGTTCCGGATTTATGGCACGGCTTTTAAATGCTTTATATGCATCATAATTAAACAGTGCTGCCATATCTTTATAATCAATCATTTCTATCTTCTGGATTTCATGGGATGTTCTGAATCCATCGTAAAAATGCAAGAAGGGAACCCGCCCTTCAACCGTTGCCAAATGGGCAACCAATGCCATATCCTGGGCTTCCTGGACTGAATTTGATGCCAGCATGGCAAAACCGGTCTGACGGACGGCCATGACATCCTGATGATCACCAAAAATAGAAAGGGCATGGCCGGAAATAGAACGGGCCGTTACATGAAAAACACAGGGAAGCAGTTCTCCGGCGATTTTATACATATTGGGTATTTTAAGCAAAAGTCCCTGGGATGCCGTAAAGGTCGATGTAAGTGCGCCTGCCGCAAGGGACCCGTGAACCGCTCCTGCTGCACCAGCTTCAGATTGCATCTGTTTAATATTCAACACCTGGCCGAATATATTTTTTCTGCCTTTTGACGCCCATGTATCAGCGACTTCACCCAGCGGGCTTGACGGTGTAATCGGATATATGGCAGCCACCTCACTCATGGCATAGGCCACATGGGTTGCTGCAGTATTTCCATCAATCGTCTGCATTGTTTTTTTCATATTATCCCCTCTTTTATTTAATGAAATAATTTTAATGACTAATTTAAACCTTAGAATATACAATAAAATGCTGAATAAGTAAACAGTTAAAAAAAGTCAATGCTTAACTATCTGGTAAAAAACATATTAAACCAAATACCGGATGCCCTTGGGGGATACCAGAAGAGTTCTGTTTATTTTGATTAAACTATGATAAAAAGACCCGGTACACGAAGAACATTATTTATGTATAAAAATAATTATTTATAACCAAATATTAACTAAGGATACAGTATGGGATTAATCTCTTCAACACACTCTGTCAGTCGGTATCATATTGATGGACAATTTGAGGGTTCAATAACAGAAGAAGTGCGAAACGGTTTAATCAAACATTCCATCCCAAAAACAGAGAATGAATATGATGAAATATCTGCCGGGTGGACCCCGGTTGAAAGTCCGTATAATCCGGATTTTGAAAAATTTTCGTTTCAATTTGCAACCTATTTTCTTTTTTCACTGAGAATTGATAAACGGTCCATTCCAGCTAAAGTCATTCAAAAACACATGGCCATTGAAATTGAAAAAAAGAAGGAGAAATCAGGCAGAGATTTTGTCTCTAAAAATGAAAAATCAGAAATAAAAGAAATGGTCATTGATATTTTAATGCATAAAATACCTTCTATCCCCAGTATATATGATGTGCTCTGGAATTATGAAGAAAGCAATCTCTATTTGTATACCACACAGAAAGCAGCCAATGAGTTTTTTGAAACCCTGTTTTTGAAATCCTTTAATTTAAAGCCCATCAGACTGTTTCCTTATACCATTGTTGAAACCAAATCAAATTTTTTAAATCCGCAGAAAGACAAAGTGCTCTCCCTTGTCCCTGTAAAATATTCGAGGTAATCTTTATGCTTGATATTGCAACCGCGTATAATAAATACCAATTTCTTGGCAATGAGTTTTTAACCTGGATCTGGTTTTTAATTGAAAACGACCATTCTGTTTCCGCCCTTTTAAATTCAAAAGATGCTGTAACACTTGAAGTGGGTAATTCAATTGTTCTTGAAAATAACCTGGGGGATAAATCAAAGGAAAAAATTTCCATCAAAGGCGACCAGGCCGGTCTTGAAGAAGGCACCACCGCTTTAAAGAAAGGGGCCTTTGTTACCCAGATTAACCTGATCTGTAAAATAAATGAAGATGAATATAAATTTACCATTAAAGGCGACAGTTTTAATATCACCGGTCTTAAAACCCCAAAAACAGATCTGTCTCATAACGAGGATGAACTTGAGGGCCTGGTGGTGGAAAAATCATTTTTTTGTTTTAAAATTTTTTCAATTATTGACACCCTGTTTTTAAACTATATTGAACAAAGAGCATCAGATGAGTGGAATCATAAAGGATTACAGGATATTAAGAACTGGATTGGATCATTTTAATAAAATGTTCAAAACCTGGCAGTTTTGAACACCTGAAAATAAAACGATAAAACAAACCGGTTTTATTTAAAAATTACACCAGTATTCAACACCAAAAGTTAAAGCTAAGACGAATAAATTAAGAAAGTTATAAACTTTTAAACATTTAAACATCCTTTATTATTAAGATTAATCTTTTATAAAATAATTTAACAAACAAACCTTGGTCGCCCATGAACTGTGAGTTGGAAATTTCAAATTTATCAATTGATAATTCAATGGATTTGATATAAATATTGATGGATGTATAATTTTAAGAAAAGGGCCTTACATGAAATTCTCGTTTGACAAAAAAGAAATTGTGGACGTTCTTTCAAAAATTCAAGGATTGACTGGAAGGAAAACAAATCTGACGATTACATCGGATATTCTTATCAAGGCAATGGGATCCAATATTACGATTACAGCCAATGATCTGGAAACTGTTTTTTTTGGAACCTATATGGCAGAGGTGGAAAAAGAGGGTGTTCTATCCATTAATTCAAAAAAATTTTTTGAAATTATCAAAGAATACCCGGAAAATAAAATCATTGTTAATGAAGTGGAAAACAGGTGGGTTGAAATTGGAGAGGGAGACAGTGTGTATCACATTGTTTCTTCAGATTATGCAAATTTTCCAGAGACACCGGTCATAGAAAATATAGAATTTATTGAAATCAGTTCCAGAGACTTGAAAAAGATGGTGGATGTGTCCGCCATTGTGGGTTACTCGGGTGAGGAAAAACGAATTTATGTTTTAGGATCCCTCATTGAAAAGATATCCAATGATACAGGTGAAAAAATACGAATCGTATCCACGGATTCAAGACGGCTTAATTGCTGTGATGCACCGTTTAAAGGTCACTTTCAAATGCCGGATGAAAGTGTTATTATTCCCAAAAAAGGATTGTCTGAACTGAGCAAATTCATCGACAGTGGCGTAGATGATATACGGGTGGGGATTAAAGACAATTATTTTATTTTTCAAAATCAAAATGAATCCATTATGATCAAACTCCTTGAAGGAGACTATCCCAAATATCAGCCGGTATTAAATTATGAGGGCATGATTCCCGTTGAAATGGATCGAAATATGTTTTCAACCCTTATGAAGCGGGTCTCTATTTTAACCTCTGATGATTATAAAAGCGTGATATTGAACTTCAAGAACTCGGAGCTGGTAGTGACCATTACCAATCCTGAAATAGGCGAATCAAAAGAACGGATGATGATTTCATATTTTGATGAAGAAATTAAAAGCGCCTTTAATCCTAAATATTTTATCGATGCCCTATCCCTTTTTAAAGACAGTATTGTTGTTATCAATATTAAGGACAATAAAAGTCCCTGCATCATCAGAAGTATGGATGATGATAACCTTGTTTGTGTAATAATGGCGATGCATATATCATGAATGAAAATAAAGTAACCAAAGACTATAATTCTTCTAGTATTAAAGTATTGGAAGGCCTTGAAGCCGTCCGGAAAAGACCCTCCATGTATATCGGAAATGTTGACATTGAAGGTCTTCATCACCTGGTGTATGAAGTGGTGGACAATAGTATTGATGAAGCCATGGCAGGTCACTGCGATACCATCCTTGTGACCCTTCATCCGGATAACCGGGTGAGCGTGATGGATAACGGCCGGGGAATTCCTGTTGAAATGCATGAAACAGAACATATTCCTGCCTGCGAAGTGGTCATGACCAAGCTCCATGCCGGGGGTAAGTTTGATAAAGATTCCTATAAAGTCTCAGGTGGGCTGCATGGGGTGGGGATTTCCGTTGTAAATGCCCTTTCCCAGAATCTTGACATGGAAGTGTATAAAAATGGAAAAATTTATCACCAGTCCTATTCCAAAGGACATGTGACAACCAAACTGACCATTAAAGGGGATACGGTCCGGCGGGGAACAAAAATTACCTTTATTCCTGATTTTGAAATCATGAACGAGAACGAATTTATTTATGAAACGCTTTCCCGGCGAATGAGAGAGCTGGCTTTTCTGAATAAGGGTCTGAGAATCATTATTGAAGATGAACGGTCTGCTGAAAAAGAAGAATTTTATTATGAAGGTGGCATTGTTTCTTTTGTCGAGTATTTGAACCGATCCTGCACCCCGCTGCATGATCCCATTCACATTGAAGGGGATAAAAAGGATGTACAGATTGAGGTGTCCATTCAATATAATGACACGTTTAAGGAAAAACTCTATTCTTATGCCAATAATATCCGGACCATTGAAGGTGGCGCCCATGTATCCGGCTTTAAAGCGGCGTTGACCCGTACCGTAAATGCTTATATTACGTCGGGATCAAACAATCTGCCCAAAAACATGCAGAATATAAAAATTAGCGGCGATGACATGAGAGAGGGGCTTGCGGTTATTATTTCTGTAAAATTAATGGAACCCCAGTTTGAGGGTCAGACCAAAACAAAGCTTGGGAACAATGAAATTAAAGGGATTGTTGAATCCCTTTTGAATGAAAAACTGGGTCATTATCTTGAAGAAAATCCAGGCACTGCAAAAAAAATAATTGCCAAGGCCGTTGATGCGGCAAGGGCAAGGGATGCCGCTAAAAGAGCACGGGAGCTTGCAAGAAAAAAAGGAACCCTGCTGGATTCTTCTCTGCCGGGTAAACTGGCTGAATGCCAGTATGCTGATCCTGCTGAAAGGGAATTGTTTTTGGTGGAGGGCGATTCTGCAGGGGGCAGTGCCAAACAGGGTAGAGACAGACGTTTCCAGGCGATTCTTCCCCTTAAAGGAAAAATTTTAAATGTTGAAAAGGCCAGATTTGACAAATTGCTGCGAAGTGATGAAATCAAGAATATTATAACAGTCCTGGGTACCGGTGTCGGCCGGGAAGAGTATGATATTGATAAAATCAGGTATCATAAAATCGTGATCATGACGGATGCGGATGTTGATGGATCGCACATCAGAACCTTGTTGTTAACCTTTTTTTATCGACAGATGCCGGAGCTGGTGTCAAAAGGATATCTGTATATTGCCCAGCCGCCTCTTTTCAGGGTAGGGTCAAGAAAAAGCGGTGTATACCTGAAAAATGAAGAAGAGTATTCTAATTATCTGGTGAAACGAATTGCCGGGCAAAAAAATATTTTTTTAAACGGAAACAAAGACCCGCTTTCCGAGGACGATTTTTATTCTTTTCTGATAAATTTATCAGACTATTATCATGCGGTAACGATTTTAAAACGAAGAGATATGGATACGAATCTATTGCTTACCCTGATTAAAAATGGTGTAAAAGATAAATTTTTCCTTGAGGAAAAACAAAATTTTATTTCTCTTTCAGAAGATCTTAACAAGCACGATTATATTGCTGGTGAAATAGAATATGATCCTGAAAGAAATATCTTTGAAATGGATATATCAGAGAAAGAAGGAAACCACTTTCTTTTAAGGGTTGGCAGAGAAATTCTAGCCACCAGTGATTATAAACGAATGTTAAAAGGATATGAAAAAATCAAGCACTTTGATACCCCCCCTTTTTCCATATCTGCCAAGCAATCCGGTGCTGAAATAAAAAAAGAGTATGTATTTAATGATACCAGCACCCTGTTTGAATTTATCTTATCAGAAGCAAAAAAAGGGATTACGATTCAGCGCTATAAAGGTCTGGGTGAAATGAATGCCGATGAACTCTGGGAAACTACGATGAATCCGGAAAAAAGAATAATGCTTCAGGTAGATATTGAAGATACAGAGAAAGCAGATGAAATTTTCACCCTTCTCATGGGTGAGGAAGTTGAACCCAGAAGAAATTTTATCCAAAAACATGCCCTTGAGGTCTCTTCCCTGGATTATTGATCCTCATTGACAGGATTATGAAATTAATTTATTCTGTTAATACACTTCAATAATAAATTCTTTTTCGCGTATTTATTAAAAAAGGAGGGTATCATGGGCAAATCTATTCAAAAAATAATTGAGGAGCAGATCAGAAGATGGCAAATGGGGAAAATAGAAGATACACCTGTTCAGGAAGCCATCAATGTTATTACCATCTCCAGAGAATCCGGCAGCCTGGGACATGAGGTTGCAGAAAAACTTTGCCAGGAGACAGGGTTTGATCTTTTTCATAACGAAATTATCGAGGCCATGATAGAAACCTCAAAGAACAGCCGGGCCCTTTTAGAAACCCTGGATGAGCGGGCAATGAACATCGTGGATGATATTGTATCCAATTTTGTGAACGATCACCATTTATGGGCGGATGAATATTCAAAACTGCTGTTCAAGATATTGACCACCATTGCCAGACATGGAAATGCGGTGATTCTCGGAAGAGGTGCCAATAGTGTTTTAAACAAACAAAAGGCCCTCAGGGTAAGGATGATCGCGCCTGTTTTGATCCGGCGTGACCGGATTCAAAAACGCCTTGGTTTAACTAAAGAAGATGCCCACAAACATATCGTCAGCACTGATGCCAATAGAATTGCTTTTGTAAAAAGATATATGAATTGTGATGCAAACGATGCGTCAAATTATGACCTGCTCTTAAATACCGGGACCTTTTCCGTTGAAAAAGCAGTGCAAATCATCAAGTGTGCCATTGCTTAACCTCTCAACTTTCGGTGTTGGCAGTTTACATGGGGTCAGGCTTTTTTTATGGCACTTTTTGTTTGTCTGATCATGAAATAATGATAAAAGGTGCCATAAAAAAAGCCTGTCCCCATCCATTAAAGCGGATGTCCGAAAGTTGAGTGAACATTAAACAGATATACTTTCCATGGCTTTTTTCATTTGACGTACCGCCTGTTTTAACCGCTCCTCATTTTCCACCAGTGCCAGCCGCAGATATCCTTCCCCTTCTTCACTGAATCCTGTTCCGGGTGCAACGGCGACATTGGCCCTGTTCATCATTTCAATGGCAAACTGAAAGGCACCCATTTTATTGTAGGGCTCCGGTATTTTTGCCCATACAAACATGCCGGCTTTTGGTTTCTGAATATTCCATCCGATTTTTTCAAGACCATTGCACAGGACATCTCTTCTGTGTTCATAGATTTTTGACAATTCAGGTATGGTGTCATCACAATCCCGTAAAGCAATAATACCGGCGACTTGGATGGCCGAAAAAATACCATAATCAAAATAGCCTTTTATTTTTCCAAGGGCCTGAACAATTTCAGCGTTACCGACACAATATCCAATTCTCCATCCGGCCATGTTATAGGATTTTGAAAAGGATCCGAATTCAACCCCGACATCCTTTGCGCCCTCAACTTCAAGAAAACTGGGTGCCACATACCCATCAAAGGTTATTTTTGAATAGGCAAAGTCATTTATGACCATGAATTTAAACCGTTTGGCAAGCTTGACCACTTCCTTGAAAAAATTTTTATCTGTGACAACCCCTGTTGGATTATGGGGGTAATTGAGCATGAGAACCTTGGGTTTCGGATAACAGGACTCACAAATATTGATGATGCGGTCAAGGAAACTTTTTTTGGGTTCAATGGGTATTTTCATAACAGTGGCCCCGGCAATAACGGCGGCATAGATATGCACCGGAAATGCAGGGGCCGGCACCAGAACCAAATCTCCCGGACCCATTATGGCCAGGCACAGATGGGATATTCCCTCTTTGGAACCAATGGTGAAGTAAGTTTCTGTTTCAGAATCTAGATCAATATTGTAATGCCGTTTGTAATATTTTGAGATTTCAATTTTCAAGTGGGGCATTCCTGAACTTTCCGGATACCGGTGTGCTTTGGGGTCTTGGGCCACTTCAACCAGTTTTTCAATAACCGCATTGGGGGTGGGGTCCATGGGATTTCCCATACCCAGATCAATAACATCATCCCCGTTTCGTCTTTTTTCCATTTTCATCTTATTGATCATTCCGAACAAATAAGGGGGAAGTTGATCCATACGGCTTGCAAAACGAATTATACCATTATCTTCCAAAGCAGCACTCCTTTGTTAATGTTAATTTGTTATTTTAAATCGGGTATTATATCAGATTTTTAACGGTTAATAAAAGAAAAAAAAGGTCTTACCAATGGGGTTGACCGAATTTGAAAGCAGTTGCAAATAATAAGAAAAAAATGGTATTTAATCACAGCTAAAATAAAAAGTAAATAACCTTTAACACAAGGTCAATTATAATGAAACCACATGAAAAAGCATAAATCAGACGCAAAAACGATTTTGACACGCCTGGGCGGCTTGTCCGATTATTTAACGGGCCTGAATGCCAATGGCGGCAAAACCGGTTGTTTTGACCTGCCCATGGAAATTCTCCAGAAAAACATGCTGTTTGATGTCAGCGTGCTGTATAAAATTTCCAACGTCATTGGGAACCGGTTGATTTTGGAAATTGTAAAAATTTTGGACCCTGACGGTCTGCGACCGGATTTAAAAGAGGGCAGGAAACTGAGACTTTTTCTGGATAAGCCGGATAAAACCCATGTCAATGAGGTCATGGCATTTTTAAATAAAAGAATTTCGCACATCAATGTACCGGGCGAGGGATGCGATATTATCGGATATGTTTATTTGCCGGAAAGCTTTGGGGGGGACTATCTTTTTGGTGGTGATTTCTGTGGACACGAGTCTTCCATCAAAGATTATGAAGTGGCCAGTGTTGAAATTATGTGTAATTTTTTAAGTGCTATTTTGTTGAAAACCCAGTTTAAGCAACAGGCAGAATATGATGATCTCACCGGGCTTTTCAATAGCGGCAAGATCAAACAAAAAGTTGAAACCCTGTTAAAGCGGTTTGAAAGAAAACCCGTTTCAACTGCCTGTATCGCCATGGGAGACATTGATTTTTTTAAGCGAATCAATGATACCTATGGCCATATTCAGGGGGATCTGGTTTTAAAAAAGGTGGGGGATCTTTTGTCCAATTCCCTGCGGGGGGTCTTTGATGTAGCCGGAAGATATGGGGGGGAAGAATTTTTACTTATTTTTGATGAAACCGATGAAATCCAGGCTTTTCACATTATTGAAAGGCTTCGAAAAACCATTGAACAAACACCGTTTGAACAGGCGGATAGAACAGGAAAGCCCCTGGATCATCAATATTTAAATATTACCATGTCTTTCGGGATAGCCGGATTATATCGAGACCCAGGTATACAGACAGCCACGGACTGGATCCGCCAGGCAGATAAGGCCCTGTATGAATCCAAGCAAAATGGAAGAAATAGAACCACTCTGTTTAAAGGAGAATAATATATGGCGTTCACAATAAGGCCAATTGGTATCATTGAAACCCCTTTTGATAAATTGGAAGGCATGCCCATTCAACCTTCGGGTGCCGTCAATGTAATAGGTACCATTGTTATTGACAAGGAATATGAACAGGGGTTAAACGATCTGGAAGGATTTTCCCATATCATTCTTCTGTACCATTTTCATCAGTCAAACGGGTATGATTTGATGGTGAAACCGTTTATGGACGATCATGAAAGAGGTCTTTTTTCCACCCGGGCACCCCGACGGCCCAATCCTGTGGGATTATCCATTGTCCAGCTGATCAAACGTGAAACAAACCGATTGACCATCAAAGGTATTGATGTGGTGAACAAAACCCCGCTGATTGATATCAAACCCTATGTTCCCGGATTTGATGCAAAGGAGGTGACTGCCACCGGATGGCTTGAAAAAAATTATAAAAAGGCAATGTCTTTAAAGTCGGATGACCGATTTGTTTAACACTGGACCGGGCTTCCGGAATACCAGGGTTTATGCTTGGGATGGGCCCATCTGGTGAATGGTTTGAGCGCTGAAACGACGATAATAAATAATCGGAGGGAATCATGGGAAAATTAATCAAAGAAAATGATGATAAGGGCAGATTGCATATTGATACACCGCTTATGGGTGAATCGCTTGTGAGCAAAGAGTTTTTAAAAACAACCGAATCCAAGGAATATTTCAGGATGCATCCGGATATCAATATCCTGAAAATCGGCGGTCAAAGTATCATGGACCGGGGACGAAAAGCCATTTTTCCCATTGTTGATGAACTGGTAAAACTGAAAGATGAATACAAATTACTATTAATGACCGGCGGGGGGACCCGGGCAAGGCATGTGTACAATATCGGTGTGGACTTGGGCATGCCCACGGGTGTGTTATCAAAACTGGGGGATAAGGTTTCCTGGCAGAATGCAGAAATTCTGTCTGTCCTTCTGGCAAAGCATGGCGGCGTAAAAATTGGCCACGGGGATCACCTGGAACAATTGACCATGTTCTGCAAGGAAGGGTATCTTCCCATCACCACGGGTATCCCGCCCTATGGATTTTTTGAACAACCGGCCGAATTCGGTTCCATCCCCCCCCATCGAACCGACTGCGGTGCATTTCTGCTGGCAGAAAACATTGGCGCCCGGTCTCTTATTTACCTGAAAGATGAAACCGGCCTTTTTGAAAATGATCCGAAAAAAGCCGGAAAAAATGCCAAAGATTTAAAATTTTATGGTAAAATTTCTGTGGATGAATTAATAGAACTGGATCTGGATGACCTGATCATTGAACGTCCTATTTTACAGATGCTGAAATTTTCAAAATGCCTGAAAGAACTACAGATCATTGATGCCCTGAACCATCCGGAGTTTATTCGGGACGCGCTGGAAGGAAAACAAGTCGGTACGATTATTTACAAATAACCCAGTCCTGTCCGGCACGATGTCACAGCCGGTTTGTAAATCGTGCCGGACATTGATTATTTACTTGAACCATCCTTATTGCCGGTGCCATGGACCGGCAGATAAACGATTTGTGCGCCGGTTTCATTGGCAATGGCTTCAAGTTCGACTTTCCGGATATGCTTTGAATAGAGTTTAATGTCATTCCCATTGACACCGACAATCCTTAACCGGGGTTTTTTTTCTCCTTTTTCGATTTTTCGTCTTTCCCTGACAAATATTTTGCTCATGATCCCCTCCTATTGTTGAATGAATAAATATGATATGATACGGGTCAATATCATTACAGGTAGAATATATCCTTGAAGGATATATGTCAAGGAATAATATATATGCGAGAAGAAAAAAATATCAAACCCGGTTCCGGCCGGCAGGAACGATATATCCAGGCATCAATCTTGTTGGGTTTAAGTTTGAGGCCCTCCTATGGGTATGAATTGATCAGCACCATTCAGTCGTATGGGTTTGTGGAAGGAGAAGCCCCTCCAGGAATGGTTTACAGGCATTTGCGTCAGATGGAGGATGACAATTTAGTGCAGTCGGAGTGGGAAACCAAACAAGCCGGTGCGGCAAAAAGAATTTATACCATTACGGATGAAGGCAAAGAAGTGCTGTCTTATTGGATAAAATTTATGGCAAACAAAGCCCGACAACTGAATAATTTTGTCCAAATGTATCATGATGCAGGAAAGGACTAAACCATCCATTGATAAGCCGGTCCAAAAAATAACACGTCCCATCCGACCATCAGGAGGTGAAAAGCGATGCTGCGCATTTTCAATGATGAGATATTAAACCCCAAAAATTTTGTGGTCACCCTTGAACTGGTTCCGGGACGGGAATCCTTCGGCAGGACAACGGATACACTCATCGGGATTGCAAAGGATGCCTTTGCTGACGGCCGGGTCTCAGCCGTTTCCATTACAGATAATCCCGGGGGTAATCCGTCTTTGAGTCCGGATGTATTGGGATATGAAATTTTTAAGCATGGACTGGATGTCATTGTTCATTTTACCTGCAGGGACATGAACCGGGTGGGAATGGAAAGCCGGGCCCTTCAGCTGGCCCGCATGGGAATGAAAAATATACTGGCATTGACCGGCGATTATTCCGGCAGCGGGTTTGGTGGCAGGGGAGCACCCGTGTTTGATCTGGATTCTGTTCTGTTAAATGCCATGTTTAAAACCCTCAGTCAAAAACTTCTGGCCTGGGGTGACCCGGAAGAATTTTTAACAGGGTGTGCGGTATCCCCGTTTAAAACCACTGAAGCAGAATGCCATGCCCAGTACAAAAAAATGGACAAGAAGATTGAAGCCGGCGCTTCTTTTGTTGTGACACAATTGGGGTATAATGTAAAAAAATTTCATGAACTCATACGCCATCACACGGCCAATAACCCAAAGATTCCGGTGATGGCTTCGGTTTTCCTGTTGAGCCCCCGATCTGCCAGGGCCATGAATCGAGGAAGGGTTCCGGGAGCCCATGTGTCCGATGATCTTTTTAACCGGGTTGTCCTGGAGTGGAAAAAGCCAAGACCAGGATTGAACGCTGCCATTGAACGGGCTGCAAAGCTGGGTGTCATCTTAAAGGGCCTGGGGTACCGGGGGATTCATATCGGTGGGATTCATAGAAGTTTTAAAACCGTGGGGGCGATCCTGGACCGGATGGAAGAAATAGAAGACCACTGGCAGGCATACCTGGATGAATTTGAAGGAACAACACCCAATACCGGCTATTATGTTGGTAAACAGGCGGCATTTGATGAGAAACGGCCTGTAGTGGAAAGGATGAAAGAAACAATGGCCGACCACATTCCCTATCGACTTTTGAAGGCTGCCCATGGAATTTTTTTTGATAAAGAGGCCATGTTTGCACCGGTTTATAAACACATCGCCCGGTTTCTGGAAACCCATAAAAAGGGCTGGATATTGAAACGCGGCCTTGAAGATCCAATAAAAATTATTTTTCTTTCCTGCCAGAGCTGTGGCGATTGCGGTATCGCCCATGCCGCCTTTCAATGCCCGGAATCGGGCTGCCCGAAACATACCCGGAACGGCCCGTGCGGCGGCAGCAGGAACGGATATTGCGAGGTATACCCGGAAAAGCGCTGCATCTGGGTCAGGGCATATGACCGCTTGAAACATGCCCATGAATCTGACACCTTTCTTAAAGCGTTTGTTCCCCCGAGAATGTGGGAACTGAACAAGACATCCGCATGGATTAATTATCATCTGGGAAAAGACCATCAAAAATAACACCCTGCAACAAGTTCAACCATCTGGAGTATCAATTGAAAAACAATGATTTGACGATCAGGGCATCAATCCTGACAATTTTTATCTGCATTCTTTTTGGTGGCAATCCCGTGGCCATTAAATTTTGTCTGACAGGGTTAGGGCCCTTTACAACAGTGGGAATACGGTTTGCCATTGCAGCGGTAGTCATTTTTATATGGGCAAGGGTTAAACACATCCCATTAAGACTCACTCAAAAAAAATTGGCTCAGATGCTCATACTCTCTGCCATTTTTGTTGCCCAGCTCTCCTGCTTTTATCAGGGTCTTGCCAGAACAACGGCCTCTCACGGGGCATTGATATCAAATCTTATGCCTTTTTTTATATTTATACTGGCCCATTTTTTTATTCCCGGCGAACGGATCTCCTTAAAAAAAGGGGTGGGCATCACACTTGGTTTTATCGGTGTTTTATTCCTGTTATTTGATGAACAGGACTTGACGGGGGATTTAAAGAAAGGCGATTTGATTGTACTACTGGCCGTTTACTTGTGGAGTTCAAATGCCGTTTTTGTCAAACGAATTATTTCCGAATATAATGCCGTTCAAATTACCATATATCCCATGATTTTCGGCACCCCTTTCTTTTTTATCGGCGGTTTTTTATGGGATGATCAAATGATACAAATGATCAATCCGGTGGTCATCACTTCCCTGCTGTATCAGTCTGTCGTTACCGCATCCTTTGGTTTTATTGTCTGGAACACCCTTTTACAGAAATTCGGGGCCACGTCTTTGCATTCCTTTATCTTTATCATGCCCTTGGCGGGTGTCCTGTTGGGTGTGGTGCTGCTGGGAGAAACCATTACCCCTCATTTGGCCACGGCAAGCGCTTTTATCGTGACCGGGGTGATCATTGTAAACTTAAAAACAGGGAAATGGCCGGCATCAGTGGGTTAAATAAATTTCTTTCGCTTCTTCTTTTGATTGATAGAGATAAAAACAAGGGTTTGGAAGATCAGGAAATACTGTTTTATTTGTGGCGAGTTCCTTTTTTCCAGAAGAGAAGATAAAAACAGAATCTGCAGAGTTAACCATGGATGCAAGCGGACGCGCCAATGGAATATCCGGGTCCGGATGAATCATGACACAGCAGGAGTCCTTCATTTCCTGGAAAAGAAACAGACCGTCAAAAATATTTTGGATAACGGCAATTCTTTGTTTTTTTCCCCCTAACACCATGGTTGGATGCCAACTTCCGGGCACGAGGGTTGTGCTGCTTTTTTTGTTTTCATCATAGGGGTGGATAAAAATGGATTGTAATTTTTTTTCTACAATAAACGGAATCACAATGCCCGGTGGAAGAAATAATTTTTGTGTTTCACGTGAATCAGTTTTATTTCCCCAGTTTTGAAGGGGGCGCTCCTGGCCAAATTTGTTCCAGCCGAAGAGGTGCGTTTTTGCAAATTGATGGCTAAAACCCCGGGTAAACAAAAAAGCCTGGGGGTCTTCATTGTTTTTTCCCCAAAGATGCCGGTGAGACCGGGTCACAAAGGCCATGGCTTTTTTTGTCCATACGGTCCTGTCAAAACGGAGATGATCTATCATTTTAATTTTAAGTCCTCTTTAAGTGTTACAAATCCAGCATACCAGAAAATTTGAGGAACCAGAAGTACCGTTATAATTTTTCATATCCTTGACATTTTGAACAAAATTCAATAGTTATTTAAGGTAACGGTTCGAAATCAAAAGCGTTTTTAAAAATTTGTTAGACCAGGCCGCCTGTAGTGAAAGGGTCAGCTATCGGGGGGGGAACCGGAACAAGGAGATGGGGGGAGTCGCTTGACCTAAAAAAAATCCATTAAAAAATTATTTTTCCGTTTAGGGGGGGATGGCTTTTTTGTCATCATCATATCTCTGAAATGAATACTTTTTCTGTTTTTCTAAGGAAACCGTTTTATGTCTCAGTCAGTAACTCAAAAAACCGAATTTTATGGCGCGTGGGAAAATTTTTTAAAAGATGGAACAACCACTGGTGTAAGGGACACCATCGGACAATCCTGGAAAAGATGCCGGGAATATGGTGTTGACCCTTTAAATGATATCTCTCCGACAACAGTGGGCCAGGAGATGGTCACAAAACGAATTGAAGAAAAAGTTGACCTGCATCAACTGATTCAATATCATTGTCAAAATATCACGAATGAAACCGATTTATCTCTCTTCAATATTTTATTCTCAGATGCCGAAGGCTATGTTCTGTCCATTGAAGGGCATGACAAAATTCTACAAATATCAGAACATTCAACGATCAAGGTCGGTTCCAACCTGAGTGAAAGCTCTGTGGGAACGACGGCACCGGGTATCAGCCTTCATAATCAAAGACCGATTATTATCAGCGGTGAAGAACACTACTCTAAAATGTTTCACTGGGCCAGTTGTTTTGCAGTGCCTGTTTTCTGTCATCAAAATAAAATATTAGGATGTTTAAACATTTCCACCCCGATTGAAAATCGGCATAAACTCGAACAGTTGACGCTACTTTTCTGCAGTATAGCCAGTTCTTTTCAATTCGAGTTTTTTATGAAAAAAAAATTTCAAGAGCTTAAACTCTATAGTTCCTATTTTGACTCTACGTTTAAATATGCGGATAAAAATTTAATCCTCATCAATAAACGAGGGAATATTATTAATTTAAACGCAAAGGCAAAGAAATTTTTTGGGATCAATCCATACGAAATTCACAATAGAAATATTTTAGGTGTATTGAATATGGATTCAATACTGTTTCGTTCACTTTTAAAATCGTCAAACGTCCAAGTCTTTAATTTTAAGCTTGACGGTGATGTAAAAAGAGTGTCTGTGGAAGCCCTTCCAATCTTTGATCCGTCTGGAAATGAAATATCTTATTTGCTGCAATTTACCCAGGAAAACAAAGGCCTGTTAAAGACTGAAAGACCCGTTGGACAAGCGATATTCACCTTTGAAAATATTATTGGCAGGTCAAGCCGGCTTTTGAATATCGTCAATCGAGCAAAAAAAGCAGCAAAAACATCTTCGAATATTCTGATTGAAGGAGAAACCGGTACCGGCAAGGAATTGTTTGCCCATTCGATTCATAATGCCAGTCAATTCAGCAAGGGTCCGTTTGTTGCCATTAATTGCAGTGCCATCCCCAATGAACTCATTGAAAGTGAATTGTTTGGCTATGAAAAAGGGGCTTATACGGGTGCCCATAAAAGTGGCGGTGTTGGAAAATTTGAGATGGCAAATAGAGGGACGATTTTCCTGGATGAAATTCATACCATGAGTACACCTGCTCAAATGAAAATATTGAGAACCATAGAAGATCGAACGGTTATCAGGGTCGGGGGAAACACCCCGATCTCTTTGAGCCTAAGGTTTATTGTGGCCAGTTCTGAGAATTTAAGTGAACAAGTGGAAAAGGGCAATTTTCTCAGTGCCCTTTTTTTCAGGCTGAATGTCGTCAGATTATATATCCCCTGTTTGAAAGAGAGAAAGGATGATATTGCGTTGCTGGTTTCCTTTTTTATAAAACAGATGAATGAAAAATTCCATCGTTCCATACAGGGCATTGAACCGGATGCGTTGGAATTGATGTCGAACTATTCATGGCCGGGGAATATCAGAGAATTAAAGAACTGCATAGAAAGCGCTTTTAATTTTTGTGAAGGGGAAAAGATTGATCAGGAAAGCCTGAATTTACCCATTATAAACGCTGGCTTGTCAGAGGATAAATCAACAACCGTTCATACCATGGCAGCCGTAACCCGGCAAATGTTGTCAGAAAACCTCGACCGGTTTGGCAATGTAAAAGAAGCGGCCAATTATATTGGTATTCCGGTGAGCACCTTTTATCGGAAAATGAAAAAATTCGGTTTATCAAAATGAGAAAAACAATTTCAAATTGAAAAATTTATATTGCGCTGTTTGGTAAAATTTTATCTGTTGTATCCCTCCTAGAAAAAAATTTCTTTGAATATCATTGGGTTAAAAAGAAGAGCAAAGAGACGTAGAGAATGGCATATATATTGCATTTTACGTTGTCTGTTTTCACTATCAGACAAATAGGGGTGTGGTCATTATTATTTAATTTTAAAGGAGAGTTGTCATGAAAATCAAAGCAGCTGTTTTAAGGGAACCCAATAAGCCGTATACCATTGAGGAGCTGGAACTGGATCCGCCGCAGGAGAGAGAAGTTCTTGTCCGGTATAAACACACGGGCTACTGCCGTTCGGATTATCATCTTCTGAAAGGTGAAATTCCCATCATGATGCCTCTGGTAGCAGGTCATGAAGCAGCAGGCATTGTAGAAGCCATCGGTCCCGGCGTCACAAAGGTAAAACCGGGAGATCATGTCGGTGTAACCTGGATGATTCCGTGCGGAAAGTGTGAACAGTGCTACCGGGGAAAAGGGAATATCTGCAGTGGTAATTTCGGCAACTTTCTCCAAGGGATGCTTCTTGACGGCACGTCCCGGATGAAGGATGCAAATGGAGAAATGGTTAGGCACGGCAATTTTGTTTCTGGTTTTTCCACGGCGAATGTTATACCAGAAGATGGCGTTATTCCCATGCCTAAGGACTTTCCTCTTGACCAGGCAGCTCTCATGGGGTGTTGCGTCCCTACAGGATGGGGGACGGTCTGTAATTCGGCCAAAATTCAGCCTGGCGATTCGGTAGCCATCTGGGGTATGGGTGGTGTTGGCCTCAATGTCCTGCGTGCAGCGGCGCTCCGTCATGCCAACCCGATATTTGCCATTGATCTTGAGAGCAGCAAACGAGACCTGGCTATGGAGTTCGGTGCCACACATTTTATCGATAACTCAAAAGAAGATCCGGTCAGGGTTATCCAATTGGCGACAGGCGGTGTGGAAATGGAAGACGGTACCATCATGGGTGGTGGCGTTGACTGCGCATTTGAAGCCATCGGAGACTCGGGAGCCCAGACCCAGGCGTACTGGTCCACCAATATCGGCGGAAAGCTTGCCTTGCCGGGTATCACTCCCCATGATGAGGCAACGTCTCTCAATTTGATGCTGTTTACCCTTCACCAGAAAAGCCTTCTGGGCAACCTTTACGGCTCTATTTCTACCCACATTGATATCCCGAGGATAACCCGTATGGCCCAAACCCATGATTTAAAACTTGATAAATTGATATCAGAGAGATTTAAACTGGAAGATATCAATGATGTGGCTGATGCCATGGGCAGAAGAGAGATCAAGGGCCGCTGGATGTGTGATTTTGATTAAAAGACATTCAACATCATTGGTATCAATAGATTTTTGAATCATCCAAAAAAAGGAACAAACATGAAATTTATCAAGGTCAATATGACCGATAAGTCTACTGCTATTGGTGACGTCCCAGAGAAATATCTGGGGCTTGGCGGCAGAGGCCTTACCTCAACAATAATCAATGCAGAGGTCCCAGCGACATGTGATCCCCTTGGACCGGACAATAAACTGATCATTGCACCCGGTGCGTTAAGCGGAACCAGTCTGGTCAACACCAGCAGGGTTTCCATTGGGGCGAAAAGTCCATTAACCGGCGGCATAAAAGAAAGCAATGCCGGTGGCACAACAGCGGCTGCTTTGGGACATCTGGGTATTACGGCCATTATCATTGAGGGTCAGACAACGGATGACGAATTATATATATTAAGGATTGACGGCCAGGGAGCGGCAAGTCTTGTCCCTGCAACGGAATATAGAGGGATGAAAACCTATGCCCTCACCGAAACCTTGCTTGAAACCTATGGAGAAAAATCGTCCATTCTGGTCATTGGTCCGGCAGGTGAATATCAATTGGCATCCGCTTCCATCCAGGCTTCGGATGTGGATGGCCGACCGTGCAGGGCAGCCGGCAGGGGAGGCATGGGAGCAGTGATGGGGGCAAAGGGAATAAAGGCCATTGTCATTGATCAACAAGGGAAAAATGCTGATGCCATTGCCGATCCGGAAGGGTTTAAACAAGCGGCAAAAGCCTTTGCCCAGTCTGTCAAAGCCCACCCCTTTACAGGACAGTTGCTGCCGGCTCTGGGTACAGCCGGTTTAGTGGGCGCGGTGAATTCCATGGGGGCTTTTCCCAGTCTCAATGCCACCAAGGGGGTGATGGACGGCTGGGAAAAAGTCAGTGGTGAAGCCCTTGCCGAGCTGAACGGAAAAAGAGGGGGCAATAATTCCCATTTAGGGTGTTCTCAATGCATTATACGGTGTTCCAATGAGATTGTAGATGCAAAAGGGGCGTTTGTCACCTCCTCCCTTGAATATGAAACCATCTGGTCAATGGGAGGAATGACCGGCATTGATGATCTGGATATCATTGCCCGGCTGGACCGGCTATGTGATGACATGGGGGTAGATACCATGAACACTGGCGTGGCCATAGGCGTTGCCATGGATGCCGGAAAAATAAACTTTGGTGATGGTGAGGCAGCCATTGATATGCTCGAACAGATCGGACAGGGAACGGAACTGGGAAAAATTATAGGGAATGGCCCTGATGCCGTGGGCAACCATTTCAATCATAAACGGGTCCCCACTGTTAAGGGGCAAAGTATTGCCGCCTATGATCCCCGGGGCATGCAGGGAAACGCGGTGACCTATGCCACTTCCCCCATGGGAGCGGATCATACGGCTGGGAATGTTTTGGGAGAGTATATGTCCGGGGCCCTTGATCCCTTGAAACCTGAAGGTCAGGTCGAAGCATCCAGAAACACACAGATTGCCATGGCAGCGGTGGATTGTACAGGCCTGTGCCTGCTGGCAAGCTTTGCGTTGACAACACCGGAGGGCGGAGAAGCCTTTTTAAAGGTCATGAATGCCAAGTTTGGCACCCAGTTAGGACCGGACGATATACCGGCCATGGGCGTCAGGGTGTTAAAAGAAGAATTGGAATTTAACCGCAAAGCCGGATTAACCAATGCGGATGACCGGTTGCCGGAATTCTTTTATACGGAACCGCTTCCGCCGCACAATAAAGTCGTCTTAATCAGTCCTGAAGAACTGGACACGGCGTTAAATTTTTAAATAAGTGAGGTGAATTAAAGCGCAGGATTCACCATAGGGTATACGGGTGAATATTCCGGATGATCAAGCATCTCAGAGTGTCTTGATCATCTGGATATTCCCGGGACAATAATTATAAAAAGGACAGGCAAAACAATCACATGGATGACACTAAAGCAGATATGGAACCTAATAAGCCGTATACCATTATGAGAAAAACAATTTCAAATTGAAAAAAAAAATATTGCGCTGGTTTTAAAAAGTTTGTCTACTGTATCCCTCCTACGAAAAAATTTCTTTAAATATCATTGGGTTAAGAAAGAAGAGCAAAGAGACATAGAAAATGGCATATATATTGCTGTTTAAGTTATCTGTTTTCTCAGACAAACAGGGGTGTGGTCATTTGGATATTTCAAATACAATAATAATATAAAGGATACGTAAAATAATGAAAGAGCAAGACAATCAGATGAATGACATCAAAGCGGATATTGAAAAGACAGAGGATATTTTTGACACAGAAGAGATTGAAATTGAAGAGATGGCCATTGATGGCATTTGTGGTGTTTATTGATTTAATAAGTTACCCCTCAATTTTCGGATTGGGTCATTTTTACATGGGGTCAGGCTTTCTTTATGGCACTTTTTAACCGTATAGTCATAAAATAGTGATAAAAAACACCATAAAAAAGCCTGACCCCGTCCATTAAAACTGAAAATCGAAAGTTGAGTTACCCCAATAAAAGTGTAGGTCGATTATGACATGTATATCTGAAAAAAAATACCGGTTATCTTCCGGAACACAAGTGAGACAGGAGGATTTTGGCCTTCTTTTTTATACCATGAGGGGGCCACGCCTCTATTTTCTTCCGGTGGGGACGTTTCTCGACCCGTCTTTTTTTACGAGTGACTGCGCGCTTCGGCAATGGGCGGAACAAAAAAGCCGGGAAACAACGGTTTCTGACGGGTATCTTGAAAAAATAGAAAAAAGCCTGGGTCAATTAATTGATAAAGGAGTGATTCTTGAGTTCTAAATTAGCTAGAACGGGCCTGCGGGCACCGGTGAATGTTACCTGGGAAATGACGTTAAAGTGTAATCTGAAATGTGCCCATTGCCTGTCTGATTCAGGGGTGGCAGCAGCAGACGAATTAACGACCCCAGAATGTCGCCGATTGATCGATCAATTGACCCACATGAAAGTGTTCCAGGTGAACATCGGTGGGGGGGAACCCTTTTTCCGGGAAGATTTTTTTGAATTGCTGCAATACGCCCATGATCGACAACTGGTCACCTGTGTGAGCACCAATGGCACCCTTGTGGATGATCGGCTGGCAAAAAAGTTATCCCGGTTGAAAATGCTTTACCTGCAGGTCAGTCTTGACGGTGCCACAGCCCAGGTGAACGATGGGATACGGGGGAAGGGAACCTATGAAAAAATTTTACAGGCCATGGCATGTCTGGCCCGTCATCATGTTCCCTTCAGCATTAATACGGTTTTGACCCGGATCAATTATTCCCAGTTGGATGCGCTTAGAAAAATTGCAGCATCTTTTGGTTCTGAAATGAGGGTGTCCCGGTTCCGTCCTTCCGGACGGGCAAAAAACAGTGTGGACACCCTGGGGCCTGAAAAATGGCAATTGGAGAATTTTGCCCTTTGGCTGGAAAACCATGACCTTGTCAGAACCGGAGATTCGTTTTTTTGTCTGACATCTGAAAAACGCAGAAGAAAGGGACTGGACATGTGCGGGGCAGCTAAAATGACCTGTTGCATTTCACCCAATGGTGACGTATATCCCTGTGCCTTTCTGCAGGAAAGCCCGTTTCACGCGGGAAATGTTCGCAAGGACGATTTTCAGGATATGTGGGATAATTCAATGGTTTTTTCAAACCTGCGGAATCTTAATGTGGAAACCTGCATGACCTGTTCCCGGTTTGATGTCTGTCGAGGAGGATGTCCGGCCATGGCTTACCATACCTACCATGATATTAATATGCCTGACCCTGAATGTCTGGTCAATTTGAAAAAAATAGCAAGTTAAGGAAGGCATTCATGTTTGATCATTTGTTCAGCCCCATTGATTTAGGTAAGATGGTCCTGCCGAACAGAATTGGATTTTTGGCCCACCGGACAAACTTTGCCGAAAAAGGGTGTGTCAGTGACCGGCATACCGCCTATTACCGACAAAGAGCAAAGGGCGGATGCGGCCTTATTATCATTGGCGAACTTTGTATCGACCCTGACGATCGACCCTGGGAGGCCATGATCGACGCCTATGATAGCCGGGTCATCAAAGGGTTTCAAACCCTTACCGGGGCCATACACGAATATGAGACCAAAGTGTTTGCCAACCTGAACCACCACGGGTTTCAAAGCAGTGGCGCCATAACACGCAAGGCATGTCTTGCACCGTCAGCCCAGTCAGATATTGCCTTTGGCGAAACAGGCAAATCAATGGAACTGCATGAAATAAGGTCAGTTGTTATGGCGGTTGCCCAATCAGCAGCCCTTGCTGTAGCGGGGGGCTTTGACGGAATTGAAATCGATATGGGGCCCTATTCATTATTGCGGCAATTTTTATCCCCGTTGAGCAATCATCGCCAGGATGAATATGGCCAAAGCCTTGAAAACAGGATGCGATTTCCCCTTGCTGTTGTTCATGCCGTCCGGGAACAGGTGGGCCCGGATGTGTCATTGGGCATCCGGCTGTGTGCGGATGAAATATTCTGGGGGGCAATAACCCCGGAAGAATCCTGTGAAATGGCGAAGATTTTTGAACGCACAACCCAGGTGGATTTTATTAATGTGGCTGTGGGGACCTATTATAACCTGCACATGCAAATGGCGTCCATGCATACACCGGACAAGTTTGCCTTGGAAACCACCCGACAGATAAAAGGGTCCATCGCCCTGCCCGTCATTGGCGGATATCAGATGGCATCCCCGAAGATGGCGGATGAAGGTATTGGAAAAAAAGATTTTGATGTTGTTGGATTTATTCGAAATCTCATTTGTGATCCTAAAATGCCTGAAAAAGCCCTTAACGGTGATATAAAAGCGATCAGAAGTTGTGTAAGGGACAATAACGGGTGCATTGGCCGCATCAACCAGTCAAAAATTTTAGGGTGCATCCAAAATCCCGGGGTCGGGTTTGAGCATCAGGACAAAACAAACCGTATCAAACCGGATGTTTTCAAGACCGTATGGGTGGTCGGGGCAGGACCGGCGGGTTTAGAGGTTGCCCGGGTGGCATCCCATCGCGGTCATACCGTCACCCTTTACGAAAAAAATACGGTTTTGGGTGGCCAGATCAATCTGCAATGCAAAGCGGCCGGCCGAAAACCCATGGAAGAAGTGGTGCGCTATCTGAGGTATCGGCTTGGAAAAAGGGATGTCCGGGTTGTCACAAAAACACAGGTGACAAAAGAGTTTGTCAAACAGGGTCAACCGGATGTGGTGGTAATTGCCACAGGGTCTGTCCCGTGTGAGAAACCCGTTGATGGCAATTATGGTCCGCCCTTTGTCATCAATGTCCGGGATGTGCTTGAAGAAAAATTTCCCGTGGGAGACCGGGTGCTGTTTGTTGATGAAAATGGGGGACACCATGCAACCGCCACCGTGGAATTGTTGGCTGACCAGGGAAAAAAAATAGATATGGTGACCAGTGACCTGTTTATCGGCATTGGGCTTGCGCCCATCGGAGACCTTTATTTGACAAGACAGCGGCTGCTTCAAAAAGGCGTCACCTTTACAACCAATGTCAGGGTCGAAAAAATTGACGGCAATCTTGTCCATGCCAGACATATTTATACCAATGAATTTATTGAATATAAAGACTATGATACCATTGTCCTGGACATGGGGGATAAAGCAGACGACTCGCTTTATTTCCAGTTAAAGGGGATGGTGAATGAACTCTATAGAATCGGTGACAGTGTTGCCCCAAGAGGGATTGACATGGCGATTCTTGAGGCCAGAAGAACAGGGGAGATCATATGAGTGAGTATCCCTATCTTTTTTCTCCTTTGAAAATCGGATCCACCATCATACCCAACCGGATCAATTTTGCAGCCCATCTGACCAATCTGTCTGAAAACCATCAAATCAGTGATGCGCATATCCATTACTACATGGAGCGGGCAAACGGCGGGTGCGGACTGATCACCACCGAAGAACTGACCGTGCATCCGTCTGATCTGGCCTATGCGAAGTTAGTGGATGCGTTTGTACCTGAAGTGATTCCCGGATTCTTAAAACTGACCCGGGCGATTCATGGAACCGATACCAAAATATTTGCCCAACTCAACCATAACGGCATGCAGGCGGACGGAAAAATTTCCCGACTGCCGGTTTGGGGACCCTCTCCGGGAAAAGATCCCCTGTTCCGTGAAATGGCTAAAGCCATGGAAATAGAAGATATCCGAGAATGTATCGCCTATTTTGCCAAAAGTGCCCGATATGTCGTGGAGGGCGGGTTTGACGGTATTGAACTTCAACTGGGTCACAGTTCCCTGATCCGGCAGTTCCTTTCACCGGCATCCAACTTCAGGGAAGATGAATATGGGGGCAGTTTTGACAACCGATTGCGGTTTTGTCTTGAGGTCATAGCCGCTGTTCGAAAAACGATTGGAAATGAGTTTACCCTGGGTGTCCGGTTAAATGCGGATGAGATGCACCCCAAAGGGGGACTTACCCACCGTGATGCAAAAAAAGTGGCCAAATGCCTGGATGATGCCGGGTTGATAGACTTTATCAACATCAGTCTTGGAACGTTTCATAACCTTTTCCTTGTAGAGGGTTCCATGCATACCCCTCTGGCATATACCACCCCGCTTTCTGCGGGTATTCGTTCTGTGGTGAATCTGCCGGTGTATGCAACCAATCGCATCAATGACCCCCATCTTGCCGAAAAAATATTGGAAAACGGTCAGGGAGATATGGTGAATATGGTGCGGGCGCTCATTGCAGATCCGGACCTTCCCAACAAGGCCCGTTATGGCAAGTCAGAAGATATACGTCACTGCATTGCCTGCAACCAGGGATGTATTGGCCGCATGGGAATGGGATACACCATCGGCTGTATGCAGACACCGTGTGCCGGAAATGAACAAACGCTGGGTAAAGGGACCTTGAGTTTGTGCGATGTTCCCAAAAAGGTGGTGATCATTGGCGCAGGACCTGCAGGACTGGAAGCTGCCAGGGTTGCGGCATTGCGTAAACACCAGGTCATTTTGTTTGATAAGAATGATGCGGTGGGGGGCCAGAATCTGATTGCTGCCAAGGCTGCGGGACGTCAGGAGATCCAGGGGGTGACCCGGTGGCTGAGCAGCCAGGTCAATAAATTGGATATTGATGTAAGACTTGGGTGCAGGGCTGATGCTGAAATGATTTTACGAGAAAATCCCGATGCCATTGTTGTGGCAACCGGTTCAACGCCAAAAAACAATCCGTTTCCCGGGCAGTACCAGTTCCCCCAGGTGGTGAACAGTATACAGATCCTGACCGGTCAGGTCATGGCCGGACCAGCGGTTCTGGTCATTGACTTAAATGGGCATCACCATGGCACTGGCACAGCAGAATTTCTTGCAAACCAGGGAAGGAAAGTCCATATGCTGGTGCCATCCCTTTTCCCCGGATCCGCTTTGGGACCCTTGCAGGATCTGTTTCTGACCAGTCAGCGCCTGGCCCGAAAAGGGGTTACCTGTACCCCTGATATTGCGGTTTTGGAAATCCAGGGGACACTGGTCAAGGGGCTTAACGTTTATTCCAATGAAATGATAGATTTTGAGGGGTATGACACCATTGTCTGTATTGCCGGAAATATGGCAGACGACCGTCTTTATTTTGAGTTAAAAGATACGGGTAAAGAAATTTATCGTATTGGGGACTGTCTTGCACCGAGATTAACAGATAGTGCCATTACAGATGGACATCGTATCGGCAGGCGTTTATGATTTTACTAGAATGGTGAATGATGATATCTGATCATGTGAATACGGAACTATTTTTATGAAAAATACTATTTGGATCTGGATCCATCAAAGAGATGGTCTGATTGATGATATCACCTTTGGGCTTGTGCAGGAAGCAAGAGAACTGGCAGCTGATATGGCGGATACGGTTTCCATTGTGGCCATTGCCATGGGAATTGATTTAAACGACCCATTGGATGATGATCAGGAAAATGCCAACCCGTTAAATTTACTGGGTGGATGTGGCGTTGATCGGGTCATTCAGTTTAAGGGATCTTCAGCGTCAACATATCATGGTGAGTCTGTTGCCCGCGCTTTGTCCGGGGTGATGGAAAAAGAGAGACCCCTATTTTTTCTCATGGCCCATGATGCGGACACGGCTGATTTAGCCCCCAGGCTTGCTGCAATGTTACAACTGCAGGTTGTTACCCGGGCGGTGGATCTGAGTGTTAATGATCAAATTCCAACAGCGGTACGCCCCATAGCCAACGGCCATCTGTTTGAAACACGGACTTACAATTGCAGGACGTCTTTAATTGTAACACTTCTCCCAAATGTGCTGGTGTCATCAGGACGTGAACCGGACCAGGAACGATATCGGGACGAGAAAAATAATATAGTGATCCATCAAATCGATTTACAGCAAAACGAGGAACAAGATTTTAAAACCAGAATTATCAGCACCATTGAAGCTGAGCCTGAAAACCTGGATATTACCGAGGCAGATATCATACTTGCAATAGGAAGAGGGGTTGGCAAACAGGCTGGCAATGAAACCGCTCTGGATTCCGTTTATGAGCTGGCACGTCTTCTGGGTGCATCCGTTGCCGGCACCAGGCCGGTTATTGACAGGGGTGATCTGCCTTTTGAACGGCAGATCGGCCAAACCGGTAAGACTGTCACGCCACGTCTGATTATCAATTGTGGGATTTCAGGTGCAAATGAATACACTGCAGGCATTGAGAAATCAAAACAGGTTATTGCCATAAACACGGATGCCAGGGCCAGGATATTCAGATTTGCATCTCTTGGTATCGTTGGTGACTTTGACCTGATCCTGCCGCTTTTGATCAAACGATTAATTCAATTAAAGGATATTGGATAGCGCAACAATGGTAAACTACGCTAAAACACTATTAAAACGACACAATCTGGTGGTTTTGATTGTCATCTTGTTTGTTGCTGTTGCTGTTGCAAAAGGCATTGAATCAACCTCAGTACGCCTCCCCCCGGGATCTGATATGATACGCATAGATGTCATGAAAACGTTTGGTGATCTTGAGCGGCCAGAGGTTTTTTTTCCCCACGACAGGCACACGGATGCCATTGAAAAGACAGGGGGTGATTGCAAAACCTGTCATAAAATCAAAGAGGATAAAGTATTACAAACATTCATGGCGTATCAATATACAAATGGAAAAGATGCCATGGATACGTTTCATGACAATTGTATTGGATGCCATAAAGACAATACAACCAGAAATCAAAAAACCGGTCCTGTTGCATGTGCTGACTGTCATGATCCCGATCCTCAGGTTTTGTCTTCACGGACGCCCATGGGAATGGATAACTCTCTTCATTACCGCCACTTGACGGCCTATGATAAAAAATGTGAGGTCTGTCATACGGATTGCAAAACCGATACGTATAAAAAAGGTGAAGAAACAACCTGCAGACACTGTCATGAAAAAAAATTGTCTGAAAACAATGTCATTTCCCTGGAACAGGCTGTTCATGACGTCTGCATCAATTGTCATATCGCAAGAACGGCTGAAAAAAAAGAGACCGGCCCTTTCAGGTGTGGCGGGTGCCATGATCCATTGGCACAAAAAGGGATAGAAAAAATTTTCCCTGTCCCCCGGTTGGAAAGAAATCAGCCGGATGTAGTGAACATGAAAACAGGCAACAGGGAGCTTGATGAATCAGGTAAAAACAGAATGAATTTTGTATCGTTTAATCATAAAGGCCATGAAAAGGATAATGATACCTGCCGGGTGTGTCATCACCAGACAATGTCGGCCTGTAATACCTGCCACACCCTGGAAGGGTCCATGGAAAGTAAAGGGGTTTCCCTGGAGCAGGCAATGCATAAAATGGACAGGGATCAAAGCTGTGCCGGGTGCCATCAAAAAATGCAGGATGATATAGATTGTGCAGGGTGCCATTCCTTTTTTTCTAAAACCGGAAAGTCTGATAATGCTTCATGTCTGATGTGTCACACCCAGCCGCTGACAGATGAGGCGTTGGATGAAAATGCAGCTGCTATAATAATTGAACAGCGAGCCCGGGCCACTCAAGCTAAACGTATTGATATAAAAAATATCCCGGAAACCATCATTTTAAAAGACCTTGTTGATACATATGAACCCGTCAACTTCCCCCATGGAAAAATAGTCAACACCATTGCCCGGAATATAAAAGAGAATAAACTGGCGCAATATTTCCATGCTGATACGGGCACCTTGTGCCTGGGATGCCACCATCATTCCCCTGCCACAGACACGCCTAGCCGGTGTAAAAGTTGTCATGGCAAGCCGTTTAATGGAAACACCATGGATAGACCGGGAATTATGGGTGCATATCATATCCAGTGTATGGGATGCCATACCCGGATGAAGATAGACCAGGTGGGCTGCACGGACTGCCACAAGGAAAAACAATAAAATCAGGATGCAGTTTTTATACATTAACGAGATGACGATATGGCCATAACGCGAAGAAAATTTTTAGGATGGCTTGGAGCTGTGGGTGTAGGAACCACAAGTGGCAAAAAGAATGCCCATGCATCTGCTGGAAAGGAATTTGCCGGCTACCCGGACAGCCTGGGTGTTTTGCATGATGAAACAAGATGCGTTGGCTGTAGATCCTGTGAAGACGCATGCCATCGGATTAACAACCTGCCCGAACCTGAAAAACCGTTTAAGGATACGTCAATTTTAAATGACAAACGCAGACCAGATGAAGATTCCTATACGGTTGTCAATAAATATGAAACGTCAAAAGGCGTTCGGTTTAGAAAAATTCAATGCAACCATTGTCTTGAACCGGCATGTGCTTCTGTCTGTTTTGTAACCGCTTTTTCAAAACAGCCGTCCGGTGCTGTTACATATGACCCCAGTGTGTGCGTTGGATGCCGGTATTGTATGATTGCCTGCCCCTTTGAAGTGCCGGCATACCAATATAATGATGCGTTTACGCCGGAAGTTGTAAAATGTACCATGTGCGCTCCCAGGCTTGAAAAAGGTGAGCTTCCCGGCTGTGTGGAAGTCTGCCCCAAAGAGGCGTTAACCTTTGGTAAACGCAATGACCTGATTAAAATTGCAAGACAAAGAATAAGCAAAGATCCGGATCACTATGTTGATCATATTTATGGCGAAAAAGAGATGGGCGGAACAAGCTGGATGTACGTTTCCGATGTTCCTTTTGAAGAAACCGGAATGAGAGAGGATCTTGGGAACACGCCGGCACCAAAATTAACGTCCGGTGCGTTGCATGTTGTTCCAATGGTTGTGGCGTTATGGCCGGTGTTTTTGACAGGAATGTATGGCATGACAAAAAGGCGGGAGAAAATAGCAGCTGTTGAAAAAGCCCATGCTGTTGCAAAGGCAGTACAAGAAGCTGAGACTAAGGCGGCTGACCAACTTTTACACGCCATGGAAACGGCAAAAATTCAGCAGGAAAATGCGTTAATAATAGCCCAGGCAGAAAAAGAAAAAGCGGTTAAAGCGGCTCTTACAAAAACAGATACGCCAAAATCTGAGGAGGACTCCTGATGTCTGAGCAAGACGGTGTTGCAACACAAGAAAATGGCGCCATGGACGAAAAAAACGTTTTTTTTACGCCCTTTAATGTGATTGCCGGGGGGATTGTAATCGTGGGACTCCTGCTTACGATTTTAAGGTTTACAAAGGGCCTTGGTACGGTGACAAACCTTTCCAACACCCAGCCATGGGGTCTTTGGATCGGCTTTGATCTTATGTGTGGCGTTGCCCTTGCAGCCGGTGGGTATACAACATCTGCCGCCTGTTATCTGTTTGGAATGAAACAATATCATTCTGCTGTAAGACCTGCAATCTTAACCGGGTTTCTCGGATATGCAACCGTACTGGTATCTTTGTTATATGATGTGGGACGTCCGGATCGTCTGATCATGGCATATCCTTTTATTGTGCAGCAGGGGACAACCTCTCTTTTATTTGAAGTGGGGTTGTGTGTCATGCTTTATCTTCTGGTTCTTTTTCTTGAATTTTCGCCCATACCCCTTGAATGGCTGGGATTGCGAAAAGCCCGTACCATTGCCGTAAAATTAACCATAATGCTCACCATATTTGGCGTTGTTTTATCAACATTACACCAGTCCTCCCTTGGCGCGCTTTTTCTGATAGCGCCATCAAAGGTTCATCCCCTCTGGTATTCGCCATATATTGCCGTATTCTTCTTTGTATCAAGTATCATTGCAGGGTTATCAATGGTCATCTTTGAAAGTTCCCTTTCCCATAGGGCATTTCATTCAAACATGGGTAAGCCCTATCTTGAAGCGCATGACCCCCTTGTTTTTGGATATGCAAAAGCAGCGGCCCTGGTATTATTTGGATATTTTATCATAAAACTGATGGGCGTTGCCGCCGGCAATCACTGGACCCTTCTTGGGACCCCTTATGGCATCTGGTTTCTTGTGGAAGTGTTTGGCTTTGTTGCCTTACCCTGTCTTCTTTTTACCATCGGCTTTCGGGATAAAAACCCTGGTTTTATAAAATCTGCTGCAATTCTATCCATTATTGGCATTGTTTTAAACAGGCTTAATGTGAGCATCATAACCTTTAACTGGCAAAAGCCGTTAAGTGAAAAATATATTCCCTCCTGGATGGAAGTGATGCTTTCTATCTTTATGGTAACCTGCCTGGTTCTTGTTTTCAGATTTATTGTTACAAGAATGCCGGTTTTTTATGACCACCCTGATTTTACAAATAACCATTAATACGCCGGAACAAGACAAATGGAAAACATGATGTATACGCTTCAAGATTACATGCTGCATACGGAAAATACACTCTATATTATTATGGGAATGTCATTGATCGGTATGGTTTGGTTCTGGTTCTTTTTAACAGGAAACCAAGAAGATGAATAAGTATATGCCCTCTTATTTACAGAATCAAAATCCCTTTTTACAGGTGAATGGTAAAGAAAGATGTATCCTGTTATGAGTTTAAAATACAGTTTGAAATCCATACTGCACTGGACGATAAAACGTCCTGTTATGACGGTGGCAACGTTAATTTTTCATGCAGGGTTTATTGTAATACCCTTTTTTTTAAACGCCCATGTTATCCTGCTGAAAACCACATGGGGGTTTGGCTGGCCAAGCTTACCCGAAAGCGTTACGGATGCTTTAACGTTGTTGGTTATTATCTGCTGTTTTATTTTTTTAATACGACGGCTTGTTTTAAGAAACATCAACGACTTAACAGGCGCATCTAACTATTGGCTTTTGCTCCTGGCTGCCGCACCTTTTATAACGGGATTTCTCGCACACCATCATACGGATAATTATCATTTCTGGCTGGTCTTTCACATCCTTTCAGGAGAGATCCTTTTGGTTACGCTTTTGCTCAGCATTGGTTTATTTATCCTTAGATATTTAAATAAAAAATTTAATTATGAGAAAATTATTTTCCATCGTTTTTTGATTGCCGGTTTGATGGGTCTTTGTCTGGTCATAACCGGTTTTTATGCAAAAGGGCCGGAATGGGCATGGCCTGTTGGTTCGATGGCGTCACTTATCCTGCCCCGGTCTTCGCCAGGCTTGCAGTTCATCCTTAACGCTCATTTTTTTCTTGTGTTGGCAGGGGCCGCGGTTTTAATGCCATCCGGTTTTTTGCGCCATGTGTCTGCATCCACCATAAATATAGTATACTGGCCCAAACGTCAGATGGGTAAACTGGGTACCATTGCAAAGGGAAAAACAGGTTTCAATACCATTGCCAGTCTTTCATGGAAACAGCTTCTGGATGCTGAAGCCTGCGTGTCCTGCGGTAAATGCATTGAAAACTGTCCTGCCGTCATTGCCGGAAAACCCCTGTATCCTGAAAAAATATTACAGAAAATTTTTGGACAAATTAAACAAGGCAATGGGAAAAATACGGAGGGTTTGAATACCATCATCAGCAATGACGAGATCTGGTCCTGCACAACCTGCATGGCCTGTGTCCATCACTGCCCTGTTTATACGGATCCTGTGGATAAAATCATTGATCTGCGACGGCACCAGACGATGTGTGAGAACGCTTTACCTAAAGAAGTGCGGCCCATGATTCGTAATCTGGAGCTGTTTGGTGACACCCATGGAAAAGGACCGGCCCACAGGACTGACTGGATCCAAGATAATGAGGTTGCTGTGTTATCCAGGGATCATTTTCAAACAGATGTGCTGTTGTGGGTGGGGTGTTCCGGCGCATTCAACCCGAGATACACAACAGTTTACCGTTCCATGGTAAGGATTTTAATTCATGCAGGGGTTGAATTTGCGGTTTTGGGGAAAAAGGAACGTTGCTGCGGTGATCAAGCCAGAAGATTAGGGCAGGAAACCGTGTTTAATTCATTGGCTAAGAACAATATCCATGAAATAAAAAAATATACGTTTAAAAAAATCGTGACCCTGTGTCCGCATTGTTTTCATAGTCTTAAACATGAGTACCCGGACCTTGGCGGGCAGTTTGATGTGATGCATGCCAGTGAACTGGTTCAATCCTTAATCAAGGAAAATAAAATTACACCCAGATATCCCCGGAAAAGTTTGCTGACGATTCATGATCCCTGCTACCTGGGAAGAGTGAATAAAATAGTTGAGCCAATCCGAAAAATCAGCAGGGCCATTGACGGGATTGAGATTAAAGAGCTTGAACACCGTCGTGAGAATGGGTTCTGTTGTGGTGCCGGTGGCGGTCAAATGTGGCTCCATGATTCTATTGGACGTCATATCAATCATATCCGGGCCGAGCAAATTGTTGATTCAGGGGCAGATATGGTCGTCACTGCCTGCCCGTATTGCCTGACCATGCTGGATGACGGCATCAATGCCGCTGAACCCAAAAAACCGGTCGAGGCAGTGGATATTATTGAGATGGTGGCATCATCCATTGGATAAGAAGTTAAGAAACAAAAGAATGGGGGTTGCATGAAAATAATTGTCTGCATCAAACAGATTTGTCAAACCTATGCACAAACAGGGGTGGATGCTGAAACACATTATTTGGCTCCTGAAGATCAAATTTTTCGGATAAATCCTTATGATGAAGCCGCATTGGAGATCGCATTAACCTTAAAAGATAAACACCCGGATATTGAAATTATCCTTTTGATCCTGGGACCTGTTATCGTAGAAGATGAACTGAAGAGATGCCTGGCCCTGGGAGCGGATTATCTCTATCAGATTGAGCAAAGCGCCTCTCTGGGATCTCAGGACAAGGCGAAATTTCTGGCCAGGGCATTAGAGACGCTGGCCCCTGATCTGGTATTGTGCGGCAAGGAATCCATGGATCGTCAAAATGGCCAGGTGGCATGTTTTTTAGCCGAATTTTTAAACCAGCCCTTTGTCTCCGCCATAGAGACCCTTAACATGTCTAATGATAACAAGACGGCGGTTGTGCAAAGAAGCTGCGGTCGGGGTGCCAGACAAATCCTTCAATCGTGTCTGCCGGCGGTTTTTAGTGTGGACATGGGGGCTTATGGGTTCAGAATGCCGACGTTAAAGGCCCAGGCAAGGGCCGATATCCAGCCGGTTCATCACGTGACGGGTCTTTCCGATGCTTCTACGGGGAAAAGTATGGTGACGTCTTATATTTCTCCTCCTTGCCCACGGACGAAAAGAACGCTTGCTCCCGACAGTGATTTAGCATCATTTGATCGTATCAAACTGTTGTTGACCGGTAGTCGGATGAAAAAAAAGACCCAAATATTAGATGGCAGCCCTGAATTTCAGGTGACCGGCATGATTTCTTTTTTAAAGGAACACGGTTTTTTAACCCCTGCACAAACTCAGAAATCAAAATAGTACAGCTGGCAGATGGATCCATATTTAAAACCACTGGCATATAAACTGCCTGAAAAAGTGAGCTGTCAAAAAAACGATACGTCTTTGGTTTTGGTCAGAAGTTTTCCTTTAAAATCCATACGGCTTCATGCTGCCTGGAAGGGGGCTTTTGCGCTGTTGTCGTCCAACAGGTTTATCCCGCTGGAAAAAATTGTGAGCGGCTGCAGGGCCATTGATCCTGAAAGCGTTGAACTTTTTTTAAATGATCTGGTTCGCAAAGGATTTCTTGAACAGGAAGGGATTGCTCGGATGACGTCGTATCCGTATGTGTCTGTCATTATTCCTGTTCAAAACCGACCGGAAGAAATCACTGCCTGCCTTGAGTCTTTGGCCCGGCTGACCTATCCTTCGGAAAAAATTGAAATCATTGTGGTGGACGATGCATCCACCGACCATACACCGGACATCATCAAAAAATTTAATGTCCATCTTATCGCGTTAGCGGAAAACAAAAAAGCCCCGTTCTGCCGGAACCTGGCAGCTCAAAAAGCCAAAGGGGATATTCTGGCGTTTATAGATTCAGATTGTACGGCGGATCCCCTATGGTTATCTGAATTGATTCCCGCCTTTAAAGACCCTTCTATCGGTGCTGTTGGGGGCCGGGTAGACAGTTTTTTCCACACAAGTCCCCTGGATAAATATGAACAGGTCAAGTCATCCTTGATGATGGGAACCCATGCAAAAAGATCCCGGGAAAATGAAAATTTTTTTTATGTTCCCTCGTGCAATCTTCTGGTAAAGCGGGATCTGTTTCTTAACATTGGCGGGTTTAATGAGGCGCTTGTGGTGGGAGAGGATGTTGACTTGTGTTGGCGATTGCAGGATGCAGGCCATCCGGTGGAATTCAGGCCCATTGGCAAAATTTTTCATAGGCACCGCAACAAGATACGTCCTTTCTGCCGCAGACGGTTTGAGTATGGTACCTCAGAACCCCTTTTACAGATATTGCATCAGAATCGGAGAAAGCAGTTCTTTTTACCTGTTTGGGGATCATTGTTCTGGTCTGTGGTCCTGCTGTCCATTGTTTTTTCATATCTGCCGTTCTTATTCCTTTGCCCCCTCATCGTTCTTGCAGAGGGGATGACAAAACAGGCCCAAATCAAGCAGGGCCGGATACCTGTTCGTGCATTTGACCTTTTTTCAGCCATTGTTCGTAGTTATGCCGCATTATTTTATCATTGCTGTTCATTTGTTTCCCGGTATTATTTAATCTGGTTTGTTCCGGTGCTGTTGATCTTTCCATGGGTGTCCATCCTCTTTATTTTTGTCCATTGCCTATCGGGTCTGACAGAGTATGTTTTAAAAAAACCGGAATTGAATATTTTTGGATTTCTGTTTTATTTTTCCTTGGAACAGATTTCCTATCAGCTAGGCGTGTGGTTTGGATGTATTCAACACAAGTCTTTCCGTGCGGTTAACCCCGTTGTGGTAAGTCAGCGACAAACCGGGTGAATTCTATTCCGTTGAAATTTTTATTCTCCTTTTCTCCCCTGTCCAGATGTTCTGTGTCAGGGGAGGCCTTAAAATTTTCAGAGTTAAAAGGGGGATAAACGACAAACTGGCCTTGACGAAGGCCTTCTGTAAAGGATGTTGCGCCGTATTTTCCTGGTTTTGTGATCTCGTAAAATACGGAAGTTGCCAGGACAACCTTAAATACCCGGGTCAATGGTTCAAACAATTTGATTCTTTCCAGGAGAATGGCGGATGAGGCATCGGTATAAACAGGTGTCATGATATTAAATGATCGCTCCATAAATAAAAAAGCCATAAAGACCCATCAAAACTATTCCGGCAAGCCGCGGTAATTTACCGAAAAAAGCCATGAATAAAAAGTGTCCGGCTGAAGCCCCCATAATAATGAAAATGGCCAGTTCAAATGACGGGGACACCGTGATGGGCGAAAATAAGGCAAAAAGCCCTATGCAGAAAGGGATGCAGATATGGCAGTCACCGATCTGGGAGGAATATGCAATGTCGGAACGGTGAACAGCCGAGTAATACACAGCTAAAAATGCATTGGGAAGGACCATGAGAAGGCCGCTTAAAAGCCCCAGGTTGGCTTTGGAGAAAAACCCCCTGCCGTGGGTTGAGATCCATTGAATAAGCGTTTCAATACTTGAAAATATGCCCCAGGCGCAGATGCCGATAAGCAGGAGATCTAAAAATATTCTTTTTTTAATGGTTTTTGACCTTCGGGTATTATTTTTTAATACATCAAACATGGGGACCAATTGCCAGAAAAAAAAGATCCCCACCAGCAGCATTCCGTCGGCAGCCGTAATCCTTCCATCCTTTGATACAAAAAAGACAGATAGACTGAAAAATACCAGGGCCAGAATACTTAATAAAAGGGATAAGTGGTTTATTTTTGTTTCATTACCGATCCTTTTGCCCGTCTGGAAAAGATCCAGTCCCCACAGCATGGCGGGAAAAGCAAGAACAAGGGTCAGGGTCGTCACATTGTTCACCAGGCAGTTTTCAAGAACCAGGGCACCGTCAGAACCTTGCCTGGCAAGAAGATAGGCAAAGCACAGGTTGGGAAATCCGCTGAAATAGGGCATGATAAGGGTCCCGATAAGGGTTCCTTGGAATCCGTTTTTTTCAACGGCATTGAGCCCCACGATCATTAATAGGGAGCAGGCCATAAAACAGATTAACACCTGCCACCATCCGGGGGTCAGCAACAGGGCCATGAGCCTGTAAAGACCTTCAACGGTTTTGATATTGTCAAGAAAAGCTGCGCCCTGTGCGGTTAAATAATGCAATCCCAAGATTCCCAAAATTAAGCGTAATGTGTTGTGAATGAATAAAAGATTGCAGGCGGGAAATCAAGCAGATTCACGGGTTCGAAAAAGTTTTAGATCCTCAGTGTTTTAGACACTATGCATGCTTTTTTGTGATGGTTTTGTCTTTAAAACTGTCGTTATCCCTTTTTCATGACCACGGTGGCACCGGTCGGGAACAGGTTGATATTAAACCGTTTGCTTACCATTCCCCACAGTCCGTTGGGGACAAACAACATCATGGCAATCGCCACAAGGCCCAGCGCAATGATATACCAGGTACCGAAATCAGACAGGGTTTCCCTGAGGAAAAAATAGAATAATACACCGATAAAAGGACCTTCAATGGTTCCAATGCCGCCAATGATCACGACAAAAATTAACAGGGCCGACCATTCAACAGAAAAGGTTGCATATGGATTGATAAACATGGTGTTTAAATAAGATATGGCCCCGGCACATCCGGTAAGGAAAGCGGAAATGATAAAAACAATAAATTTAATCCGCAGAATATTAACCCCAACACTCTCAGCACTGGCCTCATTGTCTCTGACAGTTCTGACAGCCAGTCCGAATCGGGACCGAAGAAGGAAATAAACCAGGAAAATTGTAAAAACAGTCAGGAACAATGCAACCCAGTAAGTTCCGCTGGTCCTGTATTCCCTGGGTATGGTCTTGATCACCCGGGCAAGGGTAAGACCGGATCCACTGCCGAATTTTTGAGTATTTAATATCACAATTCGGAATAGTTCGGCCAGAACCCAGGTCCCAATGGCAAAATAGGGTCCGCGAAGACGAAACAGGGCCGGTGCGGATAGAATGCCGACCACTGCGGCAGCCAAACCACCAAGAAAAACGGCAGCAAAGGGATTCAACCCTGTTTCGATAGAGGTGACAAACAGGCCATAGGCACCGATGCCAATAAATGCCTGCTGCCCGATAGATACAAATCCGGTAAATCCTGCCAGTAAATTCCAGGCCTGGGCCATAATCATCAGGGCCATAATCTCATTCATCAAGCGGAGCGTACCGGTACTGCCGAATAACGGAAAAACAGCACAGAACACTGCTGCCAGGGCCAGAATAATAGGACCGGCAATTGGTTTTTTTATCTGCCATGAAAAAGAGGATTTTACTTGAGGTGTATCAGGCATGCTGGGTTTCCTTTGATAAAAGTCCTGAAGGCTTTAACAATAAAAATAGAAAAAAGACAAGATGGCCGGCAAACTCGCCCCAACCGGATCCGATCCGGTATCCAATGGTCTGGGCAATACCAAGGGACATTCCGCCAAGCAATGTGCCCCAGATGGAGCCCATACCTCCGATAATGACTGCCTCAAAGGCAAACAGCAGCTGGAGTCCTCCGGCCAGGGGGAAAAAGGAGGACTTGATACCGAAAAGGGTGCCTGCAATTCCGACAATTGTCATGGACAACCCCATCCCCAGGCAATTGATTTTTTTTGTATCCACTCCCATTAAACTCGTGATTTCAGGGTCATCAACCGTCGCCCTGACAATCATACCAAACTTGGTAGATTCCATGATCTGGTGCAGAATATAGTAAACCACCAGTGTGGTGACAAGTATGGTGATGGGCAGCCACCCGATATGGAGTGGCCCAATATTTAGGCTTGCCACTTCAAAAGCCCCCACATCAAGACTTTTGGCATCGGCAGAAAAGAACTCCTGAAGTAAATTATGTAAAATGATGGATAATCCGAATGTAATCAACAAGGGGCTGAGTTCACCACCATCAACCCCCTTGTTTAAAATCGTTTTTTGAAGGGCATATCCGAAGAGAAACATCAACGGGATAACGATAATAATGGCTAGCAGGGGATTTAAACCGAACAGTCCACAGATCACCAGGCATAAATAGGCGGCCACTACTAAAAAATCACCATGTGCAATATTGACGATATGCATGATGCCAAAACTTAAAGACAGTCCAAGGCCTGACAATGCAAAAAATCCACCCAGCAATACACCCTGAATCAAGGTATCTATCCATGCTATCATAAATTCTCGCTTTTTATTTTGTAAAAGATTGTTGTTTAATTACCGAAATATGCCTTTGCAATCAGGTTTCTATCTGCATTTTCCCGGGTTCCGGACAGGACAATTTCCCCTTCTCGAATGCATAGAAAAGAGTTGCTTGCTGCAATCGCCTGGTTGATATCCTGCTCCACAATGATCAGGCTGAGTCCTGTTTTTGTGACGGTTTCAAGGGTTCGGTAAATATCTTTTATCACCACAGGTGCCAGACCCAGAGATAATTCATCACACAACAGCAACCGGGGATTAGACATGAGTGCCCGCCCAACAGCAACCATCTGCTGCTGTCCACCGGAAAGTTCGGTTCCCATTCTTTTTCTAAATCCCTTGAGAGGGGGGAACAGGTCATAGACCCTTTCCAGGGTCCACTCCTGTTCCCGCTTATTACACTGGCCCATGATCAAATTCTCTTCCACTGTCAGGGACGGAAAAAGTCTCCGACCCTCGGGTACCATGGCGATGCCCATGGCCGAGATATCATAGGGCCTGTATGCTGCAATATTTTTTTTGTTGTAAAGAATCTGACCGCCAGTGGGGCGGATTAAACCGGTAATACAGCGGAGCAAAGAGCTCTTCCCTGCCCCATTGGCACCGATCAGGGCAAGGGTTGAGCCTTCTTCCAATGATAATTCCACGCCAAACAATGCTTGTATTTCACCATAACCTGCCTTCAACTCTTTAATCTCAAGAAGCATCTTCTACATCCAGTCCCATATAGATTTCATGGACCTCGGGCAACGCCATAACGGTATTTGGATCGCCGTCGGCTATCTTGGCACCAAAATTGATGACCAACAGGCGATCCACACACGAGGTCAACGCATGTACGATATGTTCTATCCAGATAACCGAGATTCCTCTTCGGCCAATTTCTTTTAAAATATCAATCAAATCATGTATTTCACTTTCAACCAGACCTCCGGCAATCTCGTCAAGCAACAATAATTTGGGATCTGTTGCCAGGGCCCGTGCCAGTTCAAGGCGTTTTCTGTCTAATAAAGACAAGGATGAACACGGGGTATTCAACTGGTCGGCCAAGCCACTGAGTTCAATGGCCTGAATGGCAAATTTATCTGCTGTTTTTCCGCTCAAACCAGCTCCGAAATTGGCAGCCACACGGGCATTTTCGAAAATGGTCATCCCATGAAAAGGCCGTGGTATCTGGAAACTTCGTCCGATACCGGCCATGCACCGTTTAAATGCAGGAAGGCCTGTTACATCCTCTCCCAGAAAAAATATTTTTCCGCCGTCCACAGAAATCTGGCCGGATATGGCCGAAAAAAGCGTTGTTTTACCAGCGCCATTCGGCCCGATAATCCCGAGCATCTCACCCTGGGATAATTCGCAGGACATATTGTGTATGACTTTAAGACTGCCATAGCTTTTCTGGATATTTTCCAATTTAAGCATTGATGCCTTCCTGCGTTTTTTACTTGAGATCTGTCATCAGTTTTAACTCCGCTTGAACCGGAACTTGAGGCGCTGCATTATTATTGACAATCAACAACTCATATTTGTATTTGCCGCCCAGGCGCCATTGCCCGCCGACCAGAGTCGTTTTGGAAACATTTTTAATCGGCGTGTCGGCCCAGTTGATGCCCCCAACAATGGTGTCCATCTTCATTTTAGCCAGCGCTTCACGAACAGCGTCTCGATCATGTGGATCGCCGGCCCGTTTTAATGCCTCAATACCGATTTCCCAGATAGCATGGGCATAGCCCAGGGGCTGAGTCCACTGCCGCCCTGTCTCTTTCTCATAGGCGGCTGCCAGTTGTGCAGCGCTTTCACCAGTTAAAGAAGATTTATACGGCACATTGGGATGCCACCAGATTTCCGTTGTAAGACCATCACCCCGGTTTCCCAAAACTTCAAGCCCAGATGGAAATAGCAGGCAGGCGGCCATGGTAACTACTTTTGGTTTAAGACCCTGTTGAGCAGCCTGGCTCCAGAACGTGGCCCAGTCCTGAACATAAGAAAGCCCGGTAATAATATCGGTATCCCCGGTTTTAAATTTAGCAATAAAAGGAGAGTAATCCTGGGCCCCTTCTATGAACAAGCCACCATCAACTTCTTTATATTTGATAGATGCAATGGCTGCTGGAAGGCCAAATTCCCTGTTGGCAAAAGCCTGGCCTGACGGGTTGTTTGCATACAATCCCCCAACTATTTTATTGGTCTCAACAGAGGTCCACATATCTGTATAACACTTCATTACATCTTCAAGACCCCAGAAAAAATGGAATGTCCAGTCAAATCCAACAGCCGGATCTCCTTTTCTCGGAAACATCCAGGCCTGCCAGGGCATCATGGTGGAGACCAACGGGACTTCATTAATTTCAGCCTGGTCAGCTGCCGTAATCGAGCTTAGGCTGTCCTGGACCAAAAGCAAGTCTACTTCGTCTTTCAAGATCAACTGTGCTGTAAGGTTTGCGGCTCTATCCAGACTGGACTGACTGTCCTTTTGAAGAATTTCAACGGTGTATTTTTTCCCTTTGATAACCAGTCCATCCTTTAACAGGGCTTTAACTTTTGAAATCATGTACGGGTCAGATTCAGAGAATTCAGCATGGCTGCCCGTGATCGGGCTGATATACCCGATCTTGATTGTATCAGCTGCAAAGGCGTTTCCCATGCTGATACTGCAGATCAAGGTGATAAGTAAAGCCCATGCCAAACCTGATAAAAATGCTGCAGTCCCATGTGTGCTTTCTGATTTTTTCATACGCTTGCTCTCCTCCTTAGTTTATGTTGGACATCTTCATTATATTCAGCAATATGTATGCCATAGTGTGGTTTTTGGACAGTCAATCATATAACATGCTTATTTTAATGGATTAATTGATGATATAGACGATGTAAAAACCGATTAATCACTTTAATTTTCATAAAGATTCTTTCACTTTGGTTTTTCAATTCTCATTTTGAAAAAAAGATAATTCATTTTTCGATCTTCAGTTTTAAATGGCCAACCCCGAAAGTTGAGTTCATAAGAAAGGAAATAAGAGGGTTGTCTAAAATAAAGATGTTTTCATCTTAAAAACCCTGTGATAATAATTGGACGGGTGGATCGGACAATTGGCTTAAAGAGCGCTTAAAGAATCCGTATTAAAGCCGCTTAACCGACAACGAACTTCGCCCATAAACCCAAATTTCAAACCTGCTATAAAATCACACGGTATTTGAATATGGAGGATACAAATGATAAAACAAAGCCCCTTAAAAGATAAACTGATCCTGGCAGTTGATGATGAAACGGATGTCCTGGAATCGATAAAGGACGAATTGGACATGTGCATCGTTCATACGGCAAAAACTTATGAAACAGCACTTCAATATCTGTTAAGTTACTCTTATGATATTGTGATTTTAGATATCATGGGGGTAAATGGCTTTGAATTGCTGAAAGATTCCGTTTCAAGAGGATTTCCCACAACGATGCTGTCTGCCTATGCCATAACCCCCGAGGCTATAAAAAAATCGATAAAGTTGGGGGCGGTCTTTTTTCTTCCAAAAGAAAAATTATCTGAACTCACAGAGTTTTTAGAACAAGTTGTCCTCAATGAGGGCAAACCCCTTTGGAAAAAGATGTTTGACAAGTTTGAAAATTATTTTAACCGACGATTTGGACCGGATTGGCAGAAAAAAGATAAATTTTTCAAGGAGTTTGAGGCATCCCTCCGCATTGTAAATAAAGAGTGAGCAGTGACGCAGGCAAGCGCGGATGCTTTGCGGCATTGGATCAAAGACCCTGGTTTTATATTTTATCCGTCTGGTTCTTAATGCCTGGCAATATCGGGAATCCGGCAAAGCAAACTTCTTGCCGCCGAGTCCGTTGGGATGTAACACTTTAATCGGCCATACATGAATCACTCATGAATTCAGACAGATAAAAATTAATCGATTTTATTTTAAAAAAAGGTTTGACAGAAGTAAAAAATTCATGCATTATCTGCCGGTCTTCTCGAGAGACGGTTTGAGTGTCCTCGGGGAGTTTTTTTTTGATCTTTGAAAATTGGTCAGTGAGAAATTTTAGAGCG
>NZ_JAQYWD010000035.1 GCF_030145145.1 Desulfobacula sp. | reverse complement strand
TTTGACAAAGGAAGCTATGAAAAAAATAGAAAACACTATCTGGCGGATAGAAGGAATTGGGAAATGGGCAGTTGATATACTGTGCTATGATGAATAAAATGGCCGATTTAATTTTGACTCATTGCCTTATGGCATTGAACCTAAAGCAATACTTATAAGATTTTGAAAATTTCACAACAACATCCGTCTTTGCCGATGTGAAAAGTAGGCTTTATAGTTCTGGAAAATTCAAATGTTATAACAATGTAACATGGAGGGCCGTTGATAAGAAGTGACATTTCGAGAGCAAAGTATATGCAAATTACCATTATGGGTCAATGTCAAATGCAACACATATGGTTTTGATATTTAAGCTCCCAATAGAATAGAAATCTTTCCATCAGGAGCAAGGTTTGATGTATTTTAGTAGATCCTTTATCTGAATTTCCTTAATAAAAATCGAAATAATTGAACGTTATAATTATTCTAAATATATATGCAATATCTTTACCAGATATGGATAATTTTTTTATTTTATTTAAATATCAATCGGTTAGCCATCTCATTTTTTTATTATGAGCAGGTGATATCGATGAGTATGTAAAAAAAGATAGAAATATGTGTGATTTTTTATCAATCATATGGAAATAAATTACATACATACCCATAGCTAATTGAAAAACGGGGCGAGGTCTGCAGGATCAGGTTGGGTAAGTCGCAAAATAACTACATGTTGGTCCGGGACATCGTATCTATTATGGCCAGGAAGGAAACAAAATTGTTATCTTGCTCTGCACGGGTGACAAAAGCAGTCAAAAAAAGGATATCAAAAAAGCTTATGCCTTTTGGCAGGACTATCATACGCAAGGAGAAGAATAATGGCCACAGAAAGTTATAAAGAAGGTCTTTTGACACGATTACAGGAACCGGAATATGCCTCTATCTATCTGAATGAAGCTTTAAAAGAAGGAAACCAGTAAATTTTCATGCTGGCGCTTCGTGATGTGGCAAAGGCCAAAGGATTTTCTCACGCTGCCAGGGAAGCCAACCTTAACAGAGAAACACTGTATCGGATGTTATCAGAAAAAGGGAATCCTAACCTTTCAAGTCTGAATAAATTATTGGACACTCTGGGGCTTACCCTGACGATTGGAATGAAAGAAAACGTCGCATGAAACATCATATAGCCACCACCCCGGCAAAAACTGTCAACTACGCTTCCAATTCGCTGTCACCACTCAGGAATGTGAGCATGAGAGATTTTTTGTGTATCCCCAATGTTAAGTTTCAAATGATCAGTTTTGACTCAATTTGACATGACCGACGATAAAAATCACGAAAACCAAGGCAGAAAAAATTAAGTAAGGTCTCTATACATTCCAGATATCAGAAGGGGTCAGATTTTAATTGTTACAAAATATTCCTATTTTTTCAGAGTTTATAGTTTGATTTTGCTGTTCGATCAGGTTATACAATTAATATTTCAATTATTTATATTTGAATAGGGTTGCTTTTCCTATGATCGAAATCGTTATTCAATACCAATGGGGATACAGATGAAGAAAACGAAATGGAAACTGAAGAAGAAAAAAAATTATAATGCTGCTTTTGTTTCATTGATAACATCGCTGTTCATTCTAATGCTGATATTGGTTTTTTCTATTGCTTTAAACAGTTTCAATTCTTTTGAATCAGGCTCCTCAAAAAGCAGTGTTACGTTTGAAAGCAGCAAAATAGAGATCAAATCCGTATCTGATGCGCGTCAATGAATTATGGTGAGTATCTTCATTTAAGCGTTTTTTTAGCGCGTGAGAAAATGTGATTTGTTGGAATTTCTCATAGTCACAACCCGACTCTGTGTAAGCAGGGGGCAATTTCCTAAACCCTTTTACAAGGCCAAGCGTTTGGTAACTGCGCAAGGTTTCGATAACCGGCGTTTCTTTTGCAAAAATTCTTGACTATAAATAAATAAAGTGTCCCCGTAATACGCGTAATACGTACATTTTTTACCTAAAATAGGTGCATTTAATTCTTTTTGTAACCTTTTTTACACACATATGCTATTTAGCCAATTGTGGATAATATGGTCATTCCAAGTATACCCTCTATAAAATCAGACAATTAAAAAATTATATATAGGATTGGAACCAATATTGCATATTTTAAGGGGAAAATTATATGAGAAACATGTAATAATTCAGGAAGATAGATAATAGCATAATTTTTTTATCTCAATCACGGCCAGGGCAGATAAATCTGCCACAACAGCGCATGAACGGTTTCCATTTCAGCAGATTAAACGGTTTTTATATAAATGGGAATTTAGATGAAGAAAACAAAATGGAAACTGAAGAGGAGGAAAACGTATCATTCTGCTTTTGTTTCAATGATAGTATCTTTGTTTGTTCTAATCCTGATATTATTCTTTTCAATTGCGTTAAACAGTGTCAGTTTTTTTGAATCTAACACGTCAAAAAATGTTTTTAATTTCGAAAGCAGTAGAATAGAGATCAAATCCGTATCCGATACAAGTTTCTGACCCTCTACCCACGTCAGGATCATGGTCACTGTAGCCAAACTTTACAAGGTCGGTCAGTCATGGAGACCTCCTGGCTATTGGCAGAAACGATGATCAAGCCCGTGATTATTTATCCATACAATTTTTTTATCACCAAAAAAAAGACTGCTCGTAAAGGGGGTTTTTCCTGAATCCATGTCATTGATACCTGACCCTGTTGAAAAACTTAAGATTACCCTTATTTTTATGGAGTATTAAGGTAGCACGCATATTTAAACAGTTATCAATATTGACAGGAGGGTGGCCCATGAACAAAGAAAAAATAAAATGGTTTGCAATAGCATGTCTTCTAACCGGAGTGTCCGTCATGGCGAGTTGTGTGTCATCATCCGGCAATTTCGGGCGACTGGTGTACGATGGTGATGTGAAGAAAAGTTTTGAAAGTTTTATCGTAAACCCGGAATACACTTACTATCATTTCGGCCCTAAAACGTTTCCCAGGGCTATTGTTGGTATTTCAAAAGGGTTTACCATGGATTCCAGGTTCTGGACGGCAATAGACCTGACATCTAAAAATCTTCGCAGCTGGATATGGGGTCATGCACAACGGACGGGAGATTTTAAACATTATGGTTCCAGAATTATCGACCCCCAGGGAAGGCATATCGGTGTATGGTACTCTTTGGAGGGTTGGCAGCAATGGGCGAGAATTGAAATTATTGATGAACATATTATCAATATCGGTGCTCCCATAGATTCCCGGGAATCCAGGCGATTTGAAACCATCATGAAAGACTGACCGATTTCGTTGTGTCCGCCAGGACATGAGGGTTATCAAGTTGTTTACTACTGGCTTTGTATGGGGGGGCTAAGAGAAAGCGTTCCTTTTTGGGTGACCCTGATGAGGGGGTGTAAACTGCCGGCATCAAGTTTTGCATTGAGCCGGTAAGACAGCTGATTTTTTTTCTGATGGCGGATAAGATCGGTAAAAAAACCAATACTGCTGAACAGGTCAACCGATGCATTCAGTATAATATCTCCCTCTCCATAGGGGGCTATCCGGGGAAGTTGATTGGCTACACCTGTCATTATTTTATGTCCTTCAAGGGAAATGGTATAGGAAACGCCTTTTAAATCCAGCGGAGATCGATTGGGATTAACGATATGCAGTCCGATTTGAAATTGGGGAACCAGGCTTTGTGTCGGCACAGCCTTGAAAGAAGTGACACTGACAACCGGTGTCTCATATCCAGGCTGGAGTGTGGCGCAACCTGAAGCAAAAAGTAACAAAAAAGAGAGCAGGGCCGTATATTTAAAATCACTGGAAAGGGCGTTTGCAACATTATTGGCACTGACCGCCATTTGTTTGGAAAAGGCCTGTAAAGCGGATAGATTGTTTTGAATGGATGCCACCATTGAATTGACTCCTGTAAAAAGGTTCTTTTAAAGAAAAGCGTTTATTGTAATAATCGTGCTAAAAAGGTATTGAAACTAAAATGAGCAACAACACCCTTTGTCCTTAAAGGGGCGCATTCATTTTTATTAAAATAATGCTTTAATCAAACGTGGAGTGGATTGTTGGTTTATCGGAAACACGGTAACAAAAATCGGCAGGGATTACAAATTAAGTTTTCAATGATGGATAGAGGAGGGAACAGATGTTTGCCATTGATAAAACCATTATGGTGTTGATTGATGTTCAGGGCCAGTTGTCTCAATTAATGTATGAAAAGGAAAAATTGTTTGGATCACTTGAAATCCTGATTCGGGGGATGAAAATCCTTGGCGTACCGATTATATGGATGGAGCAGATTCCAGGTAAATTGGGCCCTACCACGGAAGTGATTTCAAACTGTCTGACAGGTCAGACACCCATTGAAAAATTTTCATTTTCCTGTTGCGGTGAACCGCAATTTATGGATACGTTCAACCGAGCCGGAAGGACTCAGGTGCTGTTAACCGGAATTGAAACCCATATCTGTGTTTTCCAATCCGGATACGACTTGATCCAAAACGGATGTGAGGTTCAGGTGGTATCAGATTGCGTGTCATCCAGAACCAGGGAGAATAAGGACATTGGAATCCAAAGGATTGTCCAATCGGGCGGTCAGGTGACCTGTGTTGAAATGGTATTTTTTGAACTGATGCGGGCAGCACAGGGGGATCCGTTTAGGCAGATTGTCAAACTGATTAAGTAGTGTTTGGGCTTTGGGTCTGTTCGCAGGGATTAAACAGCAATTTGGAAAGAGGATGCAGCCTGGGTACCTTCCCGGGCTCCAGGGTCGGTTTCCAAAGAAGGGTTGATCTGTTCCATGGTAACGGTGCCGGGTGTTGCATCAACGGTTTGTGTGCTTCCCGCCAGGGGGGTCGTACCAGCGGCGGTTGCATTTGGAACCGCCGGATACCTGAAACCAGATGGATAATTGCTGTATGCAGGGGGTGAAATGTCCATTTTTTATTTCCCGGAGGATGAAATTCTTTTTTTCTTAGCGACTGCACAAGTATAAGAATAAAAGTGCGCCATGGCAATAAAGATTTTATTCAGTAAAAAATATTTGACAAAAATTATTGACTTATATAGAATAAAAGATTCGTTTTTATAGAATACTATTCGTGCGTATGCTGGTGTGTATCAGTTTGGCTGAAATTCAAGGATTTTTTTTATGGGTCGAAAGGCAAGCGTTTCCCGAAAAACAAAAGAAACTGACATTCATGTCACGTTCAATTTGGATGGTGCGGGCAAGGGGGAGATTTCAACCGGGATACCTTTTTTTGATCATATGCTGACCGCTTTTACGGTTCATGGGTTTTTCGATCTTGAAATCAGTGCCAAAGGGGATCTTGCTGTTGATTTCCATCACACGATTGAGGATATCGGTCTGGTTCTGGGCCAAGCACTTTCCAGGGCCCTGGAGAAGAAACAGCGGATTGTCCGGTTTGGGGATGCCAGTGTTCCCATGGACGAAGCCCTGTCAAGGGTTACAATCGACCTGTCCAACCGGCCGTATCTTGTCTACAATTTCCCGGAGATGCTTCGAACAAGAGGTGAGTTTGATGCCTATCTTGCCAAAGAATTCTTTCAGGCAGTTTGTGTTCAAGGGGCGTTTAATCTTCACATTAATTCTTATTATGGCGTAAATGAACATCATGTCCTTGAATCCATTTTCAAGGCATTTGGCAGATCTTTGCACATGGCCACCAGAAGGGATGAAAAAATTTCAGGCGTCCTGTCCAGCAAGGGAACACTATAGGAACAGTTCAACCATATCTGATGGCCAAAAAAAAATATATGCAGCGTAAACCGAAAAGATTTCAAAATAAAAGTTATCGATAAAGATAATTATTGACATGTGATTTTAAATACTTAGCTTATTTCAAGTGCGGAACCGTTAAATTTTGGAGTCAACGCCACCAACATGTATATCCCTGAAGAAAAAATTTCAGATATTTTAAATACGGCAGATATTGTTGATGTTATTTCCGAATCTGTTATTTTGAAAAAATCCGGCAGAAATTTTTTTGGGTTATGCCCATTTCATTCTGAAAAGACACCTTCATTTTCTGTGAATCCCAGCAAACAGATTTTTTATTGTTTCGGGTGCAGTGCCGGGGGGAATGTATTGTCTTATACCATGAAATATCATGGGATTACGTTTCCTGAAGCGGCCAAAATGCTGGCACATAAGTATCAGATTACCATTGAAACCAAAGCCATTTCACCGGGAAAAAGAAATCAACTCAATCTTAAAGAGGGGCTGCTGCGTTTAAATAAAACCATCATGGGGGTTTATTTTGATGGACTGAAAAATTCAAAACAAGGGGAGAAGGCAAGGCAATATCTCCAAAGAAGAGGGATTTCAGACGAGATTATTCAAACGTTCAAACTGGGATTTTCCCAGGATAGCTGGGATGCCATCGTCACGGTTTTAAAGCGACAGAAAATTTCCAGAAAGGTGGCGGTTCAATCGGGTTTGATTTTGGAACGAAAATCAAATAATGGGTATTATGACAGGTTCAGAAACCGGATCATGTTTCCCATTTTTGATGTGAATATGCAGGTGGCAGGGTTCGGCGGAAGGGTGATGGATGATGCCATGCCCAAATATATGAATTCCCCTGAAACACCGGTGTATACCAAAAGCCGGATCCTTTACGGCCTGCATGCGGCAAAACAATTTTGCCGGCAGGAAGGGTTTGTTTATATTGTTGAAGGTTATTTTGATTTTTTATCCCTGTATCAGCACGGGATTAAAAACACGGTGGCCAGTCTGGGAACGGCATTAACTTCGGATCATGTCAGGATGTTGAAAGGATATGCTTCCCGTATGGTGCTTGTTTTTGACTCGGATGCAGCGGGCATCAATGCGGCAAAAAGAAGCATTGAGATTTTTATGAAAGAAGGCGTTGATACCCGGATACTGGTGCTTCCGGAAGGGAATGATCCGGATTCCTATATGGTCAAACATGGGCAGGATGCATTTAATGATCTTGCATCCCGTGCCCGAACCGTGATGCAGTTTCTTTTACAGGTCGCCATTGACACCCATGGCCTTTCTGTGGAAGGCCGAATCAGGATTTTAGAGGAGATGAAGCCGCATTTAAGTCTGATCCGGGACAGTGCGTTAAGGTCGTTGTATGTCAAAGAACTGGCAGAAACCTTAAATATTGATGAAAAAGCGGTTTTGGAAAAGGTCAGAGAACAGTATTTGAAACAGGATACCCGAACTGCCGGCTTGATGAATGAAAAACCAGATCAAGCGAAACTGGCATCTGACAGAAGAGAAGAACAACTGATTTCAATGATGTTGAATTATCCTGAAATTTTAGATGAAATTAAACGCAGAGATGTTTTAGCCTATTTCTATTCTGAAAAATTAAAGCGCATTGGCAAGAAAATCATCAGTGTGGATCCCGATACAACCGCCTTCATTACAAATGTTATGGCCAAAATGGATACGAACGAGGATCAGGCTTTGATTGCTTCTTATGCCATGAATGATATTGTTTCAGAACAGGATATGCACCAAACCGCTCTGGTCATAATAAACCGAATTATTCGTGTTAGAACAAAGCAGGAAAACACTTTAACCACTAAAATTATAAGTGCGGAAAAGGGCTGTGATGCCGAATTAATGGAGCTGTTAAAGCAAAAGCAGGCAGAAATTCAGCAATTACAAAATCGGTTATAACTTTAAGCCTTTGGGAGGCATTTTATGGCAGGTAAGACAGACGAGTCTGGAGAGAATTTTATAATGAGTAAGAAAAAACTGCAAAAGCTTATTAAAAAAGGAGAAAAAACCGGTTCTCTCTCTTTTGCCGAAATTAATGACGCAGTGTCCGATGATGTGACGTCATTGGATCATATTGATGATATTATAATGGAATTTAAGGCCCTTGGAATCACGCTCGTGGACAAGGAAAAAGAAAACCTAAAAAAGGCTGCAACCCAAGCCACTGAAAAAATAAAGACCAAACCAGAAACAAAATCCATTGCTAAAGATAAAATCAAAAAACCATCTAAAAAAGAGACGGAAAAGGCAGACGAAAAGGCCGGGAAAAAGCAATCCCCCAAAGACCTGTTCGCTGTCAAGAAAGATCGGTCTGATATGGAGTTTGGTGCGGTTACAGACCCGGTTAAAATGTATCTGAAAGAAATGGGAATGGTCACTTTGCTCAGCCGGGAAGGGGAAATTGAAATCGCAAAAAAGATTGAGCAGGGAGAGCGGGATGTCCTGCGCGCCATGCTGGATTGCCCCATGGCATTGTCCACGATTTTCATGTACGGTGAAAGGATGGAAAAAAAATCCATGCGCCCCAAGCATGTTTTACGGGACGTTGATGAAGGGGATGGGGTTGTTGATGAGGTGTCCAAGCAGGAAAAATTCTTGAGTTCCTTAAAAATAATCAAAGACCTTCACAAGGAAAATCAGGAAAGAAGAGATGGACTGCTCAAGGAGAAAAAACGATCAAAAAAATATGAGATCCTTTCAGCGGAGATCTATAACAATACGGAAACCATATTTGAAGAATTAAAAAAATGGCGGTTTGAATCCAACGTTATTGATAATATTGAAAAAAAAATCAGAAGCACCATTACATGGTTTGACAAGGTGGATGACCTTCTGGAAAAATGTGCCAAAACCTTTAACGTCAAAAGTCAAACAATGCTGGACCAGTCGTCGGATCAAGCGACATTTGTGGACTGGGCCACATCCCGTTCGAATATTACCCCGGAGCGAGCCCGGATTTTATACCAGGATATCCGTTCCATTCTCCATCAGGTCGCTTTGCGGAAAAATGAAGTTAAAGGAAACGCCTTTGGTTTAAAACAGATTACAGACTGTGTCGATACCGGCCGCAGAAATGCTGATTTTGCCAAACGAGAGCTGGTGAGGGCAAATTTGAGGCTGGTGGTCAGTATTGCAAAAAAATACACCAACAGGGGATTGCAATTCCTGGATTTGATTCAGGAGGGCAATATCGGTTTGATGAAGGCGGTGGATAAATTTGAATACAGAAGGGGATATAAATTTTCAACCTATGCCACCTGGTGGATTCGACAGGCCATTACCCGGGCGATTGCGGATCAGGCCAGAACCATAAGGATTCCCGTCCATATGATTGAAACCATTAACAAGTTGATCCGGACATCTCGATACCTTGTGCAGGAAATGGGCAAAGAACCATCGCCGGAAGAAATTGCAGAAAAGATGGAAATTCCCATTGAAAAAGTTCGACGGGTATTAAAAATTGCCAAAGAGCCGATTTCCCTTGAAACCCCTATTGGAGAAGAAGAGGACAGTCATCTGGGTGATTTTATCGAAGATAAAAAGTTTTCCATTCCATCGGATGCTGCCATTGATTTCAGTCTGGCAGAGCAAACCCGGAAAATTCTTGCCACATTGACCCCCCGGGAGGAAAAAGTCCTTCGAATGCGGTTTGGCATCGGTGAAAAATCAGACCATACCCTGGAAGAGGTCGGGAAAGATTTTACGGTCACACGGGAGCGTATCCGCCAGATTGAGGCAAAAGCCTTGAGAAAGCTGAGACATCCGACAAGAAGCAAGAAACTCAAGACCTTTATTGAGAATTAGACCTTGACACAAAATAGGTATTTATATATATAGTGCAAGTTTGTGTGATGAAGGGGGCCCATAGCTCAGTCTGGTAGAGCCACCGGCTCATAACCGGTCGGTCTCTGGTTCGAATCCAGATGGGCCCACCAATAAACATTTCACGGGTAAGGGTTATGGTTGGATTTAAAAACAGGAAAGGATGTTCACTTCACATATGAATGTGCTTGAAGAATATCAACCGGATAAAACAAAAAAGCGTGGTAATTTACCACGCTTTTTTTGTTTACAGATGAGGATGTCATGGTGAAAACACGAGATATACTGGCATTGATCAATACCATTGCCCCGTTTGATATTGCTGAAGAGTGGGATAATTCAGGGCTCCAGGTGGGAAATCGGGACTGGGAAGTTAACCGCGTGATGATTGGACTGGATGTTTCCCTGCCCTTGATGATGGCTGCAAAACAAGGGAATTGTGACCTGGTGCTCACCCATCACCCGTTGATGATCCGTCCTGAAAAATCCATTGATTTTAATCAAATGCCTGGCAGTGCCATTGAACTGGCTGCACGACACCGCATCAGTATTGTGTCCGCCCATACCAACCTGGATAAGGCCAGTGATGGGTTGAATGATTATTTTGCATCCCGGATGGGTCTCAAAAACACCATTGCGTTGTCCATGGATCCGCCATCACCCCTGCCCACGGATGAAATAACCGGTATTGGTCGAATCGGGTATTTAGCCTCTCCCATACCGCTTGAACAGCTGGTCCGTCAGACAAAAGAAACCCTGGGGTTGCGCCATGTGCGCGTAACCGGTGATATGGCACTGCCCGTAACCACGGTGGCCATCTGCACCGGTAGCGGGGGGTCTCTTATGGATGTCTTTCTCAGATCCTTTGCAGCGGTGTATATCACCGGGGACATCAAATATCATGAAGCCAGACGTGTTGAAGAATCTGGAAAAGCATTGATTGATGTGGGGCATTTTGCGTCTGAACATATGGCCGTAGACCTGCTCGCTGACAAATTGGGTCAAGCGATTCAAACCGCAGGACTGAACATACAAATCATACCCTTTAAAAAAGAAAAAGACCCATTTACCATAGTTTAAGGATACCATTATGAATGATATTTCCAAACCAGAATTAGAAACCCTTGTCAAGCTTCAGGAAGCTGAGACACAGATTGTCAGGCTTAAAGCCGTCCTGGAAAAAGTTGAAAAGGAAAAAATAAAATTAAGTGCAAAATTAAAACAGTTTGGAAATGCCTTGGAAGACAATGAAAAAAATCTTTTGAAGGCCCGGACCGCTTGTCGGGATATTGAACAGGAAATTCAAGTTGTTGACCAACGGATTATTAAAAGCAATGAAAAATTAAGGATGGTAAAAACCAATAAAGAATATCAATTGTTTTTAAGAGAAGTGGATGATAGCAAACAACGCAAAGATGCCCTGGAAACTGAATTACTGGAACATATGGATGAGCGGGAAAAAATGGAACAGATCGTCCAGGCCAGTGAAAAAGAATATCACCTGCTCAAGGATCAAATAGAAGCCGAACAAACAGAAATGGATCAACAATCAACGGATGATAGAGAACAGCTTGAGGAATATCTTGACCAGCAGAATGACATTGGTAAGCATCTGGATCCCGCATTGATGAAGCGGTTTTTAAGGATTTCAAAAATGAATCAGGGCCTGGCGGTGGTGGGCGTGAGCAATGAAGTCTGCCTGGGGTGTTTCATGAACATACCGCCTCAATTATTTATTGACGTGCAGCGGGGGGATTCATTGATTTCATGCCCCCAATGCAGTAGAATCCTATATTATGTAAAAGAATAAAACCATCGGTCTGACCAGGCAAAACGATCGCTGGGGGGTATCCCCTGGAGGAAAGTCCGAACACCATAGGACAGGACGCTCCATAACGTGGAGTCACGGTGACGTGAAGGAAAGTGCAGCAGAGAGTAGACCGCCTGGATGGGGATATCCCATCCGGGTAAGGGTGAAACGGTGCGGTAAGAGCGCACCAGTTTTCCAGGTGACTGGAAAAGCTTGGTAAACCCCGTCCGGTGCAAGACCAAATAGGGAAACGCTTGAGGGTTGTCCGCCCAAGTTTTCGGGTAGGTCGCATGAGGTGTGCGGCAACGCACATCCAAGATGAATGATCGTTGACCGGTTCAAGGTAACGAGAACCGGTAACAGAATTCGGCTTATCAACTGGTCAGGCCGATGTTTATTTTATTTGGGCTTGGTTCTAACTTCGCCCACTTGTCGTAATTGATGGTTCGACGGGGTCAGGCTTGTGTTATTGTGCTTTTGATAACAGACTGTAATAGCAAAGGAATTCAGCAAAAGCGTCAATAACGCAAGCCTGACCCCTCCTGGGTATTGGCCGAAACGATGATCAAGCCCTTTTATTTTAATGTGGTGGATATTGAGTATGAATTTTTTTTGTGATGTTACATTCAAGGAAAAAGCCAATATTTTTTCTTATGAATATCTGAAATGTATTTTATTTGTGGTTGAAATTGAGGATGATGAGTATATTTTTACAAAAAAACTATACTCAAAGCTGATCACAACCTCCCATATACTGGAAGATTTTTTAGACTTTCACGGTGCCAAAAAAAACAAAGAATGGGTGTTTTATCGTGAATTGTCCGCCACCATTCGCCATCTTGCATTGGCCTGCTATTCCCAACGACATATTCTCAATCGGTTTCAATTCTATACGTTTAAAGAAAGCCGATATGAAACGTTTAAGCTTGAGGCCTTTGATACCCTGAAGATTTTACAGGATTCCATCAAGCTTGCTGCACCCGTTGTTTTAGAGGAAGCCCTCCGTCTGAAGATAACGATCCCGGACAAGGGATATAACCTGAGTTATTTTCCCGGCATTTCATCGGTGCAGCAGCTGGATCACAATATTGATGAGTTTAATGCCAAAGGTCAGCAAAGAGAAAATCTGACCCGGATCGCCAGTGAATTTTTAGAAGTCGTAAAAGATTTTGATCAGTTTGCATTTTATGAGCGGTATGATTTAAAGAAAATAAAAGAGCTGGTACCCCGGCAATTCAATGAGGTCATCATCCGGCGCTATGAAATGCTGGTTCATAATATCCAGTCGTCATTTGATTCATATGTGGTCAACACAAAATCATCCGCAGAAAATCTTACACTGGAAGAATTGAGAAGTCATTTTTCCATTGTGTTTCATCTGCTCCAGGTCGCGGGTAGCTTATTGCATTTTTATGAACGCCATATGAATGATATCGGGTTCAAGGATATGTATAAAACGGTCAGTGTGTCTTTAGCCGACTTTATTGATCCGGATGTGCTGCTGGATCGATCCGTTAATTTCTGCTTGTTTTACGCCTGGAAATTTTTATCCTCAGGAAAAGCCGTGGCATCCAAAATATTGAATGAAAATATGGAAACCACTGTTGTGGAAGTCGGCATTCCAATGGATCGGGGGTTTCACAGCCGGCCCAGCCTTTTGGTGGCGAAAATTGTTCAGCATTATGGGGGGGAAGTCAAGATGCTGGTCAATAATGATGTGTTTGATGCCGCAAGTGTTCTGGATATTCAATGGGCCGGGGGGAAGATAAAAAAAGAAGAATTAGAAACCGTGCAGTTTAAAGGGGATATCCGGGCATTGAATGATTTGAAAATCCTGGCCGGCGTGAATTATGGAGAAGACCATATGGGAAAAGGCATCCCTTTGCCCAAAGAACTGTCTTATTTGAGTTAGCATGTCGACCTCAGAAAATTTTGTCATCATTGTTGCCGCCGGTAAAGGGCTGCGGATGGGATCAAAGATGAAAAAGCAGTATCTTTACCTGGGAAAAATGCCGATCCTGACACGGACCATCATGGCTTTTGATCGGTGTGATCTCGTCCATGAAATTGTGCTTGTTGTCCCCAGAGAGGAAATGGGGTTTTGTCAACAACAGATGATCGACCCGTTTGGGCTGACAAAAAAAATTCATTTGGTTACGGGCGGCAAATACCGGCAGGATTCTGTATTAAACGGCTTGACCTTGATTCGGGATCGAATGAACTGTGAACGGAACACCATTGTTATGATTCATGATGGGGTTCGTCCATTTGTGGATCACGGCCTGATTGAGTCGTGTATCCAAAAGGCCGGGGAATATGGTGCCTGTATTCCTGCTGTCCGAATAACCGATACGGTCAAAGACGTTTCCGGGGACGGGTTCATTCAACAAACACTCAACCGGGAGACGCTCTATAAGGCCCAGACACCGCAAACCTTTAAGATGGCGCTGATATGGCGTGCGTTTGAACATGCCGGGGCAACGTCTTTTTCAGGAACCGACGATGCGTCGATAGTAGAACATTATGGCTGCAAGGTGATGATCACCCGGGGATCTGACCTGAACATTAAATTGACCACCCCAGACGATCTTGCCCTGGGACAATATCTTCTCACCCGGGACTAAAGAACCCCTTTTTGCTTATAAATCGTTCCATTTGAGACGTCTCAGCGGGGTCAGGCTTGTGTTATTGTGCTTTTGATTATAACCGGAAATTTAAGGGACAGCATACAGCAAAAGTGCAATAACGCAAGCCTGACCCCAAGCATAAGTATAAGCCTGACCCCAAGCATATGACCCGGGAAACACCGGATCGAGTTTTACTTGTTTCATCCCAAAACGTCGTAAAAATCAACGGGAAAATGAAGTAAACCGTTTGACACTGTTTTTTTATATTGATATTATTACAATAAGCTTAATTAAAGCGCATATTTCATTCTAATGATACTGAAAAGTGTTATTGAAATTTCTACCCAAGTAGTGTGAATCTGTCGTTGGCAGAAAGCGAAAAGAAATTCCAATCAATTTTGAATGGCAGCATAAGCCTCCTTGCTGCCCAGGGGAGGGTAAAATGGCCGACAAAACCAATCCAAAATCTTTAATCTACCATATTGACGCCGTAAAAAAAAAGAAACGCGTATTTGAAGATGCCTTTCAGGGTGTTACCCGAATGATCCTTGATGCAGGGATTCAAAAGATTACGGTGAAAGGGAAAACAACCTATCAGTTTGATCTGTTCAGCCAGGGTAAAAAGCACCTGGTGGGGATGTACGATGAAATCAACAGTTTTGTTTCGTTTGTGAAAGATGCCTCGGAAGGGGGGTCATCAAGGGAGATGGCCTTCGTGCTGGTGGGAGAACCCGGCAATGGCAAAACGTTTTTTGTGGATTATCTGTGTGCGCGATACCGGGAGTTTTTGACCGTTCCCCGCAATAGAAAGTATACGTTTCGGTATGTTCATCTGGACCAGCTGGGCGGGTATGGTAAAATTAATTTTATCGAATCCCAGACCTATGAAGATCCCATGATCCTGGCCATGAGCCTGGGTGAAACCAAAGACGAATCTAAAGCGATTTTTTCCAAGAAGTTTAAATTTACGGCCAAGCAGGTGGAAGCCCTGTATGATAACTATCGTCCGCTGGGTGCCTGTTCCGCCTATATTTTCAATCAGATCCGGGAATATACAGACAATGATATCGAGAAAATGCTGTCGTTTATTGAAATCATACCGGTTCCCTTGATTGAAAGTCTTGGAACCATTACCGGCAAATATCCGGCCAAAGACAAGATTACCTCTTCGGCCGTAGACCTGATGGGGGAAGAGTCCATCCAGCGTCTGCTGCACATATCGGATTCCAATAATCCCTACCGGTTCGATTTAAGAAGAGGGGCCCTGGCAAGGGTTGCCGGCGGGGGGATTCATTTCAGTGATGAAATTTATAAAAACAAAAAAGATCTGGTCCAGGTGTATCTGGGGGTAATTCAAAACCGGATGATTGAAATGGATGGATTTAAATGGCCCATTGATACCTTGATCATCGCCACCAGTAACAATTCTGAATTCGACACCTTTCTTTCCGAGCGGGAAGAAGCCCCCATTGTTGACCGGTGCCGAATCTGTTATGTGGCCCATAATACCGATTATAAAATTCAGAAAACATTAACCGAGTATGCCATTGGCACGGATACCAAACGGTCGCTGGATTCAAAGGTCCTGCACCAGGACCCGAATCTGAATTATGCTGCTTCTGTGGGCGTTGTCCTGACGCGATTGCCCCGGTCGGAAAAATTAACCCCGGTGGAAATCATGAAGCTGGCAGCCGGAGAGGTGGCCGGAGAAAAGAGCCTGAAAACCCTGGCCGAGCTCATTGATACCTTAAACCAGGATACGGATATCACCAAACGATTTGGACAAAAAGGTCTTGGACAGCGAAATCTTGGCCGGGCCGTACAGCTGTTGTTGGAAAGTTCTGAAACCAATGAAGGCCAGTGCATGTTTGCCCTGGATATTTTCAATGCCCTGGAAAGAACGGTCCTGGATTATGTTCAGGAACCGGCTGACCGGGCGAAATATAAGGAAGACCTGAAAATTGCCAGGGGATTGTACCGGGAAAGAATTATGACCGAGATGTTCAATGCCTATATGGATGAACCCCTGGCCATAAAAAAGGATGTCATGAATTATGTTAATATGATCATTGGGGTTGATGCGGAACATTTAGGGCCTGACATGATGTGGAAATATAAAGATCCCCAGACCGGTGAACTCAAAGCCCTTAAAATCGATGAACGCTATATAAAAAATGTTGAAGAGCGGCTTGGCTTGAAAACCGAAGAGCAGCGGTCGTCTTTCAGAAATTCCATCCGGAAGATTTACGGCCAGAAACTGTCTGTGGATGCCAACTATGATTTCATGGACAACCTGGAACTGGTCAAGGCCATCACGGATGTCCGGCTTAAATCAGATATTGCCGGTGCCGGGTCTTTGATTGGTGCCCTTGCCAACAGAACCAACGAGGAAAACCAGAAACTCTACGACCGGATGCTGTATACCATGAATGAAAAACTGGGGTATTGCAGAACCTGTGCCCAGAAAACCATTGAATATTTCTGCAGTCAGGAAGATGATAAATAATTAAGGGAGGGAATGGCACATGATAACCCTTGATGAACTTCTTGAAAGAGACAGAAGAAGAGAAGAAGACGGGTTTAAACGAAAAATCCGTATTGGCAGAATTGTCAAACCCGGGTCCGGTGGAAAAGATAAAATTATCATTGTCCCCACCACGGTGGAAGAAAAATTTGTTCATGATGAGATCACCCTGAACCAGGAACCCGGGGAGGGAGACCCCACCGGCGGAACAGGTGAGGGAGAAGAAGGGGATATCATCGGAGAACAGCCGGTCCGCCCCGAAGAAGGGGAAGGGGAAGGAGAAGGAGCCGGCGAGGGGCCTGGAGAAGGTGAGGGGGGTGAACACGAGCTGGAATCCAATGCCTATGAGCTGGGCAAGGTCTTGTCCCAGGATTTTCAGCTGCCCAACTTAAAGGACAAAGGGAAAAAACGAACCCTGGCAAGGTATGTGTATGACCTCACCGACAAGAACCGGGGTGTGGGTCAGATCCTGGATAAAAAAGCCACTTTGAAACGCATCGTGGAAACCAATATTACCCTGGGAAATATCCCGGACGTCGGCAATATCGATTCAACAAAATTTATCATTTCGCCCCAGGACATGATTTACAGGATCCTGTCCAGGGAAAAGGATTTCGAATCCCAGGCCCTGGTGTTCTTTTTAAGGGACTATTCGGGATCAATGGGGGGAAAAGTCACCCAGACGGTGGTTTCCCAGCATGTGATGCTGTATTCCTGGCTCTTATATCAATATGAAAAGCAGGTGGAAACCCGGTTTATCCTCCACGATACAGCCGCCAAAGAGGTGTCTGATTTTTATAAATATTATTCGTATAAGGTGGCGGGGGGCACAAAGGTCTTTACGGCCTTTAAACTGGTGAATGATATTGTGGAAAGAGAGAGCCTGGCCCGGGATTATAATATCTATGTGTTTCACGGCACGGATGGAGATGACTGGGACAAGGAAGGCAAACAGACCCTTGATGAAATTGAACGGATGATGAATTATGCTGCCCGGATCGGGATTTCCATTGTCGAACATTCCTATGTCGGATCCAAGCAGACGGAAGTGGAAAAATATTTGAAACGATCGGGCATCCTGGAACGTCACAGCAGCCTGATCAAGATGGATATAATGGATGAAAATGCAGATGATTCAAGAATTATTCAAGGCATAAAAAAGCTTATTTCATAACAAAAGGGGCCAGGGTTACCCCGTGTCTGACCGAAAAACGGACACGTTTTCCGGTGGGCATTGAACCTGAAAGTGAGACATCCATGGAACTTGTCAGCCAACATGTCAAAGGCATAATGGAAGAATGTAAACTAAGGGCCCGGGATCACGGGTTGACGTTTGATGATGAAACCCTTGAATATATTGTGACCAACCGGGATATGATTGAACTCAGTCCCAAGGTGATGATCCCCACGCTGTATGACTACTGGGTGCATGATGTACGGGTGTTGTCCGGCAAGGGGATGTACGAGGCCTATCCGTCCAATCCCTATGAAACAGTGATCAACACCCGGCCGGCCATTTCATATTACAACGATAATAATCCGGACTGGCTCAATGTCATGATTTTTTATCATGTGTTGGGACACATTGATTTTTTTCAAAACAATATGTTCTATAAAAATACATGGGACACTGATTTAACCGGGCAGGCATTGGCGGATAAACGACTGATTGCCCATCTTAGGTCTGAAAAAGGCCGATGGGTGGATTACGCCATTGAATTTTCCCGGGGCATTGATAACCTGGTGGGGTATCAAAAAGAGCTCAATCACACCATTATGAATGGGTCCCGGTATCAATTGAGTAAAATAGATTTTTATTTTGATATCTTTTTGCAAAGAATCAAACATGTGTCTCAACATGACTATCTCAAGGAGATTACCCGATTTAATGCCGGCAGGGATGGCAGCGAAGATTTTTTTGATGAGATTGTCAGTCAATATCCGGAATTTGACGAATTATACAAAAAAGAAACGTCCATTACCCTGAAGCCGGAACGGGACATCATTGAATATATCATTCAACATTCCCCGTTTTTAAGACAGGACGAAAACAAATGGATCACATCAGTGATTCAAATTGTTAAAAACACCTCTTCGTATTTTCAGCCCCAGATTCGAACAAAAATCATGAATGAGGGGTGGGCCAGCTATTGGCATGAATACCTGTTTATGCGGGATGACCGGATCTGCGGTCATGAAATTGATTTTGCCAAGGTCAATGCGGCGGTCACCGCCATGCCCAAAGTCGGATTAAATCCCTACGCCCTGGGACTGAGGCTGTTTCAACATATTAAAGACATGGAAGACAGGGGATGTTATTCGTTTGACTACCTGTTTTTAAAGGATGAGGTCGGCAAGAAAAAATATAACCGTGACAAAGATTCAGGGGATGCATTTATTTTACAGGTTCGTGAAAACTTAAATGATTTTACTTTTATCAACACCTATATTGACCAGGAGTTTGTGGATCAACACACTCTTTTTGTGGCAGGGAAACGGTTTAATAAACCCCGGATGTCCTGGGAATTTTATATCAAATCCAAAAAAGCCGACGATTACAAGCAAATGATCATTGACACCCTGTACCATCCCCCGGAAGTTTTTGTGGACCCTGCCGGCTGCAAAGAAGGGGTCTTGTATCTGAACCACAAATTTGAAAATAAACCGTTAAAAACGGATTTTATTGAGAATACCATGGTGGGGATTGAATATCTATGGGGGGGGCCGGTCCATCTGGAGACCAGCGAACCCGTGGTATCAAAACAGGCGGCAACCCAGTATGCCGGTTTCTGGGATCCCGCTTCCCAGCAACCCCAAAAAAAACAGCCGGAAGAGATCAAATGGAAACGAATGCTGTATGTGATGGAAAACCGTAAACTTCATAAACGGGAGTTATAATTTGATATGGAAACCAACGCCTTAAACAAAACATCAGTGGATCAAACCCTTGATCTTTTGGATAAAAATATCACAGATTCCCAGCGGCTGAAGCCGGTTCCGTTTGAAGAATTTTTAAATATGTTAAATGCCAAGCCGTCCCACATGTTAAGAAATATCTTTCAGACCTTCCATGATATGATAAAATGCTATGTGGATGAATCCGAAGATACCATTGCCGGGGATATCGACAAGCTGACCTTTACCAAATATGATTGTTCCCGGTTGTTTGTTGAGGATTCTGAAAACCCTTATTTTACGGACATGCTGTTTGCCAATCGGTTCATGAAACAGATGGAATACCTGCGGCATGGGGCCCAGCAGAACCGGATCTATATTTTTTATGGGCCCCATGGCTGCGGCAAGAGTACGTTTTTAAATAATTTACTAAAAAAATTTGAAATATATGCCAACACGGAAGAAGGTCTCCGGTATGAAATCGTATGGCGGCTGGATATCAAGAAGCTCAAGGACAAAGACAAATCTTTGTCCATCTCTGCTTTTGAAAAACTCATTCATTATGTTGAAAAAGGTGAAGGTGACGGTATGAAACACGAACCGATCTTTACCGATACCAACGCCGATTATATTGAAGTGCCCTGTATTTCCCATGACAATCCGTTTCTGGCGATTCCCAAAGACCAGCGACGGATCGTCCTGGATGAATTGATTAAAAATGATGAATTTAAATGGCGCCTGTTTACCGAAAAAGAGTATGAATGGGTGTTTAAAGAAGAGGTGTGTACGATCTGTTCATCCATCTATCATTCGTTGATGGAACGGTTGGGCAACCCCTCGGAAGTGTTTAAAATGCTGTATGCCAGACCGTATTATTTTAACCGTCGACTGGGAACCGGCATCAGTGTGTTCAATCCGGGGGACAGGCCGTTAAAACAGAACATTGTGTCCAATGAGATGCTTCAAAAACGGATTAACGCCTTATTTCAAGACAGCAACGTGATCAATTACATGTACTCCCGGTTTGCAAAAATCAACAATGGGATTTATGCCCTCATGGATATCAAGGCCCATAACATTGAACGAATGGTGGAACTGCATAATATTATCAGTGAAGGGCTTCACAAGGTGGAGGATATTGAAGAACGGGTGGATTCCCTGTTTTTCGCGTTGATGAATCCCGAGGACAAACGCAGTATCCGTGATTTTCCGTCCTTTGAAGACCGGATTCAATATATTGATATCCCCTATGTCCTGGATGTGAAAACAGAAGTTAAGATTTATAATAATATTTTCGGCCGGCACATTGAAGGCAGTTTTCTGCCCATGGTGCTGGAAAATTTTGCCCGGATTATTATCTGTACCAGAATCGGTAAAAAATCAATGGCCCTGGCCGAATGGATCAAAGATACGTCAAAATATAAGAATTTTTGTGATGACCAGCTCATGCTGTTAAAAATGGAATTATTTTCCGGGCATATTCCCAAATGGCTGAAAGAAGAGGATATTAAAACCCTGGACAATACCATGCTGAAAAAAATTATTGCGGAATCGGAAATTTATGGAAAAGAAGGGCTGTCCGGTCGGGATGCCATTAAAATTTTCGATCAGTTCTATTCACAATATGCCAAAGAAGACCGGTTGATCAATATGCCGGATTTGTGTACGTTTTTCAACAAGCTGGACGATCAGCCCAAAAAAATGATCCCCCAGGGATTTCTGGAGTCTTTATTGAGAATGTATGATTACAGTGTCCTTCAACAGGTCAAGGAATCGTTATATTATTACAATGAAGAACAGATTGCCAAAGATATCAAGAATTACATTTCTGCGGTGACCAATGAGCTGGACTCGATTGTCAAATGTATCTTTACCCAGGAGGAGATCCATGTCACGGAAGCCTTTCTTGAGAGTATTGAAAACCGGCTGCTGTCCGAGGATATGGACAAGAAACGAAGACAGGAGATTCGAAATGACGTACTGAAAGAATACACCACCCGGGCCCTGACCCACGAGATCATGATAGAAGGGAAGAACATCACGGAAACCCGGCTGTTTGAATCCTTGTACGATCGGTATGTCCACAACCTCAAGAAAAAGGTGCTGGAGCCGTTTATTGAGAATGAAAATTTTAGAAATGCCATCAAAGATTTTGATACGGAAAAGTATAAAGCCCATGACAAACGGATTAAAAAAGATGTGAAATTTCTGCTGGACAATCTTTCCGGAAAATTCGGATATTCCACCCAGGGCGCTAATGAGGCCTGTATCTATGTGATTGATAATGATCTGGCAAACAAGTTCAAATAATGTTTGGGCGAAAACTCACCCATCTGCTGCGTTGCTGCGAAATCTTGAAATCCTCATGTACATTAGTACACTCCGGTTTCAAGATTTCTTGCGCCTTGCATATGGGCAACTTTTCGCCCAAACAAGGAGTTTCCGGTAAGGCACTAACTATTGTATTCTTTTATTTAGTCCTTGATTCTTTTCTCAACTTCCTTTACATCAAGACCATAATTTTTAAGTTGAGGTAAAGAAAAACAAGGAACAACAGACCGGGACGTTTCAGATATAGATGCCAAATCAGTTGATCAAAGACATTCTTGCCACGGACAATTCAGTGGTCATTACCCCCACCGACGGATCCCATAAAGCGTATTTAACGGCCCAATTGTATCGGGCATCTGATGTTTCCCTTGTTGTTATCCTGAAGGATACAAAGCAGGCACTGGGATTTTTAGATGAACTGAAATTTTTTCTGCCGGATCGAACAGACCGGCTTGTTTTTTTCCCCGGCTATAACATCCTGCCGTTTAAGTCGCTTTCATATCATAAAGAAACCTCCACTAACCGGCTGGCAGCGTTATCCAAAATTATGAATTCAGGTGCTGAGCCGGTGCTTATTGTCACTATTGTGGAAACGGTCCTGCAGAAGTTGATTCCGAAAAAAGCGCTGGATGCATTTGCCGAACTGGTGATTGCCAATGAAGAAATTGACAGAGAGGCGTTGACCGTTAAACTTGAAGCCGGGGGCTACACCCGGACCTCTCTTGTGGAAGATCCGGGGGAGTATTCTGTCCGGGGGGGGATACTGGATGTGTTTTCCCCGGGGGAACCCTTTCCTGTCCGCATTGAATTCTTCGGGGACCTGGTGGAATCCATCCGCTATTTTTCTCCTTTTACCCAGCGGGGGAGCAAAGACCTGTTCGAGACCATTATTATCCCGGCAACCGAGGCTGTCGTCACCCCGGAGGCCATGCCCCATCTTTTGGCCCGTCTCCGGCAGGCCGGAACCCTTGCCGGCCTGGATGCATCAATGATCCGGGGCTATGTCAACGACACCCGGGAATTCGGCAGATTTCCCGGGATTGAAAGCATGCTGTCCATCGTGTACGAGCACTTGGACACGTTTTTTGACTATATCCCTGAAACGGCCCGAATGCTGCTGGATATGCCGGATGAACTTGAAGCCGGGGCCCTGGACTTTGAAAATAAAGCCTTGTTGAATTACAAAACCACTGCATCGGAAAACCGGCTTTGTGTGGCACCGGATACCCTTTATCTGAAATGGGATAAAATAAAAACGATCCTTCAATTAAAGAAGCGGTCCTCCTTTACCCCCTTTGAAATGACAATGGACCCTTCCGATAAAACATCTTCCCCCCCTATTTCATTTGAGTATCAGGACAACACGGACTTGTCCGCGTCATTGAAACGCGGCGGGAGCAGGGAGAATCCGTTACGGCCCCTGGTGGACTGGTTTAACGATCACATGGACCATCACCGGACGGTGCTCTGCATTCTCAGCCAGGCCGCCCAGGCAAAGCGACTGGTGTCACTGCTGCAGCCCTATGGGATTGCGCCTGAATTGTGTCAATCCTTTCCCCTTGCCCTGGCAAAGCCCCCGGGAATTTATGTGGTTTTCGGAGATGTGTCTTCGGGATTTGTTCTGGCGGAAGACGGGCTGGCCCTTGTTACGGAAAATGAAATTTTCGGCAAAAAAAGAATTCGCAGACAACGGGCGGCCAGAAGCGATTTAAAAACCCAGTTTATCACACCCGAAGAGCTGAAAAATGGGGATATCATCGTTCATGTTGAACATGGGGTGGGACAATATGAGGGATTGTGCAGTTTAAGTGTCAATGGCATTTCCCAGGATTTTATCCTGATCGTGTATCAGGACAATGACCGACTCTATCTGCCGGTGGATCGCATTGAGATGATCGGTAAATATATCGGTGTGGATGGCTATACACCGGTTCTTGACAAAATCGGCTCCAAAGCCTGGATCAAATCAAAGGCCAAGGCCAAAGAAGAGGTGGAGAAGCTGGCAGCCGATCTGCTGGACCTGTATGCGAAACGAAAGGTGAATACAGGGTTCCCCTTTTCCCGGCCGGACAATTACTACAATGATTTTGAAGCGGCGTTCCCCTATGAGGAAACCCGGGATCAGTTGAAGGCCATTGATGATGTGCAGTTGGATATGGAGTCTGAAACGCCCATGGACCGGCTGGTCTGCGGAGATGTCGGGTATGGTAAAACAGAAGTGGCCATCCGGGCAGCGTTTAAAGCCGTCAATGACGGCAAGCAGGTGGCGGTTGTGGTGCCCACCACCATATTGGCAGAACAGCATCTGTCAACCTTCAGGGAGCGGTTTGCCCAATATCCTGTCCACATTGAATGCCTGTCACGGTTTCGAACCCGCAAAGAGCAGACAAATATCCTCAAGGCCATCCGTACCGGCCGGGTGGATATTGTCATTGGTACCCACCGGCTGCTGCAAAAAGACGTTGATTTCCAATCCCTGGGACTCCTGGTGATTGATGAGGAACAGCGGTTCGGGGTCAAGCATAAAGAGGCATTGAAAAAGAAGCGAAGTTCCGTGGATGTCCTGGCCTTAACCGCCACCCCCATTCCCCGGACCCTTCACCTGTCATTGACCGGCATGCGGGACATCAGTGTGATCACCACCCCCCCGGCGGACAGACAGCCCATCATCTCCTATATTTCAAAACATGAGGACATCATTGTACGGGATGCCGTTAAACGGGAACTGGCCCGAAACGGTCAGGTGTTTTTTGTGCATAATGCCATCAAGACCATTTCCAAAATTGCCCGGAATATTCAAAAACTGGTGCCGGAAGCCAGGATTGCCGTGGCCCACGGCAGGCTGTCTGAAACCGAGCTTGAAAAGGTGATGCTGAAGTTTGTCAATCTTGAAATTGATGTCCTGGTGTGCACCACCATTATTGAATCCGGTCTGGATATCCCCTCGGCCAACACCATGATCATTGACAAGGCAGAGCGATTCGGGCTGGCCCAGATCTACCAGTTAAGGGGGAGAATCGGCCGGGGAGATCATCAGGCCTATGCCTATCTGTTCGTTTCTGACGAAGAGCGATTGACAAAAGATGCCACAAAAAGATTGTCTGCTTTGATGGAATACAAGGATCTGGGGTCGGGATTTCAAATTGCCATGAAAGATCTGCAGATACGGGGGGCCGGCACTGCCCTGGGCGCCTCTCAATCCGGTCATATTGCCGCGGTGGGGTATGACATGTTTTTGAAATTGCTGGACCAGGCGGTTCACGATTTGAAAGGGGAAGACGTTATTGAACCGTTGGAGCCTGAGATCAATGCTGCCATGTCCTCGGGCTTTCCCGAGGCATACATCGAATCCGTTGAGCAGCGCTTGACCGTATACCGCCGCCTGTCAAGGATTACCCGTATTTCAGATATCTCAGACATGAAAAAAGAGCTGACAGACCGATATGGCAAACTGCCCAAACCGGCGGAAAACATGCTCTTGAAAATTATGCTGCGGGTGTATTGTATCCAGGCAGGGGTTCAGCGGCTGGATATCACTCCCAATCGACTGACCCTGGTTTTTTCTGAACCGCACAGGAAAAAACCCATGTCATCATTAAACACGTCCCTGAAGGGCCTGGCCCGTTTTGACGTCATTAAAAACGACAGCATTCAAATCCATTTGGGGGAAAAACGAAACCATATTTCCCGGGCCCTGCTGGAAACCCGGAACATCCTCAAAGCCATTGCCTGATGGGTCAGTGAAGGGAGAAATAGGGTGCCAATGAAGCGTGAATTGCCTGATTTAAACAAATTTGAACGGGTGGTCTTTAAACGAAAAAATACCCTGGACCGTCTGTTGTCCTTTTCCCTGCGCTTGATACCGGCCAGAGAGGTGGCCCTGTTGCTGGGAACCAATCGGACCGGCTTGAAATTTTTACCGCCGGATAAATGGGACCGGGGCATTTTGTATAAGTTTAATGGAAAGGGACTGAACGGGGTATTCCTGAAATATTTTGGTGACCTGGTGGCAAAATCCAAAGGCTTGTCACCGGTTCGATTGTACAGAGAAACCCCATTGGGGGATAAAAAAGAGACCGATGGCATTATTTCCTTTGTCCTGAGAAATCACCAGGATTTTTATAAAAAAGGCATTAAAATTCTCATTATTGATACCCTTCCTGACGTATCGCATCCAGACGATTTAACAGCGGATGAAGAAACCTGTTCAACCACATCGATTCTTTCGTACAACGGAGAACAGTTTAAACCCCTGCCGGATTTGAAAATTGACATGGCCATTGTCAAACAATTCAAGTCCAAAAATTTTCTGTCTGCGTATGTTCCGGATTTTGGCGCCATTGTATTTAACACGGTAAATGATGACCTGTTGCAGAAAAACAACCATGCCTTTATCCATGAACACCAGTTAAAAAAACGATTGAACCGGTTGATTTCTGCCATTGAGATGGCATCCATTGCCCATATTGGATTTGCCCGGGGCCGGTCAGCAGCCCATATCATATGGCGCAAGGAAAAAAGGCTTCGAAAAACCGCGGTGTTGTTGAAAAACAAAGAAATTGAATTAAATGCCCAGAAAGCCTACCTGAAAGCCGTGGGTGCGGTAAATGAAACCCAGCTCAATATGACGGCAGTCACCATCACCGATGGGGTGTATGCCTTTTTGGACATGGCCGGATCAGCCATTCTGCGGAAAAAAATCAAGAATCCCCTGGACTATTTTTTCATTCTGAACCTTTGCCACCAGATTGCAGCCAATAATGCGACCCGGTATGCCTGCAGGATTGATAATTTTATCGGTGACTCCGTGTTCCTGCAGAACGCATCCCCCTTTGACAGCCAAACCGTTCAATTTCCCATGGGACCCCATGAGCGGATCATGCTGGTGGTTTTGGCGGTTGCCTCTATTTTTAATGACATACACTTGCTGAAAACCGGCCGGCACGACATGGACAGGGCCGGTCGAGTGAGAAAAATAATGGCGGAAGCCCGGGCAGATATCCATTTCAGGGCGGGTATGGAAATGGGGACGGCCTTGATCGGTCCTTTGGGAAGCCAGGAAAGAAGAATTGTAACGGCCATCGGTAAAGCGGTCAATACGGCATCCCGGCTTGAAAGCACGGGGGTTCCGGATGGGATCCATATCAGTGAAGCGGTCATGGTCCTGTTAAAAGAGGCCCGGATTACACGCCAGACAAAAATTGCCCGGCGATGTTTGGGGGGGACACCCCATGATTTGAACAATAATTCAATATCAAGAGAAGGGTGTTTTTTTGACTGCTATCGGACACGGTTTGGCATCCGGGGAGATCTGATCGAACAAAGACAAAACGTGTCCTATAAAGAATTTTCCAAAAATATTTCCTATGTCATTAAATGCATCCCTGGGGCTTGATCATCGTTTCGGCCAATACCCAGGAGGGGTCAGGCTTGTGTTATTGGAGGCTGAATCTTTTATCAGGCTCCATGCTTTTGACAACAGACTATAATAGCAAAGAAATTCAGCAAAAGCGTCAATAACGCAAGCCTGAACCATTGTCTGGCGACTACTGCGTTTTATAATGAGAATTGCTGGTCTGATTATGAGTTGATAAATGCAAGGGTATGCTGTTCCAGTTCCGTCATGAGCCGGGTCGTATTGACCCCGGGTGTGCCCGTTCCAATGCGGGCGGCATCAATTTGAACCACCGGTACAATGCCTTTGTTCGTGCCGGTGATAAAGACTTCGCTGGCCGTTAACAAGCGTTCCAATGGGATGGCTTTTTCTTCTGTCTTGTACAGGGGTTTGGCAAGGGACAGGATGGCCTGCCGGGTGATGCCTTTGAGAACCCCCTCCCCGGGGGTGACCAGGGTCTGCCCGAAAAAGGCAAACAGATTGCTGGTGGTGCCTTCCAAAGCTTCTTTGTTTCGATTGATGTATAAGGCCTCGATGGCCCCTTGTTCTTTTGCCTGTTTTAAGGCCATGGCAGCCGGTATATAGGAGATGACCTTGGCTCCCGGCAGCGGTCTTTCCAGGGGGTGGGTGATGACCTTGACGCCCTTTGTATACCAGGTATCGGGCAGTGCGGTCATGTCGGTGACGAGGACAATCAGCCGGGGGTTGCCCTGGGGATAAAAAAAGTCGGAACTGGGTCCACCGGTGATGATAATCCTGATATTTGCTTCATCAACGTCCGTGTTTCGATGGAGTGTTTCCAGCACAATGTTTTTGATCTCCCGGGTCTGCCAGGGTAAAGACAGACCGATTTCACTTGCCGAGTTTTCCAGCCGTTTGATGTGATCATTTAAAAAAAAGGGTTTCCCCCTGTAAGTGCGCATGATATCACAGACGCCGTATCCCCTCAAAAGGGCAAGATCATTTACCGGTATCACAGCCTGATCAGCGGGAACAAATTTGCCATCCACATAATATATTTTCATGACTACTGACTCCTTGACGTTGAAAATTTGAAGGTTCTATAGTACACTTGTAAAGATTTCACAAGAAAGATCAAGGGAAAGCAGCAATTTTCATTATGATTATAGCTATAACGGGGTCAGGCTTGTGTTATTGGAGGCTGAATCTTTTATCAGGCTCCATGCTTTTGCCCAAAGCCTGAATAATTAAGGATAGAAGCCGACAAAAGTGTCAATAACTCAACTTTCGGACTTTAGCTTTAATGTAAGGGGTCAGGCTTTTTTTATTGTGCTTTTTATCATTATTTTATGACCAGACGGGTAAAAAGCGCCATAAAGAAAGCCTGACCCCATATATAAATGACCAACCCCGAAAGTTGAGTCAATAACGCAAGCCTGACCCATTTTTTATAATGAGGAATTGATAGAGGATGAAGAGCGTAAAATGAGCATATATGAGGGATTAAAATATAATATCAAAGGGGTAATACTCGCCTTTAAAACACCGAAACTGCTGATGCTGGGGATATTGCGGTTTATTGTCGTCTTGTTTTTGACCCTTTTGTTATCCGGTCTGGTGTTATACTGGCACGCAGACATTTTGAACCTGATCTGGCGAATGCCGGATCAGGGTTGGCTGATCGTTCTATGGAAAGTGGTTTCCTGGATTCTGTCCATCGTCCTGGCGGCCATTTCCATGGTGCTGGCGTACTTGATCGCACAAGTATTGTTTTGTGTGTTTATCATGGATTATATGTCCAGGATTACAGAAACCCTTGTCCGGGGAACGGAAGCGCATTTTGAACCCGGTTCATGGGTGGGGTTTTTCGTGCATTTGATCAAACAGGAAATCCCCAGGGCAATCCTGCCGGTGTTGATTTCTCTCATCATCATGCTGTTGGGTTTGTTGACCCCGGTCAGTCCTGTGATCATATTTATCTCCTCTATTGTGGCGGTCATGTTTCTGGCATGGGACAATACAGACCTGATACCGGCCAGGCGCATGGTCCCCTTTAAAACCCGGCTGGGGTTTTTAAAGAAGAATCTATGGTTTCATGTGGGATTTGGTCTTTTGTTTCTTGTCCCCGGGTTGAATATGGTATTTTTATCGTTTGCCCCGGTGGGGGCAACCCTTTATTACCTTGATAAAGAACCCCTGGCGGGCATGACCAAACAAGAATGGGGGAAAAAGTGACCGCAAAGAATTTCAATGGACGGGGTCAGGCTTTTTTTATTGTGCTTTTTATCATTATTTTTTGACCAGACGGGTAAAAAGCGCCATAAGGAAAGCCTGACCCCATGTAAAAATTAAAGGCATGGATATGGAAGTGATCTGTAAACAATCGCCGCTCAGGGGTGCCCGGGACCAGGACCAGCCCCAGACCGTGCTGCGGGAAGAGGCGGTCATCCTGTGTGCCGATTGCCGTCATCCCATCACCGACCCTTCAAAACAAATCCTCGTCAATGATGCATTTCGTCATATTTTTGCCAATCTTCATGGCTATGTGTTTGAGATTGGGTGTTTTTCAAATGCCAGGGGATGCCGGTCCAGTTCCATACCCTCGCCTGAATTTTCATGGTTCCCGGGGTTTTCCTGGCAAATTGGTACCTGTCAGTATTGCTCAACCCATTTGGGGTGGATTTTTTCGTCAGACATCAAACAATTTTATGGCCTGATCCTTGAAAAGTTGATTTTTCCTTAAAAAATATTTTGACAATTTTTGTATATTTTATATACTATAGAATATATGCACACTGAGGTTGAAACAAGCTTTATCCTGTGATGTCCTTATCCACTGCATCCTGGCGATTTTAAAGTTACCTCCTCAACTTTCGGACTTTAGCTTTAATGGACGGGGGTCAGGCTTTTTTTATGGTGCTTTTTATAATTATTTCATAAACAGACGGGTGAAAAGTGCCATAAAGAAAGCCTGACCCCATGGAAAAATTGCCAACTCCGAAAGTTGAGTTACCCCTTAACTTTTAAAGGAGGATATAATGGTTCATGCAAAAAGTGTTCATGCAAAACGCTCTCCGGTCGATCGCAGATCACCGGTTGACAGGCGTATACTGGATATGGGACCCGGATACCCCGGTCAAGAAAAAAGGAAAAAACCCAAAAGCCGCAGAAAAGGCTGGGAAGACCGATATGGGTGGGAAAGAATCAGCAAGTGGAGCAGTTCCCCTATTTATTCTGATTTACCATAATGATAGTCGTGGCTTGATAATTTCATTGTTTTTTCTATATTACCTGTGTTAAACACATCAGCATATTTCACTCATTTTTGAAACCAGAATATCCATCAGGTAAGGAAATATTATGAAAATTCTTGTAACCGGTGCGGCAGGGTTTATCGGCTTTAATCTGAGTAGGCGCCTGCTCAAAGACGGGCATACCGTTTATGGTATTGATAATTTAAATGATTATTATGATGTGAATCTTAAAAAAAACAGGTTGGCGATCATTGAACGAGAACCTGATTTTAATTTTATTCTCGGCGATATTGCGGACCGTGACACCATCAAAGAGCTGTTTGAAACCGTGGCATTTGACGGCGTTGTCAACCTTGCCGCCCAGGCAGGCGTCCGGTACAGTATTGAAAACCCGGCATCCTATATTGACAGCAACCTGGTCGGTTTCGGCAATATCCTGGAAGGGTGCCGGCATTCCAAGGTCAAACATCTGGTGTACGCTTCCAGCAGTTCCGTATACGGACTGAATACCCATATGCCGTTTTCCGTCCGGCATAACGTGGACCATCCCATCAGCCTGTATGCTGCATCCAAAAAGGCCAATGAATTAATGGCCCATACGTACAGCTATTTGTACAATCTTCCCACAACCGGCCTGCGATTCTTTACGGTTTACGGTCCCTGGGGAAGACCGGATATGGCCCTTTTTCTCTTTACCAAAGCCATTTTAAACAATGACCCCATTAACGTCTTTAATAATGGGGACATGCAACGGGACTTCACCTATATTGATGATATTGTGGAGGGCGTTGTCAGGGTATTGAACACGGTTCCCAAGGCAGATCCCGACTGGACGTCCGACACCCCCAACCCTTCAAGCAGTTGTGTCCCCTATAAATTGTACAATATCGGAAATAATCAACCCATCGCCCTGATGTCATTCGTTGAAGCCATTGAAAAGGCCATTGGGAAAAAAGCGGTTAAGAAATATTTGCCATTACAGGCAGGCGATGTCCCGGCAACCTATGCCGATGTCAATGACCTGATCAAGGATACCGGGTTTAAACCCTCGACCCCTGTGGATGAGGGCATACAAAATTTTATTAAATGGTATAGAGAATATTATCAATAACTGCCATGGGATGAAAGTATTGAGTATTGAGTGGTGAGTATTGAGGGAAGTAAAATTGTAAGGGGTCAGGCTTGTGTTATTGTGCTTTTGATAACAGACTGTAAATAACAAAGCTATTCAACAAAAGCGTCAATAACGCAAGCCTGACCCCATGTAAAATAACCCCATATGGAAAATCGAGTCAATAACCAAAGCGGAGAAAAGGTTCCATGGATCAAAACAAAAAAATCGCAGTCATTGGACTGGGCTATGTTGGATTACCCCTGGCGGTTCATTTTGGCACAAAATTTCACACCACCGGCCTTGACCTGAAAGCGCGTATTATTGAAAACTGCAAAAAGTTTATAGATCCCACGGGGGAAGTGTCAACCCAAGAGTTTGAAAACGCCCCCTTTTTTTTCCCCACATCTGATCCCGCCGGTATTGCCGATGCCGATTATATCATCGTGGCCGTCCCCACCCCCATTGATGCGGCCCGGCGGCCGGATTTGACGTACATGGAAAGTTCCTCCGCAACAGCGGGGCGCTACATGAAAAAAGGGGCCATCGTTATTTTTGAATCCACGGTCTATCCCGGTGTGACGGAAGAGGTATGTGTCCCGATCCTGGAAAAAGAATCCGGGTACAAATGGAAAACAGATTTTCATGTGGGGTACTCGCCGGAACGGATCAATCCGGGAGACAAGGAACATACCCTGCCAAAAATTGTAAAAGTGGTGTCAGGAGATGATGAAGATACCTGTGACCGCGTGGCAGCGCTGTATGAAACGATTATTGAGGCAGGGGTCCACAGAACCCAAACCATCAAAGAAGCCGAAGCCGCCAAGGTCATCGAAAATACGCAGCGGGATTTGAATATCGCGTTAATGAATGAACTGGCCCTGATTTTTGATCGCTTCGGTATTGATACAAAAAATGTATTGGAAGCGGCCGGATCCAAATGGAATTTTCTTCCGTTTAAGCCCGGACTTGTGGGCGGTCACTGTATCGGGGTTGATCCCTACTATTTGACCTTTAAGGCAGAATCCGAAGGCTACCATCCCCAAATCATTCTGGCCGGTCGAAGAATCAATGACAATATGGGGCGGTTTGTGGTTGAAAAAACCATTAAAATGATGATCAACCAGGGATTGCATATAAAGGATTCAAAAGTTGGGATTCTGGGGCTTACGTTTAAAGAGGACTGTCCGGACCTGAGAAATACCCGGGTGGTGGATATTATTGAAGAGCTTCATTCCTATGGCACCCATGTCCTGGTGCATGATGCCATTGCCGATCCCAAAGAGGCACAGGCCTACTATAATGTAGATTTATGCCAGTGGGATGATCTCAAAGATCTTTCAGCCCTTATCCTGGCTGTACCCCATAAGGCATATCTGGAAACGAGCCTTCCAGGAATCAAAGACATGCTGCTTCCAAATGGCTGCCTGATTGATGTTAAATCCGTGTTTGATTCAAAAGAAGTAAAAGAACTGGGTATCAATTTCTGGCGACTATAAATGTTTAAGAGGGGTCAGGCTTGTGTTATTGTACTTTTGATCACAGTCCGAATATCTGGTTCAGAAGCCCGCAAAAGTGTCAATAACGCAAGCCTGACCCCGTCCTCCATTACAACCCTTCTTTAAAAGAATCCTCCACATGTGGTAAGCGAATTTCTTCAAGTGTTGGGAAATCATTTGCCCAACTGCCAGATAAATTAACAATATCTTGCGTCCACTCTGCAGAAATTTTTTCTTTAATGATACCCGCAAGCCATTTGCTTACCGACAAATGGCTTGCTTTAGCAGCGCTTTTTATTTTTTTTTCTATTTCATTGTCAAGATAGATGGTACCTGTCCCATTTGTATACCTCACTCAACACGCCTCTACGCCCCATTTTTCGAATCTGGCAGCCACTTCATCATCGGTTGCTATCTTACCTTGTTCTATTTCTTCCAGGCCGTCTTTGACTTCTTGAACAAACCATTCTTCATAGCTAATAAACCTTTCGATAGCCTGATTGATCACCCAGGACCTTGAGCGGCTCAACGTATTTGCCAAACAATCAATACGCCCCAGCATATCATCATCAATACGAATAGTCGTTGCTTTCATAAAACACCTCTTTCTATTGTATTCTATAAGAATACAATAGAATACAAAAAAATCAAATCATTGGTGGATGAATAATATATGGCCTTACTCCATGAGCTGTTCAAGCGTGATTCCCATGGCATCGGCCAGTTTTTTAAGTGTGCCTTTTCGCGGGTTGGCAGTGGATTTTTCCAGGCGGGCCAGGGCGGGTTGTTTTATGCCTGCTCGGGTTGCCAGTTCATCCTGGGTCAATCCAAAATGCTCCCTCCATGCCTTGGGGAGGCTGTCACCTCTTACATTTGCCTTTACTACGTCATTGGGAAACCAGATGTCGGATTCATCAGGTTCCACTTTGAAAGACAGCGTCTTGATATTGTTTTGGAATTTTTTTCATTTGTTTACGGGCTCTATTATGCCATTCAATGGTTTTCATGATTGTATTATAACATTTTATAACACTATTTCAATAATAAATCTTATGCAAGTGCCCGGGAAACAATTTCATACACATTTTTAGAAAGCGTTGGAACCGCAAGTATCCGTTCCAGCTCGCTTTTCATCAAGGATTTCCGAATATCATCATATTTTTTCATGTGATTAAAGCAGGAGGATAATCGGGCTGCCACCTGGTGATTGATGGTATCCAGGGCAATAATCTGATCCGCAACGAACCGATACCCGTCTCCTTCTATTTGATGAAAATTGACATGGTTTTGCAGGGCAAACATATAAATCAAGGATCTCACCTTATTGGGATTTTTCATTGAAAAATCCGGATGACGGATCAGGGATTTTACCACGGTCAATGTATCTGAAAGCGTCGATCCTGCCTGAACCGCAAACCACTTGTCCAGAACAAGCTTGTCTGTTTGCCATTTAGCATAAAATGTTTCAACAGCGGTTTGTTTTACATCCGGATCAATTTCACAAAGAATGTTAAACGCTGCAATTTCATCGGTCATGTTTTGAGCGGTTTTATAATGGCTTAACACCAGATCTGTTGTATCCGTCTCTTTTAAGCTGCCCAGAAAGGATAGGGACAAATTTTTCAGGCTTCTATTGGCCATGGCCTCATGGGACAGGCTCAATGGATCTGATGTGGCGCAACGGTCCATCACCTCGATAAACGGCTGCTTTAACTGTCCGGCAATTTCCTGTTTTAAAAACACCCTGGCCGCATGGATGGCAGGAACATCAATCGGGTTAAAATGATTTTTAATTTCCGTTTCCAGGGGCAGCGACAGTGTCTTTGCCAGAAGGGCAGGATCTGTGCGGTGATCCAATAGGGCTTTTTTAAAGGCCGTAATCAGGTGTGAAGAAACTGACAGTTCTTTACCAGCCCCAATGGCAGCAATGATCTGTTTGAGCTCTTTGATAAACAAGGTTTGGGCGGCATCCCACCGGTTAAAGTCATCCGTATCATGGGCCATGAGAAAGGCAAGTTCTGCATCTGAAAAATCCGTTTCAATCTTCACCGGGGCAGAGAACTGCCTGAACAAAGAGGGGAGGCTGTTTTCAGGGATATTATCAAATGTAAATGTTTCTTTATCGGATTTCAGCTCCAGCAGGTGCTTGCCTTCCGGGGTGATATCCTGTCCTGTTTTATCCAGAATGGCAAAATTAACTGGAATATGCAGGGGCTTTTTTTTTGACTGATTTCTGTCCGGTGAGGTAATTTGTTCAAAGCAGATGGTCAATTGCTTTAGCGCCGGGTCATAACTTCGCTTCACCGTTATAGTGGGGGTACCGGATTGACGGTACCAAAGTTTGAACTGTGTGAGATCCAGGCCGGAAGCCTCTTCCATCACAGCAGCAAAATCTTCTATGGTGACGGCCATCCCGTCAAATTTTTCAAAGTACCGGTCAATGCCACGCCTGAATTTTTTTTCTCCCAGCAGTTGATGCATCATCCGGACCAGTTCGGCCCCTTTTTGATACACGGTGGTGGTATAAAAATTATCCATTTTGATATACGACTCAGGCCTGACCGGATGGGACATGGGCCCGGCATCCTCCGGGAACTGTGACCCTCGCAGGTCCCGGACACATGAAATCCGTTTTACCCCCCGGGAATTTAAGTCTGATGAAAATTCCTGGTCCCGGAACACGGTGAGGCCTTCTTTTAAGCTCAATTGAAACCAGTTTTTAAGGGTGACCCGGTTCCCGGTCCAGTTGTGAAAATATTCATGGCCGATGACCCCTTGAATGTTCATAAAATCTTCATCCGTTGCTGTCTGGGGGTTGGCCAGAACATATTTTGAGTTGAAAATATTCAACCCCTTATTTTCCATGGCCCCGGCATTAAAATCATTGATGGCCACAATCTGGTACAGATCCAGATCATATTCAAGGCCGAAGCGCTGTTCATCCCAGCGCATGGCCTGCTTGAGGGATGCCATGGCATGGCCGCACTTATCAATGTTTTCGTGTTCGGAATAAATTTTAAGATCAACGATTCTGCCGGACCGGGTGGTAAATTGATCGTGAATATGGTCAAGGTCGCCTGCAATCAGGGCAAAAAGATAACTGGGTTTTTTGAACGGGTCCTCCCACCGGACATAATGCCGGTTGTTGTCCAGATCTCCATGATCCACCCGATTGCCGTTGGACAGCAAAACCGGATAAATTGTTTTATCCGCAATAATGGTGCAGGAATACACTGCCATCACATCGGGCCGGTCAGGAAAGGGAGTGATCTTCCTGAACCCCTGGGGTTCACACTGAGTACAAAAGATATTTCCGGATTGATACAATCCTTCAAGACTGGTGTTTTCCCGGGGGGTTAAGATTGAAGTGAGTTCCAACGTAAAGACATCCGGGGTTTTGGCAAGTTTGAAATAATCGTCTCCTACCTCGTATTCTCCCGGTAACAAAATCATGCCATTGGCAATAACTGAAGAAATCTCAAAATCACCTTTATCAAAAATAAGAGGGGTGGTTTTATCGGCAATATCAACATTTTTATGAATGTTTAAAATAGAAGTGATCGCTGTCTGGTCGTCTTTAATCTCAACGGTTAGCTCAATGCGATCAACTATAAACGGGGCGGGTTTATAATCGTTTAAATAGATTGTCTTTGGCTTTTCCATAGTGGAACCATAAAGCCATAAACTAAAGTTGTCAATTCTTGATTTATAGAGATTTGATTATATTTGATGTGCAGTAAAAGCGATTAGGAATTTAATCGTATATTTTATGTAATTTTTTTCATAAAATAATGAATTTTTTTCACAATTTTTTGTTTTTAGGGTTTTGCATAATCACTATAAATCTTGTAAAGACCAATTTATTATTCTTTTTTACACAAAAAAAGTCGATTGATGGCGTATCAATTTATATAGGGCATCGGGCAGAAAATAAAAATATAGCTTTGAAGTAAGGCTGTTATTGCCCCGTAGCCCTTAACAACTATTTTTATCAGTATACATCGTTAACGCATAAAGTTTTCAGACAGTATAGTATATATGTTTCGTTTACTGAGAGCGGTATGGCTTTTGCAATATTCAAAATCAAATTACTTTTCAAATGGTTGTTCATTTATGATTTGGAGGAATGATGAAAAAAATTTTTGCATTTGTACTGGCGGTAATTATGTTTTTGGCTTTTAATGGTATTGTGTTTGCTGCTGTTTATGAGTACAAGCCTTACTACTATGATGGTACTTATAATAGCTATGATTTGAATGATTTAGATCATTACGCTGCTTATACTTGGAGAATTGATTTGACTGATCCGAATGAGAGTTCAGATGGGACTGCTCTTGATATTTATAATGAAACAATTGTGAGTGCTACCTTGTACTTCGATTCTATATATGATAACAGCGGCGATACCACGGATATTTTACATGTTAACCTTTTAGCTAACACAGAAGCCTCCCTTCTCCCTAATCCATCTGGTGATACGAACGTTACTAGAGTTTATGATAATTCAAATTATAGCAATTATTTTAATATCAATTACGATTCTACCCTCACTGAAGAATTGTTTTCATTTACCGGGATGGGTGGCACTGCAAGAGATATTACACTTAGTCTTATTAATACGGCTTATAATGGTGACATAGAGGACAGGTCTCCTTGGTTGGAAGAAGATAGCGATCAATCAGATGGAGCCCAATTAATAATGCCTGCCAACGGCCTCAATCATTTGATCAACTATGCACAAAGTGGAATTTTTGGACTTGGCTTTGATCCGGACTGTCATTTTGAAAATCGTGGTATTAAATTAACATTGACGACCACAACCAACCCGGGTGGTACAGGTACTAATGCCGTCCCCGAACCGGCAACATTGATGCTGTTTGGCGTAGGACTTCTTTGCTTTGCTTCCAGAATGAGAAAGAAAACTCCCAAGTATAAAAATTAATATGACTCATTCTTTCTATTCGTTATAACTAAGGCGGGTTAAGAAAAATTTATTTCTTAACCCGCCTCGGTTTTTTTTGTTTGTAGTTTTTAATTTCGACCATTTTAGAACTCGCACAAAGACACAACGCCATCGATAGTATTACAGGCTTTGTGTCTTCGTGGTCTTTGTGCGAGCACACTATTTTTCTTTATCCAATAGTGGCCCAAGATAGAACCAGCCCTTTTTTAAATTGCCGGAACGATTATATTCACACGATAACTTTGACTTTCCTTTATCATTTTAAAAATAACGAGAACAAATCTATTCCCCTAAAACATCCCGTGCTTTATCCGCATCCTTAAATTCAGGATCAAGTTCCAGGGCCTTTGCCATGTGCTGTCTGGCCGCTTCATATTTCTGGGTATCATAATAAGCCCACCCCAAATGGTAATGGGTTAGGGCATTATCCGGGTTTATATCAATACTGTTCTCTAATTCCCGTAACGCCAGGTCATTGTTGCCCTGAAGGTAATAAATCCACCCCAGGGTATCCAGGTAATCGGGATTCTTCGAATCTTTGTCCCGGGCAATTTTGGCCAGCCGCAACGCCTCATACAGGGAGGATTTGGATTCAGCCAGCATAAAGGCCAGGTTATTGGCGGCCGGAGCAAAATCATCCTTAATTGCCAGGGCATCCTTTAAATATTTTTGGGCTTTTTTCAGGTCTCCCTGGTTTTTGTAAATACGGCTCAGGCTCAAATAAGTGGGAAGATAATCCGGATTCAATTGTAATAATTTTTCATAGTTTTCAATTGCCTGGGGAATATCTTTTTGATGCTCATAAATACTGCCAAGTTCTTCATAGGGGGCTGAAAGCGTTGGTACCCGTTCAATGGCTTTTTCAAAAAGCTCTCTTGCAGCTTCTATCTGCCCTGTAGTCATAAATACTTTTCCCTGGATGAGGTCAATGATGGCAAGAGATGGCGCTGTTGGTGTGAAATTTTGTCGATGTTTCTCGCATACGTCCAGGGCATTCGCAACATCCTTTTCCTGCATATAAAGGCTGACCTTATAGTTTAAAGCATCCATCTGATTGGGATTGATTTCAAGGGCCTTATCAAAAGCATCCAATGCCGCCTTATTTTTTTTCATGCCATGACGGGCAAGCCCCAGGGAGACATAACCTGAAGCAAAATCAGGATGTCGGTCAAGGATGGCCAGATAGATTTTCTCAGCACCGGCAAGGTCATCTTCCAAAAGTTTTAATCGTCCTGCAAGGATCAATGCCTGTAATTTTTGCGGCTCCTTTTGAAGGACAGTTGCAATATGATGACGGGCTAATTTAATATCTTTATCTTGAAGATAGCTGTCAATTAGTAAAAGCCGGGCATTGATAAACCCGGGATCAATTTCCACTGCCCGTACCAGTTCATCTTTTGCCAATTTTTGTTCCCAGGATTCCGCCGTCATATAACCGGCAGCCACCCTGAAAAGATCCTGGCCGGGAAGATCTGACTGCCCTTTGTCCAAAAGGCAACGCGCCTTAAAATATCTGGCCCTGGCATGATTGGGAGCTTGGCCAATGACAATTTCAAAATATTTCAACGCAGCAGGAAAGTCTTTTTTGTTAAAATACAAGCGTCCTTTAAGGAAATTAGCCTGTTCGTGCTGGTCATTTTTGTCCAGAATAGCATCCACAGCTGACTCGGTTTCCTTGTATTTTTTTTGTACAAAAAACAGAGTGGCAATAGAGGCTTGGACATCCAGATTTTTTTTATCTAAGGCCAAGGCCCGCATAAAGATTTCCAACGCTTGATCATTTTTTTTCTGTCGGCCATAAAAAGAGGCCAGATTAACAAGGGCATTGGGATCTTCAGGCGCATTGATCGAGGCTTCAAGATATGTTCTTTCGGCCTGCTCAATCCGACCCTGGCTTTCCTGAAAACGGGCAAGATCCTGGCTTTTCTGTACCTGATCCCCTGGAACCTTTACCCACTGGTTTATCAGGGGTTCTATTTTGTCTATGTCACCTTTTCTTTTGTAAAGAAGTGCCAGTTCCATGTAAGGGGCTCGAAGTGTTTTATCCAGTTCAATGGTTTTAAGGTAGTAAGGCTCCGCTTCATCCAGCCGGTTCGTGGTATAAAGCAAATGGGCCAGGAAAAGGGTGGTCCTTGGGTCTGAAGGTGCCATGGCAATAGCTTTTTTCAGGGTTTTTAAGGCCAGGGGCAGATTTCTTTCCTGGATCTGGATGCTTGACAAAAGGTGCATGGCTTCAACGTTGTCCGGGTGTTTCTGCAGAATTTTATTCACGGCATCCCTTGCCTGTTTTGTTTCTTTTGCCAGTAATAGAATTTGCCCCAGGCGCAGTTGTGCCTTTAAATTATCCGGATTCACGGCAATTGCCTGGGAAAAAGCTGTAGCAGCTTTAACAGGATCCTGAAGATGAACATAGGTTTCTCCTAAATCAAAATGAGCTGCGTCATTTTTTGGATCCAACTGAATCGCATTTTGGAATTCTATTTTGGCCTTTTCAAATTCGTTTGCTGCAAAATATTTTTTAGCGCTTTCCAAATGACTGATGGTGTCATCATGGGGAGTGGAACAGGAAAAAATTAGAAAGAAAAGATAACAAAAAGGTATAAGAAACAAAGGGTTTGATGTGAGGCATTTATTTTTCATATAGTATCCATTATAATTTATTTGTTAAATTTGATATCAACGACCTGTCGTTAATTTTTTCCAGTGGTTATCCAAATAGTGAATTTTTTAACATATAAAAATATTCGAAGCAAATACTAAACTGACGGGGCAGCAATTCTAAATATGAAACATCAAGCCTGACCCGTTCAAGAAAATGCCAAAATTAGAATTGCTGTGACGGGGTTAAATTAAATGTCACTGTTGAGTCGGGTAAGGTTCTTTTTTTTGTCAAAAGCCTAACAAAAATTGTATGATAAAAGGGGAATCGCGGAGTACAAAAGGGTACGACAGTCTTTTTTCCTTTGTAAATTCAGCAAGTGAGAGTATGGCATGAAATGTGCTTTACTAAAGCTATTCGCGGCAATGGTCGACCTATTGTAGATAACACTTATGGTCTTATGGGCTCGGAGAACATTGTAATTAAGCCATTTATTGGGGTTTGGTATTGACAAATTCATTATATTGTTAAAAGATGGCAGCTCAGATTTCACTGAAGCATAAATAATAAATTGGAAAACAGTATGCCAGATTCTTTTCAATCTCAACTGCCGATTAAACCGGATCAGATACTTGAAATTATCATCAGGAGAAGATGGTTTATCATTATCCCCCTTTGCATAACGCTCACGGTTGGTCTCTACACCACCTTGACCGCCAAAAAAACCTATGAAGCGGCTACCATGATTCTGGTTCAGCCCCAAAGGGTTCCGACCAGCTATATTCGATCGGTTGTCACCTCATCCATCAATGAAAGAATCAGCACCATTTCCCAGCAGATATTGAGCCGGAGCAATCTTGAGAAAATTATTGATCAGTTCGGTTTGTTTGAAGGTGCTGAAAATATGTACCTTGAAGATAAAATCGCTGCTATGAGAAGACGGGTTAACGTAAGGATTGAAAGAGCCCGGGGGGGGACAGACGCGTTTTCCATTGTTTTCAAAGGCAGTGATCCTCAAAAGGTCATGAGAATCGCCAATACTTTGGCCAGTTATTTTATGGATGAAAACTTAAAGGTCAGGGAAGCCCAGGCTGTCGGTACGAGCGAGTTTCTTGATTCTGAACTTGAAAAAACCCGGCAAAAACTGGAAGACCGTGAGCGAAGACTGTCGGAATACCGGGCCAAATATCTGGGGGGGCTTCCGGATGAGCTTGAAACCAACTTGAGGACACTTGACAGGCTCCAGTTGCAGATGACCAATAAGCAAGAGCAGTTAAGGCAGGCTAAGGGTTCATTAAATCTGCTTGAGACTCAAATTGCCCAGTCCAGGGAGATGGCAACCCAGGGATCGGGTGACCAGTTTTCATCTTTTGATTTTGAAGATGAAGTCGGGTTTGAAGAATCGGAAAATGCCCAAAAGCTTTCCATGGTAAAAAAACAGTATGACACCCTTTTATTCAAGTATACACAACGGCATCCGGATGTCGTAAAGCTCAAGAAAATAATTGAAAAGCTCGAAAAAACCATTGAAGAAGAAAAGAATTCAATGGTGGAAGAAGTGCCTGGTGAAGAGATTGATTCCATCGATGCAATCGGTGATGAGACAAATCTTGAAACACAAATGCCGAATTTTGCTGCAATGCAGCAGGAACTTCAAATGAAACAGATTAGAACTGAAATAAATAAGATTCAGTCTGATATCCTTAAAATTGAACAACAGATGAAACTATACGAGGCAAAGGTTGAAGATACGCCTAAACGGGAACTGGAACTCCAATCGTTACAAAGAGATTATTCCAATATTCAAGGTGTTTTTAATTCCCTGCTGGACCGGCAACTTGAAGCGGAACTTTCCCTCAATATGGAAAAGAAGCAAAAAGGCGAGCAGTTCAGGATACTGGATCATGCCAGACTTCCTGAAAAGCCAACATCGCCGAACGTAAGAATGTTGTTTCTAATGTCTGTTGCTTCAGGGTTTGGCGTTGGTGCCGGCATCATTTTTCTCCTTGAGATTTTGAATACCTCTATCCGACGGGAGGAACAGATTGAAAATGATCTTGGGTTAACTATTTTTGCTGTTATTCCGCCATTGCCAACGCGATATGATAAAATTAAAAAGAGAGTAGAACTGACTGCATTTTCCTGTTTTGTCATCTATGCCGGCGTATTCCTGTCTTTTTTTGCAATACTGAATCATAAAGGCCTTGATCGGACCCTTAATTTCATAAAATTCACTTTCAATATTTAATCCGGGAGCTATTGGTTTGGGCAAAATTTATAAAGCATTGGAAAAAAATAATTTAGAAAAAGTGGACTTGAATGTGGATTTGGGTCATGAACATATATCGGATACGGTAAAAAGTGATTTTGAGGTCTCCCATCAGGAGACCCCCCGGACGGATACTATAGCGCGTATACCGGAAGGAATAGATCCGACGCTTGTTACGGTTATTAACCCTTCCTCGGTAGAATCGGAACAATTCAGGTTGCTGAAAAATAATATTATGTTTCCTGAAAAAGGGACTTCTCCCAGGAGCATCATGATTACAAGTGCTTCTCCCAACGAAGGTAAATCCTTTGTGGCTGCAAATCTGGCCATCAGTATTGCGCAAAGCATTGATGAGCATGTCCTGTTAATCGACTGCGATCTTCGGTCGCCAACCATTCATCGGTCGTTCGGGTTTGACACTTCCAAGGGATTGAGTGACTATCTGTCAACGGCAACACCATTGTCTTCCCTGCTTTTAAAAACGTTTGTGAGCAAGTTGACGATTCTGCCAGGGGGCACCATTCCAAAGAATCCATCGGAATTGATCTCATCCGATCAAATGAGGCGATTGATTCATGAAGTAAAATTAAGATACAGTGATCGCTATATCATTATTGATACACCGCCGCCCTACATTACATCTGAAGGAAATGTCCTTGCCAGGCAGGTCGATGCCATCATCCTGGTCATCCGTCACGGGAAAACACGGAAGAAAGATGTTCAGGATATTATTAGTATTTATGGTAGAGAAAAAATTCTTGGTGTTGTCCATAATTTTGCCGAAAAGAGAATTGGTTATGGCTATGGGTATTATAAATATGGATACGGATATAGCTATGGATATGGTAAATAATTTGGGGTCTCCTTTGAAAAATGCTTAGACTGTTAAAACAGTATTTTCCCATACGGAATATTATTTTTTTTATTTTCGAAGGCATTATTATATTCGGATCTGTTCTTCTTTCTACTGTCCTCTTGACGTTTTCAACTTCATATTTGTTTGATGCTTTGCTTGTGTTAAGAATCGCGTTAATTACAATTGTCTGTCAGACCTGCCTATATTATAATGAGTTGTATGATTTTGATATATCCTCAAGTTTGACTGAAACCAGTATTCGGCTTCTCCAGGCGTTAGGCATAACGTCAATTGCCCTGGCGGTTGTTTATTTTGTATTTCCCCTGGCAATCATCGATCAGAAAGTTTTTCTATTAAGTATTTTTTTTCTTTTGTTTTTCATCATTGGGTGGAGACTTTTTTATATCCAGATTTTAAACAAAGGCATTTTTAATGAGCATATCATCATTTTAGGCTCCAGCAGCCTGGCAATTGGTATATTCAAAGAGATTAATACCACAATTGATTGCGGATACACGGTGGCCATCATGATTCCGGATTCGGAAAATGAGGACTACCCGATTGAACTGCCGGATACTGTTATTGTCCGGAAAGACAAAAAAAAAATTTCTCAAATTGCTATTGCCATGGGAATAAATAAAGTGGTGGTAGCCTTAAAAGAAAAAAGGGGCTCCTTTCCCATAGATGAACTTATTCACTGCAGAACAACCGGTATTGAAGTCATTGAAGGCAGCTCTTTTTATGAAATGCTCACCGGCAAGGTCCTGGTGACCAAGATCAACCCGTCCTGGTTGATCTTTTCCGATGGATTCAGAAAATCAAGACTTAAAACAATTTTTAAAAGGATTGAAGATATTGTCCTTTCATTGGTTCTGCTCGTTCTTTTGTCCCCGCTGTTTGCCCTTGTTGCCATCCTGATCAAACTGGATTCAAAGGGACCGGTCTTGTTTTCCCAGGACAGGGTGGGGATAAATGAAAAAGAATATATGATGCATAAGTTTCGCTCCATGGTCGTGGGAGCTGAAAAATCGACTGGGCCGGTCTGGGCCCAGGAGAATGATCACCGGATTACCAGGGTTGGAAAGGTGATTAGAAAATACCGGATTGACGAACTTCCCCAGCTTTGGGAGGTTTTAATCGGAAAAATGAGTCTTGTCGGCCCCCGGCCGGAGCGTAAATATTTTACGGATGAGCTAGAAAAGCAGATCCCTTTTTATGCCCAGCGGTTTAATGTTAAACCGGGCGTGACAGGCTGGGCTCAGGTTTCCTACGATTATGGCGCAACGATTGAAGATGCCATTGAAAAATTGAATTATGAACTTTTTTATATCAAAAATATGTCCCTGTTAATGGATGTAATTATTATCCTGCGGACGATAAAAACGGTTTTGTTTGGCAGGGGTGCAAGATAGTATAATAGTAGTGAGTTTTGAGATATGATTAGCCAGTTCACTATTTTCTCACCACTCACCACTCAATACTCTCAACTAACTACAATCGATGTAATCGAAAGGGCGGAGCTATGTTTAACAGGAAGACAATATCAGTTGTACCCATCGTACTGATCGTTTTATTGTGTTCAATTTCCTTAAGTTTTGGTGAAGATTATAAAATTGGAATTGGAGATGTTTTAAAAGTCAATACCTGGAAGGAACCAGACCTGTCTTTTGATGCAATCCAGGTGAGAAGTGATGGAAAGATCACCTTTCCGCTCCTGGATGATCTCCAGGCAGAAGGGGTTACAACGATTGAACTGAAAAACACCATCGAAAAAAAACTGGCTGATTTTGTTGAGGCGCCAACGGTTACGGTAACCCTTGTTGGGGCTGTCAGTCAAAAATATTATATTTTGGGTGAAATACAGAACGTTGGCGAATACCCGTTAGTTAAAAAACTGACCATTGTTCAGGCCTTTGCGCTTGCCAATGGATTTACGGAATGGGCTGCAAAAGATGAGATTATTCTCTACCGGAAAGAAGGAACCACTGAAAAAATCATCATAATTGATTATGATGATATCGTAAAAGGCAAGCTGGGCAAGGATATTGTTTTAAAGGCCGATGATATCATCATTGTCCCGTAACTAAACAACTAAATGGGGTCAGGCTTGTGTTATTGTGCTTTTGATCAAAGCCTGAACAATTTAAGGTCAGAGGCCGGCAAAAGTGCCAATAACGCAAGCCTGACCCCATTCTCCAAAATTTACCGCTTTTAAATAAGGAGACTGAAATGGGAATATGTTTTTACAGTCAAAAATATATAACAGTGTTGATATCCGTTTTTTTGATTCTTTTTATCTCCTGCTCTTCCTCATTTTCGAGAACCATTACCCAGTTTGTCCCGACAGTGACCATAACAGAGGAATATAGTGATAATTATTTCCAGACACAAAACAACACACAGGAAGAATATATTACCGCCTATGGTTTAGGGTTTTCTGTTGGATTCCTCGATAAAACAAATGAGATTTACCTGGCCTATAATCCTGAATATAAAGATTATAAAAACCTGGATGACAGAGACGGATTCGTACATAATGTATCCCTTGACGGTGAGTTTAATCCTTCTAAACATACCAATATCAATGCCCATCTGGCGTATACCAGTGACAGTCAAAATGACAATGAAGCCGCCTATCAGGGGGATTCCTGGGAAAACACAGCATCGCTATCCGCAACCAGTCAGCTGTCTAAAAATACCGAGGTTTTTTTATCTCAGTTGTATACGAACAGTTATGATCAGCAGGATAGAACCGGTACCTATAAAGAACATCAAGTAAATCAAACAAATGCTGGCATCAGCAATCAATTCGGTAAAAAAGATGAAATGGGCTTGAATTTTTTATATGCATTTGACGATTATAAAAGTTCTGATGAAGATGAGTACACGCGCTACAAACCTTCCGCATTCATCACTTATTGGGTAACACCGCTGAACGGACTGGATTCAAATGTCTCTTATGACAACAAATCGTATGAAGATGCTACCAATGACATTGAAATATATGAAGGACACGTCCGGTATCTTAGAAAATATTCACGACATCTTGACGGGTATTTAAAATACAGACATTACTATTCAGATGAAGATGCTGGAGATCATACCATCTATCATCCTTCGGCAGGGTTTGACTGGCAGGTGACAGAGGATTCAAAGATTTCTCTCGGCCTGGGGGTTTTGTTCCAGGAATGGGAGAATGAAGAAAGTTCAATAGATCCATTTCTTGATCTGGATATGTATAAGACGTTTAATTTCAGTAAAAAAGGATCATTAACCCTTACAGGCGCCAGCGGATATGAAGATTCCGGTGGTGAGGATATAAATCAGGGGTTCTCAATTTATTATCAGGCAGGCTTTGATTTGAATTATCAGCTTCTCAAAAGAATGTCTTCAAATTTATCCGGATCATATAAAGTGAATGATTATCAGGGGTCAAATGATAATAACAGCAAGACCAATACATATCAGGCAGGGTTTCAATTGAACTATCAGGTCCTGAAAAGCTTGTCGTCAAACCTGTTTGGATCCTATAGCCAGAATCAATACAATGAATTGACCGCTGATAGAACAGACGATGAAACGACGTTTGGCGGCGGCCTTTCCTGGAACCCCCTGAAATGGCTGCGGTTTAATCTCACCTATACGCACACGGATTTTGATACAGATACAAATGAAAGAGAGGCTTACAAGGAAAACAAGGCCACTTTTTCTGTCAGCTTTGTTCCGGTGAGACCCGTCAGTATAGTCAATTCACCCTCCAGACGGGCTTTGGAAAGCAAAAATGAAATTTATTAAGGAATCTTTTAAGTATCCCATGAAAAAAATTCACCTGATAGCCGCGGCAAGGCCCAATTTCATGAAAATTGCACCGCTGTATCATGAGCTTGTGCAAAGAAAAGGCATTGATCCTGTCATCGTCCATACGGGTCAGCATTATGACCTGAACATGTCAGATGTCTTTTTTAAAGATTTCGATTTGCCGGAACCTCACATCCATCTTAATGTTGGCAGCGGGACCCATGCTGAGCAGACAGGCCATGTGATGATGGCCTATGAAAAAGTTCTAATGGAAGAAAAACCTGATCTTGTGGTCGTTGTCGGTGATGTCAATTCCACGATTGCGGCAACCCTGGCAGCTGTTAAACTGGGCATCAAAACAGCCCACCTTGAAGCTGGCCTTCGGTCTTTTGACCGGACCATGCCCGAAGAAATCAACCGGATTGTAACCGATTCCATTGCTGATTTTCTCTGGACACCATCAGTGGATGGGGATGAAAATCTTATAAAAGCAGGGATAGCCAAAGAGAAGGTCACCTGTGTCGGAAATATCATGATTGATTCCCTTGAAATGCTCAGATCAAAAATAGAAAATCTAAATATATCCGGTAGTTTTGGTCTTAGCAGAGGGTCCTACGGACTTGTAACCCTGCACAGACCTTCGAATGTGGATACCCCTGAAATCTTGGAAAAGCTCTGTACTGCCCTGTCAGCAATTTCTTTAAAAATTCCGTTGATTTTCCCGGTTCATCCAAGAACATTGGCCCAGCTTAAAGAAACAGGCCTTGAAAGTATCCTGCAGATGGCAAACGATATCCATCTGACAGACCCCCTGGGGTATAAAGATTTTATGAATCTTGTCATGGGCAGCCGCCTGTTAATAACCGATTCCGGGGGTGTCCAGGAGGAAACGACCTATCTGGGAATACCCTGCCTCACATTAAGATCTAATACAGAAAGGCCCATAACAATTACACAAGGAACGAATCTGCTTTGCAGCCACGAGAATATTTCCCGGAGGGTTGACCATGTCCTTGAAGGAACGTTTTCAAAAGGCAGAAAACCTGCCCTTTGGGATGGACATACAGCATCCCGGGTTGCCGATTGTATTCAACGAGTTTTGAGTCGTGAGTCTGGATGAAACAACTCGATTGCTGACAGGCCTGAAGAACTCAAAACGCATAACCCATAACCCATAACCCATAACCCAATACTAAAATATGACCTATAAAAGAACAATAATAATAATCACAATCATGCTGGTAACAGCTGTCCTCACTATCTTTGCCAGCCAGTCAGAACGGATTTCCCCCAACAAGCCGTTCAGTGAATTTCCCCTTGAAATTGGCCAGTGGGAAGGTAAAAAAGGTGAGCTGGACCAAGAGGTATACAATATCTTGGGTGTTGAAGACTATATTCTAGCAAATTACAGGAAAGTTTCTGGTGAAACGGTTAACCTCTATGTCGGGTTTTATCAAAGCCAGAAAGAGGGAGACATAATCCATTCCCCTAAAAACTGCATGCCCGGTGCTGGTTGGAAAATTACAGACACTTCCATTGAAACGGTTAAGGTAGCTGATGCGCAAAAGAATATCCGGGTTATAAATCTCTTACTTCAAAAAGGGGCTGAAAAACAGGTTGTTCTTTACTGGTTCCAGTCAAGGGGAAGAATTATTTCTTCAGAATATATGCAGAAAATATGGCTGGTTATTGATTCAATCACAAAACACAGGACAGACGGCTCTTTTGTTCGTCTGATTTCTCCAGTTATGGTCGATGAAGAAACAACGATTAACATATTAAAGGACTTTGCAAATGCGGTTTATCCGGTTCTCAATGAACACATTCCTTCGTGAAAGTAAGGCAAGCGGAAATAATAAAATCACCAATAATATATTGTTGAACATAGTTTAAAAAATTCTTCTGTAGACAGCCAAATAAAAATAAAATATGATCATCATGCAAAAAGCAACTTTTCAAAAGGAAAAAGCATGATAGATGATAAAAGCAATAAGTACGATTTATTTTCATTTAAAAAATTGACACCTCAAGTTAAAACTTTTTTAAATGAAACGAAAAATCAGCTTAAAGGCAGCGAGCGAAGATTATTCATGGCACGTGTTGTTTTTAATTTGGGATATGGTGGTCCGCTAAGAGCAGAACGAGAATTGGGTTGGGATCGTACTACAATCCGAAAAGGTTTGGCCGAACTAAAATCAGGAATCACATGCTGTGATAACTATTCCGGCAGGGGCAGAAAACCAGTTGAACAACATCTTGTCAATTTACTTGAAGATATTGAGGACATTGTGTCACCGATAAGCCAGACAGATCCCACTTTTCGAACAACGAAATTATATTCTCCGATAACGGCTACAGAGGTGCACAGAAGGCTAAAAGAAGACAAAGGATACACTGATCAAGAGTTACCCACTATACGAACGATAAACAGTAAGCTCAACCAAATGGGATATCGGCTTAAAAAAGTTGGCAAATGTAAGCCCAAAAAAAAATCCCAGAAACCGATGCCATCTTCAATTATGTCCATTCTACAAACAAAATAGCAGATGAAACAGAAGGTGTTCTTCGAATTTCGATAGATACTAAGGCAACTGTTAACATTGGCCCCTTTTCAAGAGGTGGCTGTAATCGATATGGTTTGTCCGGTTCTGATCATGACTTTGAGCCAGAATCGAAGTTAAAATTATTTGGTATTGCTATTCCGGAATGGGATGAGAATTATTTCTTTTTTACCCAAAGCTTTGCGACTTCCGATTTTATGGTCGATGCCTTAGAATCACTCTGGTCTTTTATAAAAAATCGAATTGATTTGCACACGATCGTTATTAATTCAGACAACGGTCCGGATAATAATAGCCGAAGGAGTCAATTTATGAGTCGCTTAGTGGACTTTGCAAAAGCCAATGAGATAAATATATGCTTAGCATATTATCCGCCATATCACAGCAAATACAATCCTATTGAGCGTGTATGGGGAGTACTGGAAAATCATTGGAGAGGAGAAATCCTTGATAGTATAGAAAAAGTACTTGGTTTAGCTCGTACAATGAAATGGAATGGAAAAAATCCAACAGTCGAGTTTGTTAAAGGTGTATATGCGAAAGGTGTTAAGCTCACACAAAAGGCAATGGAACAATTGGAAAAAGGTTTTGACAGAATTCCCGGCATTGAAAAATGGGCTGTTGATATCACATATTATTAGCAAATTTTGGCGATTTTATTATTTCCACTTGCCTAATGCGATATGCATTTTGAATAGTGGGGAAAAAAACACTCAGTAAGCGACTCTCACAACCCACTACCCGCAACTCACAACCCAAAATTCGAAACTACTAACTAATGAAACCTACAATTAAAAAACAAATATTATTTCAGCTACTGCCGCTGATCCTTATTTTCTGCTTTCTCTATCACCAGGCCATAGCAAAGCTTATTTCAGACTGGTCTGTTGACCCGAATTTTTCCCATGGATTTTTAATTCCCTTTGTTGCCCTTTATATGGTTTGGTTTAAACAGAATGAAATCGCACAAATATCCCATGAACCCTCAAACACAGGGATTTTTATCGTTATCTTGGGTATGCTGGTCCATGTTGCCGGCAATGTCGGGTCTGAACTTTTTTTAATGCGATTTTCCATGATCATCACCTTGACAGGAATTATCATTTATTGCTTTGGGTTTAAGATGTTCTGGAAAGTCATGGTGCCTGTGGCATATCTGATCATGATGATCCCCATACCTGCCATCATCTGGAACAAACTTGCTTTTCCCCTCCAGTTATTCTCTGCCCAGATATCTTCACAAACCATTAATCTGCTGGGTATACCCGTATTCAGGGAGGGCAATATCCTCCATCTTGCCAACACCTCCCTTGAAGTTGTGGATGCCTGTTCCGGACTACGGTCTTTAACCTCTCTTCTTGCACTCACCGGCGCATTTTCTTTTCTTGCCCCTCTGGGCATCGTTAAAAAATGGATACTCTTTTTTTCAGCCATCCCCATAGCGGTTGCGGTTAATGTCATCCGGTTGACGATCACCGGCGCCATGGCAGCATGGATTAGCCCGGAAACCGCCCATGGTTTTCTCCATGACATGTCCGGTCTGATCATTTTCGGTGGTGCATTAATACTGGTGTATGTTGTTTTTACGATTGAAATGAAAATTGAAAACAGAAATGGATAATATTCAATGAAACTGACGATTATTGGAACCGGTTATGTCGGACTTGTCACAGGGGCCTGCTTCTCAGAAATGGGAAGTACAGTGACCTGTGTGGATATAGATCAGGAAAAAATAGAGAACCTGAAAAACGGCAAACTGCCTATTTATGAACCCGGACTTGAAAATCTTGTGGTTCAAAATTATAAAGAAGGAACGTTAAATTTTTCCACAAGCCTTGAACAGACGTCAAAAAATTCAAATATTTTCTTTATTGCAGTGGGTACCCCACCAGGTGAAGATGGGTCTGCTGACCTACAATATGTATTGCAGGTGGCAAAGGAAATTGGTCAAAATATAAACGAGTATTCCGTCATCGTTGACAAATCAACTGTACCGGTCGGAACAGCAGATAAAGTCAAATCCACCATACAGTCCGAATTGGAAAAGCGTGGCGCCAATATTGAGTTTGATGTTGTCAGTAACCCTGAATTTTTAAAGGAAGGGGCTGCCATTAATGATTTTTTAAAACCGGACCGAATTATTATTGGCGCAGATTCTGAACGCGCTGCAACAATAATGAAAAGACTTTATGCGCCGTTTTCCCGGAACAGGGAAAAGGTCCTCCTGATGAATGTCCGGGATGCAGAAATGACAAAATATGCTGCAAACTCAATGCTGGCAACTAAGATATCTTTTATGAATGAAATATCCAACATCTGTGAAAAGCTGGGCGTGGATGTTGAAAATGTCAGACGAGGCATCGGGTCTGATTCAAGGATCGGGTATTCATTTATTTATCCTGGTTGCGGATATGGCGGTTCCTGTTTTCCAAAAGACGTAAAAGCGTTGATTAAAATAAGCAGGGACCAGGGGTTCGAGCCTGAATTGCTGAATGCCGTAGAACGACGAAATAGTCTTCAAAAACAGGTATTGTCAGATAAAATCATGAAACGATTTGGACGGAATCTTTCTGATAAAATTTTTTGCATGTGGGGCCTGTCTTTTAAACCAGGTACGGATGACATAAGAGAAGCATCTTCTATTGAAATTCTCAAAGAATTGATCGATTCAGGCGCAACGATCAAAGCCTTTGATCCGGTGGCTATGGATCAGGCTCGAAAAGAATTCCCAGAAATCTGGTTTGACAAAGAGCAGATTATATTTGAAGAAAATCAATACAAAGCAATTGAAAATACAGACGCCCTGATCCTGGTCACAGAATGGAAAACTTTCAGGCAGCCGGATTTTAAACTGATGGCAGATACCATGAAAGAATTGATTATATTCGACGGACGAAACCAATATGATCCCGAAGAAGTAAGCGAGGCAGGATTTGAATATCATGGAATCGGGAGAGAAAAACTATAATTTTTTTTTTGAGGTATTTAAATCAATATTGCTAAGTTGTCTAAGAATTTTAGCTACTGCCGGCATATTTTTTTTTCATATCTTAGGATTATATGGATTTGATAATCGCGGGATCGATTTTTTTTCTATTATCATTTTTTGTTTTCTCTCAGGTTATTTATTACATAGCGTTAAATTAAATTCGTTCGGTTGGCTAAAAAGTCGATTTTTATCTATAATGATACCCTATTGGCTTGTTATTGTTCCTGTCCTAATAATAAATCGAATAATTAGCTATAAAGAGACAACCGTACTGGGGGATTTTATAACTTTATTGGGTGGCAATATGTTTTTACGTACAAAAGTGTATGTCATTGCTTGGTATATAACATTTGTTCTATTGCTTTACGCTTTTGTTTACGTGCAATCTTTTTTTGAAAATCCATTATTGAAAGTTCTGATTTGGATGGTTGGTCTTTTTATTTTTGGCATAATATTGAATAAATTTTATTATTTTATGTCATTCGGAATTGGTTTTTTCTTATCGAATATTTTTATTCCTCCTGATAAAAACATCGCCAAAAGCAATCATTTGAGTAAGGCTCTATTTGTTGCCCAAGGGCATTGTTATGGTTTTTTCCTTATCCATGGCGGCGTATTACTCTGTTTATTTAACATATTGAACTTTAATATTACCAATGCTTTTTTGGTTGGTATTTTATTGAGTGCCGGAGGTGCAATAGTCTTGCATTTAATTACAAAATTTAGGTATCAGTGAACAAGGCAATACTTTTAACATTTGATATAGAAGATTGGTTCCAGGTTGAAAATTTTAAAGACTATATTGAATTTTTAACCTGGAATTCTTTTGAGCTGAGAGTAGAAAAAAATACCATAAAAATACTGGATCTGCTCGATTCATTCCCGTTCAAGCCCAAAGCCACTTTTTTTGTTTTGGGTTGGATAGCACAAAAGCTTCCTGATCTGGTTCGAGAAATTTATAAAAGAGGTCATGAAGTCGCCTCGCATGGATCTGATCATCATTTGTGTCAAGATTTAAGCAACCAGGACCTGACCAATGATCTGAAACGGAGTAAGGAGATCCTTGAACAAACAATTGACAATAAAATTTTTGGATTCAGGGCACCGAGCTTTGCCATTAATGACACAGTTCTGCATTCAATCCATCAGGCTGGATATGCTTACGACTCAAGCTATAATTCATTTTCAGGACATGGAAGATATGGGATTATAGACCTTTCTTTAGCAGAAAAAAAAGAGGCCGTTTACAAAATATCAGATAATTTTTGCGAGCTTCCTGTCAGCAATCTCAATTTGAAGCATAAAGTTTTTCCCCTTGGCGGCGGCGGATATTTCAGGCTTTTCCCCTTTCCATTTTTCAAACTCGGAATGAAATTTGTCTTAAAAAAAGATAACGCTTTTGTTTTTTACGCACATCCCTGGGAATTCGATCCTGCCCAACCCAGGGTCGATGAGGCCTCACGAGGATTTAAATTCAGGCATTATATAAATCTTCATAAAACAGAAAGTAAACTTAAATCTCTTATAGAATATTTTTCCGACCACAATTTTATGACCTGTATGGATTATATCCGAAAAAATTGGAATTAAACTCGCACAAAGACACAAAGCCACAAAGACGATGACTGAAAAAAACCTCTGCGCCTTTGTGGCTTTGTGCGAGAATAAAAATAATCACATTGAATATCAGAACAGCAAATAATACAGATTTTCAAAACTGGGATACCTATGTCTTAACCCACCCCCTGGGAACGGTTTTCCATTTAACCGCCTGGAAAAATGTTGTAGAAAAATCCTTTGGTCATAGAAGCCAATATTTTATTGCTGAACATCAAGAGAAAATTTGTGGTATTTTCCCTGTGTTTGAAATAAAAAGCCTGCTGTTCGGCCATTTTTTCATATCCGTCCCCTTTGCCGAAATCGGTGGTCCTCTCACCGATAACCGGGAAATAGAAAGGGCACTCATCGAAAAAGCCGCTAAATTAACAGAGAATCACAAGGCCCAATACCTGGAAATAAGGAACAGAAAAGAAATACCAGGTCTTAAAACAAAATCCCTGTACTATAATTTCAGGAAAGAAATATCTTCAGACCATGATGAAAACCTCAAAGCCATCCCCAGAAAATCAAGGGCCATGGTGAGAAATGCCATTAAAAAAGGGCTTGTTTCTGAAACAGGCCATCACCTTTTACATGACTTTTATAAGATCCTGGCACTAAATTACCACAGGCTTGGAACGCCTATATTCCCAAAAAAGTTTTTCAAAAATTTTTTATCAGAATACAAAGAAAAAGCAGATATCCTTCTGATAAAAACCAAACAAGGAGAACCGGCAGCAGCTGTCCTGTTTTTTATTCATAAAGTCCAGATGGTCCCATACTATGCAGGATCGGATTTTACATTCAGACACCTTGGCCCCAATGATTTTATGTACTGGGAACTCATGAAACTGGCTGTTGAAAAGGACTGCAGGGTTTTTGACTATGGCAGAAGCAAAGAAGGTACCGGATCTTTCAGTTTTAAAAAGCACTGGGGATTCACCCCCCAACCCCTTGCCTATCAATACCATCTCGCAACGGCTGAAAATATCCCCAACCTGAGTCCTGCGAATCCGAAGTACCAGAAAAAAATTCAAATGTGGCAGAAAATGCCCCATAGTTTGACAAAATTTTTAGGTCCTTTCATTTCCAGAGACTTAGTCTGAACTAAAAATTAATTGAATACTTACACTATTCAAGGTAATATGTAGAATAAGTATTCATTTATAGAGAGGTGATGTAAATGATAGTCCAATCTAACATTGAAGAGATAACTAAAAATTTAATCAGTTTGTCCAAAAAGGAACGATTGGAAATAGCAAGATTTATTTTATTTTTAGATAATCGATCTTTAGATACTGATATTGAATCAGTTTGGGAAAATGAAATCATAAATAGAATGTCTGCTGTTGATAAAGGAACAGCGGTAGGTATTGACTTTAACAAAGCGTTGAAAGAAATTGAAAAACGATTTGAAAGATGAAAGTGATAATACTTCAGCAGGCATTTGACGAATTGAATGATGCTATAGAATACTATGAAGAACAGCAGAATGGATTAGGCCTGAAACTGAAGGAAGAAGTCGACCACTATGTGAGATGGATTTCCCACAACTCAAATGTTCCAAAAATACAATCCAATGGTTATCGAAAAGTAAATCTAAAAGTGTTTCCATATTACATAGCTTACACCATAAAGGATGATGCAATCTGGATACTTGCGATTGCTCATGGGTATCGGAAACCACAATATTGGATTAAAAGAAAAAGTAACAGGATCTGATAAATATTTCTCATTACTTATTGATAATAAAATCTTTGTGCCTTTGTGTCTTTGTGCGAGAATAAACATACTCTTGAAAAAAAAAATCCTATATCTCTGCCACCGGATCCCATACCCCCCCAACAAAGGGGACAAAATAAGAACTTTCAACGAGATTAAATACCTCTCAAAAAATCACAATATTGACCTGATAACCCTGGCAGATGACCTTAAAGATTTAAAATACGCTGAACACCTTAAAAAATATTGCAGACAGATAAAAATTTTTCCATTAAATAAAAATGTTGCCAAAATAAATGGTCTTTTAAGTCTCTTATTCGGTCAAAGTATATCCCAGGGATATTTTTACAAAAGAGAATTTCAAAATACGTTCAACAGTTGGACAGAATCAGAAAGATACGATGCCCTTATCTGTTTTTCATCCCCCATGGCGGAATATGTGTTCAAGTCAAAAAATAAAATCAAAGATATAGCCAAAACGATGATCATGGATTTCTGTGACCTTGATTCTGATAAATGGAGCCAGTATGTTCAAAAATCAACTTTTCCTTTAAATATGATTTATAAAAAGGAAGCCTCACGGTTGCTGCGATTTGAAAAAAAAATAAACAAGATGTTTAATAAATCGGTCTTTGTATCCCATAAAGAGGCCGAACTTTTTGTGAAATATTACCCGGAGGCAAAGGATATTCAGATTATTTCCAACGGGGTTGATTATCAGTATTTCAATTCGAAAAAAACAGAAATAACACAGTCCTTTCCTTCACCCATGCTGGTATTTTCAGGTGCAATGGATTATTATGCCAATATTGACGGAGTCATCTGGTTTGCAAAAGAAATCCTGCCTGAAATAAAAAAAAAAATTCCCGAAATAAAATTTTATATTGTTGGCAGTAATCCCGACCCAAGCGTGAAAGCCCTTGAAAAAGATACGTCAATCATTGTAACCGGGTTTGTTAACGATATCAGAGAATATTATAAAGCAGCCGATCTTTGTATCATCCCGCTTCGCATAGCAAGGGGAGTTCAAAACAAGGTTCTGGAAGGCATGGCCATGGGAAAGGCAATAATATCGACATCCCAGGCAGTTCAGGGGATTCATCGGGATGTGAAACAGGTACTTGAAATTGAAGATGATCCGATGAAATTTGCTGAAAAAGTTATCAGTTTTTTAAATAATAGTAGTCGAATTACTGAGCTTGGTAATGCTGCAGAAAAATTTGTTGTGCAGCACCATAACTGGGGAAAAAATCTTGCCGGACTATACAAGACATAAGATCATACAATGAAAATACTTCACATTCTTGATCATAGCCTGCCGCTTCATAGTGGATACACCTTCAGGAGTCAGAATATTTTAAGGGCTCAGGAAACAATGGGGTTCCAACCCATTGTTTTAACTTCTCCCAAGCACGAGGAAAACTTAAAAAAGGAAACCTCCCAAAAAGAAAATATTAATGGTTTTTCTTATTACAGAACCGGTGGTGTATCGGCTGTGAATTTTCCCTTTCTGACTGAGCTTAAGCTCATGTATCTTTTATATAAAAGAATAATGGAAGTGGCAAAGGTCGAAAAACCGAATTTGATCCATGCCCATTCTCCAGTTCTAAATGGGATTCCAGCAATCAGAGCCGCCCGTAAACTGAATATTCCTATTGTGTATGAAATAAGAGCTTTCTGGGAAGATGCTGCTGTTGATCACGGAACCTATCAGGAAAATTCATGGAAATACAAATTAACTAAATCCATTGAAACCTGGGTCTGCAAAAAAGTGGATCATATTTGCATCCTCTGTAACGGTTTAAAAAATGATCTGATTCGAAGGGGTATCCCCGAAGAAAAAATTACCCCTGTTTATAACGGGATAAACCCGGATGAACTGATGCCGACAATTCCGGACCAGGAATATCTGAAGGACTGGAATCTTAACGGCAAAAAAGTGATTGGTTTTGTGGGGTCCTTTTACCGGTATGAGGGGCTTGATCTTCTCATTAAAGCCTTTGCAACAGTGGCTGAGCAGAAACCCGAAACCATACTGCTCCTGGTTGGCGGTGGTGAAATGAAAAAGGAACTGATTTCTGCCATTAAAGATCACGGTTTGGAGAACAAGGTGGTGATGCCCGGCAGAATTCTCCATGAACGGATTGCCGGTGTATATGCCCTGATCGATATCCTGGCCTATCCCAGGTATTCCATGCGCCTGACCGAGTTGGTGACGCCTTTAAAACCTCTTGAAGCCATGGCCATGGGAAAGGTATTGGTGGCAAGCGATGTCGGCGGCCACAAAGAATTAATCCAAAACGGCCGGACCGGGCTTCTATTTAAAGCAGGCAGCAATGAGGCACTTTCAAAGGCCCTGTTGAATCTTGTGGAAAATAAAGATCAACGGGAAAAACTGGAACATCAGGGTCTTCAATGGGTTATCAACCATCATACCTGGATGAAGACAACTGCTGTTTATAAAAAGGTTTATGAAGAATGCAACGGTCTCAATTAAGAGTTCAAAACTAAAAAATATTTATGCAGATTGATGAACATATCAGTAAAAATTTTAGCACATTAAAATTTTGTTCCATCTTAATGGTGTTTTTCGGCCATTTTTTTAGTAAAAGTATTCCACTTGCCTGGGTACCAGTAACTGTTGGACTCCTGATATTTAGTTTTTCATCAGGATTTTTTACCGCCATAAAATATTCAGGACCGTTCAGCAAAAAAGAATTCTGGAAACGGAAGATAAAAAGACTGGGGATAAATCTTTTTGTCATTAATATCATACTGCTGGTTCTCTTTCTGGTTCAGGATCGGCCGGGTATTTTATCCTGGCACACCCTTGTGAATATTTTCGGGCTTAACGGATTTTTGAATTGGTTTTTCATTCAAAATATGAGTCCCTATGGCAACGGGATGTGGTTTTTTACACTGCTATTGATATTTTACATGGTGTACCCATTACTTGCTAAAATGGGAAGAAAAGGGATCGTTGTTATTACACTGTTGTGGATCGGCATCGCTTATTATCTGAGTTTAAATTTTGGATACGGGCATGCCTTATGGCTGACGTCTTGTGGATTTATAGCAGGTGTATGTGCCGGTAAAACAGATTTTCCCATATCCCCAGGCACATCAAGAAAAATTGCAGCCTTATGTCTGGCCGTCATGCTGGCGTTAAATGTTCTGTTTCAAAATAAAATTTTTAATTTTTTCTTCATTCTGATCTTTTCCATAAGTTTTCTTCATATGTCATTTGATTTGAAGGTTCCTGAAAAGTTATTCCCGGTCTTCGCTTTTTTCTCCACCTGTTTATTGGAAATATATCTTTTCCATACATATTTTTTTGTGCATGTAACAACGGTTCTACCGGTCGATTTTATAATTTCTGTTTTGATCGTACTTTTCTTGTCAAAAGTATCCAGTTTCGTTTCCACACTAATAGTAAATATAATCGAAGGTGATTAATAAATTATGACAGTTACGATTCCTTTTGGCGGCTTTTTTTCAGCAACTGCTGATCCGGACAATATTCCGAAAATGGTCCACAAACTTGAAGAATCAGGAGCTAAAACCTTTTGTTATAAGAACGACGGGGTGATCATGGCAGCATGGGAACAGTTTGACGGCCAGGGGATTTGGTCTTCTCATGCGGGTGCAGTTTGCTATGATACGGAGCTTTCAAATGAACGAGAGTTAAGAGGATTGATTTCTGATGAACTTGAAACCCCGGCAGATATGGGTGAGCTTTTATGGAAGCTGTATCGGAAATTCGGAAGGGAGTTCTTGGATAAACTCCGGGGGGCATTTGCATTTTCCATATGGGACAGCTCCTGTAGAAAACTAATGGTGGTTACCGATTTTTACGGGATCAGGCCGGTTGTCTACACGAAAAGCCCCAGATACTTTGCCGCTGCATCGCGAATCAAACACCTTACATGGGCAGGGGTTGAAACCGGCGGGATTAACCCTGATGCTGTTTTCCACTATCTGTTTTTCCAGGCGATCTGTACTCCCTTGACCATTTACAAGCAAATCAACAAACTTGAACCGGGCACAGGACTTGATTCAGATCAAAAAGGCCTTACCCATTTTACGTATTATGATATCCGGTACACCACAGATTCAAACAAAACAGAGGCCTCCTGGCGGGATGAAATATTCAACCAGGTGGAAAAAGCAGTTGAGGTATATGTTCAATCACTGCCTGTTGATAAAACCGGCTGTTTTCTATCCGGTGGCACAGATTCAAGTTCCATTGCCGGGCTTTATACAAAACTTTCAGGAAAACCTGCCAGGACGTTTTCCATCGGCTTTGATGAGCCTAAATACAATGAACTGGATTATGCGCGAATTGCAGCAGATTGTTTTAAAACAGATTATCATGAGTATTATGTGAAACCAAAAGATGTAATAGACCTGATGGACCTTCTGCCCCGGGTATATGACGAACCGTTTGGCAATGCATCTGTTATCCCAGCCTTTTATTGCGCCAGGCATGCAGAAGAAAATGGGGTAGATATAATGCTCGGCGGTGACGGCGGGGATGAAATATTTGGTGGTAACGAACGATATGTCGCCAATTTAGTTTTTCAAAAATACCTTGAAGTACCGGAATTGATCCGCAAAAAACTGATCGAACCCTTGCTGTCCCTCACACCGGATCAAGGAGTGTTCTACAAAGCCAAGCGCTACATTAGAAGGGCCAACTTCCCGAATCCGAAAAGATTTTATTCCTACAATCTCTTATCTGAAGTTGATCCCAACCTTATTTTTCAGGATGATTTTATGCATACGATTAATTTTAATTCATTTCTGGATATTGCAGAAAAACATTATCAGAACGCAGCCCCGGCAGATGATACAGACCGGCTGCTCTATCTTGATATGAAATTCACCATTACCGATAATGATATCCGGAAAGTCACCCAGATGGTGGAGACAACAGGCCTGCGTGTCCGATACCCCCTGCTTGACAGGGACCTGGTAGACTTCTCAGCAACCATCCCACCTGGGCTGAAAGTAAAATGGAAAAAAAACCGGTATATTTTTAAACATGCTATGAAAGGGTTTCTGCCCGATGAGATCATCAGCAAATCAAAACATGGCATGGGCCTGCCCGTCACGCCCTGGTTTAGAAATGATAAAAAAATGAATGAACTTTTGTATGATACTGTTTTCACAGGAACACCAAGGCTATTACAATATCTAAACCCTGATTTTATTGACCAGATGAAAACGTCTTTTGAAAAGGACTCGACCTCATATTATGGTGATAACCTTTGGGTTTTTTTGATGTTAGAGCAATGGTTGTCAAGCCATGAATCTTAACCGCTTAAAAACGAAGAAGAGTTTTCCTATCTACATGAATTTTTTTAATTTATCATATTATTAAAGAATGCCTTTCAAGAGACAAAAGATGTCTTGCTTGGTGTCCATTGCTTCATTACTATCTCAATATTTTCATATTTGGCCACATACTTGCCATGGAATAGGAACATATTTCATGGGGTTAGGTGCTGCAGTTCTCGCTTTGTCAAACCACCCGCTTTTTAGAGTCGAGCAATTAACCAATATGGGTAAATATACTTTAGGTATTTACGCAGTTCATATGCTCTTCGTAAATAACTTCAGATTGCTTGAAAAATATTAATAACTCCATTATGGGAAATAGGCTATATAGCACTTGTCCTAATATTTTCAATTTTGACTGTTCAGTTGATGTCAAAATACAATAGTACAAGGAAATTTGTTGGTTAACACATAATACACAAGAAAAAAATATGGTAAAAACTAATCTTAAAAAAGAAATATCAGCTAATCACGTGTGTATTGGATATTATAAAATTGCTATTTTGTTATATGTTGCGCTATTTTTTTTATTAAATATTCCAATACTATCTGCTGAACAAAAGCAGTCATACGCCACCACAAAAGAAGAGTTAAAATATTTACCCGAGTTCTGTGTAGCTAGACAGAATATTAAACACAGCAATCATCCAATAGTTAAAAAATGGAGGAAACGCTTTGGGCCAGATTTTATACATCTCCTTCATTATTGATCAGGTCTCAATTTTGTCCGTAGGGCAAAACAGCAAGGTGTCAGTGAAAAAAATAAAAGGTTTATTCTTGGAACTGCTATTCGGGAATTTAAATATATACTTGGTCACACCAGCCCATACTTTATGTTAAGGCCAAATGTACATCAGAATCTTTCCATGATCTATTTAATTCTTGGAGATTATAATCAATCAATAATAGAAAATAAAAAGGCTCATGATAGTTTATCTTTAGTAAAGAAAAAACAAAATAAATAATCAATCAAACACTTTATCAGGACTAATAAAAATGGAAAAAGGATGAGTTTTGTTTTTGAAACGTTTGTTTTTAAATTTAATATATTTTTTTTAGGAAGATGACATCTATGTCAGTTGGTACATCTATTCGAAGAGGATTTGCTTGGCTTTTGTTCGGCTCACTGGGTAACCGGTTTTTACAGTTTGCCTTTGGTATAATTCTAGCCCGCTTATTGTTACCCGCTGAATTTGGCATCATAGCAACGGTTTCTGTTTTGACCGGTCTTGCAAGTATGGTGACGAGTGGAGGGATGGGGCAGTCAATTATTCGAGCTAAAGAAGTAGATGAAAAAGATTTTTGTGCCGTGTTTTCCTTGCAACTCCTGATCTGTGTTTTCTGGTATGTGGTTTTTTTTATATTGTCGCCATTTATTGCTATTTTTTTTAATAACCCTATTTATACTGATTTGATTCGTGTATCTACCCTAAGCTTTTTACTAAAACCACACTCATATATGCGTATGGCCTGGCTAAACAGAGAAATGGAATTTGGAAAACGTTCAGTAGTAAATTTTATTACTGCTTTAGTGACGGGAGTTCTAAGCATTTTAATGGCTTGGTATGGAATGGGGGTTTGGAGTCTTGTCTTGTCAAGTTTATTCGGATCGCTATTTAACAACATACTAGCTGGAATGATTGTGCCAATCCGGTTCAAATTGACCACAAATAAAACGATTATGAAGAAGCATGTTGGGTTTGGTTTCAAAATAACTGCTATAGATATTCTTGCTTATTTATCCAGAGAAGGTAAAACTTTGATTATTAGCAAAGTGGCAGGAACTGCATTTGTAGGATTATTTAATAAAGCGGAGAGTCAAGCAAAGCTTCCAAACAATTTAATTATGCCTTCACTGATGCAACCTGTTTTCCGGGCAATGGCAAAGATACAAGATGACCTTGATAAAACAAAATATTTGTTATATCGATCGATAACGCTTCTCTTTGTCATGACGATCCCTCTATATGTCTCCCTATGGTGGGTAGCAGAAACGTTTATTGTTACTCTTTATGGAGAAAACTGGCGCCCCTCTGTTGAACCGATACGCATATTAGTTTTTTCTGGTTTCTTCTTTAACTTTCTTTATCCCTTTGGCGTTCTTATCAATGCACAGAATAAACTTACACAGGAAATTATAGTGTCCATATTGAGATTGTTAATTACCATTGTTGCATGCCTGATTGGATTGAACTGGGGTCTTAGCGGCGCATCAATAGGTATTGTAGTAAGTTATGCCTTAGCCGTAATTATGCTCTATTCCATCGTAAATAAAACAATACATACAAGAATCGCTGACCTGCTTAAGGCTATTTTACCAGGGATACTTTTAGGTTCAATACTTTTTTTAATACTCGGTTTGGTTGATTTTTCTTTGGGCGATATACAAAATGCGTATCCTATTCTATATCTTTTGATAATGGCCATTATTGGAGCATTAACATATGTTTTAGCTTTCCTTTTTGTTCCAATTCAATCGCTTAATTCTGAGGTGCAGCGGGTTCGAAAAATTTTAAAACTTTAGCTCAAAAATGCAACTTGTTTTCAAATTATACGAAGTCTAAATAAGTTATGGGTTGATTTGATCGCGTGTAATTTCTATTATTTATACCAACCAAATTGCCCCGTGAACTGATACAAAAAAACTATATGAACACTATCGATTACTGCTGGTTTAATAGATAGTGGTGGAGGCACCTTGTTGAAATTAGTCAAGATTTATGGAGAACGAAATAGTGGTACACAGTTTGTCACAAGGCTTATACGAAATAATTTTTTATGTGAAATATTACCAGGCACTTTAGCCGATGCAGAACCTGGATATCGAGATAGAATCGAAGCAAAACTTAAATCTACTATTTCAGATAATTGTAAAAGAAAATTGGCTAGTAGTATAAAAATCGATGAGTATTTTTGCGGTAACCTATGGAAAACTCTTGGATGGAAACATTGTGTGCCACCTTTAGAAGTTATCGGTGCACGTCCAGATAATGCACAGATTCTTTTTGTTACGCTGACAAAAAACCCATATGCATGGGCTTTGTCAATGTTTAATAGGCCATATGATAATTTGTGTTTGCAGAAAAATATTGATTTAGCTAGCTTTGTTTCTGAACCATGGCTTACTACGGAGAGGGATAATTGCCCTTCAATTCTTGAAAGTCCTATTGAACTTTGGAATCTAAAAACTGATGGATATATTCAGCTAGCAAAAAGCTATTCTGTAATTTGTGCAAGATATGAAGATGTTATTGATGATCCTAAAAAATTTCTGTCTAATGTTTCAAGATATATTGAAAAAAAATCTGATGAATTTTATATTTTAAATGAATCAGCAAAGAAAAGTGATGTTGGGAAAAAAGATTTTAATTATTATCGTGATTATTATTTAAAACAGCGTTGGCGAGAACAGCTATCGGATGAAGATATCAAAATAATCAATCATTTTTTAAATCCTTCTATACTGTCACAGGTAGGCTATGTGCCAATTGATTCAAAAGTTTCAGATGCGAATAAAAAAAAAAAAAATCATTTAACTCAGTCAAAAGTTTTTGGGATAGGTCTTTCAAAAACAGGCACGACAAGTTTGGCTCGTGCGTTGGAAATGCTTGATTATGAAGTTATAGACTGTATTGGCGTAGCACATTATGCTCAGGGGGATCTTTCTTCGGTAGATCTTTCTATTATTAATAATAATAATGCCTTTACAGATACACCAATTCCCAGCTTTTATAGAGAACTCGATATAAAGTATCCGGATTCTAAGTTTGTTTTAACAATAAGAGATATGGACGGCTGGCTTAGATCCTGTAAAAAACAGTTTAATGAGAAGTTCGCGTCAAAACAAAATGAAGCGCACAGTCAGCTTTTCACCGATCTCTATGGAACCACAGTATTTGATGAGGAAAAATTTCAAGTAGGATATAAGCGCTTTGTTAATGGCGCGCTTGAATATTTCAAAGATCGGCCGGATGATTTATTAGTTATTGATATTTCTAAAGGAGAAGGCTGGGAAAAATTGTGTTCTTTTCTTGGCAAGCCGACACCACCAATTCCCTTTCCAAAAGCAAATGTTACCCAAATTACCTGGATGAATGTCGATGACCTTATTGCGGTAGCCAAAAGGGCAGGAAAAATTTCATTACAAGTTTACCATCAGAAACAAGCGACTGGCTGGCTCGCAAAGACTTTGCACTGGATTCGTGGTGGAGATCTTTTAGCGCTGCAGCGAGCATCCGACACAACCCAAAAGGCTTTGGTTGAAGGTTTGAAAAACTTGAATTCACAAATACCCATAATCTCCCCTGAAAATGACTGTGCACCTTACTCAGAAAGAGTCAAATGGAATCATGTATGGATAGTTTCCCCACTTGATGGAGCAAAAGCTTTTCTTGATGGAGATGGAGAATTTACCATCAACATCGCACTTATACAGGATGGTGCCCCGCTTTATGGTGTTGTTTACGTACCACTAAAGAATATCGTCTATTACGCGCGGGCTGGGCAAGGCGTTTTTAAAATTGAAGGTGATGACCGGCCTCAACGATTAGGCATAACGGCAACTTTGGATTCAAAAGACAGTCATACAGGTCAAATTGAACAAAATGTGTTGATCCCACAAAGCCGTGCATTATCCATGTGTTTTGTGGCAGAAGGCCGGCTAGACTCTTATACTGTTAATGATTTTGTTCAAGAGTGGGAATCAGCAGCTGCACACTTGATTGCGACTATGGCTGGCAAGAGGGTGTCCAATTGTAAATCAAATGAAGGAATAATCTATAACAAGGAAAAACTGTCGACTGAATGCATCACGGTGGAATCTTACTAGGAAGTGGTAAGACAAGAATAACTTCGCACAGGGTACGAGGATGTGCCAAACTTCAAGAATCTATTGCAGGCTCGAAATGATAACGGATGTCAAATTACGAGAATCCGTATGGAAATATCTCTTAGAACTCAACCAAATGAGATTCACAAAGGAAACTAATTAGCAATGAATGAAAGTAAAAAGATTGTATATGTCGACTTCCATGCTCCCGAAACCTATCGGGAAAACGGTCGTCATATTTTCGCAATCCTTAACCCATTTATTATTGAAGGATTTCAAGTCTATATAAGTAAAAATGTTCAACATCAATTGGAAAAATTACACGGGAACTCGATAACAGACTGGCCTCCTCCAGCTAGACTAATGATATCCCTGTCTGGTCTAAAAGTTGTTGATTCATTATCCCTTGACTTTAAAGGTGGGATATACATTTTTGATAAGAAAGATAAGAAACTGATTGGGCATCCATGGCATAAATGGCTTCAGGTTAAGTTTGATATTTTTTCCCCATACCGCTTCTCAAAGCCAATACTTTTGCCTTATAATGTGCACCCAATGAATGCAAAACGAGTTGTTGGAGAAAGTCTTAACAGCCTAAGGATAGCAAGGCGTAACGTTAGGATTCTTTTTGCTGGAGATTTGGAAGGATACAAACGAAGATGGATTAGTTTCCCAAAAGAAAAACTATCTCGATTGAACGTGATTTCCACTATCAAAGAACGCTTGGACTCCCCTCTTCTTCAAGCGAACTCTCCCGAGGAATTAAATACTATCCTGGAATCGGTATATTCTAAAAATTTGGTCATTATAGACAATGATGAGAGCCGCGTTGCTTGGGAACAGTGGATGGATGTCATTGCTCATGCAGACTTCTTCCTCTGTCCCCCTGGTATTGTCATGCCCATGTGCCATAATATCATTGAGGCAATGGCCATCGGTACAATTCCTCTTACGAACTACCCGGAATGGTTATCACCAAAACTTGATCATCTAAAAAACTGTGTTGTTTTTGACAACGAGGATGACTTGATAGAAAAGATAAACATGGTGCTCGCTATGAGTGACGAGAAAATAACAGAAATGCGTGAAAATGCAATAAAATACTATGAAGAAAATCTAAAACCAGAGACCTTTGTAAGAAAAGTCGAATCACACACAGAGCGCAAACTCGAAATCTTAATGTATTCAGAATATAACGTTGCGAAGAAAACGAAAAAATTTAACGCGCGCTCAGTTCTTTCACGTGGAGAAGAGGCTGTAGGTAACTGGGCATGGCTATCCCGCGCATGGCGATGAGTATAACGCCACCTTGTCGCTACGTTTGCGAAAGCTATATCTGTAATCGGTAACGATTTTATTAACTGGTGTTAAATGAAAAAAGACCATGATAAATTGTTTGGAAAAGGATCAGGAAGGGTGTAAATCAAAGGTGTTGTAGTAATTGTTAATATTTGTAGACATCCTCATTTTCTTATGGTAGGGGATAATGGAACCCTAACATAAGGAGTCC
>NZ_JAQYWD010000034.1 GCF_030145145.1 Desulfobacula sp. | reverse complement strand
GTGTAAAAACGAAAAGATTGAATGCAGCTTTAGACCCGAAATATCTGGAGGAAGTCATGTTCGGCTGACCATTGCCAGTTACCAAGACCATAGGGACCTTATAATATTTACTTGCGTTGGCCCTGCAGAAATAATTTTTGGGTATATTCCCATCAGATAATATGCTATATGATGAGGTTAAAAAAATCAATCCTCAGGATAAGGGATATTGAATTGGAAAAAAAAAAGCAACCCAGTAAACTGATTCACATCAGTGATATTCTATCTTCTGCGCTCAGACAATACAGACCTGCCATGGATATGGAAATGACAAAAATATGGGACATCTGGGATACGGCTGTGGGAAAACCCATTGCCATGAATGCCAAACCCGATTCTTTCAAGGATGGAACACTGATTGTCAATGTATCCAGTTCATCATGGATCCATCAACTTAAATTCCTTGAACGAGAGATGATCTTAACCATCAACAAGCACCTTGACCATGACATTGTGAAACAGATTCGATTTAAAATTGGAAAAATTCTCAGCTGATCCTTTATCTAACCATGATATAGCGGTATCCCAGCCTGAAAACGGGTATCGTTTTTCCATGGATCCGTTTATCCTTGCTGCCCATATTCTCCCAACCCGGAATGAAAAAATAATTGACGTGGGGTGTGGGTGTGGGATTATACCGCTGATTCTGGCATCCAGATATCCTGGCGTTAAAATCCTGGGCGTTGAAATACAAGCAAAATTATTTGGGTTTGCCCAGCAAAATATCATCACCAACCATCTGGGAAATACCATTCGCGTTCTCCATGCTGATATCAAAACCATCCAGCCGTCCGACACAAACGGGCGGGCCGATACGATCATTTCAAATCCCCCGTATATAAAAAAAAATTCCGGTCGGGTGAATCCGGATTATCAAAAGGCGGTTGCACGCCATGAAATCACCCTTGACATTGACCGGCTGTTCCATTGTGCCAACCGACTGCTCAAAGAACACGGAAAGGTGTATATCATCTTTCCGGCAGAACGGATATCCGACCTGGTCCTGGCCATGGCACGCCATCAATTCTCCCCTTATTTTTTACGGTTTGTGCACATAAAAAAAAATGAAGCGGCCCGGCGGGTCATCCTCTGCTCAGTGAGAAACAGTCGTCATCCGTGTATCATTCGTCCTCCCCTTTACCTCTACACATCTGAAAATAAATTTACAGATGCCTATGTTTCCCTGTTTAAACCTCAGCAATTCTCATTATGACTATAACTAAATCGGGTCAGGCTTGTGTTATTGTGCTTTTGACCAAAGCCTGAACAAATTAGAGCAGAAGCCGCCAAAAGTGTCAATAACGCAAGCCTGACCCATTGTCCGGCGACTATTACGTTTTATAATGAGAATTGCTGAGGTTTAAACCTTGACACACCGGCAAAAAAATACTATTTTGCCCTGAATTAATTTAATACGGAGAGGTGACCGAGAGGCTGAAGGTGCACGCCTGGAAAGCGTGTGTATCCTAACCGGGTACCGAGGGTTCGAATCCCTCCCTCTCCGCCATTGACCCTATCGGATAACATGTCATACCAAGTATTAGCATTAAAATATCGGCCCCAGACATTTGACGATGTTGTCGGGCAAGATCATGTTACCACCACCCTTATCAATGCCATTTCTTCGAACCGGGTGGCCCATGCCATTCTTTTTACAGGCCCCAGGGGCACAGGAAAAACAACCATTGCCAGGATTTTAGCCAAGGCAATGAATTGTCAAAACGGGCCGACCCCCCACCCCTGCAATGCGTGTAAAATTTGTAAGGACATCATAGATGGGCACAGCACCGATGTGTTTGAAATTGATGGGGCGTCCAACAACAGCGTGGATCAGATAAGGGATTTAAGGGAAAACGTCACCTATATGCCGTCAATGGCAGCCTATAAAATTTATATTATTGATGAAGTCCATATGCTGTCCACCGCCGCCTTTAATGCCCTGCTCAAAACCCTTGAAGAACCGCCCGAACATGTGATGTTCATCTTTGCCACCACTGAAGTCCATAAAATACCGGTCACCATCCTGTCCAGATGCCAGAGACATGACCTGGGCAGAATTCCCCTGTCATTGATTTCCAACCACCTGCAAACGCTTTGCCACCAGGAAGGATTCAGTGTGGCAGCCCCGAGTCTTGACCTGGTGGCCCAGGAAGCGGATGGCTCCATAAGGGATGCATTGAGCCTCCTTGACAGGGTATTATCTTCGGCCGGTACCCCAGAAATTGAGCACCAAACATTCCTGGATGGTCTGGGGATTCTCGATCGACAGATCCTGCATGACACCGCAACGGCAATTTTTGAGCACAATGGTGCCCGACTCATAGAGATGATAGAGCAAATAAACAACTCTGGCATTGACCTGAAAAAATATTATGCTGATTTAATCGTTCATTTCAGGAATTTGAATGTGGTTAAAATTTGCGGAAAAGACAGCCCGGCAGCCAATATCACTGATACTGAAAAGGAACTTTTTTTCCAAGCCGCGTCCCTGATTTCAAGCGATTTGCTCAACACGACGTTACACATTCTGCTGGATGAAGAATCTCTCATCAAGTATTCATCCCATACCAGGACCGCCATTGAAATGGTCCTTTTAAAACTACTTCAAATAAACCCTGGTGCACAAATTGATCACATTATCAACCGACTGGATATGCTTGCAAAGCAGTTGTCGTCATCGCTGCCATCCTCCCGGGACCCCCTTGAATCGGTTCAACCGTTTGCCAAAACCGATGTTGCAGTGAACAGCAATGCCATTGCAGCCGTAAGGGAACCTGTTCCGGCAACGGGATATCATGCCGGTCAAAATGATTCTATAAAACAAAAACAGATCCCCGAAAAAAAAACATGGCAGGACTTTTTAAACAAAATCCAGCAAACCCTTCCGTTTATGTTTGCCCTTCTTTCAAAAGGGATTGCCAAAAAGAACGGTTCCGGTGAAATCATTGTTGAATTGAAGGATTGTTCTTCCTTTGACAGGAAAAGACTTAAAACCAAGCACAAGGACCTGCAGACCATGTGCAAAGAATTTCTTGGAAAACAATTGACCATCAACATTATTTCTGAAAACAACCCGTTACCGCAACATCACACAACAAAAAACAATATCAAAGACAGACAGGCTGCCTTCAACCATCCCCTTGTTGTTGAGGCCCAAAAAATATTTGATGGCGAGATCATCAATCCATAAAACAGGAGAACAAGAACAATGAAGAACATGAATTCAATGATGAAACAAGCGCAACAACTTCAGAAAAAAATGCTGAAAACACAGGCTGAACTGGCCAAGAAAACGGTTGAAGCGTCTTCCGGGGGCGGTATGGTCAAGGTAATTGCCAATGGCGGTCAGAAAATCGAATCCATTGTCTTTGAAAAAGAAGTGGTTGACCCGGAAGATATTGAAATGCTTCAAGACCTTGTATTGGCAGCGGTTAATGATGCGTTAAACAAATCCCAGGAAATGGTGTCTTCGGAAATGGGGAAACTTACCGGGGGACTCAATATTCCCGGTCTGTAAAACCCATGACATATTATCCAGAACCGATTTTAAAATTAATTGACAGCCTGGCAAAATTACCGGGTATCGGGAAAAAGACAGGAGAACGGCTTGCCCTTCACATTCTTCATGCGCCGAATCATGAAGCAGCAACCCTGGCTGCCGACATTATTGACCTAAAAAACCGCATTCAATTGTGTTCGGTCTGTTTTTCCCTGAGCGACAAAGACAAATGCCGCATATGTGCTGATCCGTCAAGAGACAAAACAGTCATTTGTGTGGTGGAAAATCCAACCGATATGGCGGCCATAGAAAAATCAAAGGCCTTCTGTGGAACCTATCACATATTGGGCGGCGCGCTGTCGCCCATTGATGGCATAGGACCGGATGACATCCGGATAAAGGAACTCTTCAAACGGGCAGACCCCTCGCAGATAAAAGAAATTATCCTTGCGACCAAAACCAATGTTGAAGGCGAAGTGACAGCTTCCTACATCCTTGACCGACTCAAACGAACAAACATAAAAATCACAAGAATTGCTTCCGGTATCCCCATGGGAGGTGATTTGCAATATATTGACCCGCTGACCATGCAAACAGCACTGGAAAAAAGATATGGATTCTGAATATAAAACCGGTAAGGATATTTTCGACTGCCAACAATGTGGCGATTGCTGCAACGGATTCGGCGGCACCTATGTTACACAACAGGATATTCTCAATATTTCAACCTATATCCATTTTGATCCGGACAAATTTATCAGCCGATATTGCGACACATCGGGGTCAAGGCATGTTTTAACACGGGGTGCCGATGGATACTGTATCTTCTTTGATAAGGCCAGGCAATGTACGATCCATCCGGTGAAACCCTATATGTGCAAAGCCTGGCCCTTCATTCAAACGGTGATACTGCATCCTGAAAACTGGAATATCATGGCAAATTCCTGCCCCGGCATGAAAAAAGATATCCCGCATAAAGCCCTGATAGACATCCTCACCATTGAACGAAACAAATTAGAACCGTAACGCGGATGTCCTATTTTCCCATGGCCATATCGGCAAATTGCCTGGCAATACTGTCCCTTTCATAAACGATTTCAACGCGTCGATTCAAGGCCCTTCCCTTGGCCGTATCATTGGTGGTGACCGGATGATACTGGGCATATCCTTCAGCGGAAATATATTGCGGCGGAACCCCGTTGCTCACCAGCAACCGAACAACGGTTGAGGCCCTGGCACTTGACAACTCCCAGTTTGAAGGAAACACGGCAGATGAAATGGGTGAACTGTCTGTATGCCCTTTAATTTTAACATGATAGGCCAGCTTGGATAGCACTGCAGCTACTTTTTTTAAAATATCCATTCCTTTTTCAGACAGATGGGTCCCCCCTTCTGAAAACAACAAAAGGTCAGACAGGGTAATCACAACACCATCTTCGGTTTTTGTCACGCTGACCTCCCCCCCCAGTTTATTGAACAAAACAAGCTCTCTGACTTCACTGACGATCTCCTCCATCTCTTTTTCAATCATCCCGCCAAGTTCATCAATCATTTGGCTTTCAGACGGTTCTTCAGATGGGATCGCATGCATGGTAAGGCCTTCCCTTGTACCGGATTCAGGAACTGCCTGGGCACCCAATGCGCTTCTTAATGATTTTACAAGTTCTTTATAGGTTTCCTGCTGGGTGGTACTCATGGCAAACAGAAGAACAAAAAAACACATCAAAAGGGTTACCAGATCGGCAAATGTTGCCATCCATTCCGGTGAACCTGATTTTTGTTTTTTCTCCTCCGCTGGTGGAGCCGAAAGGATTATCTCGTCTTCTGCTTCTAGTGAGGCAACATCATCAGCCATTTTTTATTCTCTTTTTATCCCGTCTCTTCTGTGGTTTTTTTTGTATCACCCAGATAAATATTCAGCTTATCTTCCATCAGTTTCGGATGTTCCCCTTCCCTTATGGAAATAATCCCTTCAAAAATGATATTCATATTGGTAATCTCTTCTGCATTTCGACCGGCCAGTTTATCCGACATGGGGATAAAAAACAAGTTGGCCAGAACCGATCCATAAAAGGTTGTAATCATTGCCACCGCCATCTTCGGACCAATGGACGAGGGATCATCAAGACCGGCGAGCATCTGAACCAGTCCAATCAATGTCCCGATCATTCCAAAGGCAGGCGCAAAAGACCCCATGCTGCCAAAAATATTGGCCCCGACATCCAGGCTTTTTTTGGTCAACGCCATTTTTTTTTGCATAATCACGGCAATATCAGCCGTTTTTACACCATCCACCGTCATCTGCAGGGCCTGGGCAAGATAGGGATCACTGGTATTCTGGATGTCCCCTTCAATGGACAGAAGCCCCCCTTTTCTTGCTTTATTTGAAATTTCCACCAGGTTGTTAATAATCTCATCCGGTGGTTGAAGTTTAAACATGAAAATTTTTACGGCTGTTTTGAAAATACTGAGAAAATCCCCGAGAGGATAGGCAATCATTGACGCGGCCAAGGTCCCCCCCACGACAATCAAAATGGAAGGAATATTGACAAACATCATGATACTGCCGCCCAACAGTATGGTTCCAAGGACAAACCCCATACCAGAGACAACGCCGATAATCGAAGAGATATCCATTTATTAAGCCCTTATATAAACAGTTTCATCAACAGGATACTCCCTGTTATATTTTTTAATTTTATCAATCGCCTCTGTTGTCAGTTGTGTGTTCACAGAAAAAAGCTTGGTCCCTGTATTTGTAAAAAGCGCCGTTCCAAGTGTCATCCCGGGCTCAAGTTGATGGATGCCCACCCCTTTGACCTGGTATGAATCCGATCCCATATGCAGCACTGCATATTTTTCCAGCCAGGCCACAATATTCGGATCAAGTTTTGTACCGGAAAACAGTTCTAATTTTTCCAGAAATTTTTCCAGACAGGTCACATCTTTTTCATCTTTTAACGTGTCATATGCATCTGCTCCCGCCAGGATCCTTGATAATAAAGGAATATATCTTCTTTTTAAGCCCTGCGGGCTGCCCGTTCCATCGGAATTTTCATTCAAATACCGAATAATCTGCGCACAATTGTCAAATTCAGTACAGATCGAAAGAAGATCAGCACCTTTGACCGGATACTGAACGAACAAATCTTTTTCATACTGTGTCAGCCGGCCTTTTGCTTTCTGTAATATCTCTTCCGGAATAAAAAGAAGTCCGACCTCATGCAACATAGCAGCTTTTCGAAGATCCTCCAACTTTTTTTCATCAAATTTAAGCTGTGCGCCAATAAAATGGGCAATATGGGCAACACGCTCACCATGCCCCCTGTTTTTTTCAATTCTGGCTTTAATCAAGTTGGAAAGGAGTTGTCCGAATCCTTGCATATTGTCTCTCAGGATTTGATGGCTTTCTTTTTTTTCTTTCTTTAATCGATGGCGTTCCCGGGTCATCTGGTTGATTTGTTTCAACGCATTATTCAAGGTGCTTCGCTCTTCAAAAAGGATCGTTTTTGTTTGTTTTAACTCCGTCTTAAATTTATCCAGATAGGCAAAGCTTTTTTCTATTTTCTTATTCTGTAAAAAATTCGTTTGGCGAAGATGCTTCAGCTCGGAATAAAGGGCAAATTTATCCATCACTTCTTGTGTTAAAAACGGCTGGATTAAAAATTCATCCACACCTTGATGCAGCAATGTTAATCTTTTTTCAGATTCCGGCAATTCAGGTAAAACCAGAAAAATTGGGGGATTGAAATGAAATGGCAGTTTAAGGAGCTCATTGATGCCTTTTTCAAACTGGGGTGAGGTGATACGGTCCGTCTCAATCAGAATAAGATCAAGGTGCTGTAATTTAACCCGGTCAAAGGAATTTAAAAAGTCATCACATGTCTGGAGAATAAATCCATTCTGCTTGGAAAATTTCGACACATCTTCACGGGTTTCGGTATCATAGATATACAGTAAAGAAATAACGTCTTTCGCCATGGCATCCTTAAAAAGCAATTGAACCTGATTTATTCGGCGTAATCATTCATCCACCATTCATCCCAACGGGTTTCCATGATACTTTGAGCCATTTCTTTACCCATATCCGTTTTCAGGCGTTTGAGGACAACCGGGAACCAGATTTCAGGGCCTTTTGCGCCGGTATCATCTATTTTTTTTAATTCAAGAATAAAAGATATCTGATCGGCATCATTGGCAAGTTGTGCTTCCTTTGTTTTCCCTGCATTGAATTCATCCATCAAAGTTTTAATATCTTTACCAAAAGAAAGATGCTTTATCAAATGGGAAATTGCCCTGGCCTCATCAACGGTTGAATATTTTTTTTCTACATAATTAAAATCGCCGGTTCTTGCCTCGGCTATATCATGAATCAATGCCATGGTCACTAATTTTTCACTATCAATATCCCCGTCTATTTTGGCCATGGCAAAACAGATAAAGGCTGTCATAAAACTATGTTCGGCAATACTTTCTTTTCCAGACCCTAAAAAAGCATATCCGGATCGGATGATATCCTTTAGCATTCGTACTTCAAACAGCAGGTTGGCAATCTTTTTCATTTTCTTTCCAATCCCATTATATTCACAACAATTCTTGACTTTTTATAGAACAGGAGGTTAAATAAAGTCAAGTTTTCAAGATGGAACCAACCCCAATCAGGAGGAACATATGCGAAACCATAGAACACGAATTGCAGCTTTTATTCTTACTATTCTGGGGGTTGCATTAGGTTCAACAGGATTTGCTGAAGATCATAAAGGCTTTATTCCGGGGGAAACCCCAGGGTTTTATTATACCATAAAAAAAGGGGATACCCTGTGGGATTTATCTGAAAAATTCTATCAGTCCCAATGGGACTGGCCGGGACTTTGGCAAATGAATGATGACATAAAGAATCCCCACAGGATATACCCCGGCAAGCAGATACAAATTTTTTTAAAAGATAAAATATCTTATCCCCCCAAGACGGCAATGGTCCGAAACACTAAACGAGAAGAGATACCTGTCATGGTTGAACCGTCTTTTTCCTATTCAAAAATAGATCGTATCGGATTCCTTAAAAAACAGACCCAGCCCTCCCTTGGACGGATCATCAAGGAACAGGACAACAATCTGATGATGTCGACCAATGATATTATTTATATCAAACCATCCGGCACAGGCACATTGGTTCCCGGCAGGATCTATCAAATTTTTACCACCCTTCCGGTTGAAGAAAAAATTCATCAACAGACCTTTAAAGCGGTCAAGCACCTGATCAAAGCACAGGTCAAAATACTTGAACATAACGTTACCTATGTAACCGGACGTATCACCAACGCCTACAGAACCGTATATAACGGGGACTCGATCATGGAATATTATCAGAAGGATTCGATTTTAACAGTGGAAGAAAACCCCGCCCCCATTGATGCAAGAATCATCTGTTCCGAAGACAATCATCTCATGATAAATGACTATCGAATCGCGTTTATGGATGCGGGCAAATCCAGGGTAAAACCGGGACAGATATATTCGATTCTCAGAAAAAATGACTTGACAGACCCTAGCCGGTGGCCGTCAAAAAAACCAACCGAATCAATTCAGCTGGAGAACCTGGAATCCGGACGGCTGATTGTGCTTCATACTGAAGGTATTGCATCAACAATAATGATTTTATCTTCAAAGTATGCTATTCATCCGGATGATATGGTAAATTAGAGGCTTCGTGGAAAGAGCGCACCCCGTCATGTCTGGTCCCAGGTGACCCTTAGAATTTCCTGGTAGGTGGTCTGCCCGGCAAGCATTTTTTTGATTCCGTTTTGACGCAAAAGGACAAGCCCTTCTTCTACGGCTTTTTTTCTCAGACGGTCCAAACCGGCATCGTCAGTGGTCAATTGTTTGAGGGCATCTGAGTATGGCAGTATTTCATATATCCCTGTACGCCCCTTATAACCGGTATTTCTGCATTTCACACACCCGCTGCCGTGTTTCAGGCGGATACGCCCCTGGGGTGTAATCTTAAGTCCAAGATCAGCCAGTTCTTTTGCATCCATTTCAAATTCCTGGGCACAATATGGACATATTTTTCTCACCAACCGTTGCGCCACAATCCCATTCAGCGACGAATGGATAAGATAGGGAGGAATCCCCAGATCCAGCAATCTGAAAATGGTGGAAGCTGCATCGCTTGTATGAAGTGTGGAAAGCACCAGGTGTCCTGTCAATGCCGCCTGAACTGCTGCCTGGGCCGTTTCAAGGTCTCTTATTTCACCCACCATGATAATGTCCGGGTCCTGGCGGAGGATATTCCTCAAGACGGAGCCGAATGTCACATTGATGGCAGGCTGTACCGCAATCTGGTTGAATTCTTCGTTTATCATTTCAATGGGATCTTCAATGGTCGTAATATTGATTTCCGATGAAGACAGCATTCTCAAGCTTGAATAAAGGGTCGTAGACTTGCCTGATCCCGTTGGGCCGGTCACAAGCACGATACCAAATGGCAGGGAAATCAGCCGTTTATATCTTTCAAAATCCGCCTTAAAAAATCCCAGCATTTCCAGATCCTGAAAAAGAACATCCGGATCCATAATTCTTAATACCACTTTTTCACCAAATGCCACCGGTATGGTAGAAACCCTTATTTCAACCTCTGCTTTATCTTTTTCCATTTTAATCCGGCCGTCCTGGGGTCTTCTTTTTTCTGCCATATCCAGCCGGGAGAGTGTTTTAATCCGGCTTACCACAGCATTATGAAGCTTTTTAGGGAGCTTATAGACCGTATTGAGCACCCCGTCGATTCTCATCCGGATAAGGCAGACATCCCGCTTGGGCTCAATATGAATATCAGAGGCTTTTTGATCAAATGAATAGGTAAACAGGTGATTGACGGCATTGACAATATGCTGATCTGTTGAAGGCAGGTCATCAAGAGAGGTTAAACTTACAAATTGTTCAAGATTACCGATATCAATCCCTTTGGTTGAAAACAGATCTTCTGCTGCGGAAATGGAATACCGAAAACCAAAAAATTCATTGATCAGTTTTTCAACATCTGATTTTGAGCTGACCACTGTCTTTACTTTCAGTTTTGACACCATCTCAATATCTTTAATGGCCTCATAATTAAACGGATCAGGAGTTGCCACAATCAGCTTTCCCTCCTCAACCATTAATGGCAGCAACAAATACTTTGCGGCAAATGATTTTGATATGGTCCCTGTTACAAGACTCAATTCAAGTTTCAACGGATCAATTTTTTTATACGGGACCTTCCAGGCTTTCGCCAGCGTCTGGTAGATCAAATCTTCATCCATTATTTTGCCGGGTTGATCCTTCCGTTCTATTTTCATATACAAAATAACATCAACAAAAGAAATCCGGGTGGTTTTCCGGACCCTTGACAGTTCTTTATCTGATGGTTTGGCCTGTCTCTTGAGAAGAATATTTTTGACCCGATTCTCTTTTTTCAAAAGGTCCCGGGCCTGCTCCCCGGTCATCAATTCAGCAGCCATTAGAATTTTACAGATGGTTTGTGAAGAGAATCGTTTGTCTCGTTGATCCTGCATAAAAATAGTTGTCCTGAAAAATATAGGGTTAGCTTCGACTGTTATATATATAATGGATAGCAATTGAATTTGTAAAGGTCTAAACTCAACTCTTTCGGACTTACCGCTCTTTTCCTTGACATTCAAACCGTTGTCTGTGCAAATACAAAAATCATTTCCATGGAAAGGAAAAACCTTTGATATATTTTAAACTGATATTGACGGCCGTGTTCTGGGGGGGGACCTTTATTGCGGGAAAATTCATCTCCCACACGATTGACCCCTATTCTGCGGCGTTTATAAGATTCTTAATCGCCTCTTTTTTTCTCATCCTTTTGACCGTGAAAATCGAAGGACATCTGCCCAGAATTGCGCCCAATAAAATATGGATCATCTGTTTATTAGGGTTAACCGGTATCTTTTCCTATAACCTGTTTTTTTTCTCAGGGCTGAAGTATATCCAGGCCAACCAGGCTTCGTTGATTATTGCCAACAATCCTATTTTCATCAGTCTTTGTGCTGTCCTCTTTTTTAAGGAACGGCTGAATACCCTGAAGATAGCCGGGCTCTGTCTGTCTGTCACCGGGGCCTTGATTGTTATATCAAAAGGAAACCTTTTTGATATTTTAGCACTTAAGATTGGAAAAGGAGAATTGCTCATTTTTGGGTGTGTGGCCTCCTGGGTAACCTATTCGATCCTGGGGAAAAAAGCCATGAACGATTTATCCCCCATTGTTTCGGTTTGCTATTCATCCATTGCCGGGACCCTGCTGCTGTTTTTCCCTGCTTTTTTTAAGGGGGTCTTTTCAAACATGGCATCGTACCAGCCCCTTGAATGGGCAAGTCTTTTTTACCTGGGCTTTTTCGGTACGGTGCTTGGATTTTTCTGGTACTATGAAGGGATCAAACAAATCGGTCCCATGAAAGCCGGCATTTTTATTAACTTTGTCCCCATCAGCGCCATTGTTCTTTCATTTTTCATTTTAAATGAGCCAATGACCCTCTCTCTCATTATCGGCGCCATTATGGTCATCACAGGGGTTTACATTACCACTACCGTTAATTTTAAACGGTAAGGACTGCAGATGAGTCAAAGGGCAAGTCATTTCGCCCAGCTTATACTTATAAAATTTGTGGTCCTAAGAACTGTGGGAGGATATGGGGCAGCGGGTGTGGTGCCGGATAGAAACGGAATTTGGGAAACAAACCGGTTAAAAAATGCCGGGAAAGAGGATACCCCACACCCGGCATTTTACTGTATTGTCAGACGGTATTTTTTATTTAATCTTCTTCAATGGTAATAGCGTCTTCTTCACAAACTTCTACGCAACTTTCACAGCCCATGCATTCTTCTGCATTAACCGGGAAAGATTTTTCATCCTGCATCTCAAAAACTTCTACGGGACAAACGTCTACACACTCTTCGCAGCCAACACATTTTGCTTGATCAACAATTGGGTGAAATGCCATTTTAATAGCCTCCTTAAAAAATTTGAACAATTATATTATAAACTCATCTCTCAACTATCATCTGTACAAAAAATGCTTTTATAACATGTAATTAATTAAAATCAAGTCTTTTATCCCTTTAATTTGATCAAACACACAGGTATTTGCTCGTCTGATATATTAAAGAGAGTATTAATATTACGCCCGGAAAAAAAACCAAATTTCATCTGCCCGGAAAGAGAACATCCGTCATTCACTTCTGGCAAATCATTTTTCCGGTTGCCATCACCTTGAATGACCCCCATCAAATACTCACAAAATTGATGTTGCCATTCGCTTTTATTTTCACAATAATTTTCATGCACTTTTATCTGATCAATGTCAAGGGTATTTACAACATCTTCGCAATTAGACGTCATATAGTCAAAAACCGCTTTGCTGGTAGTGACAAATAAACGGCGGCGGCTGTCTGCTTGTTGCCAGATCCCTTTCCGGGCCATACACCCTGACCAGGCCATAATCCGTTCCCGGGTCATCATTGCCCCGAAATCGTTGTGGTCTTCTGCCGGGCTGTTTTCGGTTTCAGTGGACACGCTTTCCAATCCTCGCAAGGTTGAAACAAGCTTATCCCGGTCCTTGTCCAGATCTTTTAACGCCAGATCAATCCGCTCATTCTGCATATCAAACAACTGTGCCATCTTCAAAAACAACCCATCGCGCTGCAGAACGGACTCATCCGTCAAAGATGCTGAGGGGTCATCTTTCATCCCTTTGATCTGCGATTTAATGGCCGTCACATGGGTATCATTCGTAAAATAAGGGGCATTCTTTAAAAGAGATTTAAGATTCCCCTTATTTCCCTTGTGGATCTGGGCCCATGCCAGATACTGTTCAACTTTCAGTTCAACACTTGAAATTTCCTGGGGAGACGAAAAAACCGGAATAATTTTTCCCTGTTCACATAATGTCTGCAAGGGGAGATCGTGTTTAAAATCTGCACTAATCGGAAAATGTTGAAATGATGGGAAAAAAGCCAACAGGGTGTTCAACTGATTTCCGGTGATATGCGTAAATGGGAAAAATAAACATCTGATTGTCATACATCCGCCTTTTTATCATGAACGCTTATGCCCAGATCGGATAGCTGTTCCCGAATCTTATCTGACAGTTCCCAGTCATTTTGATCTCTTGCACGGTCACGTTCCTTTATTAAATCTTGTATTTTCTCTGAATATTCCGCTTTTTGATTAAAATCAAATATCTGAAGAACAGAATTGATGTCTTTAAAGCAATGCAACAATTTCCGGGCGCTACCCAAATCAATTCTGCACTGATTGATCCGTCGGTTAATGGTTTTCACCGTTGCCAGCAAGGAAGAAATGATACCGGATATTTTCAAATCATCTTCCATGAAGTGAAGAAAAGATGATTTTATATCATAGACAAATTGATCCAGTTCTTCAAAAGGATGCCCCTCTTTAATGGCACTCAAGGTTGCAAGACACCGGTTAATTTTATCCAGTGTATACTGAGCCTGATTCAAGGATTGTTCTGACAACACAAGGGTTTTTCGATAATGATTGGAAATCAGCCAAAATCGAATGGTTTTAAGGGTCCACCCCTGATCAACAAGGACATCAAGGGTCAGGGATTCAATGGTGGACGTCCCTAAAGACCCATCATAACGAACCGGATCACAGTGCACCCAATACCTTGCAAGACTTGCCCCCTTTGCTGCCCGGGAAATGGCAACTTCGTTTTCATGATGGGGGAATATCAGTTCCCGGCTACCGGTTTGAATGTCAAAGGTATCTCCTAAAAACTTCATGGCAATGGCCGCACACTGCAAATGAAGAGAGGGTCTTACATTTCCCCACCGGGTCTTAATCCCTACGCCTCTTTTGAGTTCTGAAAGGCGAACGCGTTTTAACAATGTAAAATCCTTTGGGTTCAACTTTTCATACGCATCAAGATCAACCGTTGCACCGACCTTTATTTTATCCAGATTGATGCTGGAGAAATCACCATACTCGGGTAGACTGGCAATATTAAAATACAGAGAATGCAATTTTTCATAGGCATGTTGTTTTGATTGCAGCTGTGTTGCCACATCAATCATTTCATCAAAATGATCTGATACTTTTGGATACGCATCTGCTTCCCGAATATTTAATTTCAACATATCTTTCTTAAAAAAATCAATATACATCTGGGTAAACTCAGAATTCGTCATCCCTGCCGCCTGGGATCCCTGGATGGTCTTATCATCATAGTCTGTGATATTGACCACATGGTTGACACTAATTTTATGATACTCAATGTATCGGATGAGCAGATCCGTAAATGCATATCGTCTGAGCTGACCGACATTGAGTCTTTTATGAACAGTGGGACCGCAGGTATAGACCGATATCTTTTCTTTTTCAAGGGCTTCAAATGGCATTTTGGATTTTGTAACGGTATTAAAAAGGGACAGGGCAATGGGCTTTTCCACAGAAAAAAGACTGGTGGACAGATAGCGTTCACCACTATCCGGAAAAATAACCACGATAACACCGTTTTTAATCCTTTGAGCTTCCTCAATGGCAACTGCCATGGCTGCGCCACTGCTCATGCCCACAAAAAGTCCTTCCTCTACCGCAAGCCTGCGGGCAGTATCAAACGCTGTTTCATCGTCAATATTAATTTTTTCATCCAGACGATTTTTATCCATGATCTCAGGGGTATAAGATTCTTTCATGTTTTTCAGCCCCTGGATCTTATGCCCAAGATACGGCTCAGCACAGACAATCCGGATATCCTTATTAAATTCTTTCAAACACCTGGAAAGCCCCATGAGGGTTCCGCTGGTCCCTATGGTGGCGACCACACTGGACACTTTACCGTTGGTCTGTTCAATGATTTCAGGTCCCGTGGTATAATAATGCGCTTTCCAATTGGCTTCATTATTGTACTGGTCGGTGAGAAAATATTTATCCGGGTTTTCCCGGGCAAGCCTGTAGGCTTCCTCGATGGCACCATCAGACCCCAGATGCTTGGGGGTCAAAATAAGTTGAGCCCCCCTTGCGCGCAGGATACTCTTTCGTTCAACACTGGCATTTTCTGCCATGGCCAGTGCGATTTTATACCCTTTAACCGCACAAATCATCGCCAGTCCGATACCTGTATTTCCACTGGTGGCTTCGATAACGGTTTTATCGTGGGTCAGTTCACCGGATTTTTCTGCCGCATTGATCATATAAAGGGCTGCCCGATCCTTAATGGAACCGCCAGGGTTCATATACTCAAGTTTGGCAAAAATCTTAACCCCTTTTTCAGGATTCATGTTTGTTATCTCAACGATGGGGGTGTTACCAATAGAATCAATAATTGATATGGTCATTTTATATTTGCCCTCTGCCCTGTGATCTATCCAAGCCCTTCATTCAGACTTGACTTTTAAAGTATAAAATGGCTTTATACAATAATTTTAATTGATGTGCAATTTTTTACTGGAAAGAACATGCTCTGTTGGTTTAGGCAAAACCACCCGTCATTTTTAGCGGCCGTTGTTTTTTTTATGCTCTTTATTTCAATCAAAAGACCTGCAGCCGCAAATGCCCTGTCTCAAAATCCAAAAGAGATTTCCTGGCATATCTCCGCCCGGACCGTAACCTTTGATAATCAACGAAACCTGTATATTGCCGAAGGCAATGTTTTCATAACCGGCGGAAAAACACGTCTTGAAGCAGATTATGTTGAATTTTCAAACAAAACAAAGGATGCATCAGCCCAGGGCCATGTGCTGTTTATATCCGGAGAAGACTCCATTTCCTGCAATGCGATGCAAATCAATCTATCAACACAGATCGGCACCATTGACAAAGGGACCATTTACCTTCAAAAAAATAATTTCTATGTCCAGGGTGAAAACATCAAGAAAACAGGACGGTTTTCCTATAGTGCGGATAAAGGATCCATCACCTCCTGCCCAGGCGACTCACCCGACTGGAAAATCACCGGCGAAAACATCAAAGTGACTGTTGAAGGATACGGCGTTGCAAAGCATACCGTTCTCTGGGCCAAAAAAATCCCCACCCTTTATAGTCCTTTTCTGATATTCCCCGTCCAGACCAAACGACAAACCGGTCTTTTAACCCCGCGAATCACTTCCTCCGACAGAAAGGGATTTGAGGTTGAACAGCCTTTTTTCATCGCCATATCAAGAAGTTCTGATGCAACATTTTATACCGATTACATGACGGATCGGGGCACAAAACTGGGGGCTGAATACCGATATATCCTGGACAACACGTCAAAGGGGTCCATGTTCCTGGATGTGCTCGAAGATGACAAGATTGATGACGGAACAGATCAAACAAAAGATTATCGTTTTTCTGAAACCCCCCAGAGAACCAATACCGACCGGTTCTGGTTCAGAATGAAACACAACCAGAACTTTGACCATGGGGTTACGGCAAAGCTGGATATCGACGTGGTCAGTGATGAAGATTATCTTCAGGAATTTAAAGATGGATTTACCGGGTACACTGAAACCAGTGCCTATTATGAAAAAGAGTTTGGCCGGGACCTGGATGAATATGATGATACGATCCGAAAAAACCGGCTGAATATCAGTAAATCCTGGTCTACTTATGCATTCAATGCCGATGCCGTATGGTATGACAATGTTTCTGCCCGGCGGCAGAATACGGCCGACACCACCCTGCAGACGCTGCCCAGCATTCAGTTTGACGCTGCAAAAGAAAAAATCGGGGCTTCAAACTTCTATTATTCGCTGGATAGCGAGTATCGTTCTTTTTACAGGAAAGACACCACCTCAACGCTTGTAAACGGCCAGCGAACCGACATCTACCCCAAAATATATCTACCGATAAAACTGGGCAATTCTGTTCATTTTGAGCCGTCCGTTGGTATCCGGCAAACCGCCTGGCATACCAATGATTTCACGGATATCAATGGTCATTCAGACAGTCTCAGAACACGACAGATGTATGATATCGGTGCATTATTGTCTACAAAACTTACAAGGATCTTTAATCCCAATACCGCGTTTGCAGATAAAATCCAGCATGAGATCATCCCGGAAATAGACTATGCCTTCACCCCGGATATCTTTCAAGATGACCTGCCTTACTTTGATGACTTAGACAGGATTGAGGAACAAAATCAGATCACCTGGTCGTTGATTCAAAATTTCACTTCCCGGAAATCCAGTTTAACCCCTGAGGGAGAAGAGGTCCTCACCTACCGCAATTTTGCGTATATCAGGCTCTATCAAAGTTATGATATCAACAAGGAAAGGGACCACGAATCACACCCGTTTTCAGATATCGCCCTTGATACAGAGCTTCCCTTAAACGATTTTATCCGTGTTGATATGGATCTTTCCTGGTCTCCCTATGACAACCAGTTTAATTCTTTTAACATCGGGAACACCCTCAAAGACAACCGGGGTGACCAGTTAAGGACGGAATATCGATATGCCGGCAGTCTGTCAGAATCGCTGTACGCCAAAGTCAATGTCACCTTCACAGATGAATTCACCGCATATACTTCGATTGAAAAAAACCTCAAGAACAACAATACCTTGGAAACACAGGCCGGATTATCCCTGAAAAAATCCTGCTGGACGTTTCATCTTTATTTTGCAGACTCCCAGGACGAACAGAGTATCACCTTTCTAATAAATCTTCATGGCATCGGAGAGTTGGGCACAAAATGATTGAAAAATTAAACTGGTTTGCGCTTCTGACCAGAAGCAACTTTGAGCAAACCGTCTACACGAGTATGGTTAAAAAAAAAATCGAAGCCTTTTTACCCACAACCCGACAGAAAAGCCGACGAAAAGATAGAAAACTCATGATAGAACGGCCGCTTTTCCCGGGATATATTTTTGTAAAATCCACGTTTGAACCGGCCTTCCAGCTGAATATCCTGAAAACGATCGGGGCCGTCAGACTTTTAGGCAATACATCCGGACCGTTATCCATACCCTCAACCCAGGTTGAATCCCTGAAAATTCTGACAAGCGCAAATATGGATTTGATTACCGGAACAACGATTCGAATGAAAAAGGGTGACCCTGTAATGATTTTAGAAGGTCCCATGGCAGGGGCAAAGGGAGAGTTCATCACCTATAGAGGCAAGGGCCGCGTTGTTATCAAAATCACTGTTCTAGGGCAGTATGCCGGAGTGAATATATCAGAAGACAATGTTGAAAAACTCCCTGAATTATTAGCATAACCCCTTGACTTTTTATCAAATCTTAATTAGAACCATTGTAAAAACCAACGAGATTGTACCCTTCATTATAGAAAGAGGACGTATGAATAAACTTGAATTAATTTCCACATTAAAAGAGCGGGCAAACCTGACAAAATCCGAGGCCTCAGAAATCATTAAAATATTTTTCGACTCATTGGCGGAATCCTTTGCAAAAGGGGAACGGGTGGAAATAAGGGGATTTTGCAGCTTTCATATCAAAGAGTACAAAAGCTATACCGGCAGAAATCCTAAAACCGGTCAAAAAGTCACCATACCGCCCAAACGGTTGCCATTTTTTAAATGTGGGAAAGAGCTCAAGGAGCGAGTGGATTATTAACCCATGGGTATGGATCAAACCATGTCTGATTTTGATCACCTGCAATACCAAGCAACCGTCCTCCTGGAGTTAAACCATATCCTTCAGACAAAAAAAATCCCCAATGCGTTTCTTTTTTCCGGGAGTGAGAATACCGGAAGAAAACAAGCCGCATATTTGTTTGCAAAGGGATGTAATTGTTTGAGCGGGATGGACCTTGCCTGCAACCATTGCACGTCATGCCGCAAAATTGATGCCAAAAGCCATCCCGATATCCTGTGTCTGACCCTTCAACAGGGGAAAAAATCAATTTCCATATCCCAGATTCGTGAAATGGGGGTAACCCTTTCTTCCAGGCCCAATGAGGCCAGGTTCAGGATGGTATTAATTTTAACGGCAGACCTGATGAACCGTCAGGCCCAGAATGCACTGCTGAAAATGCTTGAAGAGCCGCCGGAACGGACCTTTTTCATCCTTGTTGCCCACAAGGTATCTTTTCTTTTGCCAACCATTGCTTCAAGATGTCGTAAGATCAGATTCAAGCCCCTGACGGACACGGTCATTGAGCAACATCTGATCCAGCATTTCAACGTTGACAACCCCCTTGCCCATATTGCATCAAGAACAGCCGATGCTGATCTGAAAAGGGCCATGATGTATGTAAACCAGGATACAGAACAACGAGAGGTCGACTGGATCAAACGGCGATTATGGTTACTGGATACCCTGGCAAGTATGATCAGAACAAAACCGGCCAGGGGCATATCAAACGGGTTGATGCTGTCACAACGGTTAAGCCGTGACCCCGATCTTATGCCTTACACAATGGCCATTCTAACCACTTTTTTCCGGGATCTGATGATTTTTAAATTTGATCCCAAAAAAATAGTTAACCTTGATTTTTTTGATACTTTTGCCGATATTAATCAGCGGGTACCCTCCCATAACTTTTTAGAATGGATAAAAATGCTTTATGAAACAGAAAAAAGGGTAACCGCAAACAGTACGCTCAGATTAACATTGGATAGATTTTTCCTTAAAATTGTTACGAACAAAGGAACGGGTGTTTATGGTTAAAGTTGCTGGTGTTAAATTTAAAACAGCAGGAAAAATATATGATTTTAACAGTGGTGCTTTTGTACTGAAACAAGGCACCGCTGTAATTGTAGAAACTGAACAGGGTTTAGGGTTTGGTAAAATTGCCATACCACCCGTTGAAGTTGAAACTGTTGAAAAAAAATTAAAACAGATTGTCCGTATTGCCACCAAAGAAGACTTTCTTAGAAGAGAGGAAATACAAACGCTTGAAAAAAAAGCGTTCACTTTTTGTATTCAATGTATCACTGATATCGGTCTGTTAATGAACCTGTTCAGTGTTGAGAGCACCTTTGATCGAAACAAGTTGACTTTTTTCTACACAGCCGATGGCAGAATTGATTTCAGAGAATTAATCAAGCTGCTGGTAAAAGAATTCAGTATTCGAATTGAAATGCGCCAGGTGGGAATTCGCAATCTGTCTAAACATTGTGGGGGGGTTGGCAAATGCGGAAGAGAGCTTTGCTGTTCCTCTTTTATGCACACGTTTGAGCCGGTTTCCATAAAGATGGCAAAAGAGCAGGGACTGTCTTTGAATCCCACTAAAATTTCAGGGGTTTGCGGCCGGTTAATGTGCTGTCTGACCTTTGAAAATGAAACCTATAAGAGCCTTAAACGCCAGATGCCCAAACTGGGAAAATCCATCACCTTAGAAGAGGGCAAAGGAAAAGTGGTCCGCCAGAATGTGTTAAAAGAAAGCATCACCGTTCGGTTAGAGGATCATACGGAAATCGAAAAAACCATCCAGCAACTGAACGAATCAATAACAGGATCCCCCAGACGATGAACACCCAAAAACAATATTTTACAACCCCCATCTATTATGTCAATGCCAAACCCCATCTGGGGCATGCCTATACCTCCATCTCTGCTGATGTTTCAACCCGATTCAAACAGATGGATGGCCATGAAACATTTTTTCTAACCGGAACAGATGAACACGGAGATAAGATTGTTCAGGCTGCCCAAACCCAGGGAACAACCCCCAAAGAATATGCAGACAAGATCAGCCGTCTGTTTCAGGATCTGCTACCGGTATTGAACGTCAATAACGACCGGTTTATCCGCACAACCGATCCCGGGCATATTCAGGTGGTCAAACAGGTTCTCTCAAAAATCCATGCGTCCGGGGATATTTATTTTTCAAGCTATGAGGGGCTATATTGTTTTGGATGCGAACGCTTTTACCAGGAAAGAGAGCTGGTTGATGGCAAATGCCCGGACCATGGGGTAGCTCCCGAGGTGATCAAAGAATCCAATTACTTTTTCAAAATGAGCAAATACCAGGCGTGGCTGATCAACCATATTAAAACCAACCCGGATTTTATCCAACCGGCGCAATACAGGACTGAAATCCTTTCTTTTTTAAAAGAGCCCTTGGAAGACCTCTGCATTTCCCGGCCGAAATCCCGACTGACATGGGGTATCACCCTGCCCTTTGACGAAGCGTATGTCACCTATGTCTGGTTTGATGCCCTTGTAAATTATATTTCAGCGTTGGGATACCCGGATGGGGAACTGTTCAAAAAATTCTGGCCCACAACCCGCCATTTTGTGGCAAAAGACATTATCAAACCCCATGGTATTTACTGGCCCATCATGCTGAAAGCTGCCGGTATACCGATTTATAAGGGCTTAAATGTCCACGGGTTCTGGAATGTCAAAGGCAGCAAAATGTCAAAAAGTATCGGTAATGTCACAGACCCCCTGCAGGTAACCGCGGCATACGGAGTGGATCCGTTCAGATACTTTCTCATGAGGGAAATGGTGTTTGGCCTGGATGCCAATTTTACAGAAGAAACCCTTGTGTCCAGAATCAATTCAGACCTTGCCAATGATCTTGGAAATGTTTTTTCAAGAATCCTTTCCATGAACCAGCGATATTTCAAGGGTGAAGCAAGAGAACCGGACACACACATTCAACAAGAAAAATCCCTGTCTCTGGCATCTGATGCAAAGACTGCCATTGACAAATTTCAACAGGCCATGTCGGTGTGTGAATTTCATAAAGGTGTCGGGGCCATCTGGCAATTTATCAGTATCATGAATAAATATATTGATACAAATGAGCCCTGGAGTTTAGCCAAGAATGACGACCTTACGCCGATCCTTGAAACCGTTCTCTATAACTTGATCGAGGGGTTGCGGGTCGTTTCCTGCCTGATTTATCCCATTATGCCGGCGACATCCTATAAAATGCAGAAAACCCTTTGCATGGCAAAAAAGGATAATGGGTTTTACACGTTGGCGGAAACCATTCCCTGGGGGCAGACCCGGAAAGGAACCTGCATTGCAACCCCAGACAGTTTATTTCCCAGGATTGATACAGATAAAACCAGACCCCAGGCCCCTGCCATCATCACCAAAGCGTTTAAACCGGCATTAAAAAAGCAGATCACCATTGATGATTTTGCAAAAATTGATTTAAGGGCCGGGATCGTCATGACAGCGGAACGAATCGAAAAATCCAAAAAGCTCTTAAAACTTACGGTGGATCTGGGTGCTGAGGTAAGGCAGGTCATTGCGGGTATTGCAAAGGATTATGCCCCGGAAGACATCATCGGCAAACAGGTCATCGTGGTTGCCAACTTAAAAGAAGCAACGCTTATGGGAGAGATTTCTCAAGGCATGATCCTTGCCGCAACCCATAAAAAAAAGCTGGTACTTTCTGGTTTTGACAAAGAACTTTCACCGGGAAATCCTGTAAAATGATGGCTTTTATGACCTTTGCGCCATTGCCGGTAATGGATATGGTCAAAGACACGATCCGTGTTAGGGGTTCCGTTGTATATCGATAAAAAAGAACCCGCCTGGCGGAATTTTCAATCTGGATATCTGATCAACAAAAGAAAATCCCGATGGGTTTCTAAAACGGCAAAAATACTGGTCGGTTTGGCGATCCTCCTGCTTTTGATTGCGGGCATCTGTTTTTACGGGAGCGATGGTCCGATCAAAAATGAGTTGACTGCCAGCATTCCGGAAACACCTGAACCACAAACCCGTTTGTCAAAAAATCAATTAAGCCATATGATCGGCACGACGAATTTTATCCAAACGGATAAAAACACCTTGTTTGTGGATGCCCCGGAAACCCGTTATAAAATTACCACCAGTATCGATGTTGATCTTCAGGAATATTTATTGTCGGTGTTGGACCGGCTCAAAACCCTGACCCGGGGAAAACCCCAACGGATCGCCTTTGTGGTCATGGAAGCAAATACCGGTAAAATCATTGCCATGACAGGGTTTGATCTTGAAAATCCCGATGCCAACCCCTGTATTGAATCCAACTATCCCGCAGCCAGCATCTTCAAGATCATAACCGCCTCCGCAGCAATTGAAACATTAGGCTATACGCCTCAAACGCCATTGTTCTTTAATGGGAATAAATACACATTATACAAACGCCAGCTCAAGGGGAAAAAAAACAAATACTCGTATAAAATTTCTTTTTCCAGTGCGTTTGCACAATCCGTAAACCCGATATTCGGGAAAATCGGGAAAAATAGCCTGGGAAAAGAAAAACTGGAGTCTTATGCAGACGCTTTTGGGTTCAACCAGGTCGTCAACTCGGAAATTACCTTTGTTTCAGGTGCATTTAAAACCAACAGCAAAGACTACCACCTGGCTGAACTTGGATGCGGATTTAATCATGAGACCACAATCTCCCCGGTATTTGGTGCCATGCTCACCTCGGCCATTATCAATGCCGGCAATATCATGCTGCCCAGTATTGTTGAGCATGTAACAGATGCCAGTGGCGCGGTCATCTACGCGAACAAAGAAACCGCCTATAAAAACGCCATACGTCCGGAAACGGCTGCCACCATGATGCAGTTGATGGAAAAAACCATCTCAAAAGGGACTGCCAGAAAATCTTTCAGAGGGTTTTCCAAAGATGCCGTTCTTTCAAAACTATTGATTGGCGGGAAGACCGGGTCCCTTTACAACAGGGCGCACACGGTTAAATACGACTGGTTCACCGGTTTCGGAGCTGAAAAAAAAGGACCTAAAAAAATAGCCCTGTCCGTTGTTGTCGGCCATCGGAAATATATTGGGACAAGAGCCGGGACTTATGCAAAAAATATTTTAAAAAAATATTTTAAAAAAACCGCTGTCACCGCACAATTGTGATGGGCAAAACCGTTTAGATGAGAGGGGAAGAAATGATGATGTATGGAACCGCTTTTTTGAACCGGATTAAACAACTAATGTCACTGACCATTGAATTTGGGAAACCCATAACCACTGCCCGGGAAAATACCCTCATCTTTTTTCCGGATCAACCCAATACCTTGTCCTGCGGTATTTCTGCCTTTGTTGCCTTTAAGGGAAACAGCATTCCCCAGGCGTTTCATTTACACGAAATAAACGAAATGGCCCTTTCTTTAAAAGACAACTGCCTGTCCTCCCCTGCTGACACCATCTGCAACGACTTTCTTTGCGGTGATGATTTTTTAAACCGGTTATTTGAACGCTGCCAGGAATTCAAGCAGGAAAATATTTTTTTAGATCTTTATTTCAACAAAGAAAAAAAAGAACGGCTCGCTTCAATTATAACGAACATGGAACAATTGATTGAAGATCAAACCGGTTTGTTTAAACGAAAGATTTCAACACTTTCATCCTCAGATGTTGATACGATTTCTCTGCGCCTTGAAAAACTTCGGGATATTCACTGGTGCCTTAAAAAGGAAATTATAGATAACATCGCTGCCATTGGCAATCTTTCCACGGGTCTGGCAGCTTCAGCAAACACGGGGGCATTAACGGTCTTTAAACGGATAAATGCCGTGTTAAACAGTATTGACCGGCTTGAAGTCCGGGGAAGGGATTCTGCCGGAATATCCGTCATTCTCACCTTTCCCAAACAGGGGTTTGAAAATTTCAGAGAGGATCTGATCAAGGAAGGCCTTTCGGAACGGCTGAAACAGAGAACAAACCACCTGATCCTGGCCAATAACAGTATTACCATAAATGATACGTTTCCGGAAAATGGTGAGCATTTGGTTACCATTTCCTTTGTCTATAAATTTGCAGCGGAGATCGGTGCCCTGGGGGACAATGTCACGTTTATCCGCAGCCAGATTAAAAACGATCTTTTGCTCCAGTTGATCGCCCAATATCCTTTTGTGGCAAATTCCGTATCCGCTCACACCCGATGGGCATCTGTGGGAGACATTTCCCTGGCCAACTGCCATCCCCAGGACAACACCCCCACGGTTAAAGAAATCGGCAAATCAGGCATCATCCATGTCTGTTTAAACGGTGATATTGACAATTATCTTGAATTAAAAACAGAGTATGAGGCCAGGTATGATAAAATCCATACCGATATTAATACAGACACTAAACTGATCCCCCTTCAAATCGAGCATTACCTGAAACAACATCACCCCATTGAAGATGCGTTCAGGATGGCGGTCAATGATTTTGAAGGCTCCCATGCCATCAGCATGCATGCCGATTTAGCCCCTGGAAAATTGTTTTTAGCCCAGAAGGGAAGCGGCCAGGCGATTTTTGTCGGGATTGCCAAGGATCATTATATTGCTGCATCAGAATTGTACGGCATTGTCGAGGAAACCCAGGATTACATCAAGCTCAACGGAGAGGATAAAGGCCAGATTGTCATTCTTGACCAGCGATCAGAAGGCGGTGTATCCGGTATCCGGTCCTTCTACTATGATAATACCTTGATCAACCTGGAAGAAAATCAGGTGCTCACAAGCCAGATTACATCCCGGGATATTGACCGACAAAACTTCCCTCACTATTTTTTAAAAGAAATTTCAGAATCCCCGGGCTCGGTGGAAAAAACCCTGGAAAACAAAGTCAAACAATCCCCGGGCACTCACCTGTTTACCACATGTCTTGATGAGACGGTCATCCCATCATCCCTGGAACAGGACTTTAAAAATGACCGGATCAAAAAAGTCTATTTTATCGGTCAGGGCACAGCTGGAATAGCTGCCCAGGCCTGCTCTGATCTGTTGAATGTCTACCTGGGTGATAAGGGGATTGATACCAGAGCCTTAAAATCATCAGAGCTTTCCGGATTCTGTCTGGTAGAAGGGGAAGGTGCTGAATGCTCCATGAACAACACACTTGTGGTGGCCATCAGCCAGTCCGGCACCACCACCGATACCAACCGAACAGTGGACATGGTCAAAGCCTGTGGTGCAAAAACACTGGCCATCGTCAACAGGCGGGATTCTGATCTGACCTTTAAAACCGATGGTGTGTTATACACCAGCTCCGGCCGTGACATTGAAATGTCTGTGGCATCCACAAAAGCATTTTATTCACAAATTACTGCCGGGGCTATTTTAGGCCTCCACTTGGCCGGCATTGCCCAAACAAGATCCAGTGAGTTTATTACCGAACAGATCAACGAAATCATGAGCCTGCCGGATAAGATGAGAACCATTCTGGGAATGAAAGATCAGATCAAAGATTCAGCGTTCCGGCTTGCCGTCGCAAAACAATACTGGGCCACTGTGGGATCCGGATCAAACAAAACATCAGCAGATGAAATCCGGATCAAACTCAGTGAACTTTGCTATAAAACCATTTCATCGGACTTTATTGAAGATAAAAAACATATTGACCTGTCCAGTGAACCCTTAATCATCATTTGTGCTGCCAGCACACGGGAAAGTGTGTTGGGCGATATCATCAAGGATACCGCTATTTTCCATGCGCACAAGGCCACACCAGTGGTCATCACCACCATTGGAGAAGACCGGTTTGACATTTATGCCCGGGATGTATTTAAAATTCCTGCGACAAAAGAACACTTTGCCCCTGTCCTGAACACCCTTGTCGGACACATATGGGGGTATTACGCGGCCCTTGCCATCAATGAGGGGTCCAGATTCATGTACAAAGGAAAGGCTGAAATACAGGAGCTTTTAGACGAATATACCTCCATGGGACATGATGTATATGAAGTTCTCCTGGAAAAAAAATTCAGGGAAACCATTGCCCTCTTCTATAACAAATTTTCAAAAAAACGGCGGCAAGGTGAATTTCCGGCTGCCATGGGGCTGGATACGGTGGCCAACCTCACACTGCTGTTAAAATATTTGTCCGGCAGATTACCGGTTTCAGATTTTGAAATTGATTTTGAAACAAAGGGAACCCCTTCCAACATGTTACAGACCTTTTTCGATACCATTGGCCATGCCATTAACACCTTGGCAAGGCCGGTGGATGCCATCAAGCACCAGGCCAAAACAGTCACCGTCGGCACCAGCAGAATCAGTGAAAAATTTGAAGGCCTTGTCTTTAGTGAACTGGTGGCCAATGATATTCACATTGCCCAGATCACCAACAAAAATGTCCTGGTGATTAAAAATCTCCAGGAGGTCATTGCCGGCATCAATGGCGCCCTTCTCTACCAGATCTCAGGATTAAGCCTTTTAGGAGAAGTGACCCAGGAGACCAAAATAAAAATAAAGAATAAAACCGGTTTATTAAAAGATGAACACTCAAGAGTAGAAACAGACCCCAGACTTAAAGGAACAAAAAATATCATTGTCAGGGAGGGAAATGTGTACATTGGGAAGGGCAGAAAAGACAATAAAAACATCCTGGTCATTCCGGTTATTTCTTCAAATCCTGCCACCCCCAACATCATTGAATACATCCTGTCTTTAAATATCTGTTTTAAACCCTCCAGCGACGTACCGCTTTTGAAAAAAATAAAAGCCCTGGGCGGCAAATACAACCGTCTCAAAGACTGGATTCTTGAAAGTGATAATTTTCAATGGGATGACAAATATCTTAACCTGGTGGAAGTTGAAACCCTGTTTGGTGATACCGCAGAAAAAGTAGTTGAAAAAATTCTTAATAAAATAAATTAAAAGAACAGGCTCCTTTATCATTCAGCCGGCTGATCCGGGCGGAGATGATGCTGACGCTTTTCTGTTACCATCAAAGTCCTGGAAAAGGGTGATGGAAAACCGGGTCCCTTTTCCCGGTGTTGAATCCACATACAACTGGCCGCCATGTTCCTTGATAATCCCATATACCACGGACAGGCCAAGTCCAACCCCTTTGCCGTTCTTCTTGGTGGTAAAAAACGGTTCAAATATCTTTGAAATCGTTTCCTGGCAGATGCCGGCGCCGGTATCTGCCACCTGAATTCCCACGGCTTTTTTTTCAGGTTTACCAAAGGTTTTGATGGTCAACCGTTTCGTTGAAGCCGTTGACATGCTTTCCACTGCATTGGAAATCAGATTCATGATCACCTGCTTGAGTTGATCTTCAGAGGCACTGATTAACGGCAGGTTATGTTCAAGCTCTTCTATGACCCGTATTTTATTTATTTTTAACAAATTTGAATTCAGGATCAATGTCTGTTCAATCAACTCATTCACATCAAACTTGACCACCTTAAATTTGGACTGCCGGGCAAAGACCAGAAGATTACTGACAATCCGACCGATCCGCCGAATTTCTGTTTCCATTAGCCCCAGGTATTGATCAAACAGATCCAGCTCGTCCTGTTTAATCTCATCTTCCTTGAGAATGCGTTTGGACAGCATCACCAGGTTCAAAATCCCGGCCACCGGGTTATTGATCTCGTGCACCACACAGGAAGACAGCTTTCCCAGGGAGGCCATTTTATCCTGGTGAAGCAGCCGTTCATGGGTCTCTTTCAGCTGTCTTGTGCGGTCCTCCACCATTTTGATCAGATAATCCTGATTCTGCTTTTCATCAATTTTGCGCTGGGTAATATCCCGGCTGATTTCAATGAATTTGGAAATTTTCCCCTTCTTCTCCCAGACCGGGAAAATCGTCAATTCCGTGTACCTGGGGTTGCCGTCATTTCCCAGCCGGATCAATTCTGTCTGGCAGTGCCGCTTTTCACGGATCACTGCTTCCAGGGGGCATTTTTCATGACAATTGCTGCTTTTCCGAGTGGCTTCTTTGAAGACTTCATGGCATTTCCGGCCTAGGACATCCTCCCGGGCATAATTCATGTGCTTTAAAAAGGCATCATTGACTTCCAGAATTTCCCGATCAGGGGATATGATCAGAATAAAATCCCGGATACCATTAAGGATCGTTTCCATTTCAGTTTGAGGAAGGGTCATGATGATTTCCTTTTGAAACGGGTGAAAAAGCGTGGAATGATTTTAATTTTTACCATAGAACCGTGTATGGGGGCAAGATCTAATTCCTTTCAGATTCCTGACACCGGGAAAACACCCCTTTTTGGAAACCAGTGGGGGGGACTGGGGGAAATATCGACACGCCTGGGGCAAAATCCAACAGGTCCCTTATCCCAGTGCCTGGCAAAGGATTCCAGTATCATTGCCGGTTCAGGACACCCCCTGTTGTTGCAAAAAACCCCATCTTCTGAAATTCTCGAGTTTTTCAAAAAAGTCCGATCCTCCCTGAAGCAGCCCGGGAAAAAAGGACGGTTCAATTATTATGCTTGTCAAAACAACGGATGGCCTCCTTTTTGCTATATATGTCCTTAAGATTCATGGAAAGACCAAGAAGAAAACAAACCCGAATTAAAAAGGAGGCCCCAGATGACTGAGACCCTGAAAACCCAATCAAAAGAAACCCCTTATTCAAAAACCCCAACCTTGTGGCCATCTGGAAAAGATAAATGCCCGCATCCCTGTATCTGGATGCAGGCAGGCGTGGTTTCCAAAAAGACCTGTAACCATTATCATGACTGCACCTCCTGCAAATATGATGCAACAATGGGAAAACTTGCAAGTGCGGGAAAACATCTGTCCTGGCAGGATGCCATGCGGCAGAGGGACAGCAGGGACAGGACCTGTCGCCATACCCTGACCGGCAGAACGGATCACCGGGCTTGTCCCATGAATTATAATTGTGACAGGTGTGAGTTTGATCAATTGTTTGAGGATTGCCTGTCCCCCGGCTCAGGCCATACCCGGTTGGAGATGGGGGATGTAAAAGGATTCAAGCTTGCCCATGGGTATTATTTTCATTCCGGCCATACCTGGACCTGCGTTGACAGCGGCGGCATCATGCGGGTGGGTATGGATGATTTTGCCTTCAAGGTATTGGGGGGACCGGATGGGTTTGATCTACCGTTGATCGGCCAGGAGCTGAACCAGGGCAAAGCCGGCTGGGGCATCCAGCGCAACCAGAACCTTGCCGATATCCTGTCCCCGGTCAACGGGGTGATTACCCGGGTGAATCCTTCCGTGAAAACCGCTCCGGATCTTCCCGGAAAACGGCCTTATCAGGACGGGTGGCTGTTTACGGTTCATAATTCCGATATCAAAGGGGCAGTCAAACACCTGATGGCAGATGAAAAGAGTGAGGCCTGGCTAAGCCGGGAGGTGACCACCCTTGAAGAAATGATAGAGGATGTCACCGGTCCCCTGAGTGCGGATGGTGGATTTCTGACCCGTGATGTCTACGGCAATCTTCCCACCCTGGGATGGAAAAACCTGACCCAAACTTTTCTTAAGACCTGATGACCATTTGAACAAAGGAATGACACCCATGGATATTGTATTAAAACAATTGACCTTACCTGCCTGCCTCTGGATGCAGGCAGGGGTGGTCAAAAAAAAACACTGCTATAAAGACTTTTTATGCATGGACTGCCGGTTTGACAGGGCGTTGACCAAGGTCTGCCGGGCCAATGAAACCCTTAAAAACCAAGGCAACGCCGTGGAAGGAAAACAAAGGGGCTTTGTTTTCTGGGAAGAGCGGCTCCGGAAACTGCCCCCTGCCCAGCGGCCCTGTATCCATCACATGAAAGGTCATATTGGATTTAAAAACTGCCCGAAATCCTATCAATGCGCTGATTGTGAATTTGACCAGTATTTTCAGGATCAGTTCAAGGTCCATACCGTTTTAAAACCAGTGAACTTTGAGGATATCAACGGCATTTCACTGCCCATGGGCTACTATCTTCACCCGGGGCACACCTGGATCAAAATTGAAGACCAGGGCATGGTACGCGTTGGGATTGATGATTTTGCCTGCAGGTTATTGGGCGAATTTGACACATTTACCGCCCCGTTGATGGGGAAAAAGCTGACACAGGGCATGCCGGCCGTCACCCTGTCCCGGCAGGGGCATGACGTTTGTTTTCTATCCCCTGTCAGTGGAATCATCACAGCGGTGAATGCCCGGGTCAGAAAAACACCCGGCCGAATCAACCAGTCCCCTTATACGGACGGCTGGATGTTTATCCTTTATTGTCCCGGCCTGAAACAGGATCTTAAACAATTGATGTTCATGGAGTCCTCCAGGGGATTTATGGAACAGCAGGTCCACCGACTGTACACGTTTCTTGAGGAAAAAACCCAGGTCAAGGCAGCTGACGGCGGCACCCTTGTGTCTGATCTTTTCGGCAACCTTCCCGGAATTTCCTGGAAAGCCCTGGTAAAAAAATTTATCCCCCAAGGGTCTTGATATAGTCGGCCAAAAGAATCGTACAATACCGGCAGAATTGATCTGATTTCAGGTCCACATCCGCCAGCTTGCGACAATAGTGCATGATACAGTGGTCATCTTCACAATGCCGAAGGTCAAAGGCATGCCCCAGTTCATGCGCGGCTTCCTTGATGATTCGGCCGCGGCTTTTTTCCCGGGAGCCGACATCCGGATATGCCATGAGCCGGGCAATGGAAATAATACTGGCAATTCCCCCCAGTTGGGCTTCCCCATAGACATGGGTCAAAATGGGAATAAACAGATCCTCCCGTGTCACTGCCAAAAGTTTTATGCAGCCTTTGGGTGCCCTGGCCGCCAGTGCCTCTAAAATAACGGTGGAATAATACTGGTTGCGTTTCTGATCATACGCAAAAGAAAGGTTGTCCAGCAACGGCGAAACCCGGGTTCTGAATCCAAAAATCGCCTTGATCCTGTCGGCAATGATGGCGGTGATCCAAGAGGGGATATCCCCCACCGGTGAGATCAGAATGCTCCCTGATGGATGCATATGCCTTAAGTTGGAAATCACGCAGTTCAATCCGGTTTCAATTCGTACCGTTTGATCTTATTGTAAAGGGTTGATCGGTCAATCCCAAGGACGGCAGAACTTTTGGAAATATTCCAGCCGGTCTGTTCCAGAATTTTTCGGATATGCTGTTTTTCCACGTCATTCAAGGAAAAATACCGGGTTTTCAGCTCCTCTTCCAGGGAGGCGCCAATGGGAAGGTCATGGGGGGTTATGGTGCCGGTCTTGCATACCACCACCGCCCGTTCAATGGCATTGGACAATTCCCGGACATTTCCCGGCCATTCATACAGCATCAGCTCGTCCATGGCATCCCGGCTGATCCGTTCCACCCCCCGGTTTACCTCCTGGGTAAACTGGGTCAGAAAATGTTGCGCCAGAAGCGGGATATCTTCTTTCCGTTCCCGAAGGGTCGGCATGGTAAAGGAGATCACATTAAGGCGGTAAAACAGGTCCTCCCGAAAGGTCCGGTTGCGTATGGCCTGTTCAAGGTCAGCATTGGTGGCGGCAATCACCCTGAAATCAGCAGTAATGGGCTGGGTTCCCCCAACTCTGTAAAAAATCTTATCCTCCAACACCTGGAGCAGATCGATCTGCATCCGCATGCTGATCTCACCGATTTCATCCAGAAAAAGGGTACCCCCGCCTGCCATTTCCAGGCGACCCTTCCGGGTTTCCCTGGCATCGGTAAAAGCACCCTTCCGATGGCCGAACAATTCACTTTCCATGATATGCCTGGGAATGGCGCCGCAATTCACACTGACAAAAGGGCCATTCCTGGCCCGGCTGTTGGAGTGAATGGCCTTGGCAGCCAGACCTTTTCCGGAACCGGTTTCACCGGTGATCAAAACCGAGGAGGTCACCTCCCGGATGTCCTGGATGAGGCTGAAAATCTCCTGCATGGGTTTTGACTGGCCGATCATGCTCTCAAACCGGGTTCGGTTTTCATATTCTTCTTTTAAAAAAACATTTTCTTTCTTCTGGGCCCGGTGGTCTATCAGTTTTTCGATCAGCACGCCCAGCTCATCCGGATCAAAGGGTTTTAATATATAATCAAATGCATGGGATTTCATGGCCTGAACTGCGGAAGGGATTGATCCGAATGCCGTTATCATGATCACATCGATATCATCATACTCTTCTTTAACACGGCTGAGAACATCCAGCCCACTGATCCCTTCCAGTTGAATATCCAACAGCAGGATATCAAAACTTTGCTGTTTTAATATGGCAAGGGCGCCCTCCCCGCTTTCCACCGTGCTGACCTGATGCCCGTCTCTCTTTAGCCAGCCGGCCAGAGATTCGCGGATCACCAGCTCATCATCTACCACCAGAATTCTGGCCTGCTCCATACGTTTTCTCCTTATCCGATTGTTCATAACTCAACTTTCGGACGTTAACGTTAATGGACGGGGTCAGGCTTTTTTTATTGGCAGCTGAATCTTTTATCAGGCTCCAATAAAAAAAGCCTGACCCCATGTAAAAATGACCAACTTTGAAAGTTGAGTGCATAAAGGATATTCAAAGTATAAAGAATTCTTCACATAAACAAAAGTACTTATCAAAATTTCTTTTTCTCATCAGTGAGAATCGCCGGTGAGCTTGCAGCAATTCTAATTTTGGCATTTTCTTGAACGGATCAGGCTTGTGTTATTGGAGGCTGAATCTTTTATCAGGCTCCATGCTTTTTATCAAAAATCGGTTCTTGAAGAGGCTAAAAGCGCAATAAAGCAAGCCTGACCCTGGCCTGATGTTTCATATTTAGAATTGCTGGTGGGCTTGGGCAGGTATTGCATTTTTTCATGACATATGTTACCTAAAAGTACATGTCATCAAACCAACAATTTGTATCCTGGGAATTTTTGAATGCTGTTATAACGGTCAAGGTTAACCATGGAAAATAAGATGCCTGAAAAAGCAAACCTGCTGGAAAAACTTCAAAAAATTGGATTTAATGTTCCGGAATTTATTTATGTGCCTGCAGAAAAATTCATCAATGAAGACTTTCAGCAACTGGATTCATTTTTAGATAAGCACCGGGAAAGTTATAAAGTCATTGCAAGAAGTGCCCACCCCCTGGAATCAAAGTATAAAGGCGGTACCTTTGATTCTCTTGAAACATATGCAGATATTGGCGGCATAAAATACGCAAGAAACCGAATCATCAAACTGGCCCAAACCTCAAAACGGCTTTCCATCCGGCGGCAGCAGCGGTTCAACCATGCACCGGATTTTGATATGAATGAAATGGGCGTCATTGTCATGCCCTTTGTCAACGGCTCCAGCGTTATGGCAAAAATGATCGCCAATCAATGGGAATTTGGCTATTGCAAAAACCGCGACCACAAGGTTCAAAGAGAGCCTTACATCACAAGGGTCCCCCATGACCGAAAACTTGTGAAGTTGTCAATAGACATCCAAAAAGCCCTGGGGTTCAGATGCGAAATTGAGTATATCATCTCCACGGAAGGCGAAATTTATGTTGTACAGGCCAAAGACATTTCAAATATTGAAACCCTGGAAGAAAAAGAGAGCGAACGATCCATCAAGCTGGATGGCATCCGGCGTATCCGAAAACGGAAAAATTACAGGGAACGGCCGGTGTATGTGATGAACAACAAGGCTTTTTATATCCATATCATCAGCCTGTGCGAGGATCTGCTTCAGGAGAGCAAAAAAACAAAGCCGGACATCAATGACATTCTTTCCAGCATACGCGCCTATGAAAAAGGACTTGAATCTTTCGCTCTCAGGCATCCGCGGTTTGCCGTTCTGGGCTTTTCCATCCAGGATACCGGTGAGCTCTACCAGATTGCCAGCCATTACCTGGACGATTCCCCTGAGCTTCAAAAAGAACTGTCCCAAGCCCTTCACAACTTCCTTTATAGAATCGATATTTTCCTGGCCGAAGCAGATACATTAATCGCCAAAGACAAATTCAGAATCAACCTGTGCAGCCATGATGCCTATGGTATTGACTCTGTGCGGAATCCCCTCTGGTCCGTCTACTGGCACATTGACCGACACGACAGTGTGGTCAAGGAATTTTCACGTCTTGGATTTAAAACAGGCGATACCATCGGTATTGATATTGATGCGGAAGGCCACCCCATTGTTTGCCGGCATTAATCCGGGCTGGAAACACATCGATTTTTAGCCACCCCTTTTTCAACCCCCTCAGCATTGACGGATAGGGTGTTTTTATGGGTCATCCGGCCCTGCCTGAAGCAACCCATATTGTTTTTAAAGAAAATCCCGGTTAATATAAGGCTTAGATCAGTCCTCGACAAGACGGTCTGCCATGGCATAAATCCTTTGAATCCGTTCAAAAAAATCACCACTGTAAAGGCCACAGCTGGAGCTGAGAATCAGTCCGCCGCCAGGCGCCAGGGAAGTGATAAGATTCTCGAAATCTTTCAACACGTCCGGCCGAGGGTCATCCGATGCCAGCAACTCGGCATCGATTCCGGCCATGATCACCAGGGAAGACCCCAAGGCGTTTCGCAGCCCCGGAAGATCATTGGCACGATGCTGCACTGACGCCAGGCCGTCAACCTGCCACGTCTTGATCAGTGTTATCAGTTGCGTAATATTGCCGCAGGAGTGTAAAAACGCCCGGGCGTTTGCCTCGTGAATGATCGGAACCGCCCGGGTGTAGAAGGATGAACAGAGGGTTCCTATATCTGTGGGACTCATCAGCAGCCCCTGATCAGCAGCAAGATCTTCTGCTATGACCACGGCATGAACCCCCTGGTCCAGGCACCCGGAGATCAACTCCAGCACTTTTGTCTGTTCCACTGCATAGGCCCTGGCCATCTCCGGCCGCTTTTGAACCCACCCTGTCAAAACTGCCATCAATCCCATCCGGTTGGTCAATTCCTGGAACGGACCGTCCACAACCGCAGCCACGAATCGGTCCCGGTTCCGGGTCGCTTGGTTAAGGTCTCGGCAGTCAAAATATCGATACCCCAGGACGGGCCTGTGGGAGGTGTCATCGGCAATCGGCAGGCAGATCATATCCTGGCCCAATTGATCCACCAGACGAAAGTGATTTTCAAGCGTATCTGTATAACCCGCTCTTTTGAGAAGGTCGGTTCCGAGCCAGAGTTCACCCCTGGGAATAGAATGGACAGGCCGGTTTGACATACTAATGTTTATTCTGTTCATTGAGTCGTGCATAACATCTCACATCATATTTAAATTGTGTTTAGACGAAAACTCACCCATCTGCTGCGTTGCTGCAAAACTCTGAAATCCTCATGTACAGCGGTACACTCCGGTTTCAGAGTTTCTTGCGCCTTGCATATGGGCAACTTTTCGTCCAAACACGGGTTTCCGTCAGGCACTAAATCGGGTCTTAAAAAGTACCAGCATGATAGCAGAATCAACTTCTTCTGGCCACTCTGGAATCGTCCTTTATTCATGCTGGACCCTTGTTCACTGTCTGGAGGCTGACAGACGGTTATTTGTGCTAACTGCATTGACATGTGTGTCGAAATAGTTGATTTTATCGTGTTTTATAAAAGTCGTACCCCGTTGGAAAGGTCATTTTGAAAAATCAAAAAAACTGACCGCACATATACCCGTTTTAATACCGGAGGGTTTAAATGATCAGTATTTTGGTGGAACCGTTGGGAATCACTGTTCAGATAAAAAAAGGAGAAAACCTGCATGACTGACTTGAAAATGCCGGCATCAGCATTGAAAAACCCTGCGGTGGGTTAGGCATTTGCGGTGCTTGCAACGTGTGGGTGAACGCTCCGGATAAAGTACCGTCAACCGCTGCCGGCCCGTCCTTTGAAGGTATGGGGCTGTCCTCGGGCATGCGTGGCACAGATGGTGCTGTTGATCGGGTCGACTGCCAGGCTGGCACCCTTGCCTTTCACACCATTGGTGACAGCAGGATCAAAGAGGTCTGCGGCAGCGGTATTGTTGATTTCATCGTCGCACTCCTGAAATCCAACCACCTGGATACGTCTGGCAGGCTTCATAAAAAAAACGCCCTCCTGGATTATTTTGCCGAAAGATCTCAAGGCTGCTGAGGCCTACCCCTCAAAAAAAATAGCCTCAAATCCTTGAATATTTGTTATTCAGCTCTCAGACTTCAACTTTGATGGACGGGGTCAAATTCTCATTATTAGAACATCCCATTCTCATTGGCCGAGGTTACAGGGATTTCCTGAATAACGTCCCAGTGCTCGTCAATCTTGCCGTTTTCCAGCCGAAAGATTTCAATAATGGCACGGTGTACGGTTGGTGAACGGGTTGAATGAACATGGAGCACGACATAATCCTCTTCAGCGATGACTCGCTTGATGTCACTTCGGGCTTCCGGATAATTTTTTTTAAGGAATTCTATAAATTCCTTGAGCCCTTCAGGACGATCTTTAACAAGAGGATTGTGCTGTTTGTAGCGCGGCCCGATATACGGTCTGGCGGCTTCATAATCTTTTTTGTTGATAATCAAGTCATAAAATTTTTTTACGATGTCTTTATTGATTTCCTGAACGGATGTCATATTGGTTCCTCCTTGAGAAGTTTTGAAAAATCACCCAGGGAAACAAACGATCCCTGAACATTTCTATATTTATGCTAGTTTGATTACATTTTTGATGGAAGAAACAATGCAACCTGGGGAATGAGAATGATGATGGCAATACAGGCAACGGCAGCAATCATAAACGGCCAGATACCCCTGAAAATTGTGGTTAGCGGCACATCCGGGGCGGCCCCCTTGATCACAAAAACATTCAAGCCCACAGGAGGGGTTATGAGCCCGACCTCCAGCACAATCACCATGATAACGCCAAACCACAAGGGATCGAATTCCAATGTCTGAATAATGGGATAAAGGATGGGAACCATTAAAATCATGATGGCAAAACAATCCATCACACAACCCAGGGCAACAAAAATCAGGATGATAATCATTAGAATCGCTAATTTGGGCAAAGCCAGCGTGACAATGGAGTCGGCCAGTAACATGGGGATACCCGTCAATGCGAGAAAAGACGAAAATATATTGGCACCGATAATGATCAAGAAAATCATGGCCGTCATATTCCCTGTTGCCAACAGGCTCTCAATAAAGACCTGCCAGGAAAGCTTTCGCTTGACAACGGCGATAACAAATGCCCCAAAAGCACCAATCCCGGCTGCCTCGGTGGGAGTAAAAATGCCATAGTATATCCCCCCCATCACCAGGGCAAACAACAATAGCATGGGCCAGGTGCTGTACAGGGATTTAAACTTGACCAACCATGTGGTGGGTTCCGCCTTGGGTCCTGCCTGGGGATTTAGCCGACATTTTACATAAATTGCCAGCATAAAAAGAGCTGCCAGTAAAACGCCCGGTAAAATCCCCGCCATAAAAAGTTTGCCAATGGATTGTTCCGTCAGAATACCATAAATGACAAACCCGATACTGGGCGGGATCAGGATGCCGAGGGTACCGCCGGCGGCAACGCAGCCCGTGGATAAACTGGGATCATAACCGTACTTATCCATTTCAGGTATGGCTACCCTTCCCATGGTGGCACCGGTGGCAAGGGAAGATCCGCATACGGCTGCAAAACCGGCACAGGCCATAATGGTTGCCATGGCCAGCCCTCCCCGAAGATGTCCCATCCAGGAATTGACTGCCTTGTAAATATCCTGGCTGATGCCGGAAACAAAGGCAAACTGTCCCATGAGAACAAAAAGCGGAATAACACTCATGGTATAAGATGATCCCTCTGACCAGGGTACCATTCCCAAGATATTCAGGCCGGCATTCACATTGATGATTAAGCTGATGCCCACAAACCCGATCAGGGCCATGGCCACACCAATATACATCTTGAATGCCAGAAAAACAAATAATGCTACAACACCTATAATTCCGATCATCTCTGGGCTCATTTAATCATTTCACCTTTTTTTCGTTTTACAATTGTTCTAATGATATCTCTTATAAATTCAATGCACATCACCGCACATCCCAGGGACAGGAAAAAAACAAACGGATAATCAAAAACGGGAAGATTCATGGGTTTTTCTCCGGTTTCAAGTGCTTCCAGTGCTTTTTCAAACCCTTTCCATGATATCAGGAAAAGGAGGATGACACAGACCGTATAATTAACCAGATTAATCAAGCCCTGGAAATTTTTCGGAAAGCGGTCAAATAAAATATCCACGGTAACATGTATTTTCTGGGATTGTGCATATCCAAGAAAAGAGAAAACCGTTATCGACACAAGGAATTCGGTGAGTTCAAAAGCCCCCAGGATGGGGGAATTGAAAACATACCGGCCCACAACATCCACAACCGTCAAGCACATCATGGCAAAAAGGGACACACACCCCAGCCTGGACAGGTAATGGCTGAATACTCCCATTATATTTACGCTGTTTCTAAAATTCATATACCCAAACTTTCTATTCTGTCTAAAAATAATATCAAAAAAACCCACTGAAATTCCGGCAGCGCAGGGGGGACAAGCCTTCTTTGAAATTCCCCCCAAAAAAAACGCTGCCATTGGTGTCTTGCATCGCCCCGGGGACGATTCAGGTAGTTTCCTATTCCACGCCAAGAAAACCCAGCGCCGTATCCAGAACCTGTTGTCCGGGCAATCCCTTTTTTTCCATATCCTTGACCCATTCCGCTCTCAGGGGCAGGACTGATTCTTTCATTTTTGCCATCTCAGAAGGCTCCATGATAATCTCTTTTATCCCTTTTTTTAAGGACATTGCCCTGAAAGGGACTTCCAGGTTGTCAAATGCCTTGCCGGAAGCGGAAGACATCTGCAATCCCGTCGTGCTGTCAATCAGCGCTTGCACATCTGCGGGAAGCTTTTCCCAGCTGTCTTTGTTCATGACAATCATCATGGGCATGGTGTATAAGTCGGCAATTGTGGCATATTTTGTCACTTCATTCAATTTAAAGACACCCATGCCCTCCCAGACCATAACCGTTCCATCAAGCACATTTCGTTCCAGGGACTGATAGGTTTCAGTAACGGGCATGGACACAGGGATGGCTCCCCAGAGCTTTAATGCATTGCTGATGCTGGGATTTGCCGTCCGCATTTTCAAGCCATTGAAATCAGACATAGTGTAAATGGGTTTTTTTACGGTATGAAAATGGCCGCCTGAATGGCAGAACAATGCCAGAACTTTGACTTTGCTGTATTCTTCCCGGAATTTGGGTTCCTTTTGATAAGTTTTCCACATGGCCTCGGAAGCGATCTGGCCGGACGGGATAACAAAGGGCAGGGAAAAAACAGTTGTCATGGGAAACCGCCCGGGAGTGTAATCCGCCAGGTGATAGGATAGATCTGCGATACCTTTTTCCGCAAGATCATAAGAATCCGGCGCTTTACCCAGGGCACCGGCAGGATATAACTTGATATTGACCTTGCCTTGGCCTTTTTTGTTGATCTCTTCAATCCAGGGCACAATTATTTTTCCGGTAATGACCTGCATGGTGGGGAAACCACTTGCAAACCTCAGAGTAATCTGTTTTGCGCTGGCCGGAGACATCCAAAAAACAAGTACACCCAACAAAATAAAAACAAAAATACCTTTTCCTGTAACACTTTTCATGCTCACACCTCCAAAAAAAACGTTATTATTTGTAATCCGACACAAACAGCACAGCAATGAACACTTCATCATACACCCGAATGCTATTTTCCCCCAAACGAGGCATCGGAGATCTCAACACTGGAATTTCCTTTCCAAAACTATCTATAAAAATATCAGAAGAGTCAAGATCAAAGGAAGATCCGATCCCTAGGCAATTTCTTTTTTCAAATCATCAAGAACTGAGTCTTTTCCTGATCTCCTTTTTGAGAACCTTCCCCTGGGGACTTTTGGGCAGGGATTCCACGAGCTCTATGGTCTTTGGTGCTTTGTAACTGGCAATATTTTCCTTGCAAAAATCAAGGATATCCTTTTCAGCTACCTGTGCCCCTTCTTTGAGAACCACCACGGCATGCACACTCTCAACCCAATACGGGTCCGGAATACCGATTACAGCGGCTTCCATGACCAGCGGATGTCGGTAAAGAATCTCTTCCACCTCTTTGGGGTAGACATTTTCCCCCCCCGTAACGATCATATCCTTTTTTCTGTCAGCAATATAGATAAATCCCCGCTGGTCGCAATACCCCATATCCCCGGTGTACAGCCATCCGTCTTTTACGGCATCTTCCGTTTCCCGGGGCTTGTTCCAGTACCCGGTCATATTCCGTCTGCTGTTTATGATAATCTCACCGATCTGACCGGCCTCAAGATCGTCCCCCTTTTCATCAACGATCCGGATATGCACCCCGAGACATGGCTGCCCGCAGGATTCCAGCACATGGGGATTTTCTTGGATTTCTGCGGCAGTATGGTTCGCCTGCTTGAGAACCGTTGCGTGGGGGCCGGATTCCGTTTGCCCGTAGCCCTGCATGAATATGGGGCCAAAGATGGAAAGCCCCTGTTTGATAATCTCCACAGGCATTGGAGATGCTGCATACCATACCCGCTTCAGGGTTTTGAGTTCAAACTCCCGAACACTTGGAAAATTGATTAGAGAAACCAGCTGGGTGGGAACGATATGAATGTCGGTAATCTGCTCCTTTTCAATGGTCTGGAGTGCCATCTCCGGATCGAATGAAGCACTGGGAATAACCACATTACAGCCACCCGTTAAAAAAAAGGGCCAGATATGGCTGTCCCCCCCCACGTGAAACATGGGGATCACCACAAGATGCCTGTCCCCGAACTGAACCCCAATATCCAGGGCCTTGGAAATAGTACTCTCCATCTTCTGCCTGTGCGTGTAGACAGCTCCCCGGGGAATACCGGTGGTTCCGCTGGTATAGAGTATCGTCACGGGATCATCCTCCATGACATCGACATCAGGTTCATCCGGGGAATTCCCCTGGAGAAAGGTCTTGTATTCCGACATATTTTCACGGGGTGGGTCAAAGAGGATAATCAGTTCTGTTCTGGTGAATTGATGTCTTATCGTTTCTATTACTTCTACGAATTCACCGCCTATAAACAACACACGTGCCATGGAATCCTCAATCTGATGAAGCAGCTCTTCGGATTTAAGGCGGGGATTCAGATGGGCCGCAATATATCCTCCCTTCATTGCCGCCCCAAAAACCTCAGGGTATTCATTCCGATTCCAGGAAAGTATCCCCAGGACATCTCCCTTCCGGATACCCCTGGCGCCGAGACCGTTTATGAGACGGTTCACTCGCTCGTTGAACCGCCTGAAACTGATCCTTTCGGCGCTGCAGACAAAGGCCTCTGCTTCGGGGTAAAGAATGGCATTCCGATATATTAAATCTGCAAAAGTCCCCAGCCGGTAGCGGCTCAATTCCTTTAAAACATATTTTCCCTGCATACGATCCCCTCCCCTCTTTAAATAAGTGAATCAAAACGGGTCCATTATGGAAAAAAGGGCCCGTTTTGATAAAAAGTTCATCCGATGCCTACCGCTCGTTGAGACGTGGTCTGGTTAACTGACCTTAAAAATCATCCCCACACCGGTGTCACCGGCAGCACACCCTGCAAACATGCCGTATCCACCGCCAATGAGGGCTAACTCTTCAATGAGTTCACAAATCAGACGACCGGCAGTGGGCCCCTGGGGGTGACCGAAAATCAGACTGCTGCCGTAGTTGTTCATTTTCATGACATCAATGTTCATCATCTTTGCCAGGTTAAGGTCGTTGATGGCAAATGGGTTATGGGTCTTGATGGCCTTGATGTCATCCATGGTAAGACCCGCCTGGTCCAGTGCCATTTGAGCAGCAGGCACCGGTGCAGCAGGCATGAAGCCTTTTTTTACCCTTGCGAATCCGTACGCAATAATCTGAACTTCAATGTTCTTGTCCGCGCTGAGTTCTTTTGCTTTGTCCTTTGTCGTAACAATGATACCGCAATTGCCGTCGGCGGGATGGGTCTGGGAACCGAAGGTGTGAATGCCTCCCTGTTCGACGGGTCTCAGTTTTGCAAGACCATCAGCCGTGCAGGGCGTTATGCCTTCATCCGCTTCAACAACAATGGTTTTTTTCCGGTTTACCTGTATTTCCACGGGCATCATATAGCGTTTCTGGAAAGCCCGGTCATCTTTCAGGGCATCCAGGTACTGCTCATAACGGCGTAGGGTCATGGCATCCGCTTCTTCCCGGGTGGCACTGACTTCCCTGGCAACGTTTTCACCGGTCTGGACCATTTTCAATCCGGCATTGGGATCAAAATTCATGTTGTCCATATTCCAGTTTTCAGAGATCACCTCTCCCCCCGGTCCTTTAGGGTTAGGCCAGATGGTATGCGGACCATTGGAGCATCTGTCGGACATCAGTGCAAACCCTGTGTCATAGATACCGGCTTCAATATTTAAAGCGGCCAGGTAGATACAGGTGGCACTTGTTGAACACGCCTGGTGTACAAACAGGCCAGGCAGATTCTTTTCATTGTCCACCACCATTGCAGCGGCCCAGTTGTGGCCGTGAAAAATGCGATGCTGGGCCACGGTATTGCCAAAATACAGATAATCGATAATCGTGGGGTCTATGTTTTTCTTCAGCAGCCATGAGCGGGCTGTTTTTGCCCCTAACTCAATGGCGTTCTCATTCTGGAAACTGCCTTGCCACTTGCAAAATGGAGATGAATAATATCCGTTAAACGGAATATAGGATTTGTTAAACATATTTAGGTTCCTTTCTCGTGTGATCTTACACCCGATTGAAAATAATTGCATACGGGCGGCTTCCAACCCGCCTTACATCTATTCGGCCTTATTTACCTGCGTATTGTACTTTTTTCCCAATATTGGTCAATCCGAGGAGGGCATCCTCTGTGGAAAATATCTCGTACAGGTGGGCCAGTTCTTCTTTCAAACCGTCTTTTAAGGACATCGCATACCCTTTATCCATGATTTGATTGGATAATGTTAAGGCAAGCGGCGCCTTGGCCGCAAGGATTTTGGCAATTTTGGCTTCAACCTTGTCACTGCTGCCGGCATATTTTCCTTTCAGCAGGCCGTCAATGTTCTCGTCGGCAAAAAGTGCTTTGATCTGTTTCCATTCAGCCGGCAGTTCATTGTCCGCACACCCTTTTTGGGGCTTCAGGGTGCCGGCGGTAATCATTTCAACAATTTTTTCATCAATTTCATCCGGATTGAATACATAATCTACCAAACCAATGGCATTGGCATCAACAGCCGAAATCGTGCGGCCTGTGAACACAAGATATTTGCCCAGTTCCTTGCCGACAAATCGACTGGTTCTCTGGGTTCCGCCAAGTCCCGGCGTAATGCCGATGCCTGTTTCGGGAAAACTCATCACCACTTTGGGCGTGGCGACCATGACATCCGTTGACATCGCAAGTTCCAGACCGCCACCCAGTGCAAGGCCTTCCATTTTGGCAACAACCAGCTTTTTGCTGTCATCAATGCGGTTAAGGACTTCCTGTCCATAAGCGGTAAACGCATAGTTGTCATCAAGCTTATCCCCTTTGATGCAGTCCACGAAAAACTTGATGTCTGCACCGGCGACAAATGCCTTTCCGGCCGCTTCCAGGACAATGGCGGTGGTCTGGGTATCTGCTTCTGCCTGGGCAAACGCCTCATCCAATTGTTTGACAACCGCATGATTCAAAGCGTTAAGTGCATCTGGGCGGGAGATCCTTACTCGGCCGATGGCGCCATCTCTTGTATATTTGACATATCGGATATCCCAGGGTTCGCCTTTTGCTTTCTGGTCTTTGAGTACCTGGGGAACGTCCAGGTTCGGGTAAGGTGCCAGGACTTTTTCCACCATGGCATAGGATTTATCAATGCCCAGTTCATTCATCATCTCAAAGGGTCCCTTACGCCATCTCAACCCCACTTTTGCCCCCACGTCCGTATCCAGGATATCGGTAACGCCATCCTGGAGTAAAGAGACCGCATCATAGAAAACCGATCCCAGCAGACGGTCAGTAACCTGTTCAAATTTACTTTCGTCCACTTCACCGTCCAAAGGCCAGTCTTCTTTAAGGTCGATCTGTTTTTTCAAAATTTCAGCCGGTTTAAAAAATTCACCCAGTTCCTGGTGCAGGGTCACCTGTGCATGCAGGGCAATGGGAACCCCTGTTACGTTTACCAGCAGAAAGGGACCCATACCGACATTGAGCATTTTTTTAAAGGCTTCATCAATGGTGACGGTATTGGCAATGCCTTCTTCAAGGACCCGGAACGCTTCGTTGTTCAACGGGGTAAAAAATCGGTTGACGGCAAATCCCGGCGAGTCTTTAACCGTGATATCGGTCTTTCCCGTGAGTTTGGAATATTTCTGGGCTGCTTTAATGGTGTCATTTGAGGTCTGGGGACCGGGGATAATTTCAAGAAGACGGTTTTTTGCCGGATGGTAAAAAAAGTGAAGCCCGACGAATCGATCCGGCCGATGGGTTGCCTTGGCCATTTCTTCAACGGAAAAAGAGGAGGTATTGGTCGCGAGAATGGTTTTTTCATCACAAATCTTGTCAAGATTGGCAAACAACTCTTTTTTCACGTTCATGTCCTCGAAAACCGCCTCGATAACCAAGTCACAATCTTTTACGTCTTCCATATTCGTTGTACCCTGAATACGCCCCATGATGTCTTCCACCTGTTCCGGCCGAAGAATTTTCCGCTCAACAGCTTCGGCAAAGGTCGTGCGAATGGTCTCCAGTCCCCGCTGAACAAAATCTTCCTTGATATCCAGCATGACCACTTGCAATCCTTCCATGGCAGTTTTCTGTACAATCCCACTGCCCATGTTTCCGGCACCTACAATGCCAATTTTATTCATCTGTGTCATTTTTTCTCCTTTAATTCTATATTGTATCATTTGTTTGTGTATTCTGGTTTTTCCATCGCTTGTTTTTTAAGTTCGATCTTTGACAATTTCCCGGCACTGGTTTTGGGAAGTTCCGGAACCGAGATAAACGCCTTTGGCACTTTAAAGGGTGACAATTGCGTTTTCAGATACGCCTTGAGTTCAACCCCATCAATTTTCTGTCCGGATTTAGGGACCATATATGCCACAATCCTTTCTCCGTATTCTTTATCGGGAAGCCCGATAACCGCACATTCTTCTATTTCATGGCGCGTATATAAGATCTCTTCAACTTCCCTTGGTGAAACATTCTCTCCACCGGTTATGATCAATTCTTTGATCCGGTCAACAATATAAAGGTAGGAATGATCATCGATAATACCCACATCCCCGGAACGAAACCATCTGCCCCAGAAGGCATTCTGGGTATCTTCCGGCCTGTTGAGATATCCTTTCATGATATTGGGGCCGGATATACAGATTTCTCCTTCTGTATTTTTCTCCAGCACATTTCCATTTTTATCCCGAATCTGTACTTCAACATTGGCCACCGGCGTACCCACCGATCCCACCACATGGGTATAATAGTGATTAAAAGTGACCATGGAGGCACTTTCCGTCATTCCGTAGGCTTCATAAATATCCAGTCCGGTTCGTGTTTTCCATTCCCGAACCAGTTCGCTTGCCATACTGGCTGCGGCGGAAAAACAATATCGTACCGACCCCAGTTTTTCTTTAAGATCTGAAAGCGTCAGCAGACGGATGTAAACCGTTGGTACCGCGTAAAGCTTGGTAACGCTTGATTCCGAAATGGCACCCAGCAAAGCGTCCATATTAAAGGAAGGTAGGATAACCAACCCTCCTGCACTGTATATGGTGGAATTCATAATATGCATTTGAGCAAAAACATGGTTAAGGGGAAGAAAGCATAACGCCCGATCTTTTTCATTGGATCGTTCATTGTGGGCAACATTATATGCTGATGTCATGATATTTTTATGGCTCAGCATCACCCCTTTGGGGACACCGGTTGTCCCGCCCGTGTAAAGGATTGCAGCTGTTTCATCCGGATTTAGATCCACGGCCGTGAAGTGATGGGTTCCGTTTGACAGCATCTTTGCATAAGACATATCACCGTGTTCACATATGATTTTTCCCCCATGGGATTTTTGATCTAAATCATCCCTTTTGGCGTCAATCGTAAAAATAATTTTGGGTTTGCAATCCGCCAGAACAGGCCGCAATTCATTACGGGTCATGGCATAGGGAAGTGTTACAGCGACACCACCCATTTTAAGAATGCCAAAATAAAACCCAATCCATGCGAACGAATTGGGGGCGCATAATGCAATGTGGTCTCCGGGCTGCACGCCCATTTTTTGCAATGCCAAGGCAATTTGGTTTGATTCCTGATTCAATTCCTGATAGGACAATTGATTTTTCCCATCAATCAAAGCAATATTTTTCGGGAAATGGAAAGCAGCATTCTCCAGATTGTTTGCTATATTCATTTTTTGAAATCCCCTTCTTTGTTGAGAATTATTGACTATTTCCCCATAAAACCGTCCAAGTCGAATTCATCTAACATTTGTTAGTTTTTTTTATCGTCCGACAAATAATAAATAGCATAAAAAAAATTTCATTGTCAATAATTATTCTCTCCAGACAAAACAGATTAGGGAGCGGCAAACAAATAATTATACAAAATATGACTTATGGTTTCAGGGATTGAATCAGATACGGGCTTTGAAATGAAGTATACAATTCGTTTTTTCCTGCCATGTTCTCTTTCCTAATGAAGATTTACCCTTAATAAAAATTAAATTGAAATATAAATTTCATATTAAATCTATTTATTGTTAATATATTAAATACTTATTGCCAAGTATAATTTCCCTAATGAAATATATTATAAATAGCCCATTATACCAGTAAGTTATAATAAGTTATATCCGTTTATAGTCTGATGGTTTCTAACATCGGCTCAGGGCATTCCATGTGATGAAAAATATCCTTGATGGTTTTGCTGATATGAATTAGTCGTCCATACCAAGCCAACTCATGTCAGGTTAATTCAAAGGCCGATCCAAGTTCGAATTCAAATACACAATCCATTATATTTCAGTGTGTTATTTGTTGTTTGACTTCAAAACACATCTATAATATGCTTGTCAATTATGTTCTATATTATCTATTAATCATTCATCTATTAAGGATTTTTTCGTATGTCACACAAGCAAACAGATAGAGGCGGGTACAAAAGCAATGCGAATACAGATGAAAAAGTAATGATGTCCATTGTAAGGACGGCAGAACTTTTCAAGAAAAAGATGGGTGCCATATTCAAAAACTATGGGTTAACGTTTTCACAATACAATGTTCTCAGGATACTGGACACTTCAACAAATGGCATGAATACCATCACCAATGTCAGCCGATTGATGTTGGTTTCAGGTGCCAACATGACAGGGGTAGCCAAACGGATGGAGAAAAACGGATTTCTTATCAGACGGAGTGATGCCAAGGATGAGCGAATAACCTTACTGGAAATCACCCCCAAAGGAAGAGAAACCTTAAAAAATATCCACAAAGGAAAAGAGGATCACTTAAAAGAGTTCATGATCAGTGCCTCCTTAAACAGAAAAGAACAGATGCTGGCAGAACTTAAGCAGATCAGTAAGTCCCTGGGATAAGTGTTACGATATGCCGTCAGGGCTCCTGCCATTTTTCATCAACTGCCGTGTGTATCGGGAAAGCATCTTTTTTTCCTCCGAGGAAATCCCGTTCATGATGATGGCCAGGTTCTCATCTTTTTGATGCTCTATTTTTAATAATATTTTTCTCCCTTTGGGCGTTATTTCCAACAGGGTGACTCGCTCGTCAAGGGGATCCCCTTTTCGAAGAATAAATCCGTTTTTTTCCAACCGCTTGGCAATGCCGGTCATATTTGCCCCGGGTGAAAGCATGATTTTACTGACGGTTGTGATCTTGTTCTGACCGTTATGTGAACAATCCAGCACCCGGAGCATATTGTACTGGGGAAATGAGAGATTGTAATTCTTAAAAATTGCAGCTTGAGCTCTTTTAAAAAGTTCCGCTGCCCTGACAATGCCCATCACCACCTTTTCATTCTCAGTCAAATCGCTTTTATAACCGTTTACATCCACTTTTCTTTTTCCTATTTGGATTGTCATTAAAGATTTATACGATAGAAATATATACTACATTAATATATTGATTAAAATCAATAACAGCAATTCTCATTATAAACGCAATAGTCGCCGAACAATGGTGTTGCATTATTGACACTTTTGCCGGCTGATGCCCTTAATTGTGAAGGGTTTGGTCAAAAGCATGGAGTCTGATAAAAGATTCAGCCGCCAATAACACAAGCCTGAACCGGTTTAGTTATCGCCATAATGAGAATTGCGGAATCAATAGGGTTAATTTATTTAATTGCAGTCAGTTAGTATTAAAAAAATTTCACTGGGTTGATACGTCTTTCACACAAAAAACGGATAGAATTACCGGAATTCGCCTTCAGGATATTTTTTTTCTTTTCCTTGACAAAAATCACAATTTTACCATACATATTATCATATGTTTATTAACATATGATAAAAAAATCAAACGACTGTTAGGTTATTGCGCCCGGATGGATCGTCATGGGCAATAGACGATGCTTTCCAGGCAAAAAAACCTTTACCCATAACCCTCCATTGGAATGAGGAGAATTTTATGAAAAATGAAAAAGCGTTATCCATATTTGAAAGGTTTAATTTTGAATATCAACCCGTAGGCGTGAAATTCTTATTAACAAAACCTGAAGGCCTTTCCAGGCTTGAAAAGAAACTGGCTTTTTGTGAAATGCTTAAAGAGGCACAGGACTCAGCCCCTTTTTATACGACAAAAGACAATCATGAATGCAAAGCAGGTCCTTTTCTGCTGGGCATGGAGTCGTCTAATCCTATTTTTGAAAGTGGACAGATCGGACCCAAGCTGGGTGTTTATGAAGATCCACGGGCGAATCGCAAGATTTATATGGACATGCACAAAATGGCAAAAGACAGCGTTAATTATGTCGCTTTTTCTTCTCTGGACAAGTTGTCTTTTGACCCTGATCTATTGATCATTACAGCAAAACCAAGCCAGGCAGAAATTTTGCTCAGGGCCCATGGCTATCGAACCGGTGCGGCATGGAATGCCAAGGGAACCTCTGTGGTGGGGTGCGCTTATCTGTATATGTATCCCTATGCTACCGGAGAATTGAATATGATGATTACCGGACTTCTTCATGGCATGACAGCACGGAAGACCTTTCCTGAGGGGTTAATTTTGTTAACCATTCCATATAACCTGATTCCTGAAGTTACAAGAAATTTACAAGTAATGGAATGGGAATTGCCGCAGTATTCCTGGGGCAAGACCGCACACGTGAAGCGGATGAAAGAAATCGCACAGGAAGTAGCGGCGGAACTCAAGGAATAGTCCGGTACAGAGCGTTCACCATACCGGATATGATAGAATGCCGTTATTGAAAGATGACTATTGACAACAAAATATTGTCATGATATTTTTTCTTACGGATGATAAATAACTCTAACGTTTGTTTGATTAACTAAATTATTAGGAGAATGCCAAATGAAATTAAAAGCCGGGTTTGCATTATTTATTTTTTCAGTTTCCGTTGCGTTTTTCGGAGTATTTGCCGGAACGGTCACTGCCAAGCCAATCGAGATTAGTTTTAGTAACTTTTTTCCCCCATCACATTTCCATGGTAAATTGGGGCAGGAATACTGTGACGCTATAGAAAAACGCACCAACGGCAAGGTGAAAATGACCTATTACCCGGGGGGGTCCCTGGTTACCGGCGCCAAGACCTATGGCGCTGTCCTTGACGGTATTACCGACATCGGCTTTTCCGTACTGGGTTATAGTCGGGGGGTCTTCCCGGCCCTGGAGGCCATTGACTTACCCCTTGGATATAAAAGCGGCAGCCAGGCAACACGGATCATCAACGCCTTCGCTGAAGAATTCAAACTCAAAGAGTTAAACAAGGTCAAGGTCATGCTGTTTCATGCCCATGGTCCTGGATTAATCCATAGTAAAGATCCCGTCAGAAAACTTGAGGATCTAAAGGGCATGAAAGTCCGCTGTTACGGCTTCAGCGTTAAAATCATCGAGGCCTTAGGCGGCGTGCCCGTTGCCATGGGCCAGAGCCAGGCATATGAAGCCCTGCAAAAAGGTGTCTGCAATGCCACCCTGGTGCCCATTGAGGCCCTAAAAGGCTGGAATCAGGCTGAAGTTATCAACTATACCTCTGAAACCACTTCCATTGGCTACACGTCGGGTCTATATGTTTTCATGAACAAAGACAAATGGGCCTCCCTTCCCAAAGATGTTCAGGCCGTTTTCGAGCAGGTGAACAAAGAGTGGATTGATAAATTTGGTGCTGCATGGGACGCCAGCGACGCAGCAGGCCGAGAATATACCCTGGAGAAGGGCAATGAAATCATTCCAATGACGGCAGAAGAAAATGCCCGCTGGAAGGCTGCCGTTCAGCCCGTTATCGGCGACTGGGTAAAGGACGCCACTAAAAAAGGCCTGCCGGCCCAGGAATATGTCGACTTCCTTAAAGAGGCGGTAAAAACATATTGATACGACCTCAAAAAGGTGACAACGATTCTTCAACCGGGTTGTGCTGAATCATCCGCATATCCTCAAATCCGCCGACAAAATGCCGACGGATTTGAGAAGTTACCGACCCAGGAGGTGCGGTTATCCGTTGATGGACAATCCGTTTGGGAGGATCATTCCCGGCCTTAATGAAAAGTTTTGAGCCGGGATGGAGGGGGCTTTGATACGATATCTATATAGGCCTGTAACCTGTGTTGAAAATTTTGGAAACCCTGATATATGAAACAATTTGAAAATAGTGTCAATGGAATGGCACGGTATATGTACTATATTGCCGGTTTGGCGATTGTGTTCATGATGGTCATCACCACCACGGATGTGGCATTAAGATTTTGCGTGACCCTTTATGCGACCTTCAAATGGCCGTTTATGGAATCCTGGCGGCCTTTTCCGGGAACCTATGATTTGGTGGCAATGTTCGGGGCGGTTGCCGCCTCCTTTGCCATGGCTCACACCACTGTGGAAGCCGGACATGTCGCCGTCAAATTGCTGGTTCGGACCTTGGCAGAAAAAACCCAGACCATTTTCAAACTGACAACCGATACATTGTCAGGCATTTTGTTCGGTGTGCTGGCCTGGCGTTCAGTGATATACGCCAGGCAGTTAAAAGAAAGTGGTGAAGTTTCCATGACCATGGAGCTGCCGTTCCATCCGTTTGTTTATATGCTTGCTTTCTCCGCATTAGCGGTGACGCTTGTATTTCTGGTAGAAATAATCAAAGACATTAATAAGGTGCTGGACAAATGAGTTTAACAACAATTGGCGTCATTGGGATCATTGTTCTTTTAATTTTACTGTTTTCAAACATGCCTGTTGGATTTGTGATGGCCATGATAGGGTTTTTAGGGTTTGCCTATCTCAAGGGTTGGGGACCCGGATTTAGTGTGCTGACCAAAGATTTCTTCCAGATGTTTTCCGCCCATAGCTTGACGGTCATTCCATTGTTCATGTTCATGGGCCAGATCTCATTTTATTCGGGAATCAGCCGACGGCTTTATGATTCTGCCTATGTGTTGATGGGCGCACGAAAAGGGGGTCTGGCAATGGCCACAGTGGCTGCCTGTGCAGGGTTTGCAGCCATTTCCGGTTCAACCAATGCCACCGCAGCCACCATGGCAACCGTTACCCTGCCGGAAATGAAACGCTTTGGTTACGACATGGGACTGGCCACAGGCGCCGTGGCGGCAGCGGGCAGCCTGGGGATTCTGATTCCCCCCAGTACATTGTTTATCGTCTATGGCATCCTGACGGAACAGTCCATCGGCAAATTATTTGTGGCGGGCATTTTGCCCGGCCTCTTGCTGGCAGCCCTTTTCATGCTGGCCATTTACTTGCGCGTTAGACATAATCCTGCTTTGGCACCTGCCGGGCCCAAAACCACTTTCATCCAAAAGGTCAAATCCTTAACCGGTGTTCTCGAAGCACTGCTGATTTTCGGGGCGGTCATGGGGGGGCTTTTTGTCGGCCTTTTCACACCCACCGAGGCTGCGGCCACCGGGGCGTTTTTTACGCTTTTATTGTCCGTGATCCGGCGACAATTGTCCTGGAAAGATTTTTTAAAAGCCATTGCCGATACCACCCGCTTAAGCTGCATGGTAATGGTGATTGTGGCAGGTGCGACGGTTTTCGGCCATTTCATGGCCGTTACACGGATACCCTTTGACCTGTCAATCTGGGTGGGAGGCCTGCCGTTACCCCGCATGATGATTATGATGGTCATCATTTTAATCTATCTGGTCGGCGGCTGTTTCATGGACGGATTTGCCTTGATCATGCTCACAGTGCCCATCTTTTTTCCGGTGGCCCTGGCCCTTGGCTTTGATCCCATCTGGTTCGGTGTTATTATCGTACTGATCGCAGAAATGGGGGTCATTACGCCGCCGGTGGGAATTAATGTGTATGTGGTTTACGGTGTCGCCAAAACCATACCGTTACAAACCATTTTCAAAGGGGTGATGCCTTTTTTACTTGCACTGATTATCTGCAATGTACTCTTACTGATATTTCCTCAAATAGCACTGTTTTTACCGGGATTGATGTAAGCCATGAAAGAATATAAAATAAAAGAACATGAACATAGAAGAAACAGGGTGTATCGGATTGCAACAAAAACCCTGTTTCAAAAAGGCTATGATAAGACAACCATCCGGGATATTGCCAAAGCAACGGAAATGACCACCGCTGGGCTGTATTATTATTTCAAAAGCAAAGAAGATCTTCTCTTTCAAATTTTAAACAACCATATGGACGATGTTTTAGCCGGACTTGAAAAAATTCCCTTGGACACCAGCCCATCGGAACTCATCAAACGCTATATTTATTATCAAGTAAGTGGCTATTGCAATGATAGATATCGATTTAAATTATTGCTCAATGATGACGATTGCCTGACCGGCGACTGGTACAAACAGATCAAAAAAAAACAAAGAAAATCTCTATCATACTGGAGAAACGCTTTGGAAAGATATTGCCAGGAAAAAGGCCTGTCTACTGATCATATTGCCATTGACGCCCATTGCCTCATGGGGATGTGCAACTGGATTTATCGATGGTACGATCCCAAAGGAGAAATCAGCCCGGAAGCCTTATCCTTAAAAATTTATGAAACGTTTCTTCTCGGACTTGGCAACAAAGGGAAACTTTCTTCAATGGAATAAAAGCCTTCATAACATCAATGGGGTGTCAGGTTCGGGCCAGCACCAGTGCATCCACTTTTTCGGCCCCGTGGTTCAATAATTCCCGGGCAGCTTCATTGCAGGTGGCCCCCGTGGTAAACACATCATCTATCAACAGGATATGTTGGTTGTCAATTGTCTTTTGACTGACAACCTTAAATGCATTGTTTAAATTGCATTTTCTTTGTTCAATATCAAATCCGGTTTGCGATGGTGTCTGTTTCAGCTTGACAAGGGAGCCACTATCGATTCGCCACAATGGCCGCTGTCCGAAATGGTGTTGGTAAAGTTTTACAAAATTTCGGATGACCAGATATGCCTGGTTAAACCCCCTTTGTCTCAATTTTTTCCGGTGCAATGGTATCGGCATGATCAGATCAATCCGGGCGGTGGCATAATACGCCAGGAAGGCCTGAAACAAAAGGTGCTCAAACACCCGGGCAACGGCCAGTTTTGAATGATATTTAAACAGCTGAATGGCCTCTTTGGTGATGCCTTTATACTCGGCCACAGCCCTGACCCGATCAAGCACCAAAGGGGTTTTCACACAGGCTTCACACCGGTGATTTCCAGCGGCTCCCTGTTGGACCTTAGCACCACATTTGGGGCAGAATGGGGCTGCCATGGGATAAAATCCTGCAGCCATGCAGCGGTCACAAAAACAGGCTTCCAGAGAACAGGGATCCACCGTATCCGGATCAATATAGGCGCCACATTTTAAACACTTTAAGGGATATAACAGCTGTTCAAAAAAATGGAGGGTGCCTTTCAGCTTCACTGTCGCTGGCGAAGGGCTTCAAACATGGCAATGCCGCCTGCCACAGAAGCATTCAGGGAATTAATGGTGCCTTTATTGGGAATAGACAATAAAAAATCACACTCTTTTTTCACAAGGGGCCTGATGCCTTTGTGTTCCCCACCGATAACCAGGGCGATATTTCCTGTCAAATCCGCATCAAACACAGATCTATCCCCGTCTGCATCCAGGCCGGATATCCAGACCCCGTTTTCCTTCAATGCTCTTAAAATAGACGCGGTATTGGTGATCATATAGATATCCGCATGCTCCATGGCACCGGCAGAACTTCTGGAGACAGTTGAAGAAGGCCCAACAGACCGGTCCTTTGGGATGAGAACACAATCAACGCCGGCACATAGTGCCGTTCTGATTAATGCACCGAGGTTATGGGGGTCTTCAATATTTTCCAGGATCAGGATAAAACAGGGCGATGGGCTTTCACTTATCCTGCCCAATACCTCCGAGGCTTTTTTAACCGGAAAAAAAGACGTTTGGGCCACCATGCCCTGATGATTTGCGAAATGGGTCATCTTGTCCAGACGTTCAGGATCAACCCCCTGGATGGGAATATTTCTTTCCCGGGCAAGGGCTTCGATTTTTTCCGTTCTGCCGGGGGATCGTTTTTTTGACATCAGCAGCTGATAAACCATTCTTTTCTTTGCCCGCAATGCTTCATACACGGAATGGAACCCAAACAGGATATCGGTCTTCTCATTCATGGCTCACCCATCTCTCGTTCAAAAATCGAACAAAGTGCTTCAATGGCTTCATCAAGATCATCATTGATCACCACATATTGATACCGATCTTTTTGAGCCATCTCAGCTGTTGCATTCTCAAGACGTCTGGTAATCACTTCTGTGTTGTCCGTTCCCCTGCCCGCCAGCCGCTGGGACAAAATGTCAACGGACGGCGGCATAATAAATATGGACACCAGGTCCATATCTGATGCCATGATCTGTCCGGCACCCTGGACATCAATATCCAGGAGAAGACTTTGGCCCTTGGCAAGGCTTTTTTTTACAAATTCCCTGGCAGTTCCGTAATAGTGCCCATGAACCTTTGCCCACTCAAGCCAATGGCCTTGGGCTATTTTTTGTTCAAACGCCTGGGGACTGATAAAAAAGTAATCCCGCCCCTCCTGTTCGTTCGTTCTTGGGTGCCGGGTGGTGTGAGACACAGAATATGAAAGAGATGTAAACCGGTTTAATACCTTTCTGATCAATGTCGTTTTTCCGGCCCCTGACGGGGCGGAAATGATAAACAGTTTTCCAGTACCTTTCATGGGATTAATCTTCTTCCGGGTTCATCAAAGACTCAAACCGGTTGGATATCGTCTCCGGTTGAATCGCTGAAAGAACAACATGATTGCTTTCCATAATGATAATGGCCCTGGTTTTTCTACCGTGGGTCACGTCAACCAGACGTTTTTCCTCTTTGGCTTCATCCTTGACCCGTTTCATGGGAGAAGAGTTGGGAGACAAGATTGCCACGATTTTACCCGCCACCACCGTATTTCCAAATCCTATATTTAAAAGGAGTTGTTCCATGGCCCCCCCCTTCTTAATAAACCACTATTATTCAATATTCTGTACCTGTTCCCTTATCTTTTCAAGTTCTGATTTCAGATCAACCACCTGATGGGACAAAGATGCATTACCCGCCTTTGACCCGATGGTGTTAAACTCCCTGTTAAATTCCTGGATTAAAAAATTGAGTTTTCTCCCTCCGGCATCCTCTGAATCCAGGATATCCCGAAACTGCTTGATATGACTGTAAAGTCTAACAATTTCCTCGGACACATCACTCTTGTCGGCCAGGATAGCGGCCTCCTGGGAAATCCGGACCGGGTCCAGTTCTTCGGTATCAGCGGTCAGATAGGAGATTCTATCCATGAGCCGCTGCTTATAAATCAGGGGAATATTTGCTGCCTCTGTTTCAATCTGTGCCAAATTCTTTTCAATATAATCCATTCTTGCCGTCAAATCTGAAAAAAGGTTTTTCCCTTCCGCCCTGCGCATGAGATCCAGATGGATGCTGGCCGTTTCCAGGCAGGGTTTGATGGCCTGCCACAATTTTTCTGTATCCTGCTCTTTTTTGGACGGCACAATGACATTACGGGCGGTTAACATATCACCCATGGAGATGTCGGCAACCAGGTTTAAATCGTCTTTTATCTTTTTTAAAGCCTGAAAATAAGCCGTTGCTTTAGCCATGTCCACATCAAACTGATCCAGATCCCCTGCATCATCCTGGACAGATAATCGAATCTCAATTCTTCCCCGGGCATGGGTTTTGGCGATGATTTTTTTAATATCCTCTTCAAACACCTGGCAGGATTCCGGGCCATGAAAGGCCACATCAAGATAGCGTGAATTATAGGACCGGATGGTAACATCGGCTGTGATGGTGTCCCAGGTCTGTAACCCCTGGGAAAAAGCCGTCATGCTTTTAATCATTTTTTTTTCCTTTGCTTGCCTTCAAGTCCAGAAGGTATTTATCCCGAACCTTTGATAAAAACGACATCATGGTGTGGGATGCATAATCCGGATATGTCCAGTCCAGGGTTTTAAACCCCTCTTTTTTCGAATACATCAAGGTCAGATCTGCATAAATGTTACGACCGATATAAATTCTGTGGGAATATTCTTTTCCCGTGGCCAGGATAAACCGTGAGGAAACAAGATATCCCGGATCAATATTCACTGTTCGCTTTCCTGATCTCATAAACCGGGTTTCAAGATCATTGGTCTTTTCTTTGATCAACGCCAGGTCATCTTGGGCAATCAGGTGCTTCAAAACAAAAACCTTTCGAAACAACGGAGATCCCATTTCCTTGTAATAATAGTCAGTATAAGCGAAATCAAGCCATCGGCTGATCATGTCCACCGGACCGAATGTCTCTTCTATCAAGGAAAAGAGCTGCTCAATAGCGGCCTTATCGTTCATAATACAGCCCACCACCAGTTTTGCCGGGTCAGGATTTTTGGGAATACTCATCTGTTAAAGCGGCTTTGCTTCGTCAATCAGCATGATGGGAATATCATCTTTTATTTCATATACAAGGCGGCAGGCCTCACAGACTAGCCCATCTTTTTTTTCATTCAAATGAATCTCACCCTTGCATTTGGGGCAAACCAGGATTTCCAACAGGTCTTGGGAAACGGTCATTCTTTTCTCCTTTACGCAACCAACCCCTTGGTTGACTGCATGGTTTGAAGTTTAAAATAGTCGCCTTTTTGGGCCATTAACTCATCATGGGTGCCTTGCTCTTGAATGGATCCGTTTTTCAACAGAATGATCCGGGAAGCATAATCAATGGTGGACAGCCGATGGGCGATCACAAAGGACGTCCTTCCCTTCATCAAATTCTCCAACGCCTTCTGGACAACCCCTTCCGCCTCTGAATCCAAGGCAGAGGTTGCCTCATCCAGGATCAGGATCGGTGCATCCTTGATCAGGGCCCTGGCAATACAGATCCGCTGTTTTTCTCCCCCGGAAAGCCGGGAACCCAACTCCCCGATTATGGTATCAAACCCCAGGGGAAATCCCTGAATAAAATCGTAGGCATAGGCTGCCTTTGCAGCCGTTTCGATTTCAAGATCCGTTGCATCCATTTTGCCGTACCGGATATTGTCTCGTACCGATTCATTAAACAGGATCGGTTCCTGGGTCACAATGGAAATATGATCCCGCAAAGATTTAATGGACAGCTCTCTAATATCTTTTCCGGCAATCAACACCCGGCCATGGGTGACATCATACAACCGGGGGACCAGATTGACAAGACTGGTTTTCCCTCCGCCGCTCATTCCCACAAGGGCCAGGACTTCCCCGGGTGCCACCGTTAGATTGATATCTGTTAATGCCGGCGGTTCATTGTCATTATAAGCGAAACCCACCCGGTCAAACTCAACATTAAAGGTGCTGCCCGTTAGACATTGGGGTGTTTTTGTTTCCGTAATGGGTGACGATTCTTCCAGAACATCAAATATCCTTGTGGCGGAAGCAATCCCTTCTTGAATGGTATTGTTCAGTTTGGACAATCTTTTCACTGGATCATAGAGCATCATCACCGCTGTCAGAAAAGAAAAAAATGTTCCCGGTGTGGAGGTGCCGTTAATCACGCGAAGGCCGCCAAACCAGATGATAAATGCAATACCCAGCCCCCCTAGAAATTCCATGACAGGTGAAGACAGGGCTTTGGCAATCGTTTTCTTCATCTCAAGCCTGAACAGTGCCTGGGTTTTCTTTTTGAACCGATTTTTTTCAAAATCCTGGAGGTTAAAAATTTTAATAATCTTGCTGCCGGTAAAGGTTTCGTGTAAAAATGAATTCAAATCCGCCATGGTTTCCTGGGTACCTGTGGAAAATTTTCTAACCCGCCGACCAAACAGGACAATGGGATAAAATGCCAGGGGCAGTACAATAAAGGCGCCCAATGCCAGTTGCCAGTCCCGGTAAAAAATAACAAATAAAAAGGCTATCACTGAAAAGAAATCCCTGAACACATTGATCACTGCCGTTGACACCATGCCCTTAACGATGTTCACATCATTTGTGATCCGGGACATCAAGGCCCCTGTTTTTTCTTTGTGAATAAAAGCAATGGGAAGATCCGTAATTTTTTCATACAAAGAATCCCTGAAAAACCGGATAATTTTTTCCCCGATATAATTCATCAAATATTCTGATCCATAAGAGCCCACCCCTTTCAGAAAAAAAATCAGGATGGCGATCCCGGGAATTATCAAGAGCATTTCCCTGTTCTGACGGATGAAGATATCGTCCATCACCGGCTTGACTAAAAGCGCCATGGCTCCGTTGGCAGCAGCAACCACTATCATGCATGCCGCCGCCAGGGAAAGCCGCTGCCAGTAGATGAAAACCAGGGAAACAATCTTTTTTTGCCGTGGCTGGGTCAGTTTGGGATTTTTCTTTTCCATAGCCCTTATTTAATATTTCCCGGGGTATTGTCAATAGTTAAAAAACATGAGAGCATATGTTCCCATGACAGAGAACGCCCTTATACTCAATTTTTTCAAACTTTACAATATGCTCTGGAATCTGAGCCTGCCTTTTCTTGCCAGAAACAACCGCTTGAAACAGGGATGGCAAAAACGGATTTCTTCCGGCCACCACTCAAGGGCTGATATCTGGATTCAAGCCGCTTCGGCAGGTGAAGCCTATCTTGCTGTCCATATTCTCAAGACCTTGTTGCCCAAAACACCCCTGAACGTGTTGGTCACCACGACCACATCCCAGGGGATGGATATTTTAAAAAAGGGGTTAACCAGAGAAATGCGCCACCATCGGATAAATCTAACCATTGAGTGGTTTCCCTTTGATCGGCCACACACCATTGAAAAAGCGGTAAAAACTATCAATCCTTGTATTATGGTATTGCTTGAAACCGAAATCTGGCCCGCCCTGCTCTATTTTCTGAAACGAAACCAAACAAAAATTTTCATCATCAATGCCAGGCTGTCCCGTAAAAGTCATCTCCTTTATCTGAAAACCAAATGGTTATGGAAGCATCTTGAACCGGATGTTATCCTTGCAACGTCCAGGCAGGATGCCAAAAGATATGCGCAACTGTTTGAAAAAAAAATCGTTAAAACCATGTCAAATATCAAGTTTGAATCCATGGATACTATGGTGCCTGATTCAAGACTCCTGCTGGACATCAAGCGAGTTCTCCCCCAGACCTTACCGCTGACCCTTCTGGCATCGGTGAGACGGCAGGAAGAAAAAGAGGTATTGCTTATGGCAAAAGAACTTTTAAACGCCTTCCCAGACCAGGTCATCGCCATTTTCCCCAGACACATGCACCGGATCAACGCCTGGAAAAAAAAATTGACGGCCCAGAAGTTTAATTTCCACTTAAAATCCAACATCCCCCCGCACCTGGATAAGCCAGGCATTATTTTATGGGATACGTTTGGGGAACTCAAAACCGCCTATGCGCTTGCTTCGGTTGTCTTTGTCGGCGGCAGCCTGAAACCGCTGGGCGGACAAAATTTTATTGAACCGGCCCTGCAAGGCGCAACGACAGTCATAGGACCCCATTATGACGATTTTGCCTGGGTAACAGATGACATTTTCAAAAAAAGAATTGTCATTAAAAAGACCCATTGGACGGCGGTGGTCCAAACCATCCTGACCGCCCTTGAAACACCGGAGAATAGATCTGACCGCAAACAGGTGGCACAAGATTATATTATCCGGCACCAGGGCGGTACCCGGCAGGCGTGCGATGAAATCTTAAAAGCCTTTGACGAATTTATTTGATTGATATATACTGATTTATATCTTACAGACAGATCCACTCTTTTTACTTTGATTCATTTTGTGCAGCGTATATTCTTTCGTTTGTCAGCTCTTTTTTTACAACTGAAGTTTAGGGTTACCCGGTACCAGGATACGATCCGGGTGCTATTTAATAATCCAAAGGGAAGGAGGCCTTTATGGAAAATCACACCATGTATTATGACACGATTACCCGATTAACAACTGCTATTTCTCAATGCAAGGACCCGGAAGAAGTGGCCCTGATAACGGCAGAGAGTGTGAAAACGGCATTCAATGCCAAAGGATGTGCTGTCTTTCTGGTGGACAGGGAGACCACAGAGCTGTCCCTTGTTGCGGCATCAGGATTGAGCACTGAGTACCTGACAAAGGGCCCGACCCATTTTATGCAGAACATTAAGGAAGCAAAGGATGCCGTCCCCATTGCCATTTATGATGTAATGGATGATCCGAGAATCAAATATCCTGACGAGGCCAGAAAAGAGGGCATTGCATCCTTGTTGGGTGTCCCCATTATCAGCCATAATAAAATCATCGGTGCCCTTCGGGTCTACACGAAAAACCCATGGGAGTTTTCGATAAATGATATCACCCTTGCCCAGGCCATTGCATTGATATGCGGCATGGCCATGGATACCTGCAGGATGTATAAAGGGTATAAAACGAGCATTGAAATTTTGAAAAACATGAGAGACAAAAATACCTATGGGTCAAACAAATGGACCCCCTTTGAAGGGGTGCCGAAAAGTGTGGACAAGTCCATCTGTGATTATTAGGCCTTAAATCAGGTGATCATCCTTCCAGGCAGCTTGCAGATGGGACCTGGGCTGCCTGGAAATTCATCAGCGAAAGGATGTCTAAAGGATCAACTGTCCAGAACCCCATGCAGTTCATGTTTTAAAGAACGATTCATCAGACGTTTTACCGTCTCTTCCACAGAAAGACCTTCAAAAAGGATCGCATAGACTTCATTACAGATGGGAAGATCTATTCCCAGCTTTTTTGACAGGTTGTACACGGAACGGGTTGTTTTAACCCCTTCTGCCACCATTCTCATTTCGGAAATGATTTCCTCCAGATGCTTACCTTGCCCGATCTGTTTGCCCAATGTATAGTTACGACTGAGTTCGCCGGTACAGGTTAATAAAAGGTCACCTACCCCGGCAAGCCCCGACAGCGTCAGGGGATCAGCCCCCAATTTTGTTCCCAGCCGGTTCATCTCGGTAAGCCCCCGGGTAATCAACGCTGCTCTGGGATTCAAGCCCATTTTCATCCCATCACAAATACCGGCAGCAATGGCCACTACATTTTTCATGGCGCCACCGATCTGGGTGCCGATGGGGTCATCATTCACATAGACCCTGAACGTGGGACAGGAAAATATTTCTTGAACATATTCAGCCACCTCCCGGCTGATGGATGCGGCAGCAACAACTGTCGGCACACGATTGGCAACCTCTTTGGCAAAACTGGGTCCTGAGAGTACGGCAATATTTTCTTTGGGAATAAAATCAATTTTTTCTTCAATAATCTGGGTCATGGTCAGGTGGGTTTTGTTCTCGATTCCCTTGGACGCAGTGACAATGATGGTCTCAGGGCTGATAAAATTTTTCATCTGGCCTGCCACATCCCGGGTAAAATGAGAGGGGACCACCACAAGTACAAGATCTTTTTCTGTTACCACACTCTCAAGATCATTGGATGGAATGATATTATCCGGCAGTTTTATATGGGGAAGAAAAATTTTATTTTCCCTGTCCGTTTCAATCTGTTCTTTTACGTCCTGTTCAAACACCCAGAGATCCAGAACAAACCCTTTATCTGCAAGCAATTTAGCAAGGGCAGTTCCCCAACTTCCAGCCCCCACGACCCCTATCCGGGTGTTTGCTATGTCAACCTTTTTGCTCATGCGTTAAACGTCCCTTTCAGATCTGACAAGATCCTGATATTATGTCATTGCCTTCTAATTGAGCATAAATGGGTGTTTATACACTATATCCGTGTCAGGAGCAACCCTGCTACAATAAATTGCAGGATAGGTTGATTTCCTCCGCATTTAAAATCTTTCGTACCGTTTCAGCCATTTCAGACTGACGGCTGAAGGCAAGGATTTGTTTCACCAGATCACTGCCCCTTTTTCCAGTTTTTTTTGTTTTGTAAATTCAAGTTAAAAATGATAGAAAATTTAGCAACGATACGATATTGAAAATAAATATTTTTTAAAGATAATAATGTTAAGTGATCTGATTGCCCAAAACATCCCCATGGGAGTCATTTTGACCCAGGATGGCAATATTTGCCATATGAATAATTGGGCCTATACCTTTACCGGATATTCAGTTACAGAAATCGAAAACCGATCTTTTCTTGAACTGGTCCACCCTGAAGACCATGAAAGTCTCATCACCCGATACAATGCGATAATGACAGGTCAGGACCACCCCGGGGGACAGCGGTATCGAATTTTAGGCAGAAAAGGGGAACTCTTTTGGGTTCGCTTCAAATCCCGGATCGTTGAACACTGCGGAAGACCGGCCCTGATCTCATTTATGGTTGATGAAACCCAAAGCAAAATACATGAGGAATCATTAAAAAAAAGTGAGGAAAAATATCGGGACCTGATGGAAAACCTTGCTGAAGGCATCGTGGTTGTGCGAGAGGGTAAAATTTGTTTTATGAACAAGCCCTTAAGAAACAGACTGGGATTACCGCTGGAAAGCATTGCTGGAACTTCTTTTTTAAGGTTTATACATGTTGATGATCAGGCAATCGTACTGGACAACTACCACCGCCGGATCAAAGGGGAAAAATTACCGGATGCCTATGAGGTAAAGATGGTAAAACCCGATGGGGAAGAACTGGTTTGTGAAATAAGACCGTCTTTAATTTCCTGGGAAGGCAAGCCGGCAACCCAGACCGCCATTCTTGACATTACAGACAGAAAAAAATCTGAACAGGAAAAAAAACAATTGGAAAAAAGACTGGCCCGCATGGAAAAAATGGAGGCATTGGGTCTTCTGGCGGGGGGGGTTGCCCATGATTTAAACAATGTCCTTTCAGGGCTTGTCTCTTATCCTGAGCTTTTATTGATGGGCCTTCCCAATGATCATCGGTTCAGGAAACCTTTGAATCTGATTCACACCTCCGGTCTGAAGGCATCTGCCATAGTGAACGATCTTTTGACGCTGGCCCGGCGAGGGGTAATGGCCACTGAAATATTAAACCTGAATACGATAATTAAGGATTACTTGAATTCTCCTGAACATCATAACCTGCTGGCCTATCACCCGCGTATCCGGATAACCACCCATCTTAACCAGAACCTGGCAAACATAAACGGGTCGGAAATCCATCTGCAAAAGACCATCATGAACCTGATCGCCAACGCTGCAGAAGCCCAGCCGTCCGGGGGAGAAATTATCATCTCTACCCGGAACCAGCATATCAATACTCCCATACACGGATATACGTCCATAAAAAAAGGCGCCTTTGCCGTTATTACCATAGAAGACAACGGGATCGGGATCAACGCTAAGGATCTGCAAAGAATATTTGAACCTTTTTATACCAAAAAAATAATGGGGCGTAGTGGCACCGGCCTGGGTATGGCCGTTGTGTGGGGAATTGTTCAGGATCATTATGGCTATATTAATGTTAAAAGCAAGGAAAACAAAGGCACAAAATTTTCTCTGTATTTTCCCGTTGCAAAACAGCCAATAACCCAAAAAATAGCCCCCCTCCCCATGGAAGCATACCTGGGAAATAAAGAAACTATTCTTATTGTGGACGATAGTCTCGAACAAAGACAGATTGCAAAAACCATTTTAAACCGACTGAACTACACTGTTGAAACGGCTTCCAGCGGAGAAGCGGCTGTTGAATACCTGAAAAATCATTCTTGTGATCTGCTGGTGTTGGATATGATAATGGATCCCGGTATTGATGGGCTTGAAGCCTATAGAAGGATCATAAGACGAACCCCAGGGCAAAAGGTTGTCCTTACCAGTGGGTTTTCAGAAAGCGAGAGGGTAAGAAAGGCCCAGGCACTGGGGGCAGGCCAATATATCAAAAAACCGTATTCCGTTGAAAAAATCGGCGTTGCCATCAAAAACGCACTGGAAAACGACCTCTCACCATTCGTTTATTAGCAGCATCTAACCCATTTCATACCATCAGGGGATCAGCATATCCACAAGCCCTGAAAGCGAGGTGATCTGAAAAGTTGCCATCCGACCGTCCTCTCCGGTCACCTTGCTTTCTCCGCCGGACAGAAAACACGACGGCATGGGGACTTTATTTGCAGCCAGGATATCATTGATTGAGTCACCGACAAACAAAGTTCTATCAGCGGGCACATCAAGTTTTTCCAGGGCCAGGTTCAATCCTTCGGGAGAGGGTTTTAAATACAAGACATCATTTCTTGCCAGGGCTATCTCAAAAAATTCAGCCAGATTGAATCTTTCCAGGACGGTATCTGCGGCATGGGATCCACAGTTGCTCACCACACCCATCCGGTATTTAAAGGCGGAAAGCCTTTCCAGTGAAGACTGTGCATCTGCATAGGGCGCCCACCGGATCAAGGCATCCCGGTCGTACGTCTCATAGATATCCGCCAATTGTTCAAACAATTCATCGGCTTTTTGAGGATCCCACGCGCGGGTAATGTCCCGGGTGGTATTGTAAATACCGGCATAGCTTGGAGACGCTCCGTATCGGGAAGGCTTAATACCTGCCTTGGATAGAACCGGAAGGAGCTCTTTGACGGCATCTTCCAGTCGCCATTGGAAATCAACCAGAGTGCCTTCAAGATCAAACAGAACGAGTTCAAATTGTCGGTCGTCAGTCATGGGGCAATTCCTCCTATGGGTTTTAGCTGTTGTTATTTCATCGCAACCACTTTCTCGTTTTGTATTTTCTCATTTTTGCTGGTTGTGGTTTGGTTCATCCGCTTATCCAGTTCAGAATTGTCCCAGCGCTTAAACAGGTCATGTTCTATCCCCATATAATCCAGGACCTTTCCCACGGACTGGTTAATGATATCATCAATGGTTTTGGGGTGATGATAGAACGCGGGCACCGGTGGGATAATATGGGCGCCCATATCAGCAGCCTGGGTTAACAGCCGCAAATGACCCGTATGCAAAGGGGTTTCCCTGAACAACAGGGCCACTTTGCGTTTTTCTTTTAACTGGACATCTGCGGCCCGGATCAAGAGATTTTCATTATAGGAATTGGCAATTCCCGAAAGGGTTTTAACCGTACAGGGGGCCACCACCATACCCATGGTCAGAAATGATCCACTGGCAACCGATGCGACAATGTCTTTATTGTTATAGGTGACATCAGCCATGGCAAGGACATCATCCACATCATAATCGGTTTCTATCCGGATATTGATTTTGCCGGCCTCGGAAATAATCAGATGGGTTTCAATACCCCTGTTTTTAAGTACTTCAAGCATTCTGACGCCATAAATCACACCACTTGCCCCGGCTATCCCTACGATCAATCGCTTTGCCATATCTGACTCCTTTGGATGTTGTCGGTTAACCCCTATTGGTCGTGTTTGACCACTTCTATTAAATTATATCCCTTGTCTTCAATTAAAGAGACAATCCGTTTCAGACATTTTGCTTCAAACCGGATGATCAGGCGTTTAACCCCAGTATCAGGGTTTTTCAATGTAAACAGGCCCTTGATTTCAAGGCCCATCTCAAAAATATCTTCCAGGACTTTTTTTATGGTGACCTTGGTATCCCCGTTGATCTCAATGGACGCGCTGTGCAGTCCCTCATAGGTGCCCAACAGCTGGCCCAGGGCATGGGTAAAATCCCGGTTGGCAAGGCTTCCCACAAGGGTGTCACCGTCCATGACCGGCAAAAAGCTTCTGCCGAACCTTTTCCCCTTTTCAATGGCGGTTTCCACGGAATCCTCCACAGAAATGGTGACCGGTTTTCTGACCATGATATCTTTGACTTTCAATTGTTCGTTAAAATATTCCATTTCATAAATATCCTGGGTGGATATGGCCCAGGCAGCCGCCTCTCTCAAATCCCGCCGGGCAATCAGTCCTCTGAATTTACCCTTATCCACCACAGACATAAAAGGGACATGTTTTTCTTCAAATAGGGTCATGGCCTCTCTTGCTGAAAGATCACTTGACATTGTATCAGGATTTTTGGACATCCAGTTTTTAACAATCATCTTCATCTCTCCATCGTTTGGGTTGAGTTAAAACGCCTGTTCAAAGAACAGGTGAAAAATCGCTAAAAAAGTGCCAACGCGGCCTGGGTCACCTGTTCACTGAAAACAGAATCTTCCATGTTCGCATCCACTTCAATAATTTCTATCCCGGGATCCAGCAGCCCCTTCAATGTCTCAACAAAAATACGGTCTTCTTCCGGATTAAAGGTGGGATTGCCCTCAGCATCCACGGACGACCATCCCCGGGAGGGGATCATAATTTTCACCGGGGCTTTTGCCCCATTGAGCTTTCTGGCAAATTCAGCGGCAACCTGTTTGAGCTCATCAGGATTAAGGCGAATCCAGGTCCTGAATTTATCCAGATCATACTTGGGTCTGT
>NZ_JAQYWD010000033.1 GCF_030145145.1 Desulfobacula sp. | reverse complement strand
CTACGTGATAAAGTATAGCATCAATATGGAAATAACCGATTGATATTATTGAACCCAACCGTTATTTGTGATCATAGGTAATTTCATATAGATGTGATAAAATGTATGCGCATCAATTTTCACCTTTTTATATACTGCAGTTTCAAAATCTTCCAATCTGATTCCATATTTTTTCCCTACCTTATCAATCCCTGAAAACTTCATGGCAGAATGCGTATTTGATCCAAATTCGGGATTTAAAATAGCCCCCTCCCCTATGGTAATCTTTCTGCAACCATGATCTAACAATGCTTGAATTAAATTTTCAATGGCGCTGGCAGTAGTAACTTTTCCAAATGGGGGTATGATTTTCCTGTCAGCACCCATTACAAGATTCGGTTTAATCAACACATTGTGATCAGGTTTTAATTCACTAAACCCTTTACAAAGATCAATAGCCGATTTGATCGGATTGTCGTAATTCTCTCTTTTAATCAGGGCAACAGACATATGCGCCTCCTTATCAAATATTTTGGATCAAATTTTCATTACTTGCCTTTACCATAAATTCGTTTGGCCAATATGTGTATTTCGAATATTAATATGCGATAAAACTAGTGGGATTAGCCAAATCATATTCACTCCTGCTTCCTTTATGCAATTATCTTATTTACTTCGACAGTTATATGTTCATATTTGCCAATTGTTTTAACCAGGTCATGATAGTATTCAGGGGGGGTGTCCGCTGTAGATTCGAGGCTGAGAATCAATGACCGCTCATTTTCGGAAATTTGCCATAAATGAAGATCCTGAACACTTGTTGTGCTGGATTCAATTTTGGACCGGATTGATTCTATTTCCTCGGAATAGTCTCCTCTGTCAAGCAACACATTACTGGTTTGTTTCAAAAGACCGATGGCCTATTTTGCCACCACAATGGCCCCGAGTATTCCAACAACAGGATCCGCCCAGGTAAAACCAAAATACTTAGCTGTCAGCAAAGCAAAAATCGCCAGTACAGATGTCATGGCATCGGTAATAACATGAAGATAGGCCGCTTTAAGGTTGTGATCATGATGGTGGTCATGGGAATGTGAATGGCTATATTCATGATGATCGTGGTTTTGCTCTGAACCGCCAGATCCCAAAATAAATGCAGACACAATGTTAACGATTAAACCGATCACGGCAACAATAATTGCCTGATTAAAAAGGATATTGACCGGATTGATAATCCGTTCTATCGACTCAACGGCCATTGCACCACCGGCAATTAATAGAAGTATGGCATTGGTGTATCCCCCCAGTACACCCACTTTGCCTGTACCAAAGCTATACTTGGGATCATTCATATGCTTCCTTGCAAAAATATAGGCTGCCAATGTGATAAACAACGCAACTGCGTGTGTTCCCATGTGAATTCCATCGGATAATAGCGCCATTGAACCGCTGACAATGCCTGCAATAATTTCAGCAAACATTGTTAAGAGTGTTATGATGACCACAACCAATGTGACTTTCTCTTTTTTCTGTGATTGTAGCGCCGGCTTGATTGTATTACAATTGGGTTTCATAATGTTAAATAGTCCTGTTTATTTTTCTTATCGCTTTCAGAAAGCCTGATGCTTCTTTTGGATCGAGCAGGCTGATAATATCTTCAGCCAGTTTGAGGTGATAGGCATGGTGTTCTTTGTGAACGACTTCGCCTTTATCGGTTCGTATGATATTGAACCCCCTGCCATCCTCGGGATCTGAATCCTTGCGTCTTGACCTTTCTCCAACGGATCAGTGATGAAATCTTCACCTCTGAGTTAAAACCTGTCACATGTCATTCCCTTTCTCATGATAGGCGGTCAGTTGTTTGTTTCGTTTAAAAAAGACGTTGACCAAAGTCTGTCATGTTCAGTGTTCACGCAGATACTCAGCCCCAATACCAAAATAAGGATAGTCCCTGTCTTTAATGTCCCGGCACCACTTAACCTTTGCCCGGGACATGGACCTGTAGTCTGTACAGCTTTCCTTTACTTCATGGCTCGGATCAATACCCCCCCTGCTGAAAAAAGAAATCACGGTCCCGGGTTTGAGGCTGTGGAGGCTTTCAAAATAAATGCCATTTTCGCTATAGTTCAAAAGCCTCCCAGGAATGCATTCGCCGGTGTCGGTCTCTGTGTAGAGAATCCTCATTCTGTGATCTGTCCTGTCACCTTCCCGGTGATTGTTGGAAGCATCCATGGTCACCCCCCTGTAATTTACTGAAGCTATCTGACCTCTGGCAGTCGGAACCTCAAATCCATGCTGAATCCAAGCATGTTGAGACACGCTTCATATTTATCTGTAAGATCCCGGCAGTCATTCCCGCCAAGGTAAATGTCCATCAGTTCATAGGTATAGCTGTCCTGGTTGTATAACCCGGACAGCCTTGTTCCAGAATCCACATGGAGTTTGATTTCAGTACCTGGAAACCGATGTTGAAGTTCCCGGATATCCATCCGGTCGGGGACTCTTGTAATGATACCATCTTCATAACTGCGCACCATATACTTGGCGGCAACGTTAAACGGCCCGCCACCTTTTTTAAATTCAGGTTTCTTACCCATGGCAAGGTCCACCATGACAGCCAGGTTGGAGGTGCCGTCCACTTTCTCAAAGAGATGGGCATGGGACTGGGAGCATCGTGGATTGATTTCAAGCAGGCTGATCCGGCCCTCTTCCGGATTGTAAAAATACTCTATATTGAAAGTGGCATTATTGTATCTGAGATGGGTCATTATCCGCCTTGAAAGATCGAACATTTTTTCCTGGACAGAATCCGGGAGGCGTGACGGGTATTCATAGGCAATCAAGGACGAGCGATCCTGTTCGCTGATGGAATCGACGATGCCGTAGCAGATGACCTCGTCATCATAAACATATCCCTCCACTGTGCACTGATTGCCGATTTCCATGCTTTCTGCAATGCATGAACAATCTAAAAACGGCTGGAAATCTTCGGGGATGTCAGCATGGTCCATCAGTGTCCGGAAAGGCTTCGTGATTTTCCACACATCTCGCTTAAGGGCTTCCATCCCCTTCAGGAATGCTTTCTTGTCTGTAATTTTAAAAGCAAGGTAGGATTTAAACGAGCGGATCGGTTTTATCCAGAAAGGGAACAGGAGGTTCACCTGCTTGGGTGACTGGATGTCATCAGGATTAAACCCAACAAACCGGGGGATATGCTCTTTGATAACCTTCTGCTGCTCCTTCCGGGCCCAGAGTTTGTTTTCAATTGTCATCACACTCTCTATGGACGTAGACGGAAGATTGTATTTTTTACAAATAATCGGAACTATATCTGTAGAGGGAAAGTCAAAATACCCGATTACCCCATCGATTGTATTATTGAACCGTTCGAGTCGCTTTTCACACTTTTTAATCAGTTCTTTCACCGGGTACTCATCACTGTCACGGATTTCAGAATAATGAAGAAGCGGATGGAATTCCATGGAAGCCCCATCTTTTATCCGTTTCAAAATTTCCAGGTTAAACTCATCCAGCCCGGCAACAAATATATTTTTCTTCATGAGCCTTGTCCTCCTTTGAGCTAAACATGGTTTCTCAATACTCGTTCATCCCAGGTTCTGCTGAAAATCCTGACATCCCCTTCGTAGGCATCCAGTTCAGCCCGGATGAAAAAATGAGTTTCATTGGAGGTCAGGACTGTTCTCGTTATCGTTTTCACAGACCAGTCTTTTCGCCTGAACGTTCTGATCCCCCTGACTTCTCCCCTTACGGAATTATAGATATTATGGTTGTAGATATAGCGTTCCCTTACCTGTTTATGAACCTCCAGCCGGTTGTTCTCCAACCTGAAAGCACCGTCGTCTTTGGTTATTTCCACTGTAATTTCATTATTGGCAAGGTCATGGGTCACGGTCCATTTACGCTGAGTTGGTGTCAAAAGCTTTGTTTTAATGGTTTCTGCGCTTACCGGTTTAGCTACGGAGGGCAGATTCCTGTCCTCGGACCTGGGTTTTCGAACAGGAAGAATGATCCTGCTTTTTCCTGAGTAAATCGTCAGCTTGACAGGTTGGGGTGACGGCCATGCCAGTGGCCAGTAGGAGGTTGAGACGGCAACTCTCATCCGATGACCTTTCCTGAATATTTGGCCGATTTCATTTAACCTTACACGGATGCAATACCTGTGTCCGGGTTTCAGCGCTTTCGGATATTCATGGCTCTCCCTGTGGGCAAGATTCAACAATCCATATGTCACCCGGGTGACCTTGCCGTTAAAAGCAATATCGGAAAGCCTCACAGCAATCATGGCATCCGGCCTGTTGGATGAAAGGTGTATCTCCGCAATTGGCGATCCAAGGATTTCAAGGGGTTCATCAAGGGGCCGGGAATCAAATATCAAGGCGCCCCCGTCTTCTTCGCGCTGGTCTGTCGGCAGATCGGTTGATGCACTGTAGGAACACCATTTCCCGGCAAAAAGGCCGACACTGAGGGGGGATTGAATAGAAAGGCCTTCTCCGGTAATCTTGACGCCCGGAGGATCCAGCCTACCAGGATTGAGCAGCATCACTTTATCCCGGATCCCCAGGGAAGGCCAAGAGGATTCAGACACCCATCGGCCAGGACGTCCCTCGTCATCATATTCCGGGTCAACACCATCCTGCATCCAGGCACGGAGCATGGGCTCTTTCATGATCTTATTTTTTTTCCCTTTAAGCCAGCAATCCCACCATAACAATGCCTTTTGAAGAAAACCAATAGCCGGGCCGGGTTCACCGATATGGGGGTACCTGTGCCCCCAGGAACCGATAAGTCCTTTTCTGGGGACATCCAGCCCTTCCAGTATCCTGAATACCGCATTGGAATATCCGTCAGACCAGCCGCTGACAGTATACACCGGGCACCTGATTGCAAAAAAGTCCTCACACACAGAGCCATGCTTCCAATAGTCATCCCGGGTCTGATGAGAAAGCCAGGTATGGAGCCACAGCCCACTGTGTCCCAACCGGTCGATCCACATTTTTTTCCATTGGTCACCGACAACCATTGGGTCCGGAGGGCAGGAATTATAGGCAAACATCGTTGATGCCCAGGATAGATTGTCACTAAGGAGACACCCACCCATGTAATGCACATCATCTGCATACCGGTCATCCGTTGATGAAACCGTTATCAGTGCTTTGAGCTGAGGCACATCTCTCGTAGCGATCTGAAGCCCGTTAAAACCGCCCCAAGAGATCCCGATCATGCCCACATTGCCGTCACACCAAGGTTGATCCGCAATCCAGTGGATGACAGTTTCCCCATCCGCAAGTTCCTGCTCAAGGTATTCATCCGTTAAAACACCGTCCGAATCCCCGCTTCCCCGGAGGTCCACCCGAACGCAGGCATAGCCCCTGGCGGCGAACCATGGATGCAATCCCGAATCCCTGACTGCGGTAAAATCTCCCTTCCGGTAAGGGATGTATTCCAATATTCCCGGAACAGGCCTTTCAAAACAATTTTCCGGCCTCCAGATTCTGGCAGCGAGCCTTTTTCCATCAGGCATTGGTATCCAACAGTTTTCTATGGTTTCAACCTTGAGCACTGACATAGCCTTACTCCTGATTTAATATAAACCTGTATAATCAATAAATCGCTGAGAACAATGCTAAAAGAGGTCGTTCAACGGCTTATGTTTGAAGGTTCACTGAAAAATAGCTTCACATTTTATAACTGTCATCTCCAGGCAATTTCCAATCATTTTTTTAATCGTCGATCTCTTGAAATCGTTACGTCCCTTTGCGTCAGGAGATTCACAAATAGTTGCCGCATGAAAGAGGAAATCCATTGATTATAGCAGACGAAATCGGATTCGAGCAGAGGCATGGCCGGCATCATTAAAAAACAAATGAAACCGGGCACGGTATAAGGCACTGGAACGATAATCATATTAGCCTTACTGATTATATCAAACTTTCGGGTTCAAGTTAACTTAATAATTTACAAATAAAATGAAAGGTAAACCCCCAAGGGGAAATATGAAATTAACATCCACACACTGCCAGCAATGAGTCCCATACCGATGAAAAACATTGATCCACCGACATACATAGGATTTTGGCTGAACTGATAAGCACCTTGAACCACGCATTCAGTTGCGCCTTGATTGGTATGTTCTAATGACTCCTATAGCAACTTATTTATTCCAACGTTGAAGTCGCTGGTTTCGAGCTGCTTGCGAAATCCAGTGGAACGGTTTTTATGTGTTTTTTTTTATTGCCAGTGACATTTCATGCCATTCCAATCCGCCATGATTTGATTCTGATTTACCAATTAGGACAAAACCATGGCGTTCATACATCCGGATTAAGCCTAATTGGCAAATGAGATAAATTGTTGATTTTTTCAAATTTTTCATTTTTAAAATAAAATGATTCATTAATTGATCAGCGTAACCATTGCCTTGATAGTCAGGGTGGACGACAACTGACATTATCACGACATGTTTACCCGCGGGGTCATGCCCAACCAGGTCTTTCCTTTATCGAACACCCATGCTATAACCGGGGTAAATATCAGCAGCAGCAGTTCAAAGGCCAGGGCATGAACGACCCTTCCTCTCAATGTTCTCATACCCATGTCCTTATAAATCTAAAGGTTAACGGCACAAACGATATACGTCAGGACGCTTTCATACCATTGGATGACCATATAAAACAAGTTGAATATCATTTCAGTTTGAAAAGATATTCCAGACCATTTAATTTGATTTCATAAACCATCTGTAACATCTGGCCCAGCTTTCCTTCTGGAAATCCTTTTTGTGAAAACCAAACAATATATGGCTCTGGAAGATCAACAAGGCGTAATCCCTTGTATTTACCATAAGGCATTTTCGCGGTTGTAAGAGCGATGAACACCTTTTTATCTGGAATGACGGGTTGCATTATTCTTTTAAAATCACGTCAACGCCATTATCAGTCAGAAATTTAGTTGACTTGCTGCATACTGGGGCTGTTGTTTCTAAGGTGATTGTGGCATCTGGGGTAATTTTTTTGATTTTTCCTGCTTTCTCAAGGATAACGGAGGCATCTTTCATGATGATTCGGCTTTTTCTGTCGATAAAAAGGATAAAATTATCATTATCATCCTTCAACAAAACAGTTCGAGGAGGCAGATTATAAATTTTGGGGTCAACTTTATCCATTGATTCGGTCCCTCAATTTTCCAGAGCATTTGAATGTTACAACTCTTTTTTTTTCCAGAATCATATCATTCCCTGTTGCGGGGTTCCTTCCTTTCCTGGGCGCTTTTTCATTTACCTGAAATTTTCCAAAGCCCGAGATCATCAGATCTTCACCTGATGCAAGAGTTGAGTTTGATTTCATGATTTCAAGAAAAGTTTTGACAGTGTCTTTTGCTTCAGATGGTTTAAACTTTTTTTTCACTGCAATTCGTTCAACAATTTCTGCTTTTGTCAGTGCCAAATTCAAATCCTCCTTAGATGCAAATTTCACCGACTACATACCCTGTGATATTGTTCCGGTCAACTGACAAAAATCCGCAGTTCTATATTTTTTCAAACTTTCCATATACAAAAACTTTAAATTCTGCACCCTTTTTAGCCAATTTTATGGTGATCCTTTTCAAAGCGAGCAAGGGTGATCAACCTTGAGTTGTTATGAGCCTTGACCGGTTCGGTAAAGGCAAGATTATTCCGTCCAGATCCCGTCTGCAAATCTATCGCAAATTGCTATGGCGAGGGCAAAAATTACGTCAAGGGCAAATACATCCAGCAGGGAACTGTCATAGAGGATTTTCGCTTCAGCAGGAAAATCCTCATCACCGATCCAGTATAAAAGTGCCACATGGATGTTTGGAAAAATGTCAAACCGGTAAGCCATGTCAGCCATCTCGATTCGGCTGCCCGATAATTTCTCGCATTCGAGACCAAGCCGGTCTATATCGTTACCGAACTTTTCCACTATACGATCCGTTGGTATGTCATGCGGACCTCGAAAAAATGTCACCCCTCCGGTCATGTCTTTTTCAGAGATCCATTCCCCGGTTGGTTGTATCGTTTTTTCTTCAATCAGGTAATGTATTAGGAATATCTCAAAAAACTCGTGGAGCGGTTGCTGATTGTTCTTGGTATATATGCGTTTACCACTCGGATCAACTTCATATTGAACAGTCCAGGCGTCCATTGAGAACCGCTTGTTCTTTTCATCATAACGGCATCCTGTTCTTTTACATATCGTATCGGGATACTCTTCCATCAAGCGATGAAAATGTTCCGGACTGGTATAGTTGGGCATACAAGCTCCTTTAATCGATAGTAAACAGACACAATGAAGAATGTAAAAGTGAATAAACGTACTCCATTGTGAATGGTCGTTTTAGCAGTTTCCCTCATCATGACGCCGCCGGGGTTGAATATACTTCGGCCTAATCAGAGCATCAGATTAAGGTTTCTCTTGGGTTTACACTTCAACAAAATTGTTCGTCACTTCCTTTCCTGGTCGATTGTCTGCGTTCAACCCCAGACCGGAAGAGGTTGGGACAGGCCCCGGCATCAAGGCAGAAAAAATCTTTTCATAACCTTCGTTCTCCCTGCCGCTTCCGGAAAATATTTCATTGACTGCTTGAAAAATATCCAGTGGACCGGTGACATCCAGATCCACCATACCGGGGTAAAATAAAAATTCAATTCGCTTTTTCATGTGAATAATATAGAAGATAAAAAAAATGGCTGCAATGACAAAAGGCAAACATTTTTTGCCACACTCAAAATAACCTTTTGTTTTTGATGATTGAATACGGAATAAAGCATTATTTTTAGTAAAATCATAGATATCGAAAACAGCGTGTTATCAAAGACATGGGCACAACTACGGGCATGAGAGTGATGCCGGGTTCTAACCTTACTCAATTGTTGTATGAAATTGTAAAAAAAGCATGCTGCAGCATGATGCAATGAACCATTGGGATTGAATTTATTCCAGACGTGTAGAAATCTTCAAATCATAAAGTCGAAAAGGATAACAATCCTGATCACCGAGTATGTCTTTTTTGACAGGTAAATATCTTTCATCTGGTAATCATGCTGAAGCCCAAATGGGAGAAGTTCTGAATGACAAGCTATAAATGAATCCAGTACAGATCGAAAATAAAACGTATCATCAATGTCAAGCTGATATTCAGCTTGAATAAAATCCACTATGATTGTACGGTTCTTCCGGGGAGTTGCCTTTGATTCTGACTTTTGCATATGCTCTTCCTTCATTGTAGGTTATAGGTTAAATTTTCCAATTCAACCATGCCAGGAAAGCATTCAGCTGTTCATAGGACAAGTTACCCCCTCCTAAATCCGTCATAATCACGAAAATTAGAAAGGAAGGAAAGAACTATGAAGATGGGAAAAATTACAGTTGTCATGCTGACGATTTTATGGTTGATGCTACTGGGGACTCCCAGTTGGGGATCTGTGCAATATCTGGGAGAGTCCACCTGGAGATTCTCCATCACCATGGACAATGATGGTCCTGCATCCAATAGTATGCTGATGACCGGGGCCATAACCCATATGGGTGGGGCATACTTTACCATGCAGGCATCCATTATTCCACCGGATGGTGATGGCCCTTTTATCCTTGCGGCCGGGACCATTACCCTCACTGGAGACTTAATGAAACTCGATGCCAATCGCAGTTCGATTATGGTTGAAGCAATTCACTCACTCCAGACCGCAGCAGGACTATGACCTGGAAAATAAAAATTTTTTATGGACCGGATTCCATTTTTAGGAGGTATTCTTACAGGGTATCAAACCCGAACCCATACCCGGGATTTACCCGGGGCGACATAATTCACACCAATATGGACAAGAAAATTTCCGCCCTTTTTCTTGATATATAAAAAATATAATCGCTGTTAGAGGTTGACAAACAAGGGTCTTCAGGTATACTGTATGTTGATTAATTTGATGCGGAAGTGCGCGGCTCACTGGTGGGGCCCTCGGACTTCAAATCCGATGTGGGGCGCTAGAACCGTCCCGGGTGGGTTCGATTCCCATGCACTTCCGCCACATTCGCTTAAAAATCCAGCCACTTATGCTGACTCCTTTGTTTTATATACTCTTTGACGATTAGGCATTGGCTGATCCCTGGTTGATTAAAATTTCTTTGATCTTTTCCGGGTGGAACATCCAGCTTTCTCTCGTGAAAAAATACCTGTCTTTAATGTATCATTTTCAAGTTTTATTGACCTGGACTTGTGCATATCTCTTCTGTTGTTCCGGTAGTCAGAAAAGGGTTTTTCGGGGAGACCCCTTAGGTTTTATAATGTTTTTAAAGCTCCGCGTGGTAATCTGTCTTTCATCTAAAGTCTCCTTTTTTATATAGGTTATACATTTAAAAAATGTATTCAATAAATTTTTATACTTTTTATTAGCGTATTGTATTGTATTGTTTTAATCTGTAATACTTATTTTATGGGTACTGAAATGGAACCAACTGAAATATTTAAAATTTCGTTTAAGCATTTGCTGGAAAAGCGTAACGTTACTCAGGTGAAAATTGCTGAGCACATAGGAGTTTCTCCACGCAGCGTTAACGATTATTTTGGCGCCAGAGTTAATTACTCAGAGCATCGAAGGCAGCGAATTGCTAATTTCTTCGGCAAAACCTACCTCGAAATGCTAAACCTCGGTCACCAGCTCACCACCGGATCAGATCCAATAAAACAAGAACTGCCGGTGGTGCTGAAAGATGTTGTTTCGAAGCTCGGTAAACTTGACCAGAAAGACCTCAAACTCGTTGATGAACTTGTGACCAGACTCTCTAAAAAATGAAAAGAGAACTAAAAGATGAAAACAATAGCGCAAGACGCTTACTATGACATTCTATATCACATTCAAAAACAAGGCGGGGCTTACTCCTCATGGTATTGTGGTACCACCGAGAACATAAAGAATCGGGTATATGGAGACCACAAAGTACCTGAAGAAGGTCATTGGCGGATATATCGACAATGCACAACCAGCACAGCCGCCAAGAATGTTGAAAAAGCTTTGCTTGATCACGGATGTGATGGTGAACCCGGCGGTGGCGATGATAATGCCGTTTTCGTCTACGCCTACCTAAAAGCTTTGTTTACGGACCCGTAGAAGACCCGCCGATAACACCAATACCGATTTCAATTTATTTTTGTAACCTTCCTTAGATATGACAGCTATTGTCAACCGGTTGTGGGTGAGTGAAATGTGGCCATTTTTCCCAGGAAATCATTAATTTCGGTGTCGGAGTATCCTTTGGCTCAGCCATAATATACTCCAGTTTAAAGATTAAAAAAACAAATAGTCAAAAAGCAACAGGTCGGTACTGCGACTGAGGACAAGGTTTTAAAAACAACTGTGTTGATCTGGATCAGATTCATACGATCTATAATTGGGTGTTGGAATGGTTAAATCGACTTTTTGTTAAAAACCAAAACAGTTAACGATATCAGGAGAACAATATACGCAAGGACATTTATTAATGGATGCACTGGCCCAAGAGTAACAAAATCATTCTGGGAAATTAATGCGTCGGCATAGGCCTGCACCATAAAAAGTTTTGGATAAAAAACACGCCATGTAGCAGGAGATGACCCAGAGATGGAAGGAATCAAGATTGCGATCATTTCACTGTTTAATAATCGGTATCCACCATCAGAAACGAATCCTGCACATAACAGTCCTATGGCAAACAAGGCGCTGATAAAATCCGGCATGAACAAAGAAAATAAACACACTGCTGCAACAATAAAAAGAAGGTTCACTGAACAAACAATTGATGCCCCTATATATCCCAAATTAATGTCACCGGTATGGGACCAGACCATTAAAACCATGGTCAAATGTAACAGCAACATAAATCCTGAAGAAATTAACCATGTGCCGATGATTCTGCCCAGCACATATTCCCTGCGATTAACAGGTCTTGAAAGAAACATCTGCACTGAACCATCGTTTTGATCCCTGGTGAATATCCTCATGGATATCATGGACACCATTAGAAGCATTCCCATAACGATTACCTGGAAAATAACCCGGGAAACATGCCAGATGCTTTCAACCGGCTGGCCGTTGATCACATAATCTGCCGAATAACACCCCCTCATCAAGAAAAGAAGGCCTATTGACAGAGCGATAAGCAGATAAAAACTTTTGGCCCTCATCTGGTCCACCATCGTATAACGTGCAATTTTGAAAACCATTTTCATATGATTTTATCAGTATTGAGTGTTTTGGGTTACATGCTTAACAAATACATCTTCAAGACTTTCCCCATGCGCCATTATAGCGTCAATTGAATCTTTTGCGACTATTTTGCCGTTATGCATAATCGCTGCCGTATCACATGTTTTTTCAACCTCTGATAACAAGTGAGAATTTAAGACAATGGTTATTTCATACCGCCTGAGGCTATCAATAATATTTCTGATATCTCTGATACCCATTGGATCTAAGCCGGAAACCGGTTCGTCAAGTATCAACAGATCCGGGGTTCCGATTAATGCGCCCGCAATCACAATCCGTTGCTTCATGCCTTTTGAATAGCCAGCACTCTTTTTCTTTTCTATACCTGACATTGATACGAGTTCCACAACCCTTTCTACTTCGAGTCGTGCTTTTTTCCCGGATAATCCAATTAGCGATGCATGGCGATGCAGATATTCAAAACCGGAAAGGTATGGGGGGATCATATGCCGTTCTGCTATATAACCCATATTTTTCCGTACCCGTGTTTCAGAAGAGGGGACCCCATTAATGTTGATGCTGCCTGAAGTGGGTCGAATAAAGCCTAAGAGCATTTTGATAATCGTTGTTTTCCCGGCGCCATTGGGTCCAAGCAACGCAAAGAATTCTCCTTTATGAATTTGATATGAAACGTCATCGACCGCTTTTAGCGTACCAAATTTTTTCGTAACCCGATCCAATACAATCATTATCGCACTCAATTGGTTTGTTTCAGCATGACATCTGCCAGCCTGTAAAACCCTTTCAAATTTTCCAACCAGTAGACATAAAATACGGGGTTGTCACTATTAAAGGATAAAACTTGTCTGCGCTTTCCTGATGCGTAGATTAAATGAATTTTCCCCGTCTTTTCAACATGATAAATCATGGCGGCATGGGCATTGTTAAGCACCAGGAGGTCTCCATTTTGAAGATCGTTCTCGTCCACTTCATGTATATTGAGTAACAGGTATTTCATGGGCAGATATTCTTTGTAAGATAAACCAGCCTTTTGGGCAGCTAACGTATAAATAGAAAAAAACAAGTGAGAATTATCAGAAGCGCTTGATTGCAGTGGATTGGCACCAAGTTCATAGGAGATACCAATAAATTGTTTTGCGATGGATGGAATATTTTGCCTGAAAATCTTTTTCTGCTCACCCAGATACGCCGTTTCCGGTTCAATCGCTTTATCTGCTTCATTACCATTTGAACCCCATACTGAAACAGTATTAAAGAGGATCAATATTGCAATAATAAGCGTTCTTTTCATTCCTTTTTCTCCTTTTATATGAAAGACAGATATGGAATATATAAAAGTCTACATGAAAAAACACAAGCATTACTCTGATCGCCAACCGGAAAAATGGGTACAAGGGTGCGCCATTTTAACAACATACTCAAAAAAAATCATTTTCAGGATGGGACAACAGCCCGTCTTCAATTATATCATGTTGCGCTGGCGCTATTTAACCGCAACAACTTTCTATGGGAATTCTCATGCAAATTTGCAATCATATCCAAAGCTATGATACATTGAGTTAAAATTCACAGGAAAAAATACAAAAAGCCAGATGTCCGTTTTATAATTACCCGTTAGATATAACGAAAGGAGAATACAGGATGAAAAAAACAGTCCCACATCAACTGATTTTTATGGTCTCGGTTTTTATTTTTTTTAGTTTCACCAGCCACGCATTTGCTGAAAAATACATCTTAAAAGCGATCAGTGCCTGGCCGAAAAACGCCTCTGAAGTTGCAACAGAGTATTTACCGTTTATCAAGGCGGCAAATGACTATCTATCCAAAACATATCCAGGTGAATTGAAAATACAATATTTAGGGGGCCCTGAGGTCATCCCTTCCAGGGACCAGGCTGAGGCAATCCGGATGGGAACCATTGATGTGATGTTCGGAACCGCGGCGTACTATGCCGGCATTGCACCCGCCGCAAATGTCGCCAAACTGTCTCGACTGAACACCACTGAAGAACGGATGATAGGAGTGGATGCCATCTTTGACAAGATCCACCGGGATAAACTGAATGCGGCTTATTTAGGCAGGCTGGGCAGTGAAATCCAATTTCAACTTTACACCATCAAACCAGTCAAAAACCTGGCGGAGATAAAAGGCCTCAGGATTCGAACCTCTGCAATGTACATCGATTTTATTAAATCTTTAGGCGGCATTCCCAGTGCCATCAAACCGGGGGATGTCTATCAAGCCCTGGAACGGGGTGTTGTGGACGGATTCATGTGGCCGCTTTACAGTATCAGGCCCTGGGGCTGGCATGAAGTCGCAAAATATGTTGTTGGCCCTCCTTTTTACAAAGTCTGTCATCCTGTCCTGGCCAATGCCCAAAAATGGGACCATCTGCCGGATCATTTAAGGTTAGCCGTATTGAAAGTATTGGCAGAACAAGCGGCCATCGTTGATACGGAATCCGTTGAAAACATGAAAAATGAAGTGGGAATTCTCAAACAAGCCGGCATGGAGGTGATCAGTTTCTCACCTGAAGATAAGAAAAAATACCTGGAGATGGCCTACACCGAAGGATGGAAAGGACAACTGAAGATGGAAACCGAATTTACCACTCAATTACAAAAACTATTATCAAAATAAATTACGCTTCACGAGGCCGTTCCGGGATATACAGGCGGCCTCTTTTCTATCCTCTTTCCCCATTTTTTTTTAAAGAGTTACAATCGAGAAAACAAATGAAAAAAAAAGGACCGATATTTCCGTCTTTGAACTAGGGTGATGTCTGTTTTAAATATCAACGGAAAAAAGAACTTCACAAGCTCACCGTATTATGGTTTAAATTAACATATCAACAATGCACACACATCAACATAAGTGGGAGAAAAATTATTGAATCCAACTGACATTACAAATCCCGAGTATTTTCATCGCGTGATTGATTGCCAATTTGCCTGTCCGGCACATACGCCCGTTCCGGAATATATCAGGCTCATCGCCGAAAAGAAATACACAGATGCCTATATGATCAACTGGGAGTCCAATGTTTTCCCCGGTATCCTGGGCAGAGTGTGTGACAGACCTTGTGAACCGGCTTGTCGGAGAGGCCGGGTGGAAAAAAACGCCGTGGCCATCTGTCGGTTGAAAAGAGTTTGTGCTGACAATAAGGGAAACATCACCCAGCGTCTCCCAGACATTCCCAAGAAAAAAAACGGGAAAAAAATTGCCCTTATCGGGGGGGGACCCGCCTCCCTCACGGTGGCCAGGGATCTGTTACCGCTGGGGTATGCCATCGATCTTTATGACGATCAGTCAGCGGCCGGTGGGTTTATCAGGAGCCAGGTACCGTCCTTCCGTTTGCCCAAGACAGTTCTCGATGAAGAGGTAAACCTTATTCTTGATCTGGGGGTGAAGACCTATTTTAACACCTATATCTCCAGCATGAAGTCATTTCTCGACAAGGCGTATGATGCTGTTTTTATCGGTACCGGGGCGCCAAGGGGCAGGGATCTTGACCTACCCGGCAGACAGGCGGGAAACGCGTTTATTCACATTGGTATAGAATGGCTTGCCGGCGTTCAATATGGCCATCAAAAAAAGACCGGCAAAACAACCCTTGTGATTGGCGGCGGCAATACCGCCATGGATTGTTGCAGGACCGCCCGCAGGCTTGGCGGGGAAAATGTCACGGTCATCATTCGAGGCCCCCGGGAAAAAATGAAAGCATCTCCCTGGGAAATTGAAGATGCCGTAAGAGAGAACATCCCTATTTTAGAATACCTGTCCCCCACGGCGTTTGTGGTAAAAGAGGACCGGTTAACCGGTATGACCTTTCAACTGGCACCAGGAAGTCCGGCATCTGACCAGGAACCGGTTTTCATCCCGTGTGACGAAGTGCTGCTGGCCGTTGGCCAGCAAAACGCCTTCCCCTGGATTGAAAAAGATATCGGCCTGATCTTCGATGATCAAGGCCGACCCCGGGTAGATGAAATCACGTTTCAATCCAGTATTAAAAAAGTTTTTTTCGGCGGCGATGCCGCTTTCGGACCCAAAAATGTCATTACCGCCGTGGCACATGGTCACGAAGCCGCCATTTCCATGGATCTTTTCTGCCGGGGGGAGGACCTTTCAAAACGACCCCTGCCCTTTACCACACTTGCCGGTCAGAAGATGGGACTACATGACTGGATGTACCATAGCGATGTCTCGGATGAGCACCGGCAGGCTGTTCCCATGGTTTCAACGGTTAAGTCCATCAAGGATCGCCTGATGGAAGTTGAACTTGGCTTTGACCGGAAAATCGGTCATACAGAAGCCCTGCGGTGCATCAATTGCGATATGCAGACGGTTTTTACCGTCCAGGACTGTATTGAATGTGATGCCTGTGTTGATGTCTGCCCCACCACCTGTATTAACTTTATTGAAAACAAAGAAGAGGAGGACCTGCGGTCCAGCCTCTCCGTCCCGGCAACCAACCGATCCCAGTTCCTTTATGTTTCTGACCTGCTGCCCACGGGAAGGGTCATGGTCAAGGACGAAAATGTCTGCCTTCACTGCGGACTCTGTGCAGAGCGATGTCCAACGGCAGCCTGGGACATACAAAAATATACGTACAAACCAGCAAAGGCAGGACAGAAATGATGAAACTTAAAAGGGTCAATGACTTTGTTATCCGCTTTGCCAATGTAAATGGCTCAGGTTCTGCCAGTGCCAACAATCTTTTTGCCAAGGCAGTCTTTCGACTGGGGGTCCCGGTCAGTCCCAAAAACATTTTCCCTTCCAATATCCAGGGCCTGCCCACCTGGTATGAGGTGCGGGTCAGTGAGAAGGGTTACCTGGGTCGCCGGGGAGGATATGACTTTGTCGTGGCTGTCAATGGACAGACATTACGAAAGGACTATGATGATCTTTCGCCGGGCGGATATTTTCTCTATGATTCCTCAAGGCAGCTGCCGGATGATTTTCTCCGGGAGGATATCACGGTTATCGATATCCCGTTAACACAGATCTGCATCCGGGAAATTGAGAATCCGAAACTCAGGCAGTTGCTCAAGAATATCATCTATGTCGGGGCCCTGGCCCATCTGCTGGATATGGAATTTTCCGTTCTAACCGATTCAATTAAGAAACAGTTTCGTAAAAAACCAAAATTGGCCACACCGAATATCCACGCCCTGGAATTGGGATTTGAATACGCTGTCAAACAGTTTCCCGACACCTGCCAGCTGTCAGTGAAACGCAGCCAAAAGATGCCCCACCATATCTTGATGGATGGTAACAGCGCAGTCGGACTGGGGGCGTTGTATGGCGGGGCCACCGTGGCCGGGTGGTACCCCATAACCCCGTCCACCTCTGTGATTGAAGCATTTGAGAAGTTCACCAGCCAATACAGACGGGATGACGACGGTAAACGAAAGGCAGCCATTATTCAAGCCGAAGATGAGTTGGCAGCATTGGGGATCGCCATGGGTGCGTCCTGGAACGGCGCCCGGGCATTTACCGCCACATCAGGCCCCGGGGTCTCCCTGATGAATGAATTACTGGGGCTGGCCTATTTTGCAGAGATCCCCGTGGTACTGATCAATGTCCAGAGATGCGGACCCAGCACGGGAATGCCCACCCGGACCCAGCAATCTGATCTGTTACTCGCGGCCTATGCATCCCATGGGGACACCAAACACATCCTGCTGTTTCCGTGTAATCCAAAAGAATGCTTTGAGATGACGGCAGACAGCTTTGATCTGGCGGAAAGACTTCAAACCCCGATTATCATCATGAGCGACCTTGACCTGGGCATGAATGATCATATCAGCCTGCCCCTGGAATGGGATGACAGCCGTATCTATGACCGGGGAAAGGTTCTTGATGCCGGACAACTTGAAGCCATGACCGAGAAATGGGGCAGATATCTCGACCGGGAGGGGGACGGCATCTGCTACCGGACAATCCCGGGGACTCACCCGACGCTGGGGGCCTACTTTACCCGGGGATCCTCCCATGACGAATATGCAGCCTACACCGAGGACAATGATGCATATGAACGCTGTATGGTACGTCTCACGCAGAAATGGCACACGGCAAAACCCCTTGTACCCGGGCCCCATATCCGAATAAAGGATGAGACCTGTGTCCAGGGTGCCATTTTTTTCGGTACCAGCACCCATTCGGCCTATGAAGCCATGGACCAGCTGGGTGAGCAGGATATCATCATTAATACCATGCGACTCCGGGGGTTTCCCTTCCAGGAAGCAGTCACAGCGTTTGTTGACCGGCATGATCACATTTTTGTTATCGAACAGAACCGGGACGGCCAGATGCGCACCCTGCTGATAAACGAGTGCAATATTCGTCCGGACAAACTGTTCTCCATCCCCGCCATGGATGGCTTGCCCATCACTGCCGGCCATATTACCCGGTCCATAAAAGCGATCATAACCCCATCGGTACCCCCGGGAACCGACACCCATCAAGGAGGTGCCAAATGAGCTCCCGACGTCCCACGTTCCGTCATCCCGACCTTCCCGAGAATGATCTCGGGTATACCCGACGCGATTATGAAGGCGCTGTTTCCACGCTCTGTGCCGGGTGTGGGCATGATTCCATCAGCAATGCCATCATCCAGGCCTGCTATGAGCTTTCCCTGGAACCCCATAGGGTGGTTAAATTGTCCGGGATTGGCTGTTCCTCCAAGACACCGGCCTATTTTCTGGGCAAATCCCATGGGTTCAATTCCGTCCATGGCCGCATGCCCTCCGTTGCCACCGGTGCCAATCTGGCCAACAAGGACCTCCTTTATATAGGGGTTTCCGGTGATGGCGATACCGCGTCCATTGGTATGGGACAATTTGTACACATTGTGCGACGCAACCTGAACATGACCTATATTGTCATGAACAACGGCTGTTACGGGCTCACCAAAGGACAGGATTCTGCCACGACGGACAGGGGATCGGCCAGCCGGAAAGGACATCCCAGTCCGTTTGAAGCCATCGACCTGTGTCAACTGGCCATCCAGATGGGTTCCGGCTTTGTTGCCCGGGGATTTTCAGGCGACAAAGCGCAGCTGGTTCCCATGCTCAAGGCAGCCATAACCCATAAAGGGTTTGCCCTGGTGGATGTGATCTCTCCCTGTGTCACCTTCAACAATACCGTCACCTCCACCAAGAGCTACCAGTGGGTCCGGGACCATCGGGAAGCCACGGCCACGGTTGATTTCATCCCCCCCCGGCAGGAAATCACCACCCAGTATGAACCCGGGACAACCCAATCGGTTACCCTGCATGACAGCAGTGTGATCCAGCTTTATAAAAGCGGTGATTCCCTTGATATAACGAACAGACGATCTGCCCTTGACGGGCTGGAACGCCACCGGGAAAAGGGGCACCTCCTTACGGGAATCCTGCATATGAATGAGGACCTCAAGGACACCCATGCCATTCTCGAAACCACGGACACCCCCCTGAATGCCTTAACGGAAAAGGAACTGTGTCCAGGTGACCAAGTGCTTGCACAAATTGTTGAAGCATATCGATAAGATAGATCCAAAAGGATGAGAGCGTTTACATGCGGTTATTTTTTATTATTTTATCCCAGTTTCTTTCCGGTTCTATCTGGTTTGCGGCAAATGTGGCCTATATGGGTCAGGGATTCCTGTTGTCTGCCATTCAATTCGGGTTTATCATCGGCACTTTGGCGTTTGCCTTTTTAAACATTTCCGATCGGTTTTCCCCTGCCCGGGTGTTTTTTTTAAGTGCCCTTCTGGGGGCTGTGTTTAATTTTTCCGGGATCTTCCTGGAAACTCACAAATCGGTTCTTTTGATGTCAAGAATGCTCTGTGGGGTATCCCTTGCCGGCATCTATCCTGTGGGCATGAAAATCGCCGCATCCTGGTATCCCCAGACGATTTCAAGAGCCCTGGGATGGCTGGTGGGGGCCCTGGTCCTGGCCGCCGGCTTTCCCTATCTGATCAAGGCGTTGAACTGGCAGGGCAATATCGGCTCCATTCTTCAGGTAACCTCTGTGCTGTGTTTAACCGGGGGATTGATCCAGCTGTTCCTGGTGGGAGATGGCCCCCACCTGCCGAAAGGGTCTAAATTTGATCTCGGTGTGATCAAAGATATCTTCCGCCACCCCGGTTTTCGGGCTGCCTCTTTTGGATATTTCGGCCACATGTGGGAACTTTATGCGGTTTTTGCCTACATTCCCCTGCTTTTCGGCACCATTGTAAAAACCAATGTCGAACTTTGGACCTTTGGTTTTTTCATATTTGGTTTTTTGGGATGTGCCGTGGGGGGCATTATTGCATTAAGGGTGGGAAGTCGTAAAATCGCATTGGTGGTATTGTTTATGTCTGGTTCCATCTGTCTTGTTTCCCCATTTCTCCAGAACCTTCCCCAGGGCATTGCTTTGATCATTATACAGATATGGGGGGTGACAGTTGTGGCTGATTCCCCACAATTTTCATCCTTGAACACCCAGTTTGCGCCACGAAAATACGTGGGTTCCGCCTTAACGATTGTGAATTGCATTGGTTTTTTAATCACCATTATCACCATTGAACTGTTAAGCCTGTGGATCAATTGGTTCGGGGTAAGGACCGCTTTTCTGCCCCTGGTAATCGGTCCGATATTCGGGTGGATCTCTTTACGCGCCTACCCTTGTCAGCACCGAAAGACGGCCTAACAACACCCCCCCATTTTATTACAGTTTTATCCCCTTGTTTCCATAAAAATGGGCAGAGGTTCATGACCTCTGCCCTTGAAAAAGGATCGATTCTCTATCTGTACCATTTAACAACGGTGAATTTCACAGTATTTCCAGGCATGGTACGGCCGGCATGACATTATTTGCATTTTGCCGGACTTGGAGAATCGGCAGCAAAATTGTAGAGATATGCATAAATATCCTGAAGATCCGCTTCGGAAAGAGCATTGAATTCTTCGCTGCATTTAAAAATCTCAAACTTCTTTTTGTCAAAAATTCTTTCCCACTGTGCCATTGTCTTATCGCTCGGGCTGATAAAAGGGGTCGTTGATTCAATTGCCCCCCTTTTTGCACACGTTTTATAAACTTTTTTATAGGTATATTTGCCTTTTCTCTTGTCCCCGCTGGGACCTTCTGCAAACAAAATCGATGTCCCGAACAATACAAACATGATCGCCACCGCCAGACTCAGTATTTTTCTATTCATTTAATTCTCCTTCTCTTTTTGTATGAAAGTCGTGCGTTATGAGTTTTGAGTCGTGAGAACTTATCCCTCCCTCAATACGCATACCTCACCTCTCATCACTTTCATGCTTTGTTGTGCCCGTATGGGCATGGGCGTTATTAAATAATTTTTTTTTAACGACCTTACCTTTACTTTACCCTTTAAAATCTCATTGTCAATGACGCATACACGTCCCACACCTTGTCAATAACCGGAAATATTGCATTCAGGGAATTGATGTCTGAAATCTTTACAGGCGCGCCAAGGGGATTACCACTGCCAGTATACTCATAATCGTAATATTTCATCCCCAGTTTCAGGAAAAAATTATTTGAAACAACCGGCTGGAGATAATAGGTTTCAAACACACTACCCCGGGCTGCCAACTTGCTTCCGGCAATGGCATCCTCTGCTCCGGTGAAGTTAAACCAGTATTGTGACCCCCAATTGTACTCAAGCCCCAGCTTTGCATCAAAGGGCATGGGAAGCCTCACCCCGGTATAGATACTATACCCATGCTGGGATTCAAGCTGTCCATTGGAACTTAACAATCCCTGGCCCATTATCTTGTAAAACGGGTTCTGGGAAATCTGTGACGGATCTGTATGGCTCCATGACAGGGCCAGAAAAACATCAATATCTTTTCCCGTACGTTCCTCCAGGTTTGATCTTAACAGCAGGGAAGCCGCATCCCAGTCTCCGATATCGCTGACCGGCTGCATCCGGCTGATGTAACCGCCGGCATTGGCGTCAAAATAGTATTGCCCCCCGGATTCATATGCGATAAACGGCATGACCGTCAGTCCGGTAAACCCGTCCGTAATATCCCAGGCATGGGCATAATTAAAGACACTGCTGAAGGAATCATCTTCATAAAGGGTGGCAATGACACCAAACATATGAACATCATCCACATCAGCAGATGTATTTTGAAGCGAATAGGAATTGCCCCATCCCCCTTCAAATCCAAGGCCGTAACAGAGTTTAAAGGCTGCTCCCGGTATACCGGTCAGCTCCTCAAGCCCGAATACCAGTGACCCACCGTCAAACTGCCAGTTGATAATAGTGGCAAGGGGTGACCCTGCCTCCAGGCTGTTTTTCCCGAATTCCATGGGCGGTCCGTCTGTCGACGGTCGTCGACCCAGAGAAAAACTGATGGGGATATCATTGACCTGATTTGAATATAAAAAATAGGCCCGCTCAAGACGAATGGTATCCCCATGGGGAATTGAGGTGGTATTGCCATCCAGGGTCACATCGCCAAGACTGCCGGAATTTATTTTTACACCGGAAGAATCCCCCCAGGCCTTATAAGCGGCCAACCGGCCGTCAAAACTCAGGTTGCTGTTAACCTTTGCCCGCATATTCAGATTAAACTTGGTGGTGGGTATAAAATCATTGTCTGCATCATATTTCTCTGCAGGTGGGATAACGCCGGCACCTGCCATTCCAGCGATAGCGGTCTGGATCTGGTTCAATGTCCCACCACTGAAACCGGTAAAACCCGGTCCAAACGGACCTGTATAGGGTTTCGTAAACGTCTGAGTTAATCCTGCCGGTGCCACCTGCATATCCTCATAGTGAAGGGAATGCCCCTCGGTTCTAAGCTCAACCCCCAAAGAAAGTTTGTCTGTCACCGTATGGAGTTCTGTTTTATCCACCCGTCCACTGAGGTATTGAACCTCTTCTTTCTCTTCTATTCTTTCTTTTTCCAGACCCTCAATTTTTTTTTGCAGCGCCTCCATGGTCTGGGACATTTTCATAAGTTCGTTTTTAAGCATCTCAATATCGTCAGATGCAAAAACCGGTGAACTTAAAAAAAGTAGAGAAAAAATAAAATATCCAATCGTTTTTTTCATCTTCATTTTCCTTTTTTATCCCTCCGGATTCCAGATTCACCAATAGACAGTGCATGATCTGTGAATATCTATTGCCTCCGGACCCGGCAGATAGGTTAATGTCATTTCGTCATTTTTCCTTTTAACGATACCGTCAATCCTCTCGTGTTTTCCCCTCCTTTTTTAAATTTCAAACATATGGTACTTGCCTTATCAAACCAACAAACGTGCCATTGCTTTAAATTTTTTAAAAATTATTTATAACAAATTGAATTATAACGATAAAAAATATTGAGGGCGGAGAATAAGATTGAGGGGTTCGCGACAAAGCTGTAAATAAATTGTTAACCTTTAGTTAACCATTCTTAGTACAACTCAATGATCGATGTATCTATTTCTACATCGGGCCTGGCGTTGCACATTTCTTTTTTCCCCCTCTGGCCTTTAAAAGTGATAAAAAGAACCATAAAAATCCTGCCCTGTCCATCAAAGCATAGGCACGAAAGTGTTAATCGGTTAACAATTGTTTTTTTCTGGTATCAACAGAACCCAGATTTATGTATGGAGAAGTTATTGGCGTATCCGTGCTCACGTCAAACGAAACGCCATGGAAAAAAACGAATTTCCATGATTTCGTAAATTTCGCAGTTCCTGGATTTGCCGCGCGGTCCGCGGACCCGAACAGGGATTTCAAGATGTAACCGGCACGCCTGATTCAGTGGCCTTTGTTTCAAAAATTTGTGTCACCTGACGAAGGGGACATCCTGAAACAAAGGCCACTGATATTATCTGGATTCTTAACCGGTAAAACATCTGGGTTTTTAAGGGTGTGATGTTTGTCTCTTAATTCATCCATTGATAGAAACCCTGGCGGTTTTGAAGATCACTCAACAATTTCCAGAATAACCCGTTTCTGCTCTTTTGCAGAGGCACATGACAAAATAGTTCGCATGGCCTGGGCAGTTCTGCCCTTTTTACCAATAACTTTTCCAAGGTCTTCTTTTGAAACCCGTAATTCCAACACAAGGGTCTGCTGTGCCTTAATTTCCTGGACCTCGACCAGATCCGGATTATCAACCAACGCCTGAGCAATGTACTTAATCAACTCTTTCATAAACTGTTCTCCTTTTTGTCCTGTCCAATGGTAGAAGAAAATATAATAATATGAGCTACTGCAAGTATTGCCATCATCATTGAATCTTTTGGGAAATTAACCCAGAAAACCTCATTGCATAGAATATCACAGCTTATAATAATCTCAAGTATTATTTTTTGCTTGCCGGAGGGGGGAACAATATTCCCATAACCGGAGGGAATAAATAAACTGTTTTGTCCATTTTGCTTGACATCAAAAAGAAATTCATTATTCTAGAACACAAGTTTTTGTTTTAACAATAAGAGATTTTACTTATCATGCCCGGTAAAATATTCTTTTGATCAGGGTGAAGTGAAGGAAGAAGCGGTGGTTACAATAATTACAACATCTGATGCTGAACGTAAAATGCTGGCGGATGCAGGCTATGCTGATCCGGCAATCAATTATTATCTTGAAAAAAAATATATGGGGTATATTGAAAATGCGGATCAGGTGTCTGAAAACGTTGGATCCTGTGGCGATACGATGAAGGTTTACCTGAAAATTGATGACAATCATCTCATCAAAGATGTCCGGTATGAAATCACAGGTTGTGCCGGTGCGATATCGGCTGCAATGGCAGCTGTTGATCTGGTAAAGGGTAAAACCATTGACGAAGCATTAAAAATTAACGATGGGGATGTTTTTAAAGTCCTTGAAAATATCCCGGAAAAAAAGCATCATTGTATTCAGCTTGCTGTCAAGACGATGCACAAGGGACTTCAAGAATATAGAGCCGAAAAAGTCGTGTAAATGATTTATCCCCCTGAAATGATGCCCATTAATTTCAGGGGGACACAACAAAAGCAACACCGACTTCCCCCACCCCCCCTGATTAAACTTTTGTTTTTCACGCTTGTTTGTATTTTTTTATTGTCCGGATGCGTCCGATCTTCTGACTTTCATATTAAGAATTTTGCCAAAACAGATATTGATGTCATCTCTGAAATCCACATGAACCAGGCGATCTCCCTTCTAAAAACCCTGACCCAAAAACTTTACAAAAGAAATCCCTTTGAATTGCAAAAGGGTAACGGCCAGACAATGGATTCCCGCCTGAACCAGATTTTTCAATGTCCGGCCCTTGAAAAACACCCGGAATTAAATTTCAAAGACAGTACCGATGCCATTTTACTGGGCCTTGAACCCGAATTCAAAGGGGATCGGATCTTTGCATTGATGGTGGGGTTATACACCATGATTCATAAATCATATAACAGCAAGTGTGAACTTTTCATGCTGGATTACCTGAATGAACAGACCCTGTATAACAGTGCCAGAAATATTGAAATCTTTGTCTGGCGACTGAAAAACCGGTACAAGGATAACGGTCAATTATTCGTCCTGACCAATAGCCTTGACGGCGAGGTGGAAAACCTGAGTTATGAACGAATTTTCGGAAAACTGGTTTCCCTCCAGGATACCATGGCGTTAATCGTAGCCACCCGGACCGGACGGGTGATAAAAGAAGTCGTTCAAATAGCGGGCATGGCATTTTTCCCCATCGGCATTTAGTGTTTGAACCGCTCTTAGAGGCGCCCAAACACCTAATTTCCGGTCAGGCACTATTCAAGGTGTCAAGGGGCTAACATTTTCTCAAACCGCTGCAATTGATTTTCGTAATACGCTTTTTTATCCGTTGACCGTCGCCGGGCCTCCCTTGCTGCTGTTACGGCATTCGGGATATCATTATTCACAAAAAGTGCTTCAGCATAGGTGTCGAAGACAAAGGCGTCTTTTTTTTGTGTCAATGCCCGGCTGGCATATTCCAGGGCCTTTTTCCCATTTCGGTACCCCGGTTCCGGGCAGGTGGCAAAAAGCCAGGACAAATTGTTTAATGCATGAACATTTTCCGGGTCCACCCGCAGGACATTTTCATATGAATCAATGGCTTTTTCATAATTTTTTTTATTATAATAATAATCACCGACCACCGCATACAGATCCGAATTTTCAGGGTCAACATCCAGTTGTTGAAACAGAATTTTTTCAGCAATAAAATTGTCAAATACATCCTTGGCCATCCCGTAATTAATGGAATAGCCTATACCAAAAACCAGGCTCACCAGGACAAAATATCCGGCAATCATTTTTTTGACCCTTAAATGATGGGCGTGTATCAAGGCCGGGTTTGATTGACAGTTCTCCAGGAATCGAACGCGTTGACCGATACTGTAATGGTGCCAATTGGGTTTATCAATGGGTTGCCGGGAAAAGGATGCAATCTTGTAAAAGGTTGAAATAAGAGCGGCTGCACCATTGGCAAGATGATAGGCATGAAGATCTGCCTGACGTTCAAAATTTCGCATAAAAAACCCGAATACAAATCGGAAATACACGACAAAGCTGCCAATGAGCGTCACACTGATCAGGATTGGATGCGCAGACGCTTTTCCAACCCCCATGCGTGCAAACAAATCATACACCGGTTCCAGGATATACAAAAACAGCATAACCGGTTCAAAAAAAACGAAATTACAGGCAATAAACCCGGCAAAGAAGAAAAGATAAAACACCATATGATGTTTTTGGACGTGACCGATTTCGTGCAGCATAACGGCATCCAATTCATCATCATTCAGTGATTTCAGCAGTGCGGGGGTCACAAGGATATAGCGAAACCGCCCGACAAGCCCCATCACACCTGCAGTGATCATTGTCCCGCCAAACAGGTTCCACCTTAAAATATCGGAATATGTCATCCCGGCTTTTTTACAGACTTTTTCAATCCTGCTTCTGGCATATCCCGGCTCCAGGGGGCTGCAATTCCATAGCCGCCGGATTAATACCGGCCCAAAGATGGCGATGGCAATCAGGAACAGGGCAATATAACCGATTTCGCCTGCAGGGGTATGCAACACCGTTTCCAGGGGCTGCCAGGGTATAATGCCAAGGATATCGGCAATAAGCGACAGGCAGAACCAGGGCAGGAGCGCCGGCAATGAAAACGCAATATTGGATAAAACATAGTCCTTTTTCGACACTGCACTGGAAAAAATTCGCTTTTGCACCCGGTATGCTTCATTCCAGACCATCATGAGATAAAAGAGAAATACCCCAAGAAAAAAAAGGGCTTCTAGGGTGGGTAGCGTATCAAAAATGGGGATGCCGGAAAAAAGACGCTTTAATTTAAATCCATAAATATTGACGGTAAAAATTATCAGGGCCAGCACCGACAACCGTGAAATATAGGCATGAACAAACGGATCCATATTCGCATAAAGATTTTTTAAGGCTTTTCGTTCAAGCCGTTTGAATGCCATATGACAAATAAGAACAAATAAAGCACTGGCCCCAAGGCTACCGGAAATAAGGACAATATCAACCTCTTTTACCGTCTCAAACAGGTCAGAGGTTGTATAGATAACCAATGCAATGAGAAAAAATAAAAAATTAGAAAACATTCAGATGACCCCCTGGGAAGCAAAGGTATTCAACACCAGCCAGGATTTTACATCAAATTTAATCTTGTTGTCGGACAGAAGATCCGAAGCCTGATCCTGGGACAGCATCAGCACCTCAATGTCTTCCGAGGCCTCATTGAAACGGGTTGTGGGACGACCGTCACATTCAACAAACACAAGGCTGACGGACTCATCAGTCATACCGGAAGAGGAGAAAACAGCCGGGCTTTTTTTCAACACTCGTGTAAGGGTTAATCCGGTTTCTTCAAAGAGTTCTCTTTTTCCGGTCTGCTCCACAGACTCTCCCTCGTCCATAAGGCCTGCCGGAAATCCGTATTGATAATCGTCAAGGGCAACCCTGAATTCTTTTATCATCACCAGTTTTTTTTCCTGCATATGATACGGCACAATGACCACTGCATCTGGTTTGCGATCCGTTTTTTCAAAGGGGTTTAAGCGATCTGATCGTGATGCGAAAATCCATTGTTTTTCACGATTTACCCGATCCATATATTCAATTAAAAAAAGATTCAGGTGGTTGCAATCCGTTATTTTTTTTACCGTATTGATTTTCATAAAGACTCCTTGTCAGAAAATAAGCATGCAAGGAACAAATACTACCCAATCTGATTTATTTTTACAATGAAAGAAACGGTTCGTTTAAGCCGGGCTTACGTACATTAAATATTTGAACACAAGCCAGAAATGACAGGCACTTCCCAACAGGACAAACACGTGCCATATCTCATGGAATCCGAAAATACCGGGAAAAGGATCGGGTTTTTTAATCGAATAAACAATGGCCCCAACGCTGTAGAACAATCCGCTTAAGGCCAACCAGAAAAGACATGCCGGCTCAAGGGATTTCACAAGCGGATAAATGGCAATCACACACAGCCACCCCATGATCAGGTAAATCAGGGTGGAAATCCATCGGGGGACATTCATGGCAAAAATTTTTAATGCCATGCCACAAATGGCAAACCCCCAAACCGTCCCCAAAATACTCCATCCCCAGGGGCCGCGCAACGGCACAAGACAGATAGGGGTATAAGAACCGGCAATCAACATGAAAATCATAATATGATCAATCCGCCGAAACACCAGCAATGCCTTTTCAGATAACTTCAATCCATGGTAGAGGAAACTTGCGGTGTACATTAAAAACATGGAGGTGCCAAAAACGGCAAAGGAAACCACATGCCAGGCATCCGCCCTGATGGCGGCATAGACGACCAATACCGTCAGTCCGGCAATGGATGCCAAAGCACCGGCCATATGGGATATGGCATTTACCGGTTCTCTAAAAACTTTTCCACATTTACACATGGGATCAATATAATTTCTGATTTTATTAAATAACATTGTTTTTTTTAATATTACATTTCTTTTACCCTGACCCTTCGGGCAGACCCTGATATCGCCAAATAAAGTGCTTGAAAAATATTGCGAATATGCTAATAGGTATAAGGGCCTTAAAAATTCATGTTATACAACCGTATATGCAATTCTTAACAGAATTGTTCAAGATCAATTAATTTTAATTAGATGGAGGGAGTATTTATGAAGTTATTCAAAGTAATCGCTGTTTGCGCTACTGTTCTGGCCATGTCCACATTAACCATGGCGGGAACACTGGAAGATGTTAAAGCGAAAGGGTTTATTCAGGCGGGCGTCAACGGCAGTCTTTTTGGTTTTGGAAAAGCTGATGACAAAGGGGTCTGGAAAGGTCTGGATGTGGATTGTGCCAGGGCAGTTTCCGTTGCCGTATTTGGCAACCCTGACAAATTAAAATTCACCCCTCTGACTGCTAAAACAAGATTTACCGCATTACAGTCCGGAGAAATTGATGTCCTTTTCCGAAATTGTACCCAGACCTTAAGCCGGGATTCAGCACTTGGCCTTGATTTCGCTGTAGTCAATTACTATGACGGTCAGGGATTCCTGATTCCCAAAAAACTGGGCGTAAAAAGTGCTAAAGAACTTGATGGTGCAACCGTTTGTGTGCTTCCGGGAACGACCACGGAATTGAATGTGGCTGATTATTTCAGGGCCAATGGAATGAAAATGAATCCGGTTGTCATTGAAAACACGGCAGAGCTTGCCAAGGCCTTTTTTGCCGGCAGATGTGACTGTTTAACCTCTGATGCGTCCCAACTGGCAGGAACCCGGGCCGTGGCACCAAACCCTGATGATTACATGATTCTTCCTGACATCATTTCAAAAGAACCACTGGCACCGGCGGTAAGACATGGTGATAACCAGTGGAAGGATATTGTTAATTATTCCGTACTGGCGCTGATAAATGCTGAAGAGCTGGGCATTACATCTAAAAATGTGGATGAGATGCTGAACAGCAAAAATCCAAAAGTCCAACGATTTTTAGGCGTTACAAAAGGCAATGGAAAAGCCCTGGGCCTGGATGAAAAATTCGCTTATAATATTATCAAGATGGTGGGCAATTATGGCGAAATCTTTGAAAGAAACGTTGGGGTAAATACTCAGCTGGGTATTGAAAGAGGGCTGAATGCACTGTGGACGGACGGTGGGTTAATGTACTCTCCGCCCTTCAAGTAGCCCATCCCGCTGCATATCATTGTGGTGCAATGAAAATTGCACCATCTTTTAATATTTATAAAGAGTATTAGAACCGTCTAATGAATAACGCTATCCATCATAAAAATTCCAGCCACATATCGTTCTGGTATGACCCTGACAAACGATCCATCATTTACCAGATTGGCGCGGCCTGTTTGTTTGCTTTTGTCGCATGGTACCTGGTTTCCAACACAATGGCCAACCTGGAACGGCAATCCATTGCGACGGGCTTTGGTTTTTTAAATCATGAGGCGGCTTTTGAAATCGGAGAGTCACTCATCGAGTATTCGGCGGCAGACCGGTATATTCGAGCCCTTTGGGTCGGGTTTTTAAACACCTTGCTGATTTCATTTATCGGCATCATCCTAACGGTTATTCTTGGCACATTTCTCGGGATTGCCCGATTATCAAAAAACTGGCTGATCAACAAATGTGCTGCAGGATATATTGAACTCTTCCAGGATATACCGGTCCTGCTCCAGCTTTTTTTCTGGTATGCTTTTTTTTATGAAATGCTGCCGTCCCCAAGAAATGCCATACATCCCTTCAATGGGTTGTTTTTATGTAACCGGGGGTTCATTTTTGGCATTCCGCAAGCCCATCCGGTTTATACATATATGGCAATGGCCTTCATCATTGCGGTTATTGTTATCTTTTTCTTAAAAAAATGGGCAACCAAAAGACAAAATTTAACGGGCCAGACATTTCCGGTTTTATATACTTCCGTGGCGTTAGTCATTGGACTGCCTTTAGTATGCTGGCTCATTGGCGGTGCACCGACGGATATGAATATTCCGGTATTAAAAGGATTTAATTTCAAAGGTGGATTAACGATCAGCCCTGAATTCGCGGCCCTGCTTTTAGGACTTGTCTTATATACGGCAGCGTTTGTTGCTGAAGTGGTGCGCGCCGGTATTCAATCCGTCAACAAAGGTCAGACGGAAGCAGCAATGGCTATCGGGTTAAAGCCGGGACAAATTTTAAATCTCATTATTCTGCCCCAGGCATTGCGGGTTATTATTCCGCCTTTAACAAGCCAGATGCTCAATTTAACAAAAAACAGTTCTCTTGCAGTCGCAATTGGATATCCGGATTTTGTTTCGGTGGCCGGAACCGCCATTAACCAGACCGGTCAGGCGATTGAGGGTGTTATGTTGATCATGATTGTCTATCTTATCTTCAGTTTATCAACCTCGGCCTTCATGAATTGGTATAATGAAAAAATGGCCATCGTGGAAAGGTGAGGATGATAAGACAAGGGTTTATGGAATACCATGCAAACAAATAACAAGACAGAAACAATCAAACCGCCCCTGGCAAGTGTTGGTATTCTGGGATGGATGAGGGAAAATTTATTCAGCAGTCCCTTAAACACCATACTGACGGTTGTGATTGTCTGTATCCTGTGGTTTTCAGTTGTGCCGTTTTTACAATGGGCACTCGTTGACAGTTGCTGGCTGCCGGATGCCAATTGCCGGCAAAGAGATGGGGCCTGCTGGTCACTCATCTCCAGCAATTATAAAATTATCCTGTTTGGATTTTATCCCCAGGACATCTTGTGGCGTCCCATCACCGCAATTGCCCTGCTGGTATCATTACTCGTCATCAGCAGGAACAGAAACTACTGGCATGCAGCGCTGGGATATGCCTGGATTGTTTCACTGATAGTGATGGGCATCTTGTTAAAAGGGGGAGTTTTAGGGCTGGAACCCGTGGATATTGAAAAATGGGGCGGCATCATTCTGACCCTGCTCCTGTCTGTTTTTGGTCTAACCGCAGCCTACCCCCTGGGTATTTTTCTGGCCCTGGGACGGCAATCAAAAATGCCGGTGATTAAAACGTTTTGTATTTTTTACATTGAACTGATACGGGGGGTTCCGTTAATCAGTTTATTGTTCATGTCTTCAGTGGTTTTTCCCTTATTCCTGCCGGAAGGGGTCTCCATAAATGGGATATTGAGAGCCCAGGTGGCCATTATCATGTTTACGGCAGCCTATATTGCAGAAGTTGTCCGGGGCGGATTACAGGGAATGAACAAGGGACAATTTGAAGCCGCAGACGCCATTGGATTAGATTACACCCAGACCATGCGGCTCATTATTTTACCCCAGGCATTAAAAATTGTGATCCCGCCATCGGTCAGTGTTTTAATTTCTGCTTTCAAAGATACCTCCCTGGTTGTGATCATCGGATTATATGATTTACTGAAAACAACACAGACAACATTGTCAGAACCAAAATGGATGGGATTTTCAGCAGAAGCCTATATATTTTTGGCCCTTATCTATTTTATCTGCTGCTTTTTCATGTCTAACTATAGCCGAAAGCTGGAAAAAGAACTGAATACCAGTTTAGAATAATTATGATTGACACTACAAGGTATAAAGCGATTATTTATGAACGAAGAAACGAATCAAAAAATCGATATTTCAAGTGAAGATATCGTCATTAAAATTGTTGATATGCATAAATGGTACGGCGATTTTCATGTGTTAAAGCATATTAATCTCGATGTTAAGCGCAAAGAACGGATTGTTGTCTGCGGTCCGTCCGGATCGGGAAAATCAACCCTGATCAGATGCATCAACCGGCTTGAGGAACACCAGAAAGGACAGATCATTGTCGATGGCATTGAACTCACCAAAGATCTTAAAAACATTGAAAAAGTTAGGTCTGAAGTGGGCATGGTGTTTCAACATTTCAATTTGTTTCCCCACCTTACCATTCTTGAAAATTTAACCATCGGACCTATCTGGGTAAGAAAAACACCCAAAAAAGAAGCGGAAGAGATTGCCATGGTTTATCTTGAGAAAGTCCAGATTGCAGAACAGGCAGCAAAATTTCCAGGACAATTATCCGGTGGTCAGCAGCAACGAGTGGCCATTGCCCGAAGTCTGTGCATGAAGCCCAATATCATGCTGTTTGATGAGGCGACATCGGCCCTTGATCCTGAAATGGTAAAAGAGGTGCTTGATGTGATGATAAGCCTGGCACAGGATGGGATGACCATGATTGTTGTCACCCATGAAATGGGATTTGCAAAAAGTGTTGCCCACAGGGTTCTTTTTATGGATGAAGGCGAGATCCTTGAAGAGAATAACCCCACCGATTTCTTTGAAAATCCCCAACATGAAAGAACCCAGTTCTTCTTGAGCCAGATTCTTCATTAGGTTTTTGGGCGGTAATTATTCTTGAAAACACGGTATCTATCTGATAAAAAGAAAGGTCATCAAAAATTTTCACACCAAAAGGAACCATATGATTAACGTAGGTATTGCAGGAGCATCAGGGTATACAGGCATTGAGCTTGTCAAACTGATTTCCAATCATCCCCAAGCGACGTTGTGTGCCGTCACCTCAAACAGTTACAAAGGAAAGGCATTAACAGATCTTTTTCCTTCCATGAGAGGGTTTGAATCCCTGATTTGCGAAGATCTGGATATCCCGGCTCTCGCCCGAAAAATAGATGTCATATTTTTAGCGTTGCCCCACAAAATATCCATGCAGTATGTCCCTGCTCTGCTGGAACAGAACATAAAAGTGATTGATTTGTCTGCCGACTACCGGTTTACAGATGCGGCAGCATACGAATCCGCTTACCAGGTCCATACCTCAAAACATCTCTTAAACGAAAGTGTATATGGTCTTTGTGAAATATACAGGGACCAGATCAAGACATCTTCCCTTATCGGAAACCCGGGTTGCTATCCCACCAGCATTCTATTGCCCCTGCTACCCCTTTTAAAGGAAGGACTGATCCGACCTGCCGGCATTATTTCAGATTCAAAATCCGGCGTAAGTGGTGCCGGACGGTCCCTGTCACTTTCCAGCCATTTTTGTGAAGCCAATGAATCCTTCAGCGCCTATAAAGTTGGCAACCACCGGCATACCCCGGAGATCAATGAAATTTTAAGCCTGCAGTCGCAACAGCCGGTGACCATCACCTTTGTGCCACACCTGTTACCCCTGACACGGGGAATGATGTCAACGATTTATGCCCAGGCAACCGACATTGCAACGGAAACCATGATCAGAGACACCTATGATGCATATTATGGGGATGAACCATTTGTACGGCTGCTGGACAAGAACCTGTATCCGGCAATCTCCCATGTCAGGGGGACAAACTGCTGTGATATCGGCATTCACTTTGATGAAACAACTCGCCAGATCATTCTGGTTTCCGCCATTGACAATCTTTTAAAAGGGGCCGCAGGCCAGGCGGTTCAAAACATGAATCTCCTGTTTGGACTGGACGATGCAACAGGATTAAATTGGGTTCAGGGATTTTTATAATGGACAGGGTGGTCTCAACATTGAAAAAAAATTTTCATTCAGAAGGATCATGATGAGGAAAAGAATTAAAATATGGTTTCATCCCGGTGCCACCTCTGATATCAAGGAGTTTTCCATCCACAAAACCGTATTATGGGGTGTCTTGTTCATGGCTGTTTCGGCTCTTGCCGGCACCGCCGTTATTGGATATGATTACTTTCGCTTGAAAAACATCGCATTTGACGCCACCCGTTTAAATCAAACCGTTGTTCAGCAAGATGCTGAAATCAAACACCAGAGAGGTCAAATCCAGAATTTTGCCGGTGAAATTGAATCCCTGAAAAAACAGCTGGATAATCTGTCTAAATTTGAAACCCAGGTGCGGCTCATCGCAGGAATCCAGCAAACCAGTAATTCCAGCGGGTTGATTGGTATCGGGGGAATCCCCCAGGATGAGTTGGACCTGGATATTCCGTTGGAGCAAAAGCACACCGCCCTGATTCGTGAAATGCACCAGCAGGCAAACCAGACAAATCTTACAGCCCAGAAACAAGCCCTTAATTTTGAAAACCTGATTCAATTGCTGGAACAAAAAAGAAACCTTCTGGCATCCTGTCCGTCCATAAAACCGGTGGACGGATGGATCACGTCAAAATTCGGATATCGGGCATCTCCCTTCACCGGAAGAAAAGAATTTCATTCCGGACTGGATATTTCAAATAAAAGCGGCACCAAAATTGTTGCAACGGCCAATGGCAGGGTCGCCTATGCCTCTGGAAAGCGGTTCTTCGGCAATCTGGTGGTGATTGATCACGGGCACGGCCGGGTCACCAAGTACGGTCATTTGAAAAAAATACTGGTCCAACCGGGGCAGGAAGTTAAGCGGGGGGAGGTCATTGCCACACTCGGCAACACAGGCAGGAGCACAGGTCCCCATGTACATTATGAAATTCAATTGAATGGAACCCCTGTAAATCCTTTGAAATATTTCCTGAATTAGTTCATATTATTTTTTTCTTTGTTTTTTTCTCAAAACACAAAATTAATTTTAATTTTTTGTTTTAATTTCACCAATTAATGCTTATATGTTTTATTCGGAACGCTAAAAATTATATTTAATGATAGGTAAACATTCAACATGGTATTCAACTTTTTCACGAAGATCTTTGGATCTAACAATGACCGGATTATAAAAACCCTCCAACCGATTGTTGCGCAAATTAATCATCTTGAACCCCAAATGCAACAATATTCTGATGAGCAGATAGCGCAACGAACAATTGAATTCAAAGAAAGCGTTAAAAACGGCATAGCGCTGGATGATATTTTACCGGAAGCGTTTGCCCTGGTCAGAGAAGCTTCTGTCAGAACCCTTGGGCTTCGGCATTTTGATGTTCAGCTGATTGGCGGAATTGCCCTTCACCAGGGAAACATTGCTGAGATGAAAACCGGTGAGGGAAAAACATTGATGTCCACCCTTCCCGCTTACCTGAATGCCTTGTCCGGAAAAGGGGTTCATATTGTTACGGTAAATGATTACCTGGCAAAAAGAGATGCCGAATGGATGGCAAAAATTTACAATTTCCTGGGACTCAGCGTGGGGGCAATTCTCCATGACATTGATGACCAGGAACGAAAACGGTCCTATAATGCGGACATCACCTATGGCACAAACAATGAGTTCGGGTTTGATTATCTCAGGGACAACATGAAATTTGATAAAAATTCTCTTGCCCAGAAAGAGCTCAATTTTGCCATTGTGGATGAGGTTGACAGTATTCTGATTGATGAAGCCAGGACACCGTTGATCATTTCCGGACCGGCTGAAAAATCCACCCATTTTTATTCCCAGGTCAATCTCATTATTCCGGCCTTTGAACGGGACACGGATTATACCATTGACGAAGAATCTAAAAGCGTTTCTTTAACAGAAGCCGGAATTGCCAAGGGGGAAGGCTTCCTCAAAGTGGACAACCTGTATGATCCGCTAAACATTGAACTGCTCCATCATTTGAACCAGGCCCTGAAAGCACACACCCTTTTCAAACGGGACACGGACTATATCGTTAAAAACGATCACGTCATTATTGTTGATGAGTTTACAGGACGGTTGATGGAGGGTCGACGTTACAGTGAAGGACTTCACCAGGCCCTTGAAGCAAAGGAAAACGTTAAAATCGAAAATGAAAATCAAACCCTTGCTTCCATCACCTTTCAAAATTATTTCAGAATGTATCACACCCTTTCCGGTATGACCGGTACAGCAGAGACCGAAGCGGCTGAATTCAAAAAGATATATGATCTGGATGTCCTGGTCATCCCGACCCATAGGGAAATGATCCGCACAGATTTTCCAGATCTGATATACAAGACAAAAAAAGAAAAATATGACGCCGCCATACGAGAAATCATCCGGCTGTCTAAAAAAGGGCAGCCGGTTCTTGTGGGAACGATTTCCATTGATGTGTCTGAAGATATGAGCACAAAGCTCAAAAAAAAGGGAATCAAACATACGGTGCTCAATGCAAAACACCATAAAGCAGAAGCGGAAATCGTTGCCAATGCCGGACAAAAAGGTGCGGTCACCATTTCCACGAACATGGCCGGTCGCGGTACGGATATTGTCCTTGGAGAAGGGGTTAAGGAACTTGGCGGTCTCCATATTCTCGGAACATCCCGCCATGAATCCAGGCGAATTGACAATCAGCTTCGGGGGCGGGCCGGTAGACAGGGAGACCCCGGATCCTCAAGATTCTATCTATCCCTGGAAGATGATCTATTGAGAATTTTCGGCGGCGACAGGATCCATGCGGTGATGGACAAACTGGGGATTGAGGACGGTGAGCATATTGAACATTCATTTATCAGCAAGGCCATAGAAAATGCTCAGTCCAAGGTAGAAGGTCATAACTTTGAAATCAGAAAGCACCTGCTGGAATATGATGATGTCATGAACCAGCAGCGGGAGGTCATTTATCAACAAAGACGGAAAGCACTGCTTGAGAATAACTTAAAGCCGGTTGTCATGGAAATGATTGAAGACCAGGTGTATGATATTGTTGATGAATTTGTGGTGGAAAAGGCCCCGATTCAGCAATGGGATCTGGACGGACTTGAAAACCGGATCAAACAATTATTTACCATTACGCCTGACCTTGAAACTGGCGTAAAGAATAATCACACGGCCCAACAGCTGTCGGAAATGCTTTTTGACCATATAAGGGAACGGTACAATCAACGGGAAGCGGCCATTGGAGAAGAGATCACCAGACAAATCGAACGGCATATCATTCTGCAGACGGTCGATACCCGGTGGAAAGAGCATCTATTGTCCATGGACCATTTAAAAGAGGGTATTGGGCTGCGGGGCTATGCGCAACAGGACCCCCTGCGGATTTATAGAAAAGAAGGGTTTGACATGTTCCAGGACCTGATGGAACGGATAAAAGAAGAAATAGTGGATATTTTATTCAAGATCCGGATATCCGAATCATCCCAGGTAGAGGAAATTCAAAAAAAGGAGCAGGAAAATCTAACATTTTCCCATTCAGATGGTTCCAGCATAAAACAGCCCGTGAAACGATCCTCTAAAAAAATAAAGAGAAATGACCCCTGCCCCTGCGGAAGCGGTAAAAAATACAAAAAATGCTGTATGCATTAGGAGGTTTTAGATTAATGGCATCCACTGATTCCAAAACAACAGAAGACGTTTCCTCCAGGGCAAAAACTGTTCATCCGCCCATGTATAAGGTCATCCTCCATAATGATGATTATACAACCATGGAATTTGTTGTGGAAATTCTTACAACCGTTTTTGGAAAATCACTTGAAAAAGCAACGCAAATAATGCTTAATATACATAATAAAGGGAAAGAGATGTGTGGTATCTACCCAAGGCAGATAGCAGAGACCAAGGTGGAAACAGTTCATAATCTGGCAACCAATAAAGGCTTTCCTTTAAAAAGTACAATGGAAAAGGAGTAGGTATGATAAGCAAAGAACTAAGTACAGCTCTCGGTTTTGCCGTACGGGAAGCGAAAAAAAGAAGGCATGAGTATGTATGTGTGGAACACGTTCTTTATGCAATCCTTAACCATGAATCAGGCGCCGAAACAATTGAAAAATGTGGTGGTAATCCTGAACAGATAAAAGAAGAACTTGAAAAATTTTTTGATGAAAAATTAACAAGAATTGATTCAAAAGAAGAATATGTGCTGCAACAGACCATCGGGTTCCAGCGAATGATACAGCGGGCCATCAACCAGGCCAGATCCGCTGAAAAAAGCGAAGTCAATTTAGGGGATATTCTGGCATCCATTTTCCAGGAAAAAGATTCCCATGCCGCTTTTTACCTCGAATCAGAAGGCATTACCCGTCTGGATGTGTTAAAATACATTTCACATAGTGTCAGCCCTTCGGGGAAAACCCCCCCGCCCCTGGATCCATCCCAAAAACTATTCAAGCCCTCGGATATGAAAACCAAGCGGCAAAAGAAGAAAGATCCCCTGGAAAATTTTACGACAAATCTGTTGCAAAAGGCTTTGGATAAAAAGATTGATCCGCTCATCGGAAGAACCGATGAGTTGGACAGGGTCATGCAGATTCTGTGTCGCAGAAGAAAAAACAATCCGATTCTGGTGGGAGACCCGGGTGTGGGAAAAACCGCCATTGCAGAGGGGCTTGCCTTAAAAATAAACGAAAAGAGCGTGCCGGATCTCCTGGAAAATTGTGAGCTGTTCTCCCTTGATATGGGGGCACTCCTTGCAGGAACAAAATATCGAGGGGACTTTGAACAGCGCCTGAAAGATGTTATCAATGCCCTTGAATCCAAAGAAAACGCCTTGCTGGTAATCGATGAAATCCATACTGTTGTCGGTGCCGGTGCAACCACCAGCGGTTCAATGGACGCGTCAAACATTTTAAAACCGGCCCTTTCTTCCGGGGATATTAAATGTATCGGTACCACCACCTATGAGGAATACAAAAATCATTTTGAAAAAGACCGGGCATTTTCAAGACGATTTGAAAAGGTTGAAGTGTCAGAACCGTCCCTTGATGAAGCGACTCAAATACTGACAGGACTTAAACCATTATACGAAGAACATCACGGCCTGACATACCCGGCCGCAACGATTGAGGCGGCTGCCTATCTGTCGGATAAATATATCAATGACCGGTGCCTGCCGGACAAAGCCATAGATGTGATTGATGAAACCGGTGCCTATCTTCGATTGAAGGGAAAGGGTCATCGAAAAATTGTCAGCTCAAAAGATATTGAAGAAATTGTGGCAAAAATTGCCAAAGTGCCGGTCACGAGTGTTACCTCAAAAGATAAAGCCAATCTGGAATCTTTGCCCAAACGACTGTTTAAGGTCATCTTCGGGCAGGATGATGCCATCCAGACCCTGACCACGTCCATTAAACGGTCAAGGGCAGGTCTTGCTGCACCGGATCGCCCCATTGGCTCGTTCCTTTTCATGGGACCCACCGGTGTCGGTAAAACAGAGGTGGCAAAACAGCTGGCCTCTCATCTGGGGATAGAGTTCTTACGGTTTGACATGAGCGAATACATGGAAAAACATTCCATTTCCAGGCTTATCGGGGCACCTCCGGGGTATGTCGGATTTGACCAGGGCGGAATTTTAACCGACAATATCCGAAAACATCCCCATTGTGTTCTGCTGCTTGATGAGATTGAAAAAGCCCATATGGATCTGTATAACATCCTGTTACAGGTTATGGACTATGCAACCCTTACCGATAACAACGGCAAATCAGCGGATTTCAGAAATGTTATCATTATCATGACCTCCAATGCCGGTGCCAGGGAAATGAGTGCCAATGCCATTGGATTTGGTTCCCAGGTCTCAGATTCCGATTCCAAGGGATTAAAAGCGGTTGAACAAACATTCAGTCCTGAATTCAGAAACCGGCTTGACGGTATTGTCCAGTTTAACCATCTATCACCCCAGGTCATGGAGATGATTGTTGATAAAAACATGAAAGAACTTAAATCCATGCTCAAGGCCAAAAAAATTACCCTGCGCTACTCTGAAAAAGTTCGATCATTTCTTGCAAAGGAAGGCCATGACCCCAAATTTGGTGCCCGGCCGTTGGCAAGAATTATTCAGACCACCATAAAAGACAAGCTCACGGATGAGATTCTTTTTGGCCGACTGGAAAAAGGGGGTAAAATATCCATCAGCCTGAGGAATAATAAGCTTAATTTTATATTTAAGAACTGAATGCCCCTTTTCAGGTTATCAAAAAGATTGGATTTTCCCCCGGCATGGCTTGCAAGATCTGACGGCCTGCTATGTATCGGGGGGGATCTATCTCCCGAAAGGATCCTGATGGCTTATAAAAATGGGATCTTTCCGTGGTTTTCAGAAAAAGAACCTTTTTTGTGGTGGTCTCCGGACCCAAGACTTGTTCTCTACCCAGAAGACATCAATATTTCAAAAAGCCTGAAAAAAAAAATCAAGAAGAATCAATTTACCGTTAAGGTGAACACGGCATTTGATCAAACCATTCTTTCCTGCGCAAAACCAAGAAACGATGAAGGTACATGGCTTGTAGAAGAAATGATAGATGCTTACTCAACCCTTCATGCAATGGGATACGCCCATTCTGTTGAAACCTGGCGGGAGGACAAATTAGTCGGCGGGCTGTATGGACTTTGCATCGGCGCCTCTTTTTTCGGGGAATCCATGTTTTCCCTTGAACGTGATACGTCCAAAATGGCTTTGGTGGCGCTGGCAAATCATGTCAAAAAGTATCACTTTGATCTGATTGACTGTCAGGTAACCACAAGCCATCTCCTTCGCATGGGTGCCACTGAAATTTCCAGGAATTCCTTTCTTGATATCATCCGTCGATCTGTTAAAAAAAAATTGATCACAGATATCTGGACCCCCGGTACCCGCCTGGCGATTCTTTGAACACGCCTTTCAAGGGGCGCTGTCAAAAACTTGACAAAAAAACTTTAAGCCTCATTATGGGTTAGGGACTCGGAAACAAATAATTATACAAAATATGGCGTAGTATTTCAGCTCGTGTTCAAGGCGCATCAAAGGGAGCATATTGAAATATGTGCTCTTTGATGCAACGAAGAAGACGAGCTGAAAGACAAGCAAGATGGAGTAATTGTTTATTTCCGAGTCCCTAAGATTACCCAAACACATAAGGAGCAAAAAAGTGCTGTTAAAACTATTTTTATGTTTTACCCTGATCCCTGTTATTGAACTGTATCTGCTGATAAAAGTCGGCACCGTCATCGGGGGATTGAATACCATTCTGCTGGTGCTTCTGACGGGATTTATCGGCGCCTGGCTTGCCAGAATGGAAGGCATGAATACCATGATGAAACTCAGGATGAACTTGCAGCAGGGACTGATGCCGGCAGAAGAGTTGCTTGATGCGGTTATCATTTTTATTGCCGGTATGGTATTGATCACACCCGGGCTGATTACTGATATTTTCGGGCTGCTCCTGTTGTGGCCGGTAACACGGAATAAATTCAAGCGAATGGTAAGAAAAAAATTCGATGACATGCAATTGAAGGGCAATGTTAATATAACCCGTTTCCATTAATGATAAGGAGGACTGCCCATGTTTTTAGAATTGATCAACACGAGACGAAGCATCAGAAAATTTAAACGGACCTCTGTAGAAAAAGAAAAAATAAACACCCTTATTGAAGCCGCCCTGAGATCCCCTTCTTCAAGAGGTCGCAACGCCTGGCAATTTATTGTGATTGACGACATATCCCTTCTTGAAAAGCTTTCCCAGGCCAAGCCCCATGGTGCCGGTTTCTTAAAAGGCGCTCCCCTTGGCATCGTGGTTTGTGGCGACACATCCACGAGTGATGTCTGGATTGAAGATACTGCCATTGCCTCTATTTTTATCCATTTGGCCGCCCATGACATGGGACTTGGCAGTTGCTGGATACAAATTCGAGAAAGAGATCATACGACATCCAAAAGTGCTGATGCTTATATTAAAGACCTGTTACACATACCTGATCATCTAATGATTGAATCCATTATTGCCATCGGCTATCCTGATGAAATAAAAAAAGGGCATGAAAAAAATGCATTACCGTCCGGCAAAGTGTCTTTTAATACTTACACCCTGAAAGATTAAGTGGACATACGAACTGAAATTCTCCAAATGGTTCAAAAAAAGGAGAGTGAGCTGCCAACGCTCCCGGTTGCTGTTGATAAAATTATCAGCGTTGCATCTGATGAAAAAACAACAACCCAGGAACTGTTAACGGTTATCTCCTATGACCAGGGAATGACCACAAAATTATTAAAACTGGCCAACTCCATTTACTATGCCCAAAAAATAAAAGTTGAAACCATTAAACGGGCCATCACAATTATTGGGTTTGAGGAAATCATCGGTATTGCCCTTGGCATGGGGATACTGTCATCTTTTACGGAAAAAACAGGGCTCAGTCTCGACATGAAAGCCTTGTGGATTCATGGTATCGGTGTAGCAACAGCTGCCAAGGAACTGGCGAAAAGAACAGATCCGGGTTTAGCAAACAAGATTTTTATTCCCGCGCTTCTCCACGATATGGGAAAGGTTATCTTTTCCGTATACTTTAAAGAGGAATACACACGCGCCAGACAATTTGCCATCGAGAAAAAAAAACCGTTATATTTTGCTGAAAATGCCCTTTTTAAGATAGATCATGCCGTACTTTCAGCACTGATGATGAAACGATGGCATTTCCCTCAGTCTATTATACTGCCCTGTCGGTTCCATCACCACCCGGAATCTTCCCCCATTAAATTCAAACATCACGCGTTAATTATTAATCTGGCAGATTACCTGACTCAAAAGGCTGGAATTGGGTATAGCGGAAATCCATTTCCCGTTGCCATTAAAGATTCTCCCCAAAAGATCGGTATCAGTCCATCAATATTAAAACTGACCCTGGATCTGCTGAAACGGAAAGAAGATGAAATTAATGATTTTTTTAATATCACAACCGGGGCATAACCGGCTTAAATATCCTTGAGTTTTCTTTCCCCGGAAGAGTGTTTGCAGGCTTTGACAAACTCATTCATGCTTTCTTCTAGGGCTTCAAATTGCAGGGTACCCCCCACCTGAAGGATGCCCTTTCCTTTTTGTTCAAAGGCCGTCAATACCGTTAGAATTGTTAGGCCATCGATATCCCGGGCCGGCACATACCCCTGGCTGTTTGCCCCATTTACTTCCAGCAGGATCCGGCATTCAATGAGTTTGCCCAATAAGATTTTCACTATTTTTAAGGGAATTTTTATCTCAGATGCAATCTGAATATCTGACGCCGGCATTTTATTGGAGGCGAATCGGCTTACGCACAAGTGAACAATTCTCAAAACAATCAGTTTCTTTAACCGGATACTGATTTTATTATAATCAATATCCTGGGGTTCCAGTGTTTCCGTATTTTCCCAGGAAAATGAAACTTCACCCCCGAACAACACAATGGCCCAGGACGTCTGCAACCAGATTAAAAACAAGGGCAGGGCTGCGAAACTGCCATAAATGGCGTTATAACTGGATACCCCCATCTGGAATTTCAAGTAGGTCATTTGAACCAGTTGAAAAATGGTTCCGGCAATCATCCCCCCTGCCAGGGCTGCTGAAATATCAACTTTCTTGTTGGGAATAAACAGATAGAAAAAGACAAATAATATCCAGATGGGCAAGAAGGGAAAGATATTAAACCCCAGAGAAATCAAGTTTTCTATATTTACCGGCAGCTTAACATCGGCTAAAAACTTTTCAAGGTATGCTGTAATAAAAATATTGGCGCTGCTTGAAAAAATAATCAGGATACCGGCTGTGATTGAAATAGCAATATAATCGGTAAATTTTCGAACCCAGGGCCTGTCATCATTTACCCACCAGATTTGATTAAATGCATTTTCAATATGCGCGATGAGTTTTATCAAAGAATAAAAAAGGAGGATAACAGCAAAAACCGCCATCAGGGACCCTTTGGTTCTTTCAAGAAGGTTCGTTGAAATGGCGAGAACATTCTGGATCACCTCTTCCTGGCCGGCAAATAATTCAAGGACCCGTTTTTCCAGAATTTCTTTAAACCCGAACCCTTTAGCAATGCCAAATGCCATGGCCATCACCGGAACAATGGATAACAGCGTAAATAATGTCAACGACGACGCCCTGAGGTCACACCGATCCTGCCGGAACCCTTTAGCAGAAAACACAATAACCTTTATGATCTTGTTATACCTGAGGGCGGCAATCGTTTGAAAATAATTCATCATCCGTTTATTCCATTGCTGAAAATGATTGTTTTAATCTTTGCAGGCCCTCTTTTGTCGACACCTTTGGTGTGTATCCCAACTCCTTTTTTGCCCGGGAGATATTAAACCAATGTGATGTGGCAAGTTCTTTTGCGGCAAACCGGGTCATTGGCGGTTCCTTTTTAATGTTGAAAAATTGATATACCCCCTCAAAAATGGCGCCGGCAATGTAGGCGGTTTTTGCCGAGACATGTCCTTTTATGGGGGGCAAGCCGGCCGCAGCTAAAAAAGCATTGGCCATTTCCCATTTTGAGACAGGGTCATCCTGGCTGACAAAATAGACATTCCCCGACAACGACGGGTTTTCCAAAAGTTTTTGATAGGCCAGAATATGGGCATCGGCTGCATTATCAATATAGATGGTATCCACCAGATCGTCTGTTCGCCCGATCCGTTTTAATTTATGGGCGCGGCTGATAATCCCGGGTACCAGGTGGTTATCTTCCGGGCCCCAAATCAGGTGGGGCCGGATAATGATGGTGTTCACCCCTTTTTTGGCAGCTTTTTTCACCAACTTTTCCGCTGCAGCCTTGGTTTGCGGGTAGGGAGCCAGATAGCGGCTCGGATACGGCACACGTTCATCAACATTTTCCATATCATGTTCATCAAATATAACGCTGGGAGAACTGGTATAAATCAATTGTTGAATCTTATTTGCCCGGCAGGCGGCGATCACATTTTCCGTCCCGGTCACATTGACCCGATAAAAGTCTTCAAAAGCCCCCCAAAGGCCGGCTTTTGCGGCAACATGGAAAACCGCATCCATTTGTCGAGTGGCCGTCATAAGGGGCTTTAGGTCTACCAGATCTCCTTGAATCTGCAGAACCCCCATCTGTTCAAGATCAGGATAAAACCGTCTTGAAAAAGAAGTGACAAAAAAATTTTTCTCGACCAATTTTTTAACGATGGCCTTACCCAAAAAACCACCGCCTCCGGTAACCAACACTTTTTGTGTACCCATTGCCTGCCTTTTTTTATTGACCATTGATAGAATTTCAATGATCAAATCTTTATATCATATTCAGGGATGCACAGCAAAATTGTTTGTCCGAAGAAAAATTCCGGGAATCTTCCCTTGACAAACAACCGATTTTAAAGTAGGTAGAACAAACTTTTGCTGAGCGGGAATAACTCAGTGGTAGAGTGCGACCTTGCCAAGGTCGAAGTCGCGGGTTCAACTCCCGTTTCCCGCTCCATTTTTTTCCTTCAGGCTACCCATCAAGAAGTTGTCCAATATTTTTTTCCAGGGCCCCCTGATAAATGGCAGCGGCTGCGGTCAAATCAAACAGGGCCATGCCGGCTGCAATAATCACCCGGGATGCTTCAACCAATTGATCCGGATCATCCGTTATCACAACGTCAACGTCCATAAATTCTTGTTTTATATTCCTGCGCATCGCCTTAGCCGCTTCTTGATTCAGGTCATAAAGATAAAGCGTTTGAATGTTCCGATTAAACAGAAGATATCGGGTCTGACTGAGTCCTTGGACCCCTGCCCCCAGAACACCGGCTGTCGTCACAGTTTTAGGCGTAAGCAACTTGACCGCCAATCCCCCAACTGCCCCGGTTCTCTGAGCTGTGATGGCCGCACCATCCATGATGGCCAATGCGTGCCCTGAAACAGCATCAGAAAGAACCACCAGTCCATTCACTGCCGGTTGTCCATGCTGCCGGGCCTCTGGAAAAACCCAAACCAATTTAGCTGCAAAAAAATTTTCTGAGAAACACGGCATAAATAAAAGCGTATTCTGATGGTCTGTCACATGCATCCTGTCCGGCATGGTATAGTTTTTATTCAATACCAGGCGGTATGCCTGTTCAACGGCTGTTTGAATCATCTGTTGATCCATCTGTTGAATTGCATGTTTGTTTAAATACAGCATAGGCCCTCTCTGGATTTAATCATGTTCCTCTCCCCCATATCATGGACCCGATAAAAGCACCATTAAAACTCACAAAATCCAGCAATTCTAAATATAAAACATCAGGTTAGGGTCAGGCTTGATTTATTGCGCTTTTAACCTCTTTGAGAACCGATTTTCGATAAAAAGCACAATAAAACAAGCCTGACCCGTTCAAGAAAATGCCAAAATGAGAATTGCTGCACCAGATCGTATTTCATTTTTTTTGCAATCTGTGATAAACATATGAAATTTAATTCCCATATACAAGCCAAAGGACCATTTCTGTGACAAAAAATGAAACCGTGTTATGCATTAAAAAAGACCTTTTACCCGACGCATGGGTGCAACAAACGAGTATTGTACCATTGGATCTGGATGGGTTTATTGAAACCTGTTCTGCTGCAGGATTCACATTTATAAACCGCCCGGATGCTGAAAATAACCCCTCATACAAGCAGATTATTCCCTATGTCATCCTGCAAACCGCCAACTTTGAAAAAACAGCCATATACAACCGGCAGGGAAGTGAAAACCGTCTTCATGACCTCTGGTCCATTGGAATAGGCGGTCATATTAATCCCATTGACCAGCACACCCCCCATACCTCATTTAAACAGATCCTGATGTCCGGTATGGAAAGAGAATTAACAGAAGAACTGGATCAACGGCCTGGAGACGATCTGCCCGTCTTTATGGGCGTGATCAGCGAAGATGTTACAGATGTCGGAAGGGTTCATCTGGGCGCTGTTTTCAGGATACTGACACCTGCTCCTGAACAATTTCAACCCGGATCTGAACTGTTTCAATTTGCGTGGAAAGCGACAAAACACCTGGACCAGTTAAATTTGGAATTATGGTCAACCCTGGCGCTGAAGCTCATATCCCATTCTTCAGGAATTTAAAATTTTAAAGACAAGGGAATTTTTATCCTTGAGGATCTTTGATCCCCTTGTAATCTTACACAGGCTGATACCGTATTTCTCTGCAATTTTACGCTGGGTCAGCCCATGGTGAAGATCTTTCATAAGCTTCCACCGCAAAGAAATATCATCCAGTTCCGCCGGCGTAAAGATGTCTTCAAAAAACCGGTTTAAATCTGCCAGGCTATCCATTGAGGCAATCACTTTTAACAATTCCGGATCAACTGACATATGTGCCCCCATTGATCGGTTTCTTCACATTGAACCGACCGTATTCCATTGATCTTAGCGTACGGCATCAGGATTCCTCTTCAAACAATTGCACCTGATATACAGCGACACTGAGGTTCCCGGATTTCCATTCGTCCGATGGCAATCCGGCTTTCATGCACAACTGCGTCAAAAAGTCGCTGGGCTCTTTTAACTGCTGCCATACCTGGGGCAAAAAGGTTGCCCCCTTATATTCTTTTTTGATCATCACCCCATCTATGCCCGGCCTGAGCTTTGCCATCAAATCATCGGCATCCGTGTAGTCCAGTTTTTGGGGCTGGGTCAGGATGCTGATTTCAATGGTCGTATCTTTTAACTCTTCATGGGACAGGGGACTGAATCTTGAATCATTAAAGGCCGCATGTTTTGCATTGTCCTTAATCCCTTCAAAAATAGGTTTGACCGGTTCAATATTACCGATACACCCCCTTAGTGTCCCTTTTTTATGCAAGCTGACAAAGGTGCCACGGTTTTCTTTCAGGACCAAAGCGGACCCCTTTGTCTTCAAATCGCCAAGTCCGGCATGTCCTGTTTCAAGCTCGTCCAGGATGGTCTGTCTTGCAAGTGTTAACAGCAATGCACCATCCTCTTTTGAGAGTTTTCCCGTCATGTGTTTGTCTCCCTAAACATCCAGGTTATCCCCATTCTCAAACGGATTGCAGGGAACCGTGTCATTTAGTAAAATAGAGATCCACCAAATTCTGCGCAAGTCCGGTATAGGTTTCAGGGGTTAATTGTTTCATTCGTTTCTTAAACGACAAAGGCACCTTTTCAAGGCCGTCAACAAAGGTCTCCAGATCCTTTTTCCCGATTTTCTGACCCCGGGTAAGGTCTTTCAATCTTTCATAGGGATTGGCTTCGCCAAACACCCTCATAGCGGTCTGGAAGGGCTCTGCCAGGAGTTCCTGATTATTTTCAAGGTCTTTTTGTATCACCTCATGATTCAATTCTACTTTTGACAATCCCTTTAGAGCATTTTTCACGCCAATGGTAAAATAACCAAACACAGACCCCAGACTTCTCAAAACCGTACTGTCGCTCAAATCTCTTTGAAATCTTGATTTTTGAAGTTTAACACTCAGGTGCTCCATCATTGATATGGCAATTCCCATGTTGCCTTCACTGTTTTCAAAATCAATGGGGTTTACCTTATGGGGCATGGTGGATGAGCCGGTCTCCCCTTTTTTAACGCGTTGCTTAAAATACCCCAGACTGATATACCCCCACATATCCCGATCCAGATCAATAATGGTTGCGGCAACCCGGATCAGGGCATGCAGGACAAAGGCAATGGAATGATTCGGATTCACCTGGGTGGTAAACAAAATAGGTTCCAGATCCAGGTGGTTCATCAAAAATCGCTGGGAGGCCTCAATCCAGTTAATTTCAGGATATACGAAATAATGGGCATTATAATTTCCCGTTGCCCCGTTTATTTTAGCCTGGACCTGACTGGCATCAATGATATCGGCTTCCTGTAAAATTCGCCAGGCAAAATTGATAAATTCCTTGCCCACCGTTGTGGGGGTTGCCGGCTGACCATGGGTTCTTGACATCATTGGAATGGATTTGTATAGCAGTGCTTTTTGTTCAATATCCACCAGAAGCTGCCGCAACACTTCGGTTGCAAGCGCTTTGCCTTTTTTCAACATCAATGCATAGGCGGCATTATTGATATCATCTGAGGTACAGGCAAAGTGAACCCATTCCTTGATGTCTGAAAGTCCTGACAGATCCAGTTTGTCCTTTATAAAATATTCAACGGCCTTTACATCATGATTGGTCTGGTTTTCAATTTTTTTAACCTTCCGGGCATCTTCCACATCAAAATTTGCCACTATCATATCCAGTTGCTCAGTGTTCAGGGTGTCAAATGGTGCGAGTTTCAAATCGATTAATATAAATTTAAGCCATTCAATTTCAACAAACACCCTGTGTTTGATCAACCCATATTCAGAAAAGACATCCGCAATTTGTGTGGTTAATCCGGCATATCTTCCATCTAAAGCAGTCAGTGCAGTTATCATGAATTTTTCTACTCCATCTTTAAAAACCAAACAATTAAAATCATTTGACTTATCGTATTAATTTATTTAAATATTTTCAATATTGTTATGGTCTTAAAATAACAGACAATCTAAAATTTAACAATCCAAAAGAGGATGAACCCAATGCCAGCCAAAACACAGTCGCTTCATTAACGGATGGCAAAGCCATCCGGCGGCAACCCAAATATTGCCACAAAAGACAGTCAACACATATCCGTGTTTTTTATGCAATGACCACTGGTTGCATTTAATTAAATATCCCTGAGCTTAGTGACTTGACAAATACACAGGGAATAAAGTATTTTAGCAAACATTTTAACACACTATCTAACTCAAAGTCTAGTTTTAGCTGCAGGAGTAGAATTTATGGCATTAACAAAAACAATTATTGCTGAAAGAATACAAAACAAGCTCAATTTATCCAGGACAACCACCTATGAAATAATGGAAGAGTTTCTTGAAATCATCAAGGAAACCATTGAAGATGGTGAAGATATCATGATTAGCGGGTTTGGAAAATTTTGTGTAAATGAAAAAAAAGCCAGAAAAGGCAGAAATCCAGCAACCGATGCAGAGATGACCCTCCCGGCCCGAAGAGTTGTCACGTTTAAATGTTCAGGAAAATTAAGAGATCAGATCAATTCTTAAGGCTGATCTTCTTTAATAATGGTCTTTTCAGAACAGGCGATTACCCTTATTATTCTTTCAACACTGATCGGCGGTTATTTCATGGATAACCTGGCAGATTTCCTCAATCTGGAAAATCTGAACCAGCCCCTTCCCAAAGAATTTAGCGATCATTACAACCATCAGAAATATACGGACTCGCAAAATTATCTGAAGGTCACCACCAAATTTGGATTTATCACTTCAAGTGTTGACCTGGCAGTCCTTTTGCTGTTCTGGTTTTCAGGCGGATTTCAAATGACGGATGCCATTGTCAGATCTTTTCAGTTTAACTCAATTGTTTCAGGACTTTTTTTTACCGGCATTCTTTTGACCTTAAAGCTGATCCTGTCTCTTCCTTTCAATATGTATTCCACTTTTGTGATTGAAGAAAAATTCGGATTCAACAAAACCACCCCCCTGCTTTTTTTTACCGACCTTATCAAGTCCATTTTTCTATCTGCAATACTGGGAGGCGTCCTATTATCATTGATCCTCAGCTTTCTGGAGTTTGGCGGCCGATTTGCCTGGGTCATGTGCTGGGCAAGCAGTGCTGTCTTCCTTCTGGCTGTTCAATATATCGTTCCCACCTGGATTATGCCGTTGTTCAACACATTCAGTCCGTTGGAAGAAGGACCCCTGAAAAAAGCCATCATGGCCTATGCAGCATCCATTGATTTTTCTCTTGCCAACGTTTTTGTCATGGATGGATCCAAACGAAGCAGCAAATCCAATGCATTTTTTACCGGTTTTGGGAAAAACAAACGAATCGTGTTGTTCGATACCCTGATCAAAGAACAGACAATTGAAGAATTGGTTTCAGTTCTTGCCCATGAAATGGGACATTTTAAAAAACGGCACATCCATAAACGACTACTATCCGGTATTTTCCAGATGGGATTTGTTTTTTATCTGATGTCTTTGTTTATCTCCCATGAAGGGTTGTTTCATGCTTTTTTCATGACAGACGTTTCCATTTATGCCGGGTTGATCTTTTTTAGTATGTTATACACCCCCATAAGCCTGCTTATATCAATGCTGCTTCAAATCTCATCCCGGAAAGATGAATATGAGGCTGACCGGTTCGCCGCAGATACGATTAAGGACACCCGGCCATTGATCAGTGCTTTAAAGAAGCTGTCTGTCCACAATCTTTCAAATTTAACCCCCCACCCGTTTTATGTGTTTTTAAATTATTCCCACCCCCCTGTACTCGAGAGAATCAACGCCTTAAAATCCCTGTAATTTATTGTCCACTCAACTTTCTGGGTTGGCCATAAACAGGGTAAATGCATCCCAGAACTGACGGGTCATCTGCCGTTGTTCAAAAAGAAGTTCATGGAATCCCCCTTCAATTGAAAGGAATCTGCAATGGGGCAATTGATGGCTTAATCTTTCCTGGGCCTTTGGGCATACCACTGTATCTTTTTGGGCACTGACCATCAATATGGGCGTGGTAATTTTATGAATAACGTCTTCGTGTTTTAAGATTGCAATGGATTCAAGGGCCTGGCTCAGCCAGCCCCACGTGACCCCTCCCAGGGCAAGGTCAGGGTTATGAAAAATCTCATTGTGTAAGATCCAAAATTTTTCCGGATCATGGCATAGATTATTCCCTTTGAATTTTACGTTTTCAAACGCATAATCCTTTGACCCCAGGACATATTTATTTACAAATGCCGTTTTAGATAATCCATGGGCAATCAATTTTACTGCGGGCCGCATCATTGACGGCAAAACGATATCAATCATGGGCGACGCCAGGACAGCCCGTTTAATTTTCAAAGGGTGCCGGCTCATGAATCGCAGGGCGATATGTCCGCCCATGGAATGTGCCAGGATATAAACCGGTATCCCCTGGGGCGCGATGGCCCTTGAATAGACTGCTTCCAGGTCATCCACATAATCATCAAACCGCTGAATATGACCCTTGTGCCGGTTTTCAAGCTCCCGGGAGGACAGGCCCTGTCCCCGCCAATCCAGACTGATCACCTGGAATCCTTTCGCCTGGAGCTGCTTTGCAATGCCCTTATATTTTTCAATACACTCGGCTCGGCCCTGTAATAAAAGAAGAATGGCTTTTGCCGGTGCAATCGGTCGTTTGGCGATGCCATACCGAATTTGGATGGTCGGTGTCACAGAAAGATAAGAATAGTCAAATATGTCTTCTATGGGTTTAAATTTCATATTATTTTTTTAAATTTTATTGATTTGAATGGGATAATATGAAACTTTAGTTTTTTTAACAAGGGAAAACGCCCATGAAAAACCTTTTTATTACCGCAGATATCCATGGCAGTTACGGTTCATGGCTAACCATGAAACAGCTGTTAACACCCAATGACGGACTTGCCATTGCCGGAGATCTTTTTGATACCCGATACGGGAATTACGCAAATATTGATTTTCAGCCGGAATCTATAAAAAGGGATTTACAGACCTTCAAACACCATTTTTATTACGTCTATGGAAATTGCGACAGCCCCTCTTTTTTTCCCGGGAGCAGCACAGCAATGGCATTTACCGCTTTCAATAAAAAAATTCTGCTTTGTCATGGCCATCGCCCTTACCCCTGCTCCAAAGAGACCGATATTATCATACAGGGCCATACCCACCTTTGTTCTCTGGAAAAAAAGGAGTCCATCATCTTTATGAATCCAGGCTCCATTACGTGTCCTCGAAACGGCCTTTATACGTATGGGGTGATTGACAACACATCAGCCCATCTGATTGATCTTAAAACAGGCGACAAATTGATCACAATAGATTTTTAAAGGATGGTTCAACAACCGGTTTAGCGTTTACCCACTGGGGGTATGGGTTCTACCGGTTCAATTTTATGCACGCTTTCGATGGGTATCCCCTGATGCCGGCCGGATTGTCCTGATGCCAGCTTTGTTTTCAATGCCATATACTTCTGGTACCCCAGGTAAGGACTCCGGCTTCTCGGATATCGTTTCTTTTCCGGCCTACCTGTCTTTTTTTGTCTATCAGTGGGGACGGGATGAACACTTTTCAGGACCTCATGAAACCGGAGGACCTTGCGGTTGAATTTGTTTATCGGTATTTTTTTTTCAGGTTTGCCTCGAAGGGGCCTGCTGTTCTTTCTTTTTTTATTGAAAAAGGACACCCATGATTTAATGATATGGGTTAAAAAGGAAACAAACCGTTTGGTGTCATGTTTCATGGATCCGGTTTTGACCGTTTCTCTACCATCCCTTGTTTCTTTTACTTTTATTCTGGCTTCTTTTTTTTTCAGCAGAGGAACCATATGGCGAAATGCCAGATTTATCTGTTTCATTTTTGCCTCTGCATTAATTTGGCGGCCATTTTTCTTTTCAAACACATCCGGGTGATATTTTTTTGCTAAATCCCGGTACGCTTTTTTTGCATCGGCAACAGAAGCGGTGCCATCCAAATTTAAAATCCCTAACGCGGTTTTCATATCCATCATATCCTATGTGTATGCCTCCTGGGGGCACTGTGTCAAGGTCATTTGCACAGATATTTCATTGCAAAAGGCCCATGGGAATGATAGCATGTACCGTTTTTTTTCAAAAAGGAGGATCCATGAAAGACGAAGAAAACAAGGGGGTTCGTGTGGGTGAAAATCCTGATTTTGATGCATGGTTTTTTTCATTTTTCCTTAAAAACCATATTGACCCGTTTGCTTATCCCACCACGGTTGGTTCAAGGGAACAGATCGAATTCATGGTCTATCCAGAAAACGGAGAACGGTATTATCCCTGTTCCGACAAAATGTTTGATTCGATCATGTCACGACAATACCTTCCCTCTCTCAAGGGTCATTACGAGCAGGTGTTCAATAAACTCATATGCATGATTGATGAATTAATCGATTCACCCTATGACAATCAGTTCCTGAAGGCCTTGATCAAAATAAAATATGATGATGAAATCCGAACCGGTCTCTTGATACCGTCAAGGCTGGAGAAACGCCTTTACCAGATCTTTTCAAGCCGCACCCATATCGAAAACCCCTATTCAGCTGAAAAGAGGGCGGCCAATAAAAAAATACAAAAATTTTTAGACTCTGAGACCTTTAAAAAAGCGTTAAATCAGATTAATGGGACCCTGGTGACCCCAAAAGACCTCTCTTTGTTTGCATTAAGGGAACGAATAAAAGAAATTGAATTCCAAAGGCGTTTAACCCTGATGGCAAAAGACAGTCTCTGGACCCATAAAAATACAAAACTGCCGTCATTGAGCCAGATCAAAGAGATATTTAAAACCCCTATCAAAGGGAATGGACTGCCGCAATTACTCGAGCTCATGAAAGCCCAAAGCCAAAAAATACTATGGCTTGCCGATGAATCCGGTGAAGTGGTTGCGGATCTTAAAATTGCTAAATTTCTGGCAGACCTTGGGCATATCGTTATTTTCGCAGTAAAGGAAGCGCCCTTCTTTAAAAAAGTCTGTCTGGCCGACACCAGGACAGATCCTGTTTTAGTGAAGGAGTTTGAAAATGCCCATTTTATTCATGAAAAAACCATCAGCAAAAATAACCTGGTTAAGCTGTTAAAACATGATAAGCATCTCTATGTGGTATCTGACGGGACCCGGGAGAATATAAACCTGTTGCTGACCTCTACGACCTTTTCCAGAATCTTCAAGGAGGTAGATTGTGTCATATCCCGGGGTGTGGCCCAGAAAAAAAGATTAATCGACTCGCATTTTCAGTTTACCCAGGACATCATCAATATCCGTCTTGAAAAAAAAGCCTTATGGGTGACGTATAAACCCAGGCATCCCCATTTTATCAAATTTTCCCATGAGCAACTGGAAGAAATGGCCAATAAAATTATCGATCAAATGAAAACCGCTAAAAAGAAAGGGATGACCGTTATGTTTTACAGCGGTATCATTGGCTCCATCCCTGGAAAAATCGATGTGGCCAAACGAATAATGCAGACCTTTATTGAATACCTGCACCAACAGTCTACGGATCTTTTTATTATCAACCCGTCCCACTATTATGAACCGGGTATGGATGCAGACGATCTCATGTTCATGTGGGAAATTGTTCAAAGAAGCCGGTACATCGATATATGGAGATTCCAGACATCAGACGATATTGCCGAAAGCTTTTCATTGTTAAACAAAAAGGTTCCGCCGGAATGGATCGGGAAAGATTCAACCTATAGCACCGGCTGTACCAAAGAAATCAGAATTGCCCAGGAGGTGCAACGGGAAAATCCCGAGATGCAGCTCATTGGGCCGTCTTTGGATAAATTCATGCGCCGGAATGAATATGGGGTGGGATCCATGTATGACCAGCGGCTGGCCGCTTCTTAACGGGAACAGGAAACCTGAAAACCTGGTGTGGCCGGGGATTCATTTTCCGGCACTATCTCCAGGGCAAAGAGCGTCTGTGTGTTTTGAATCAGTCTCATCCGTGCTTTGAATTTTTCACCGGCTGTATCCTTCAATACATACGGCCGGGTTGTTTTGCCTGTCAGAAGTGTCTCGATATTTTTTGCCGTCAGCGTTTTACCGGAGATGTCCTTCCATATAACAAAACGGCAGTTGCCGTCATCCACCCGCCAGTTGGCGCATCCATACCCTTTTTTCCCTTCAATTATTTTTCCGCCACATACCGGGCAGACAGGACCATTGTTGATCAAGGGTAAGGACTGAATATCCGGTTTCACCCGGTTTGATGCAAGCGCTGCCTGTTTCAGTTCGCTGACAGCTTCGGTGACAAAGTGTTTAATATTCACAAGAAAATGGGTATCAGACCCTTCTCCAAGGGCGATGGTGTTAAGGGTCATCTCCCATCGTGCGGTTTCCTCGGGGGAGGTAAGAACAGAAGAAACCGGACATTTTCTCAAAAATCCAACCAGAAAAACCCCCTTGTCCGTTGCCAACAGTTTTTTACCGGATCGATGGACATATTTTCGGTTGATCAGGGTTTCAATTATCTGGGCTCGTGTTGACTGAGTACCAATACCGATATCCCCCCGATAGAATTTTTTTATCGCCTCTTTTGCCACAAATCTGCCGGGATTTGTCATATCTTTTAACAACAGTGAATCCGAATATTCCGGGGGTGGCTGGGTCTGTTTTTCATCAGAGGTAACGGTTTCAGCAATACCCGTGTCCCCTTGAACAAGCGGGGGGATATGGTCAATCCGTTTTTTGTCTTTTGTTTTTTCCATGTAAATCTGCCGCCACCCTTGAACATGAACTATTTTTCCCCGGGTCTGGAACGTTTCATTGCTGAAAAGGGTAATGATCCGGGTATTTTCAAACTGACAATCCGGGTGGAATGCTGCAGAAAACCGTCTCATCACAAGATCAAACACCTTTTTTTCATCCCCTGTTGCCATTGCGGATAGCGGCTTGAACGGAATGAGTGCATGGTGGTCAGTAAGTTTTGCATCATTAAACACTCTCTTGTTTGAAAGGGATACCTTTTGCCCGTCAATATCCTTGAAAATTTCCGGGTACGCCACAGTCAATTTTTTGATGATCTGTTTGGCCATATCAATACTCTGGGTGCCCAATACCCGGGAATCGGTTCTCGGGTAGGACAGACACTTTTTATCCTGATACAATCGCTGGGCAATGTCTAAGGTTTTCTTTGCCGGAAACCCAAATTTAATATTGGCCGCCTGCTGAAGGTCGGTAAGGGAAAAAAGATAGGGGGGTTGCTCCCTTTTTTTCTCCGTTTTTAAAGACTGCACAACGCCGGGTAAAGTTTCATGGGTCAGCTGGGTATACAGTTCTGCTGCCGCTTTTTTATTTGTAAGCTGGGTCTCTTTTTTTTTAAACCAGTGACCGTTCCATTTTCCCCTTTCCCCGGCAAACACCACCGTTATCGTCCAATAGAGGGTGGGAACAAACGTATCTCTTTCATTTTTGCGATCGGTCAGAAGGGCAAGCACAGCGGTCTGAACACGGCCCACGGAAAAAAGGTCTTTCAGTCGAATCGTCAGCACCCGGGTGCAGTTCATACCGATCATCCAGTCGGATACCTGTCTGTAATAGCCTGCCCGCCATAATCGGTCATAATCTGTAATCGGTTTCAATTTTTCCATGGTGCTTCTGACCACCTCTGGAACAAGGGCCTGACTGGTCCAGAAACGGAACATGCGGCTCTTGTCCAGAAAACCCGCTTCAAAAAGGATGGTCCGGGCGATGACCTCACCTTCACGCCCTGCATCCGTGGCGATGATGATACGCGTAAAACGGTTTTTACCCAACAGCTTTTTAATATTCTTAAATTGCCGAACCGTTTTTCTGATGGGTTTGTATTTAAAACGACCGGGGATAATCGGCAGTGTTTCAATTTTCCATTTTTTCAATTTTTTATCATAATCATCCGGCTCATACAGGGTCACAAGATGCCCAACAGCCCAGGTGATAACATGGTCATCCCCCTCAAAACACCCCTCCCCCTTTTTTTTTACGCCCAGCGCTTTTGCAAAATCAGCTGCCACGGAAAATTTTTCTGTCAGGATTAGATCTGTCATGGAAACCAATTTATCACCATTTACAGGTATTTCCAATAGGCTGCCCAGCAATTCTCATGATGGTTATACCCTGAACGCAACCTGCCATCATCCGGATATAAACACTCAGATGAACCAGCGACCCAAAAAAAATAATTTTAGTTCAATTATTGATGATGTTATTGATTTAGTCACTATTATTGTTATAAACTACCCTAGTTTTTTTACATGATATGTTCAACCGGCACTTTAAAAGCCGTGGAATAGGATCTAAAAATGGAAGTTTATAAAGAAAAAAGGCACTATCAAAGATATGGACATAGCAGCCCAATGCATCTGCACCTGATGGACAACCAGGATCAATACTATTATGCAGAGATGAAAGATTACTCCCAAGGCGGCATGTTATTGTTGACGAATAAAAAACTTGTTGTCGGTCATCTTGTTTATCTTGAAATGAAAAATTATGATGACCATGCACCCGGTCCTGAAAAATACAAGAGTTATTTTGGCAGTGTCAAATGGTCAACGCCTTCTTCATCGTCTGATCTTGATACCAAAGGTTCCCATAAGTATGGGGTTGAATATAATGAACCTGCCTATTATGATTGATAGATTTTGATAGCATAGCCTTCTTTACTTCTTCTATTATCGTCGATGAATACTAATAATCATGGACAAACGATATTTAAAACAAAAAAAGTTTTCAACTAAACGCTGAAAACTTTTATTGTTAGTGGTGCGCCCGGCGAGATTCGAACTCACGACCCCCTGATTCGTAGTCAGATACTCTATCCAGCTGAGCTACGGGCGCGCAAACAATCTGGTTCTTATATCAAGATTTTTGCAATATTTCAAGATTTTGTTTTGGCGAATGGCATTTTGAATATAGAAAAGACCATCCCCCCCATCCCGATAGCAACTCCTGACCGAATTTTTCTAAAGGAAACCACCTGCATCCGTCCCCGACCTGAAACCATTTCACAACATCATTGTTTAATTTTCAAGCAAAACAATTTAATTAATTTGACCTTAAGAAAAAAGATTTATATAACTATAGCCTGAATTATGGATGATGAATATTATATGAACCTTGCCATTGGAGAGGCACAAAAAGCAGCAGACAGGGATGAAGTTCCTGTCGGTGCCGTCATTGTGGACAAGAATAAAGCGGTTATCGGATATGGTTACAATTGTCCCATATCATCAAATGACCCCACAAGCCATGCTGAGATCAATGCCATGCGCATGGCCTCCGGAGTGTCCAACAATTACAGGCTGGTTGACACGACTTTATATGTTACCATTGAGCCCTGCATCATGTGCATGGGGGCCATCATTCATGCCAGGATCAAACGACTTGTCTTTGGGGCAAGCGATCCGAAATGGGGGGCGGTAATATCATTATATGCCATGGCAGAGGATAAACGATTGAACCATCACCCTGAAATTGTATCAGGGATATGTGAAGAAAAAACAAAACAGCTCATTAAAGGTTTTTTTTTGAATAAAAGGAGTAATTAGTGGGAAATACAGTAATTGTCGGAACACAATGGGGAGATGAAGGAAAAGGCAAGATTGTTGACTTGTTAAGCGAACATGCAGATTATGTCATCCGGTTTCAGGGGGGCAACAATGCCGGACACACAATGGTTGTCAAGGGGAAAGAAATTATCAGCCATCTCATCCCTTCCGGGATTATCCAACAGAAAAAATGTTTTATCGGCAATGGTGTTGTCGTTGATCCCTTTGTTTTATTGGAAGAAATCGATTATCTGACATCCAATAATATCGATGTGTCACCGGATATGCTTAAAATCAGTAACCGGGCCCATATCATCATGCCCTATCATCGACTGATCGACAGTGCCAGGGAAACCAGGAAGGGGGATCGGAAGATCGGGACAACCGGCAGGGGCATCGGTCCCTGTTATGAAGACAAGGCAACCCGGAGGGGCATCCGGTTTTGTGACCTCCTTGATTTTGAATTTTTTAAAGAAAAAGTAACCGCTATTCTTGAAGAAAAAAACTTTTATCTGAAGCACTATTTTAAAACGGAAACCATGGACCCGGAAACGGTAATTGACCAGTTTCAAAAAATAAAAGACCGGTTGATTCCTTATATTGCAGATGTGTCGGTCATATTGAGTGACGGAATAGCCCATAACAAAACACTGCTGTTTGAGGGTGCTCAGGGTACCCACCTTGATATTGAACATGGAACCTATCCGTTTGTAACCTCATCTTCCGTTGTGTCTGGAAATGCCGCCAATGGGTCCGGTGTCGGCCCTGCAAATCTCAATGAAATCATCGGGATTGTAAAAGCGTATACAACCCGCGTCGGTGAAGGCCCCTTCCCCACGGAACTATTTGATGACATTGGAGAAAAAATCCAGAAAACCGGTTCAGAATTCGGTGCCACCACCGGCAGGAAAAGACGCTGTGGTTGGTTGGATATGGTTGTTCTTGAAAACGCGGCCCGGTTAAACAGCCTGACCGGCCTTGCCATTACCAAACTGGATGTTCTGGATGATCTGGATGAGATTAAAATTTGTACCGGCTATGACCATAGTGGAACCATTATCAAACATTTTCCAGCTGACATTAAAATTTTACAGGAATGTACCCCTGTATATGAGAGCCATCCAGGTTGGAAACACGACATTTCAGGCATTACACAATTTGATGACCTGCCGGAAAATGCAAAGAAGTACCTTGCTAGGATTGAAGAACTGTCTCATGTCAAAATTAAAATTATTTCCGTAGGACCGGGAAGAGAAGCAACAATATTAAAAGAAAGCATTTTCAATTAGACTTTTTTGTTTTTTTTGTGTATAACCTTTTTCTGCAGTCGGGATGTGGCTCAGTCTGGTAGAGCACAGCGTTCGGGACGCTGGGGTCGGAGGTTCAAATCCTCTCATCCCGACCAGCTTTTAAAGTTTTTTGATCAACAAATTCTGGTATATTATATACCAAACCTTACCACCCGAATCTCCATTTAATCATTTACCGGGAAAAAATTCTTTTCACCTATTCTTTCGCCAGACAAACTCCCCCCTTACCACGATAAAACCTTGACAAATTTCTGTTTTCCTAACATTTATAAGGAATTCACTTTTTGAATTCATTCATACTTACTAAAAGGGGTACAGCAGTTAAACCCTGTTTATTTGAATCGAGGAGCAAAAAAATTGATATCCTTTCTTGAAAAAATTGTCCGGATAATCGACGGTCTGAGCGACAAAATCGGACATCTCGTCGGGTGGATGACAACCTTAATGGTCCTGGTCGTATTTTACGACACGGTAATGAGATATGCTTTTAATAAGGGAAATGTTGCCCTTCAGGAATTAGAATGGCATCTTTTTGCCATTGTCTTCTTGATAGGCGCTGCCTATACCCTGAAAGAGGGGGGACATGTCCGTGTGGACATCCTCTATGTCAACCTATCGAAAAAAACCAGGGCATGGATTGATTTTTTAGGTGTATTTCTTTTTCTTATTCCTTTTTCCGTGGCCATCATTCTCGCCACCAAGGGATTTATCTTGAATTCCTGGGCAGTCCGGGAAGTCTCACCCGATCCTGGAGGCCTGCCGGCACGGTATATTTTAAAAACAATGATTCCGTTAGGGTTTTCCCTTCTCATTGTGCAGGGATTGTCTGAAGCCGCTAAAAATCTTATGGTCATCATGGGATATACCCCTAAGGGCAGACTTAACCTAAAGGGCACACGTAACCTGAAGGTCACAAGCAAACGACAGGGGGATAAATCATAATGGAATTTATCACTGAGTTTTTGCCCCTGATTATGTTTGCCGTTGTTTTTGCATTATTGCTTTTAGGTTTCCCCGTTGCCTTTACCATCGGAGGTGTTTCCTTGGTGTTCGGTCTATATGGGTTTGGCCCGGGGTTCTTTAACCTCTTGCCGTTAAGAATCTGGGGGACCATGACCAGCTTCTCCCTTATGGCGGTGCCGCTATTTATTTACATGGGGGTCATGCTGGAAAAGTCAGGCCTTGCTGAAGAATTACTGGAAGCCATGGCCCTTGTTTTCGGCAGGATCAAAGGAGGTCTTGCTGTTTCCGTTATTTTTGTCGGAGCACTCATGGGGGCTTCCACCGGTATTGTCGGGGCTACCGTTGTGACCATGGGGCTGCTTTCCGTGCCCACCATGCTCCGGAATCGCTACAGTAAAAGCCTGACCACGGGAACGGTTGCTGCCTCGGGGACATTGGGACAGATCATACCGCCCAGCATTGTCCTTGTTCTGCTGGGAGAAATCATGAATGTTTCGGTTGGTGATCTGTTTATCGCTGCCATTATCCCCGGATTAATCCTTGTGGCATTGTATATGACCTATATATTGATCATCGCCCAGATAAAACCGGAATGGGCACCTCCCATTGATCAAGAAATCCTTGATCAGATGACACGAAAAGAACTTTTGGGAAAAGTCTTTAAGGCACTTATCCCACCCCTGGCCCTTATGATCGCTGTCCTGGGGTCTATTTTTGCCGGCATCGCTTCCCCCACAGAAGCGGCCTCCGTCGGTGCCATCGGTGCAACCCTTTTGACGGCCATGCACAAGCGATTCAATTATAAAATTGTAAAAGATGTCATGAATACGACCACCAAACTGACCTGTATGGTCTTTATCATCCTGGTGGGGGCTTCCACCCTGGGACTTGTTTTCAGGGGCCTGGGAGGGGATGCGCTGGTCAGAGGACTGATCTTAGGTCTCCCTTTTGGAAAGTGGGGAATTCTCTTTATTGTCATGTCCATTATCTTTATTGCCGGGTTTTTCCTGGATTTTATTGAAATTACCTTTATCCATGTCCCGGTTCTGGCACCGATCATGATTCACCTGGGGGTGGATCCCCTGTGGCTGGCAATCCTGATCGCCGTCAACCTTCAAACCTCTTTTCTGACACCCCCTTTCGGGTTTTCACTCTTTTATCTGAAAGGGGTCACCCCGCCGGAAATAAAAACCATGGATATTTACAAGGGGATCATTCCGTTTGTGATTATTCAGATTATCGGACTTTTAATTATCTGCCTGGTGCCCGAGTCAGTGACCTGGTTGCCCAGCACTCTTTGATAAAATAGTGCCTGAACGGAAACCCGTGTTTGGACGAAAAGTTGCTCATATGCAAGGCGCAAGAAACTCTGAAACCGGAATGTACTACTGTACAGAGGATTTCAGAGTTATGCAGCAACGCAGCAGATGGGTAAGTTTTCGTCCAAACACAAAATAGCTTTCTCATCTATATCAAAAGACCCAAAAGGGCTGGAAAATTTTTCCAGCCCTTTTGGGTGCTAACCGCTTATCTTGGACGGGGTCAGACTTTTTTTAACGTGCCACAAGGAAAGCCTGACCCCATTTAAAAATAGCCACCTCCAAAAGTTGGGTTAAAGATTTTTCAACTGCTGGTAGGGCTCTTCTGTCAGTTTATTCCATGCATGAATATTTTTCTGGAATGCCAGAAAGGCCTCATACACCTTTTTGCTGTCCGGATCAGAAGCTGCCAGTTCTTCCAGCACCTCGGTGGACAATTTTCTAAGCTCTTTGACAACGGGTTTCGGGAATTCCTTGAGCTGGACCTTATGGACATCTATCAGTTCCCTTAAGGCGGCATTATTTTTGGCTTCAAACTCAGACAACATCCATATATTACTCTTGTAAGTGGCTGCACTGACAATGGCCTTAAGGTCGTCCGGTAACGAATTCCATGCATCCAGGTTCACCATTAATTCAAATGCAGTGCCAAATTCATGCCACCCCGGATAATAATAATATTTTGCGGCTTTATAAAAGCCCAGTTTCAAATCATGAAAAGGACCGACCCATTCGGTTGCATCAATGACCCCCCTCTCAAGGTTGGTATAGATATCTCCGCCAGCCATGAGAATGGCACTGCCCCCTGCTTTTGCAAGGACTTTACCGCCCAGACCCGGTATCCTCATTTTAAGACCTTTAAAGTCATCCATGGAGTTGATCTCTTTATTGAACCAACCACCCATCTGAACACCGGTGTTACCGGCGAGAAACGGTTTCATGTTAAATTTTGCATAGAGTTCTTCCCACAGTTTCATTCCACCGCCTGATAAGATCCATGCATTAATGGACTGGGCGTTGAATCCAAACGGCACTGCAGCAAAAAACTGGGCTGCCGGACATTTTCCTGCCCAGTAATACGAAGCGGCATGCCCCATTTCAACAGTCCCCTGGCTGACGGCATCGAACGTGCCCAAGGGTGGCACCAGCTCACCCCCGCCATACACAGAAATTTTAAGTCTCCCGGCACTCATTTCATCTACCCATTGGGCAATTTTATCTGCGCTCTCACCCAGCATGGGGAAATGCGGCGGCCAGGTGGTCACCATTTTCCATCTATAGGTCTTTTCTTTGGCCATTGCAGGAACTGCACTGGAAGCGATTCCTGCACCAATGGCAGCAGCACCCATTCCAACTTTTTTAATGAATTTTCGCCTGTCGTTGTTTTCCATGCAACATCTCCTTTTAGTGATTATTAACTTTACAATTCCCCTTAGGGTGTTAACCATAACCGTTTTGGAGCAAACACGAACAAATTTACTACGTTATCGCTAAAATGAATATCGTTGATTTACTAAATCTCGTTTTATGCTCAAATCAAGCGCCAAGTCAAGGAATAATAATCAAAGATGTTTTATCGTTCGCCTGAAAGATGAGAGGATCAACCCAGACAGAATCAGCCATCCTCCAACAAAATGGTAAAAGAAAAGACGTTCGTTTAAAAACACATAGGCAATAATCGACGTATAAACGGGCAACAGATACATGAAGATGGATGCAACGGACGGCCCTGCTGTCTTTACGCCATAATTCCAGAAGATATAGGAAAGGATTGAAGGAAATATTCCCAGATACAAAAAGGTTGACACATTGGCAGGATTGATCTCAATCCCCCCAAAAACTGAAAATTCCCACAAATAGAAGGGTAAAATGCAACCCATACCAAAACAGATCAAAACGATTAGAAAAGAAATAGGCGAAATATCAATCTCCCTTTTTTTCAACAAAACAGAATAGAGTGCCCAGGAGGTAATGGAAAAAACAATCAGCAGATCTCCGGAATTAAAGGACAGACTGAGCAAAACCTGCCATGATCCTTTGGCGATGATCATCACCATTCCCAAAAGAGAAATCGTCACGCCCAGTACCTGTAAAAGATAAGGGTCTTCTCTGTTGATGATCCAGGAAAAAAGCAGGGTCATAACCGGCATTGTGGACACTACCAGAGAAATATTGGTGGCAGTGGTATACTGGGCACCGAAATAGACAACAGAATTATAAACCGCGACACTGGGAACCGCTAAAATAAATAAAAATCCCAGGTGTTGTTGAATCAATGGCCACTCTTTTTTTAGCCGGGGAACCGCAAAGGGCAAGAGGATGACAAAGGCCACAAGCCATCTGTAAAAGGAAAGCGTCATGGGTTTTATCTGAAACATGACCGCTTTTGCAATAACGGTATTGATGGACCAGAAAAAAACAGCCAGGGCAAGGCCTGCATATGCCAGAACCAGCTGTGAAGGGTTCACCTGTTTTTTTCCCATGGTTTCTTACCCGGTTATCTAAGGATATAGTCCTTAACGTCTCTTTCTTCTTCTAACGATCTTTTTCTTCTTTTTCAGTACGGATCCGGTGACTGGCTGGGCCGCCATATTCTGTTTTGGATCAAACAGGTTCCCCTGGGTATAGGAACAGGACGCCCGGGGACATTTCAGACCTTTTTCACCAGTGGGCGTCAGTGTTTCTGTTAAAAACAAGTTTTTGCACAGCGGGCACTCAAACAGATAGGGTTTATCCCAGGAGACAAACCGGCACTCCGGCTGGGTGCATGAAAAGAATTCTTTTCCTTTTTCTGTCATTTTTAAAACAATTTCCCCGTCTTTGCACAGGGGACAAGACAGGGGGCGGGGGATTTCAAAGGCCACACCCGGGGACGCGACATCCGCGTCTGTTTGAGGCCCTTTTTTTATATCCTGTTCCGGGATCTGTTTTTGTCCGGCTGCTTTTCTGTGGTGCTGCGGTTGCGCTTCCTGTTCTTTCAGTCTCGCTTCAAAAGCCTTTAGCCGGGCTTCTTTTTCAAGCATTATTGCTTTGATTTCAGCGGTCTGTTCAGCGGCTTTCCGTGCTGCTTCCCGGGCTGCCAACAGCTGTTTTTCCCTCAGCGCCAGTTCTTGCAGTTGTCTTGCTGTTTCTTTTGCCGCAGCTTCTGCTGCCTGCTTTTTTTCTTCTGCCTGGGCCCGCTCCAGGGCAAGTTCTGCTGCGGCTTTTTGTTGCGCTTTCGCTATTTTTCTGGCTGCCTCAGCTTGTTTAGCTGCCTCAGCTTGTTTAGCTTCCTCAGCTTGTTTAACCTCCTCGGCTTGTTTCGCTTCCAGGGCTTTTCTGGCTTCTGCCTGCTGATCGTCTATCGTTTCTTTTGAGGATCCTTTGTCAAATAAATTTTTTATAATTAATTGACCGGGAGAATCAATTGACTGTTTTTTTCTTTTTTTGATAATTTTGGCCAGGCGATCCAGATTGTCTTTCTTTAATTCCCGGGGAGTTTCCTCAGCCAGACTTGGGATTAAAACACTGCCTGAAACCAATTCAGGAGATTTTTTTTCAGTGTGGTCCCGAGAAAGCGATCCGCCACGGCTTTTCAGGGTGTCCTTAAAGCTCTGCAGTGCCAGGGCCAGGCTTTTTCTTCCCGAACTCACCTCTTCCATCATCTGAAGTGCAAAGGCAACCAGGTTTATTCCCGGCATACCCGGAAACCTGCTGTCAAGAAACGCCGCCATCTCAAAGGCCGGTTTTTCAGATATAAATTCCCCGTTTGCATTTGTACCGATATATCCCCTGTTTAAAACTGACATCACCGTCTTGTCCAGGGCCGCATCATTTTCAAGCCCGATATCGATCAATTCCTTTACAAAGGATGCTCGTGTATATCTTTTCGGTGGGGAATCCAACGCCTGGAGAATGTCCCTTTCTTTTTCAACAATAAGGGTTATGCAGCAGATCCCTGGCAAATCCAAGAGCGACATGAAACGGCTTGAATCCATGTCAGGCGTTGCCGTTATTTCCCGGGCCAGCATTTCTTCCAATTGCGCCCTTACAACGGCTGGAGAAAATCCATTAACGGGTTTAGCCTCCCCCGCCATTAGTGATCGTCCTGATTTATTTCAGAAATCATATCTGCTATATTCAAGGCCATTTGAGCCACCTTATCATCTTGTTTTGGATTTATTGGCGGCACTGAATGGTCTCCTTCAAAATCATCCCCCAGGGTTGACATCTTCAAACACTCACCGTTCCTGTTAAAAATCACAGTTAAAGGGACCTTAATCTCAAAATCAAATTTATAGGCAATATGATTCTCATACACCACCAGATCGCCCTCTTTGTAATCTATCTCCTCTTGAAGACTGAAACAATGCTTTTCAAGCAGCAGTTTTTCAATGGCATCCCAGTCTATTTCTGCGTTTATTGCGTCAATAAAGTCTTTTTCATGTTCCTGAAGGGTCTCTGGCTTTGTAAGTTTCATAAAACACCTCTTTTATTGAAAAAAAAATGGAGTTCCTTTGCAAACCGTAAATAGGCTTCTGCTGCCGGGCTCTTTATATTCTGCAATGCAGCGGGAATTTTCAAATCAATGGATCGCTGAATGGTCTCATCCCTGGGAATAAAGGTATCATACACCATTTGTTTGATATCCGGCAGGTTTTGATTTTCCATAAAGGACAAGATTTCTTCTTTTGTATCACACCGGTTGAAAAGAAGTCCGGCGATTTTCAAAGGGACATTGTGCGTTGTCCGGATATATTTTACCATTCTGAGCAGGGCATGAAAATCTTGCCTTGAGTTGTCATGAACAGACATGCAGACCAGCAGCCAGTCAGCAGCCGTCATGGCGGCAACGCTTAAAAAGCCATAGGAAGACGGTGCATCAATAATAATATACTCATACACATCTTCAACATCTTTCAGGAAAAGACGTAGCATTTTTTCATTTTCAGTGGTTTTGGCTAATTTCAAGGCGACTTGAAACAAATCAAATCCTGCCGGCAGGACATCCAGGTATTTGAATTCTGTTTTTATTGCAGCATCTTTAAATGTTGCTTTCCCGGACAACACCCGGGCAATGTCAGCAGTATAATCCAACGCCTTGATACCACACCATTGTGTGGCGCTTGCCTGGGGGTCACAATCAATTAACAGCGTGGATTTTTCAATTAAAGCAAATGAGGTGGCCAGGTTTACTGCTGTAACGCTTTTACCGGTCCCCCCCTTCTGACCTGCTATTGTCATTATTTTAGTCATAACCTTATCTCCTTAGCACAATTGACAAAAATTTCAATCTTATCATTTAAATAGCGGGTGTTGCCAAAATCTCTCTACTTTTCAATTAAAAGAATGATAATGAAATCTTCAGAGCACGTTGAAATATTCCGGCGAATATATCATAATACGGCGTAATATCAAATAGTAAACAGGAGATTGACGTCATTGGCAAACATATCCATCTCACTTGAAGGCATAGACCCGCCGATACCTACACTTCTCTACCCGTCAGAAGCGGTAAAGCAATATACGATACAAGCCATGCCTACGGTTCACCCCTCCTTGCGGTTAATTG
>NZ_JAQYWD010000065.1 GCF_030145145.1 Desulfobacula sp. | reverse complement strand
AGTGTAAAAACGAAAAGATTGAATGCAGCTTTAGACCCGAAATATCTGGAGGAAGTCATGTTCGGCTGACCATTGCCAGTTACCAAGACCATAGGGACCTTATAATATTTACTTGCGTTGGCCCTGTCAAACGGTTGTGATGGACTTGACACCTCAACCCATATGCAGTATATCGGATGCAATATATGTTTTGTAAGAGGAGAGGATTGATTATGGAGCGTGCTGGCATATATATCGAAAAAGCTGTCGTATTGCTGCCTGGAAGCGATGACCTGAAGCAGGCGTTAAGGAATTAGCACTATGCCCATACCAGAAAAAAGCGAGCAGATTGATCGAATTTCCATGCGGGATAAGGTCTATGAAACCCTCCTGGAATGGATTATTCAAGGAGACCTGCAGCAGGGTGAAAAACTGCTGGACAAGGAACTGGCGGAAAACCTCGGGGTCAGCCGAACACCGGTGCGAGAAGCCTTAAGGCGCCTTGAAGACAAAAAACTGGTGGAAGCGTCTGCCAGCCGGTGGACCCGGGTGGCAAAAATATCCCGTTCAGAAGCGGAACTGTTTTATCCGATCATCTGGACATTGGAAACACTGGTCGTGTCCATGGCAATGAACCATATGACATCTGATGATTTGCGTACCATGGAAACGGCCAACAGGGAGTTGAAAAGTGCCATTGCAGCGGCGGATCCCATGAAAGCATCTAAAGCAGATGCCGATTTTCACGACGTCTTGATAAAACGATCCAACAACCATCATCTGTCATCCATCCTGTATGATCTTAAAATAAAGCATTGCTGGATGGTGGTCCGGTACTTTGAAGAAAATACAGATGCCTGTGCGTCTGTAGACGAACATAATCAGATCCTGGCGGCGATTAAGGCAAAGGACACGGTTCAGACGACTGAATTGATCGTGTTGAACTGGAAAAAAAGCATGCAACGGATGTTATATCAAAATGATGGAGGGTCAAATGGCTGTAAACCATCTTAAAGAATTTGTCTGTATCCGCTGTCAGACATCCCATGCACCGGAACCATCATTGTATACCTGCCGGATTTGCGGCGGAAATCTTGATGCCCGGTATGATTACAACACCATTGGAACCCTTCTGACGTCTGACCGTCTGGGTCGCAACCCTGACACATCTCTCTGGCGATACGCCCCTTTTCTGCCCACGGGTCTTGACTTTTCACCCCTGTCCCTGCCCGTCGGAATGACCCCCCTGTCAAAAGCCTTGAGGCTGGGTCAGCGACTGGGGATGACCGATCTGTGGATCAAAAATGATACCCTCAATCCATCGGGCTCTTTTAAGGATCGGGCCAGCCTTATGATTCTGGCCCATTGCCTTGAAAACAACCTCCCCATCATTTCCGCCGCATCCACGGGAAATGCCGGGACATCCATGGCATGCCTGGCTGCAGCGGCAGGGAGCCGGGCAATTATTTTTGTTCCGGAATCCGCTCCCCGGGCAAAGATTGTCCAACTCATGATTTATGGGGCCCGGGTTTTCCTGGTCCGGGGCGATTATCGCCAGGCCTTTGAATTGTGTGAAACCGTTTCCAACCGTCTTGGCTGGTTCAACCGAAACACCGGCACAAACCCCTATACCCGGGAGGGAAAGAAAACGGTTTCCTTTGAACTCTGGGAACAGATGGGATATGCCTGTCCGGATGCAGTGGTGGTTTCCGTGGGTGACGGCAACATCATCAGTGGGGTATATAAGGGGTTTTATGACCTTTATCAGGCGAATCTCATCCCTAAGATTCCCAGAATAATAGGGGTTCAGGCAGAAAAAAGTGCGGCCATTTCCAATGCGTTTCACGGCGATGGAATCCTTCGCCGGGTCACGGCCACAAGCCTTGCCGATTCGATTTGTGCTGCCTTTCCCAGTGACGGTGAAGCCGCCCTGGCAGCGGTTGAACGATCCGGGGGAACCTTTGTGACCCTTTCCGATGAAAGGATTCTTGACAGTATTAAAACCCTGGCACAAACCGAAGGGGTGTTTGCCGAACCCTCGGGAGCCGCCGGTGTCGGCGGCATACAGGCCCTGTTGGACAAGGGGAAGATAGCGCCCGCTGAACGGGTGGTCTTGATCGTTACCGGCAGTGGTCTCAAAGATGTGGATTCGGCCTTCAAGGTCACGGGAATGCCCGGGACGATTGATCCGGATCCTGAGCAAGTTATAGCAGCAGTAAAAGAGGTATAAAATGAAACTACTCATAAAAAACGGAACGATTATAGACGGTACTGGAAATCCGGGGGTTCAAACCGATATTGCTGTTTCCGGAACCCGGATATCCGCCATTGGTTCCATCCCCCCGGAAGGGTTTGACAGGATAATGGATGCCCGGGGAAAAGTGGTATGCCCGGGTTTCATTGATACCCACAGCCATTCGGACCTTCAAATTCTTCTGGATCCCCAGGTGCCGCCAAAGATTTACCAGGGAATTACCACGGAAATTCTGGGGCAGGATGGCATTGCCATGGCGCCCCTTCCGGTTTTGTTTATTGAATCATGGCGGAAAAACCTGGCCGGGCTCAGCGGGGAAACCGATGCCATCGACTGGACCTATGAGACAACGGCCGGTTATCTTGGGCTTCTGGAAAACCGGGGCCTCGCCCCCAATGCCGGATATCTGGTGCCCCACGGCAATGTGCGCATGGAAGCCATGGGGCTTGGGAACACGCCGGCAACATCCCGGGACCTGGAGACCATGAAAACCATTCTCAACAGGGAAATGGATGCCGGTGCCCTGGGACTGTCAACCGGTTTGATTTATATCCCCTGTGCCTATGCCGATACCCGGGAGTTGATTGAGCTCTGCCGGGTGGTGGCCCACCGGGACGGTGTGTTTGTCATTCACCAGCGCAGTGAGGCTGACGGGATTATCTCATCCATGGAAGAGGTGATCCGCATCGGTGAAGAATCCGGCGTTAAGATCCATTTTTCCCACATGAAGGTGTGTGGGAAAGACAACTGGGACAAACTTCCGCTGATCTTTAAATTGCTGGATGAGGCAGCAGACAAAGGCGTTCGTATTTCCTTTGATCAATACCCCTATGTGGCCGGCAGCACCATGCTCGGGGCCATTCTCCCCCCCTGGGCCCACGAAGGGGGAACAGAAAGGCTTCTTGAGCGGTTAAGCGATCCCGCCCTTCGGGAAAAAATGATCAGGCAAATTACATCAGACAAAGCGGGGTGGGATAATTTTGTCTCGTTTGCCGGACTTTCCGGTATTTTTATCACCAGCACGAAAACCCGTAAGAACCAGGCCGTTATCGGTAAAAATCTGGTGGAAATCGGGGAAATGACCGGGAAGGACCCCCTTGAGGCTGCCCTTGATCTGCTGCTGGAAGAGGAAAATGCCGTGGGAATGGTGGATTTTTACGGTAAAGAAGACCATGTGGTGGAATTTTTATGCCGGCCCGAGCAAAATGTCTGCACAGACGGGCTGTTGGGGGGAAAACCCCATCCAAGGGTTTACGGTGCCTTTCCCCGGGTCATATCGGAGTATGTTAGAAAACGGCCCGTTTTGACCATGGAGATGGCGGTTCATAAAATGACGGGAAAACCCGCCAAAGTGTTTCATCTTGAAGATCGGGGACTTTTGAAAAAGGGCCATTACGCCGATATTCTCATTTTTGATCCTGACACCATCTGTGATCGGGGAACCTATGAGGTCCCGGATCAGTTTCCCGATGGGATTTGTATGGTGATGGTCAATGGCAGTATCGTTCTTGAAAACGGCACACTCACCCAAAACCTGCCCGGCCATGTCCTCCGGATGAACCAGCAGGCATGAGACCCGTTTTTAATAAGGGGATCGATCCAACAGCGATAGGGCTTTGGAAGGATCCCAACCGGTTGGTTTTATTTTTTTTAATTTTTAATGCAAGGATGATGTCATGAAAAATGTTGTAAAGATTTTATTTTTGTTTCTATTTGGTTTGTGTGTGGCAGGCTCTGCAGCTGCCAAAGAGTCGTATACCATGAAATTTGCCTTCCAGTTTCCGGATAACCTCTATGAGGCAAATGAGGCCAGTTTTGCCAATGCCTTTAAGACCCATCTTGAATCCACCTCCAATGGTAAAATAAAGGTGGAACTCTATCCCGGCGGTGTGCTTGGCAAGGAACGGGAAAATTTCGTTAATGTGCAAAACAATGTGATCCAGGCAACCCTTTCTTCTGTGGGGGGGATTGCCCAGTTCTATAAAACCATTTCCGTGGTGGATATTCCCTTTGCCTTTAAAAATCACAATGTGGCCTGGCGGGTCTATGACGGCTGGTTCGGAGATGAGATCAGGGCCGATATCCTTGCCAAGACCGGTATCCGTTGTCTGGAAACCACTGAAACCGGTGGGTTCTTTGCGTTTACCAACAGTAAAAAACCGGTCAAAACCCCGGCGGATATGGCAGGACTCAAGTTCAGAACCATGGAAAACCCCGGTCATATCAAGATGATTTCCCTTCTGGGCGGTTCTGCAGCACCCATTGCATGGCTTGAACTCTACACCTCCCTTCAGACCGGCGTCATTGACGGACAGATGAATCCTTTGCCCACCATCCTCATTGCAAAATTGCAGGAGGTGCAGAAATATGTGACCATCACCAACCATCTCTACGGCACTGACTGGTTCATGGTCAATGAGGCCTTTTTCCAATCGCTGCCGGCAGATCTTCAGCAGAATGTCAGAGACGCCGCTGAAATTGCCAATGTGGCTGATCGCGGCGCCCAGCGCCTGCTGGATTCAAAAGCCATCGGACAGCTCAAGGCTGCGGGCCTGGAAATCTATACCCCCACCAGCCTGGAGCGGGATATGTTTAAAAATAAAGTTCAGAAGAGCTATATCGAGTGGCTGGGCAAAGAAGTCGATCCGTCCTGGATCGATAAATTTTTAAAGGCCGTTTCAGAGGCTGAAGCACTTTAGTGCCATGGGGTAATCCATGCCTGTGGTCTGGAATCGGGTCCTTTTGGGTGAGGGTTGAACTCAAAAGGACCCGTTACATGGGGTGTCCCCCAGATCAGCGGGGTATTGCTGTTGCGTATATCAAAGAGGCCCAATCGAGATGAAACCATATTTAATCGCCAAAACCCTGAGTTTTGGCATCGACAAGACAGTGGGGTATGCCTGCATCACCTTTGGCATGGTAATGACCATCAGTACCCTGATCGGGATTCTTTTCCGGTATGTGATGGTCAACCCCCTTCCCTGGACCGAAGAACTGGCCCGCTACACCATGATCTGGATGGGGCTTTTAGCCATCAGCATGGGGGTGAAGCGGGAAAGCCACCTGGGCCTGAACCTTTTCGTCAATTTACTGCCGGCCTTTCTTCAAACAGCATTAAAAATGTTCAGCCGCATTCTGATTGGTATTTTTCTCTATGTCCTGATGGTTTACGGGTCAACAATGGCCATGAACGGGATTCACCAGACCATGCCGGCCCTGCAGATACCCATGAGCTATGTCTTGATTGCCGTGCCGCTTTCCGCGGTGTTATCCCTGGTGCAGCTGGTATTGATAACGGTCATTGACGTGACTCAAAAGGGGGAATAGTGCCTTTATTTATTGGTGTCTCATTTGCTGTTTTGTTGATTGTCGGGGTTCCCATCGGGTTTTCCCTGGGGGTAACCTCCCTTTTGGCTATCTACAAGTCCAACATGCCGGTGCTGCTCAACATCCTGCCCCAGCGATTTTTTGCCGGCATTGACATGTTTCCCATCATGGCCATGCCGTTTTTCATGATTGCCGGGGACCTGATGAACCGATGCCGGATTACAGAAAGCCTGATTGAATTTTCCAATGTACTGGTCGGTCATATCCGGGGGGGACTGGCCCATTCCAATATTCTGGCCAGCATTTTTTTTGCCGGCATTACCGGTGCTGCCGTGGCCGATTCTGCGGCCCTGGGATCCACCTTGATTCCGGCCATGAAAAAAGACGGGTATGATGAAGATTTCAGTGCAGCCATCACCGCAGCATCGTCGGTGATCGGTCCCATCATTCCCCCCAGTACCATCATGGTCATCTACGGGTCTATCATGGGCGTTTCCATTGCAGGGCTTTTTGCCGCAGGCATTATCCCCGGAATTCTCATCGGCCTGCTCCTTATGGCCATGACCTATATCATCTCCCTCAAGCGCAATTACCCCAAACGGGAAACCCGGGCAAAAAGCAATGAAATCTGGCGGGTGTTTAAAAAGAGTTTTCTGGCACTCATTCTGCCCATCATCATCCTGGGGGGTATCCTGGGGGGATTTTTTACCCCGACGGAAGCTGCGGCAGTAGCGGTTTTTTATGCTTTTTTTATCGGGTTTTTTGTGACCCGGACCCTCAAAATATCCGACCTGCCGGATATTTTTCTTAATTGTGCCAAGAGCACCGGTGTTATTTTCCTGCTCATGTCGGCGGCTTCCATCTTAAGCTTTTTTCTGGCCAGCGAAAGAATTCCCGAACTATTGGCCTCGGCCATGATGGGCATTTCCAAAAATCCCCTGGTCATTTTGTTTTTGATCAATATCATTCTGTTGATTGTGGGGATGTTCATGGATATTACCGCGGCCCTGCTCATCCTGGCCCCCATTTTTCATCCCATTGCCGTGAGTATGGGGGTCCATCCCCTGCACTTTGCCATCATCATGGTGGTGAGTTTGAACCTGGGACTCATGACACCCCCGCTGGGGGCGTGCCTTTTTGTGGTATGCGGTATTACCAATTTAACCATTGAACAGGTCAGTAAACAGATTTTACCCTTTATTCTCATGGAGATTGTTGCCCTGTTTCTCGTTACCTTTCTGCCGGCGATTTCCATGTCCATCCCCCGGCTGTTCGGATTAATCTGATGTCAAGGAACCCGATATGAACGATATATTTATAGAAGATTGTCGAAAGATGATCCACTGCCCCAGTGAATCGGGGCATGAGGCGGCGGCGGCCACATTTGCCAAAAGTGTTATGGAGCGACTCGGTTATGACCGGGTCTGGATTGATTCGGTGGGCAATGTGGTGGGGCTGATCAAGGGTAACGGATCCACCATAGTTTTACTGGAGGGGCATCTGGATACAGTGGGCATTGGCAACCGGGCCGACTGGCGATTTGATCCCCACGGGGCTGTCATGGAGGAGGGCCGAATGTACGGCCGGGGGACCTCGGATATGAAATGCGCCCTCATGGCCATGATTTACGGGGCCGCAGACCTGATTCCCCAAAAGCAGTCCCTCTCAGGGGACATTGTTGTGGCAGGGGTGGTGTGTGAAGAGGAGTTTGAAGGCGTGGCCCAGGGGGTGATTCTCGACCAGATCAAGCCGGATCTGGTGATCATTGGTGAGGCCAGTGAGCTCACCATAAAGATCGGCCAGAGGGGAAGGGCTGAAGTGGTTGTTCTCACCCATGGCAAGAGTGCCCATTCGTCAAATCCCAGTGCCGGCATCAATGCCGTTAAACAGATGACCCGTCTTCTGGGGGAGATAGAAACCATGCGTCTTCCTTGGGACGAATTTCTGGGGCCGGCCATTATAGAGGTGACCGATATCCATTCCGAGCCCTATCCGGGGTCATCCGTGATCCCTTCCCTGTGCCGGGCCACCCTTGATCGGCGGCTTCTTCCCGGGGAAACGGAAGCGTCGATTCTATCTCCCATCAAACACATTATCCAGCAACTGGGTGCGGCAGACCCGGATTTTTCAGCAGAGGTGTTTCTGGCTCAAGCCTCCCAGGTCTGCTACACCGGCAAGGCCATTGAAGCCAAGCGGTTTTTTCCTGCCTGGCGGTTTGCTGTGGACGAAGCGTTTGTCCAGCAGGCCTTGACCGCACTGGGCGAAGCCGGTCTTCCCCCGAAGATTTCCTACTATAGTTTCTGCACGGATGGCAGCCAGAGCGCTGGCACCCGTGGCATTCCCACCCTGGGATTTGGTCCGTCCCGGGAAGACCTCGCCCATGTGGTGGATGAGTATGTGGAAATCGATCAATTGGAAAAAGCCCGGACCGGGTATGGCGCCATTACGGCCAGGGCATTGAGTGTGGCCTGGGGACCGGATCGAAAAATCTGAATAGGAATTGCAGACCTTGTTATGGGTGTTGGGTGATATTCAAGCAAAGGCCTGCAGGGTGATGTCGGATAATGGATCAGGTCTCTTGACATTCTAATGGAATTGGGGGAAGCTTGGAAGAAAATTAAAAGGGTAAGGTTATCCCAGGGAGAAACGCGCCATGACAGACAAACAAAAGAACAAGAAACATTTCCTGATCCGGTTCATAGAATGGATTATCCGGGGCAATAAAAGGGCCGCTGAAAAGGGAACCCTGTGTAAATCATGAATCATTAAAAAATAAAGCGCCGGTCTGGCGAATTCAATAAAAAACAATAAAAGAAGAGTGATGATATGCGTTCAAAAATAAAAGGACTGTTACAGAAAATTAATTTTATTGAAACCGATATGGAGTTGCACAAACAGATCCTGGTTTCCATACCTTCGGATAATACAGCGGAAATGGAAACCATTGTTCGCAAAATTGCAGATCAGAAACAGCAGATCAATGCATTACGCTTAGACATTAAAAGCCTGGATGAAGATGAATATAACAAGATCATTGCCATTGAACGAGCGGCCGGGATCTTTCGGCAAATTGCCCGGGATAAAAAATATGTCCAGGTCAACACCTTGAATGAAACCGGAGAATGTTTTATCACCTTTAATGATGACACCCGCCTGGAATGCCTGGTTGCTGCAAAAGAAGAAAACGGGAACTGGACCGTCCTGACACTGGAGGGAGAAACAAAGGAATATCCTTCCGGGCTGGTGAAACAGGAGGCAATAGAATGATGATTCAACCATGGGGAAAAAAAATGATGGGGCTGGTTGTCGGGGGTATTCTGCTGACTGCCACATCGCTCGCTGCATCGGATGGGATTCAGATTGATCAATTTATTTCACCGGATACGTGCCAGGGATGTCACTCAGAAATTTTCGACCAATGGGAAACGTCCCTGCATCACCTGTCCCATAAAGATCCGGTCTATTCCCGGGTAGCCCAGTTTCTGCGCAAAGGCCTGACCGATGCAGGAGAGATAGATGAAGCCGAATCCTGTGTGAAATGCCATACTCCCGTGGGATATGTGACCGGGTTCCCCCAAAAAGTATCTGATGATTTGTCCAAAACACCCGAGATTGCCACCCAGGGGATTCAGTGTGATTATTGCCATTCTGCCGTGGCCATAAAACAACTGCATAACAATGGTCTTGTGCTGAAACCGGGCCAGGGCGAAGATGATCCCGGTATAAAGTATGGTCCGTTTGATGATTGCGAACCGGATTTTCATGATGCCCAATACTCGCAATTGCATACCAGCTCAAAGATTTGCGGCACCTGTCACAATGTAAAGCATGTGGCCTTTGGGACAGATCTTGAGACCACCTATACGGAATGGGAAGCGTCTGCTTATAATTCAACGGATCCGGCAAAAAAAATTGAGTGTCAAGGGTGCCATATGTACCAGAGACCCGGCATTCCCGCCACCGGATCGACGCCGCGGCCTGAAAATCCGGGTTCGGCAACCGATTACAGTGATGAAAGACCCCATATTTTTACCCACTATTTTGTGGGGGGAAATGCCGTGGTTCCGGGAAAATTTGGCGGGCAGGCAAAACATCAGATGGCCATTGAGCGGCTCCAGAATGCCGCAACCCTGTCCGTGGATACCTCCCGGATCAACCGGAAAATACTGAAAATTACGGTTGCCAATACCGGCGCCGGGCACTCAATTCCCACGGGGGTTGCTGATCTTCGTCAGGTATGGCTTGAAATAACCATCCAGGATAAAGCAAAAAAAACGCTTTTCCAGTCGGGTGTTTTAGATGCCAACCGGGAGCTGCCCAAAGCGGCAGTGATTTTTCGGACGGTTTTTGGCGATGGAAACGGCAACGCGGTCATCAATCTGGCAAAAGCCAGACAGGTGCTCAAGGATAACCGGATCAAGGCAAATCAGCGGGTGACACAAACCATCGACCTGCCTGTTGTCCCGGGAAAAGATGCCGTGGTGACGGTCCGGCTGTTGTACCGGAGCATGTCCCAAAAGGTGTTGAACCTGCTCCCGGGAGAACCGTTTGAACCTTTTCCGGTGGTGGTAATGGCAAAGGCTCAGTGTCGAATTTAAAACGGCCAGAAACTATTGTCGTTCCACACACTTTCCATCAGGGATTCTTCCAGGGCCATGAGTTTTTTTAAATGGGTTCTCTCCCAGGTGGCAAGCCAGTGGTACATTTTCTGTTCTTCCGGGTCTGTGGCATCCTGGGCCTGCTGGGCATACATTTTTATGGCTTTTTCCTCAAAGCTGATGGCGGCCGTAATGGCAGTGGCTTCAAAGCTTGCCGCATTGATCTTGTCTTTTAAGGTGTCATCCAGAATATCCGGGGCCGTTACGGCACCGCCATTATTTTCAAAGCCACCGGCCATGAATTTGCCGCTTTTCATATAGGCTTTAAACTGTTTTTCAAGAATATTCATATGTTCCTGTTCATCATCACAAAGGTCTTTAAAAAAGGCCTTGACCGATGCATCAGTGGCATGTTCCATGGCTTTTTCGTAAAGACTTTTGCCTTTTCTTTCGATGAGGAAGGCATTTTTCAATATGGTTAATGTGTTGGATTTGTCCATGGGAATTCTCCTGTTTCAGGTTGAAAAGATCAGACAATAGATACAAGATTACACGATCTTGCCGGGAAGATCAACTAGTTTAGAACTGCCGGCATCCGTCAGCGTTTTAACGTTTGCATTATCGGATATTTTTTTATAGATTGCACTAGTTTGACCCGCAATTCTCATTGTAAACCGCAATAGTCGCCGGAGAATAGCTGTAGGTTGACGTGAACAGAGATAAAAACACATATGACAACGATTGACATCATCATTATTGCCATCGGGCTGGCCATGGACGCTTCAGCGGTTTCCCTAGCTGCGGCTGCCGCGGGATTTGCAGCCGATGCCCGGGCCAAATTCCGGCTGTCGTTTCATTTTGGACTGTTCCAGTTTTTTATGCCGGTGCTGGGCTGGTTCCTGGGCATCAGCTTTGTGTCTCATTTTAAGGCAGTGGATCATTGGATTGCATTCTTTCTTCTGGCCTTTGTGGGCATACGGATGATCCGGGAAGGGGTGGACACATCACCGGAAAAACAAACCAAGGATCCGTCCCGGGGGATGACCATGGTCCTGCTCAGTGTGGCCACCAGTATTGATGCCCTTGCCATTGGATTGAGCCTTGCCCTGCTGGATGTCAATATCTGGTATCCCAGCATCATGATCGGGGTGATTACGGCCGGGATGTCCCTGGGTGCCATTAAGATCGGCACCCGACTGGGGGTGATGTTTGGCAAACGGATGGAAATTTTCGGTGGCATTGTTCTGGTGTTTATCGGTTCCCGTATCCTTTTTTCCCATTTGATCGTATAGGCGTATCCCCATGACAGATTATTTTATACCCATAACCTTAAATTTAGTGAGTCCATGGAAACCATAGACATTATCAGTTCGGAAATGAAGTTAACGACCGCCCAGGTGTCAGCGGTCGTTCAATTGCTGGAAGCAGGCGCCACCATCCCGTTTATCGCCCGGTATCGAAAAGAGCGGACCGGATCATTGGATGAAGTGGTGATTGCCGGTATCCGGGACCGGATAGAACAATTGACGGCCCTGGCCAGCAGGCGGGAAGCCATCCTCAAATCATTAACCGAACGGGATCTGTTAACGCCGGCACTATCGGCACAGATTCAAACGGCTGTGTCATTGACCCAGCTTGAGGACCGGTATGAAAAATACCGGCCTAAAAAAAGAACCCGGGCACAGATGGCCAGGGAAAAAGGCCTGGAACCCCTGGCCGCATTTCTCTTGAAACAGTCCCACCAGGACCCTTTGCTGGCGGCAAAAAAATATATTTCCGCCGGAAAAGCGGTTGAATCGGTTGAGCAGGCGTTAGCCGGGGCAAGGGATATTGTTGCGGAAGGCATTGCTGAAGACGCGGACACGAGAGCCGGTATCCGGAAATTGTTTGTGGATACGGCCCAGATTCACTCCAGGGTAAAAAAGGGAAAAGAAGCGGAAGGCATTAAATTCAAGGATTACTTTGACTGGTCCGAAAAAGCCTTTGCCGCGCCGTCCCACCGGATACTGGCCATGCTCAGGGGACACAATGAGGGCATTGTTTCCGTCCATGTCCTGCCCGACGAAGACCGGGCGTTGCAGCGCATTGAACACCGATATGTCAAAAATCAATCCGACTCGGCCCGGGAGATTCAAGCAGCCGTTCGGGACAGTTACAAACGCTTGTTATCCAAAACCATTGAAAAAGAATGCATCAAGGAATTGAAAGCCACGGCAGATGAAGCGGCCATCGGTGTTTTTGCATCAAATTTAAAGGAACTGTTGCTGTCTGCCCCCCTGGGCCAGAAAAAAATGCTTGCCATTGATCCGGGATTCAGAACCGGATGCAAGGTGGTCTGCCTGGATGCCCAGGGCCAGCTGCTGCACCATGATGTGATCTTTCCCCATACCGGCAATGATGACCCCGCCAGAAAGGTCATATTAACGCTTGTGAAAAAATATCAGATCGAGGCCCTTGCCGTGGGCAACGGAACGGCCGGCCGGGAAACCGAAGCGTTCTTGAAAAAACTGAACCTGGACAGCCATATCCCCCTTGTCATGGTGGATGAGAGCGGGGCCTCCATTTATTCGGCATCTGACGTGGCCCGGGAAGAATTCCCGGATCACGATATCACGGTCCGGGGGGCTGTCTCCATAGGCAGGCGGCTCATGGACCCATTGGCTGAACTGGTCAAACTGGATCCAAAATCCATTGGCGTGGGACAGTATCAGCATGATGTGGATCCCAAGCTGTTGAAAAAATCCCTGGACGATGTGGTGGTTTTGTGTGTGAACCGGGTCGGGGTGGAGGCCAATACGGCCTCCCGGGAATTGCTGGCCCGGGTATCCGGTCTGAATGATACCATTGCGGCCAACATGGTCCGGTTTCGCAATGAAAACGGCCCGTTCCGATCCCGAAAAGCGTTTATGAAGGTGCCGAGACTGGGACCCAGGGCCTTTGAGCAGGCCGCAGGGTTTTTAAGGATTCACAATGCCCCGCTGCCCCTGGACAGGAGCGGTATCCACCCTGAATCCTATGGGCTGGTTGAACGCATGGCAGAGGATATCGGGATGGACATTGAAGCGGTGATGAATCATCCGGGTGCAGTGGAAAAAATCAATCTGAAGCGTTATGTCACAGAGACCGTGGGGATGCCGACATTAACGGATATTGCCAGGGAATTGTCAAATCCAGGCCGGGATCCCAGAAAAGAATTCCAGGCGTTTGCCTTTGATGATACCATCCATGACATCAAGGATCTTGTCCCGGGGATGAAAGTGCCGGGTATTGTGACAAATGTTACCGCGTTTGGTGCGTTTGTGGATATTGGGGTTCACCAGGACGGTCTGGTTCATATCAGCCAGCTGGCAGACCGCTTTGTCAAAGATCCTGGGGAAATTGTGGTGGTCCGGCAGGTCGTCACCGTAACCGTCCTTGATGTGGACGTGGCAAGAAAAAGAATCGCTTTGTCCATGAAGAAAATATGAGCGTAAGTTCCGGAGCGATGCCATAACCGTTCATCGCTCCGGTTTGGCTGATTATGAGATGACCCCTACGCCCTTTACGGTCCTGTCCGCTATATTGCCTCGATAATATTGATTTGACAGGGGGTTCCCACAAAGGCAAGCCGGTCAAGGGACTTGAATCGAAGTTCAAACAGGGCAGCCACGGATGGCGAAAATGTGGCGAATTCCCTGGCAAATTCAACCGTCCCCTTGGCGGTTACAACCACGATATTTTCTTTGAGGCGCCATCTTGAAATAATTGACCAAGCCATTACTATATAAAGCATATATGATTCAACGGGTGAAAGAAGAAGTTTGACACAACACATTGATCATGGAAAAGGAGATATCCAATGGCCACTACCAAATTAGCAGGAAACCCTGTCCAATTGGCAGGTGATTTTCCGGGTAAAGGAACTGCAGCGAAAAATTTTGTTGCTGTTAAACAGGATTTATCAGAGATTTCCCTGGAGAGTTTTCAAGGGAAACGGAAAGTGTTGAATGTTTTTCCCAGTATTGATACGGATGTTTGCGCCACATCTGTCAGAACCTTTAATAAACGAGCAGCCGGACTTGAAAATACCCAGGTCATCTGCCTGTCTGCTGACCTTCCGTTTGCCCACAAACGGTTCTGTGGTGCCGAGGGCATTGAGAATGTGGTGACCGGATCAATCTTCCGTAATCCTGATTTTGCCAGGGATTATGGCCTTTTGATTGAAGATGGCCCTTTAGCGGGCCTGTCGGCCCGGGCGGTCATTGTTCTGGATGAAAACAATACGGTTCTGTATGCACAGGTGGTTGACGATATTACCCATGAACCTGATTATGATGGGGCCCTTGCCGTATTATAAATCTGGAAAAAATTAAAACCTCTTTTTGATCCGGGCAGTCTTGCTGCCGGGGTTAATCAGGGGTTTTTCAGTTTGGATTCAGGGGGGTTCCTGATCACCCGGGTGTAATGGGTCGTAAAACTAGAACAAGTAAATTTTTTTAGCCTGGAAAAAACATCGTGTCATGACTATACTGGGTGTTAACCCTTAATCATAACGATTGGAGAAATCCTATGAAACGCATTCTTAAATGGTTGTTCATTATCGGCGGTGTCTTAGTGGTGCTTATCGTTGCAGCCGTCATTATCATTCCTCAAGTGATTGATGTTCATAAATATAAACCCATGATTGAACAAAAAGTTGAAGCGGCAACCGGGCGATCCTTTAGGTTTGGCGATGAGATGGATATTTCCGTTTTCCCATGGGTGGGCGTGAAACTGACGGATCTTCACCTGGGCAATCCTGCCGGATACAGTGCCAAAGACATGGTCTCTGTAAAGAATTTTGAAGTCCGGCTCAAGGTGATGCCGTTGTTATCAAAGCGAATAGAAGTGAAAACCTTTGTTCTGGACAGCCCTGAGATTTATCTGGAAAAATTAAAAAACGGGACGGCCAACTGGCAGGGGATCGGCAGGACGCAAGATAAAAAAGAGGTCAAGGAGAGCCGGGAAAAATCTTCATCAGACCAGGGCTTACCCATTGAAGACCTGATGGTGGGTAATTTTTCCATAACAAACGGTCAGCTGATATACATTGACCAGGGAACAGATCTAAAAAAAGAAATTAAAGATTTGGAGCTGAATTTAAAAAATTTGAGCCTTGAAAATCCAGTGGGTATCTTATTGCGTGCCCGGATTGATGGCAAACCCGTCTCCCTTGAGGGAACCTTTGGTCCCATTGGCAAGGAACCGGGCAAAGGAACGGTTGCCCTTGATTTTGTGTTAAAAGCACTGGAAGAACTGGAAGTCAGATTCGTTGGCAAGCTGATGGATCCCATGGTCAACCCGACGATTGACATGGCTTTGGAGATATCTTCCTTTTCACCCAGAACGCTTTTTGCAGCGCTGAGCCAACCATTTCCGGTTAAGACCAAAGACCCATCTGTATTGGATGCGGTTTCTCTTAAAACACGGGTGAACGGCACCCCAGACAATTTGTCTTTGACAGGGGGTGTGTTTCAACTGGATGATTCCAAATTGATATTTTCAGGTTTAGCAAAAGAGTTTTCCAAACCCAATCTCGCGTTTGACCTTCAACTGGATGGGATTGACCTTGACCGGTATCTGCCGGAACCTGCTGCAACAAAAGAATCGCCCCCGTCAGGCGAAACAACTGCCAAGAAAGCGGATCCGGCCAAAAAGAAAACAGATTACGGCCCGTTAAGAAAGTTGGTTCTGGACGGGAAATTTAAGGCGGGTAACGTCACGGCCCATGGGGCCACCGTTGAAAATGTGGTGGTCCATGTCCTGGCAAAGAACGGCATTATTACCATGGATCCCCTGGGCTTGAATCTTTACCAGGGAAAGATAGCATCAACCGTGGAACTGAATGTTCAAAAAAATGATCCCAGGACAAAACTGACCCTTAATGCCGCCGGTATCCAGGCCGGGCCGTTAATGAAAGATGCCTTGCAAAAGGAGATCATTGAAGGAACGCTGAAAGCTGATATCGGACTTTCCATGGCAGGTGAAACGCCCGATATGATCAAGCAGACCTTAACCGGCCAAGGCGATATTTCATTTACTGACGGTGCTATTGTCGGGATTGACCTTGCCGGTATGGTGCGAAATGTCACAAGCAAATTGGGAATGGGGGAAAAGCCCGCAGAAAAGCCGAGAACGGATTTTGCTGAGCTTAAAATTCCGTTTACGGCTAAAGACGGCCTGGTTGAAACCAAAGGCACCAGCCTGATGTCGCCGTTGATCCGGATGCTTGTCACCGGAAACGTCAATCTTGTAAAAGAATTGCTTGATTTGCGGGTGGAACCTAAATTTGTGACCACCCTGAAAGGCCAGGGGGATACCCAGGAGAGATCGGGGCTGATGGTCCCGGTTCTGATAACTGGTGCGTTTTCTTCTCCTAAAATTCGTCCTGATCTGAAAGGCATGATCGGTGGCGGTGGTATCCCGGATGTGGAAGGATTAAAAAAGCAGGTGCTGGGGACAACAGGGGATCAGAAACAAAATATCGAGTCTGTAAAGGAAGATGTCCAGAAAAAGATAAAAGGCCTGCTGCCCGGGTTTATAAAATAAAGAGACATTGCCGGGCAACAATTTGCTAACAAGGGAGGAAAAAATGAGACGATTAAAAAACCATAAATTTGTATGGATGCTGTACGGGGTGATCATGGCCGTTCTGATAGGATCAGTCCCGTCCTTTGCCGGGAATTCCTGGCTGAATAAAGGCAGCGACCTGTTAAAGTCATTGGGGGGGGGCGATAAAACCGCTGCAAGTTCATTGACAGTGGCAGAAATCGGCGCCGGACTCAAAGAGGCCCTCAAGGTTGGGTCAGAAAATGTGGTGACCCAATTGGGCGCAACAGATGGCTTTAATGCGGATTCAAATATCCATATTCCCCTGCCGGCAAGCCTTGATAAGGTAAAATCCATGCTTAGCAAGGTCGGTATGTCGTCTTTGTTTGAAGATCTGGAGCTAAAATTGAACAGGGCGGCAGAGGTGGCAACACCCAAGGCAAAACAATTGTTCACGGATGCCATTTCCCAGATGACCCTTGAGGATGTGCAGGGTATTTATAATGGACCGGATGATGCCGCCACCCAATACTTTAAAGGGAAGATGTCACCGGCGCTTGCCGGTGAAATGACGCCGGTGATTGAAGAGAGTCTGTCAGAAGTAGGTGCGGTAATGGCCTATGACAAGATGATGAAACAATACACCTCCCTTCCTTTTGTTCCGGATGTTAAGGCGGATCTGACCGATCATGTGGTTGAAAAAGGGATGGATGGCATATTTTATTATATGGCAAAAGAGGAAGCCGCTATCCGGACAAACCCGGTCAAAAGAACCACAGAACTTTTGAAAAAAGTCTTTACTAAATAGGGCCTGACTGAAATTTTGGCGGTTTTCGGTCAGGGATGAAACCGGCGGTTAATAAAGCCGCTGATTAACGCTACAACAACGATTGAGGTATTTATGGATGTAACATTTTATGGCGCAGCCGGTGAAGTAACAGGTTCCATGCACCTTTTGAATACGGGTACGGATCAACTCCTTTTTGATTGTGGTATGTTCCAGGGCAGACGAAAAGAAAGTAAAGAAAAAAACAAAACGTTTCCCATTGACAGAAGTAAAATTACCAACATGATTTTATCCCATGCCCATATTGATCACTCAGGACGTATTCCCGTGCTGACAGGCGATGGGTTTTCCGGCCGTGTGGTAACCAGTCGGCCTACGGCAGATGCACTGGAATACATGCTGATGGACAGCGGACATATCCAGGAATCAGATGCACAGTATTTGAACTACAAGTCCCTGAGATCTTTTCTGTACCAGCTGGAGCAGAACAATGTAAAACAAAAGGTCTCCCATTCAGAAAAAAGTGACATCAGAAAGATGTTGAAGAAAAATGCCTATGACCTTAACAATGAAGCCATTCATGACCTCCAGAAACAGCATGGATTAGAGATCATCACCCCGCTTTATACCATGGAGCAGGCAAAGCAGTCCCTTGGGTTTATTGATGGATACCCCTTTGATTATCCCGTGACCATTGGCCAGGATACCACGGTAAAGTTTTATGTGGCAGGGCATATCCTGGGATCTGCTTTTTCACTGGTGACCGTTAAAAGACCCGATAAAACCACTCGGATTCTCTATACCGGTGATGTGGGACGGTTTGGAAAACCCATTATAAAAGACCCCACCTTGATCTTTGATGAACAAGACCGGGATATTGATCTGCTGATTACGGAAAGTACCTATGGAGACAGGGAGCATGATCCGGTTGAAGATCTGGGATCCAGACTGAAAAAGGTTTTGAACGATACCTTTGACCGGGGGGGGTCTGTGATTATTCCCTCTTTTGCTTTTGGTAGAACCCAGGAACTGATTTATATCCTTCATGAGCTTTATGACAAAGGAGAGGTCCCCAGACGTCCCGTATATGTAGACAGTCCCCTTGCTTCCAATCTCACGAAGGTCTTTGGTGAACACCCCGAGACCTATGACATGGATACCCATGAAACCTTTCTTAAAAAGGGGAAAAATCCGTTTCAGTTTGAGAAAATCAGGTTTGTTGAGACAGTGGAAGAATCCATGCGCCTCACCCAGGACAAAACTTCCCATGTGGTCATCTCTGCATCGGGAATGTGTGAGGCGGGAAGAATATTGCATCACCTGAGATATAAGGTCCATAATCCTAAAAATACCATTCTGCTGGTGGGGTATATGGCTGAAAATACATTGGGCCGGCGGATAGAGGAAATGGGGTCCCAAACGTCACCATCAGGGGAAGATAGTGAATCGCCTGAAATTAAAATACTGGGGAAAACCTACCCGCTCCGGGCAAAAGTTGAAAAAATTGGCGGGTTCAGTGCCCATGCAGATAAACACGAACTTGAAAGGGTGATCACCGGATCAAATCTCCGGATCAAAAAAATAGGCATCGTTCACGGTGAGGCCGCTCAAAGTGCTGCTTTTTCAAAGCACCTGCAGGAAAAAGGGTATGATACGTTCATTCCCAGGCAAGGTGAAACAGTTTCAATATAACCCACATGTCGGCCTGCAGACACAACGAATAACGAAAACGGTATTATGCCGCCCCCGACAGGCGATCGGACCGGCCCCGGACCGTCGTCGGCCCATTTGCCCTACCGGTCTAAAGCGCAGGAACTGCGGGCAGGTGTGTCCTCAAACAGCCTGCGCTTCTTAACGCCCGGCAGGGCAAATGGGCTGATCGGCTTTGGGTCCGAACGGGCCGATCCAATCGCCCGTCGGGGGCTCTGATGTCGCATTTTTATATAAATCCATCACGGGCTGACCTGGTATTTCACACCGGTTCGCCCACAACAAAGATTGAAACTTGAGTAAACATAATTAGAGCCTGAACGTAAACCCGTGTTTGGACGAAAAGTTGCCCATATGCAAGGCGTAAAAAACTCTGAAACCGGAGTGTACTAATGTACATGAGGATTTCAGAGTTTTGCAGCAACCCAGCAGATGGGCGAGTTTTCGTTCAAACACAAAATAATAAGCCAGTTTTACCAGGATGACGGATCAGACGTGCCCGCCATAAAACCCCGGCTGTTCATTTCTGGTGTTTGCCCAGGGAACACTGGGCGATGATCCCCCGCTGTAGGGATAAGAATCAAGCTCTGTCTGGCGAACTTCTTCGTTTAGTCGGACTAAATTTTTGCATTCACCTTCACAAACGCCGGTGATGTCTCTGGATGGTATATATTTCATTTGAGAATCCTCTCATTATTTTGTTCGTATCAAAGGGAAAGATAGTCTCCCGTGTTGTCTTTCTATAAACTGCAAGTTAACACAGAAAAAATGTTAGTCAAGTCAAACAAATAATAAATTTTATTCTTTTTAAGCTTTGACATTTTGATTTCAGGTTGAAGTTTTACTGAATCGTCTTATCCTTTTGGCATAAACCATCACTTGATTTTTATATGAAAGTAGTGCGTTATGAGTTTTGAGTTGTGAGAAGTTATGCCTTCCTCAATACTCATACCTCACCTTTCATAACTTTCATGTTTTGTTGTGCCCGTCAGGGCATGGGCGTTAGCCCATCTTTTCGAAAAAATAGCCAGAAACTGCTATTTTTACTCATATTTTATGGCACCACAAAAAAATATTATAATAAAATCAGCAGATTACAA
>NZ_JAQYWD010000064.1 GCF_030145145.1 Desulfobacula sp. | reverse complement strand
CATTTCAGGATGCATGAGCGGTTCACCGCCGGAAATGGTAAACCCGCCCCCGGAAGATTCATAGAAAAGATCGTCTTTCATGACTTCGGCGAATATCTCATCAACACTTTTCAACGTACTCGTCAGTTTGAGAGCGTCAAAGGCACACGCATCCACACATTTCATGCACCGGGTACATTTTTCCCGGTCAATCCGGGGGGGATCAATGGCTTCTATTTCTTTTTCTTCCTCTACAAAGGGAACATTGCGTTCTTTCTGCAAACTTGCAGGAATGGAGCCGTCTCCACCCTTTCAACCGCCTTCCGAAGGTCTTTCCTTGTATCGAACCCGGGGAGGGATGATGGCATCTTCAGGGCAAACATCGGCACAGGCACCGCATTTTGTGCATTTGTCCTCATATTGAAAAAATTCCTGATACACATGGATATTTTCAGGATTATGGCACCATGCACAGTTAAGGGGACACCCTTTTAAAAAGACGGATGTCCTTATTCCAGGACCATCATTGACGGAAAACCGCTGAATGTTTCCCACAAGATGTTTTAGATCTGACTTGATTGTTGGGGTCATTTGCTCCATCCTTTATGTTTTACAAAAACATTATAATAGATTTTTGATATCTTTCCAGGATTCACCGGCTTCAAATTTGGGACATGCTTCATCGGACTTTTTTACCATTTTACCTCTGATGGCGGTATTGGTCTGCTGGGAGTCCGCCAGTTGCATTCGTTCAACAAGGCATACACCGGTTGAGGGGTCGCCCGTTGGAGACGGTGTTACAAACTTACATTCTTTACAGGTTGGCATGGGAAACTCCTTAGTTTTTATAATAGGTTTTTAATGTCTTTCCAGGATTCGCCGGCTTCAAACTTTAAACATGCTTCCATGGATTTTTGAACCATTTTACCTCTAATGGCAGTCTTGGTCTGCTGTGAATCAGCCAGTTTCATTCGTTCAACAAGGCATACGCCGGTTGAGGGATCGCCCGTGGGAGAAGGCGTTACAAACTTACAATCTTTACACGTACACGTTGCCATAACAAAACTCCTTTAAACTGATAATTAAATATGGGGGTCATCCCCGGCTACAGGTGCCGGGGATGACGGGCCCATTAATATGTTGTGCTATCCTGCCATATCCTGTTCGGTTCGGGCAATAATCGTATCCTGCGAGTATCTGGCAAGGTCGATGAATTTGGCACTGTACCCGGCAATCCTGACAAGGGTGTCAGTATATTTTTCAGGTTCAATTTGTGCCGCTTTCATGTCTTCCTGGGAGATGACATTGAATTGTACATGATCAATTCCCAGGGAATGCCATGTTTTCATGTACGCATGCCAGAGATCAAACCCGGCATCACTGTTCATGAGAACGGTGGAAAGGCGCTGGTTCAAGAGCACGCCCTTGTGTTTTGACGCATCAATTTTTGATACGGATTTTAGAACTGCGGTGGGACCGTTTTTATCACATCCCATATAGGGAGAACTGCCGCCATCATCCAGGGCTTCCCCTGCATGTCTTCCATTGGCAGTGGCTGCTGTTTTCGGGCCGTTGACAATATAGCCGGCAACAGACTGGGCCAGGGGTAGCGGATAGGTGCCGGAATAGGTGGTATTTCTCTTCCATTCATCGGCAATCAGGTCATAATATTTTGTGGCCAGTTCATCTGCATAGGGATCATCATTACCGAACTTGGGCGCATTCCAGAAGTCCAGGCGCATTTCTTCTTTGCCTTCCCAATTGTTTCTCAAGGCATCCATCAGTTCAGCCATGGTATATTTTTTGTCTTCAAATACCAGTTTCTTAATGGCTGTCATAGAGTCGATGACCACTACACTGCCGCCGATGATGTTGTGCCATGGATTGGCAACTTCCGCCAGTGCATTGGCATCCATGCCTTTTTCCACGCATCCGTCATCTATGGCTGAAATAAACGGACAGCAAAGATGGGTCAATTCCATTATACGACCCACATCTTTAGAGCGCAGGCTCAATTCAATGGCAGACCGTATTTGTGCTTTAACCGCATTCCATACTTCATCAAAACTCTTGAAGTTTGCGCCGTCTCCTGTCTCCGGTCCCAGCTGGACATTGGAGAAAAATTCATCAAATCCATTGGTCAGGGCGATTTCCATCACCTTGGCCGGATACACATCTGATCCGCCCTCACTTCTGGTTTTCTGGGTTCCCCGGCGACCGGTGATGCCCGGAGACATGCATAAAACTAGTGCCCAGTCCCGGGCGACATCCAAGGGAACATTGAAGTATTTGACCAATTGCTGGGTGTTCATTTCATCATTTTTAATGGAAGGAAATCCAAAGCCTTTTTTAATACACTCAAAGACTTTTTTCTTTGTTTCAACATTGCCGTTTTCATTCCATCGGAATCCAATGGACGGCTCGGTGGTAACGATATTGGCAGCGGCTTCCAGTATGGCATTGGTGCATTCGTTGCTGCCGTCTGTGCCATCTGCGTTGGTGCCGCCCAGGGTCAGGATAAATAAATCATTGGACCCGGCAAAAAATTCTCGAAGCTGTCTTCCCTTTGTGCTGCCGTGTTCAGAAACCTTTAAGCGTTCACACTCAAACAGCTCTACGGCATCAGCATAGGTCATGACCTGATCGGTTTGATCAAGGACACTTTTTTTGTAATAGGGCCAGAGCATTTTGTCTTCTTTTTGACCATACCCGCTGCTGTACCGTTCCACTGAATGGCAGAGCAGGTAGGTAAACCATTTGGACTGCATGGCATCCTTAAGACCCCTGGCAGGATAGGCAGGAACATTTCTGCAGATGTCAGAAATTTCAAGCAGTTCTTCTTTTCTTTTGGGATCTGCCAAAAAGTTTTCCGCCATTATTTTGGCCAGTCTGGCATGTCTCTGGGCCCATCCCACAACCGCTTTCATGGCAATAACCATGGCTTCCCACTGGTCTATTTTATCCAGAAGCCCCAGTTTGTCCTGGGCATTCCAGGGGGATTCGCGCAGGCTGGCATTGGCGTCGGCTATCTTTTGTTCAACGTCTTCTATTCTTTTGATCAGGCCGTCTTCAAGAACAGCTTCATAAGTGGGGACAATACTTGAAAAAGCGGTCACAAACATGGGGGGCTGAACAATGGTGGCAGAATACATGATCCCCAGTTCTTCCGGGGTAAAATATTTTTCAGCCTTTGTTTGAATGGTATACGGTCTCCAGTATTCTGAGATTTCCCGCATTTCTTCTTGATGGTCACAATAATGACTTTCCACCATGTCAACGGTGGCAAAATAGGAAAGCTCGGGATACATGGGGAAATAATCAGGATGCTCTGTGTTGGCGCCAACGATGAGTTCGTCGTCCTGAATATGAATGGTGATATTATCAAGGATATTGGCAAGTCCTCTGGCGCGGATAATGCAATTGGGGTTTCCAATATTTTTTTTGTGAGATTCGGTGATGAGTCTGGCACGTTCAACTCCGGCTTTTACCCCGGCGTGAACATATTCGCCGCCTGCTACATGTTTAAAACGGCATCTGTTTTTCAGTCTTGCGGTTCTTTCGGTTGACGGTGTGGCAACTGTAGGCATAGGTACTCCTCCTGTTTGGTATAATAAAAATGGGTTTAAACGTCTCTCAAATCAAACACTAATTATACAATTAGCTGGTTTGAACGCTGAGATGCTCACACGCTTCAGTGCTTCGAAATACCGGTCGGGACAGCCAGAATTTGCCTTTTGTATCTTCTTGTTGTCTGACGCAATCGCCTTTGTCCGGTTCAAAATCCATATCCTCTTCTGGAATTGGAAAGAAAAAAGTACATTTTTCACATTTTGCCATTTGATCCTCCTTGCTTTAAATTGTTCGGTACTAACCTGAGTTAATTGGTAAAGGTTAAACAATATCTTGCAAAACTCGCTTCGGCGGATTGCAGTTGTCAGCCATGTTTTTTAAAAGTAGGTGTTATTTTTAGAAAACATGTCAAATCACTAAAATATTCAAATACAAACATATTTGCTTAAGTGTAATCAAGGGTTCAGAGTTATAGTGTCAAAATTGTAACATCAATTAAATGTCAAAAAACAAGAGTTGAAGGTTTGTATGGTTACTGAATACTCCTTAGAGTAACTGAGGCGTATTCAACCAATTTCACTTGGCTTTGTCAAGCCATATTTTTATTTTTTTTAAAAAAAAGATTAAATATTGCCTTGGCTATATTGTATTTTAAGGGACAAAGCATCTGTGATAAAACATAAAATGATTTATATACAATATGTTATAAATTTTATAACTGCCAGGGGGGTGAATAATTTTAAAGAAGGACAGGCAAATAAATATGATTTGAATAGAGCTCAATAAAAAAAATGTTGAATCAGATTCAAAAAGCCTGTATGAATAGGATATATTACTTATGTGTACGATTTAAAATGATAACCAGAAATTGCGTAACGCTTGCTCAAATAACAATCAGGAGAATCTTGTGGAATGGCTAATAATGGTAACGGTAAAAAACAGGCCATACTGAAGGCAGCCCAGGAAGTCTTTGCAGAAAAAGGCCTGGTCAATTCAACCATCTCTGAAATAGCCAAAAAGGCAAAGGTTGTCGATTCAATCATCTATCATTATTTCGAGAACAAAGAGGATTTGCTTTTTTCCGCCATGGAAGAGCTGATGGAAAAATCCCATAAAGAACTTTTATTCCATTTTAAAGGGCTTATGGGGCCGGTATCCCACCTGGGCAAGATGGTCTGGTTTCATCTGTATCAAAATGATTATAGTTCCGGGGATGCCCGACTGATGAAGAACCTGCTGTTTGAATGTCGATCCAATAAAGCGTTTTATCAGCATGCCGGATATAAGTCGCTTCAAAAATATGCCGGGGTAATGCTGGCTATTTTCAAGAAGGGTGTGAAAGAAAAATATTTCAGGGCGGATCTTGATATCGGTATATTAAGGGATATGATCTTCGGGTTTTTGGATGAGGAATCCTTAAGCTGCCTGGCGTATAGGGAAGTAGAGGAGACCATGTCGGATTTTGAATCTATTATGTCCTTGATAATGGCGATGATAGGGCTTGAATCTGATGAATCCGGTGCAAATATGAACCCGGTTGCACTAGGGGAAAGTGAACCGGTTAAGTCAGATAAGGCGGAAAGGGTTCTTGAGGCAGCTGTTTCCATTTTTGCTCGAAAAGGCCACCATAAGACAACCATGTTGGAAATAGCAGATAAAGCCGGTGTTGCCGAAGGGACCATATACGAGTATTTTAAAAACAAACAGGATCTGTTGTATTCCATACCAAAAGGGAAGTTCCAAAATTATCGCGCCCGGCTGAACAGGGTGTTTGATCCAAAAGACCCCCTGCAGAAACTCCAGCAGTTTATCGGGGATTATTTTCGAATTTTTTCATCGGACGGTGAGTTTTTATCGATTTTTTTGAATGATATAAAGCTGAATAGACAATTTTATGCCACCGAGGCTTTTCTCGTCTTTTTAAATACCAACGAGATGTTGTATGAAATTTTAAATGAGGGCAAGGCATCGGGCGTGTTCCGTTCCGACCTGAACAACAGGGTTTTTCGGAATTTGTTTTTAGGCAGCTTTTCACATTTGTCCATCCGGTGGTTTGTCCTGAATCGGGTAACACCGCTGAAAATGATGTCTGAATTGTCCATGATAAATACGCTTTTGTGCAGGGCAGTCACCCGGAAAGTTGAAAATGTTTTTGAAAATATTTGATACATTGCCGGGGTTTTCTCAGCGGGTAAGGATGGGATAACAGGGAAAATGCAGGGATCCTGTTCGGGGGATTTTTTTGTCGGGGGGGGCTGGTTGACGGCCTCCCTTTTTTTTTAAAATTTGATTCATATTCAACTTGTTTTTATTGAAGTCGTTTAATTTTAGAAATAGTTTTTGTCGGTACGGTTTTTTGGAAATATAGTCTTCTTTTGATTAAAAAAATAAAAAAAACAATAAGTTATAAATAATTTAGAGTCTGTTAAAAAATGGCTTTCATAAAAAAAGGTCAAAAATAAATTTTTTTTCGCCTTGACAGGGTAAAAATCATATGGTTGAATGTTCCTCAATAATATATTAATCAGAGTATCTTTCAGATCGGTGATTGCTGGATATGCAAAAAATAACAAACAAAACAATATGTTGACGGGAATTATGCTATTGATTTCTGTTCAAACCATTTAAAAGGAGACCCTATGGCTGAAAAAAAGAAAATCAAACGAGAAAAAGAGCCGGATATCACATTCTATCATCCAGATTTGCTTGAGGTTCCCGAAGATGGCTTGCCGTACCTTAAAGGGTATAAATGCAAAAAATGCGGTCAACTGGATTTTCCCAAACTGACCCCCTGCCCCACCTGCTGGGGAGAAGAATTTGATATGGTGCCTCTGTCCAGAAGGGGAATTCTGTACAGTTTTTCCGACCTTTATATCGGACAGCCAGGGTTAAAAACCCCCTATATCTGCGGGTATGTTGATCTGCCTGAAAATATCAGGATTTTTGCCATGTTAAAAGGGGAAGTCAATACATTTAAATGTGACGAAGAAGTTGAATTGACCACAGGTCCGATACGGATGAATGAAGATGGTCTTCCGATCATCAGTTATATGTTCCAGAAGGTATAGGAGAAGCTTATGAAATTACAGCGAGATGTGTATATAGCCGGGGTAGGAGAGACTGTTTTTGGCAAACATAAAATGGATTATGATGAACTGGGACGTATGGCGGCTTTTCAGGCCATTAAAGCTTCCAACATCCAAGGGCCGGGAATGATTGAAAGTGCCTATGTCGGCAATGCCCATAATGGTATTGTTACCGGGCAGACGATTTTCAAGGACATTGGCATCTGCGGCACTGCGCCTATCATCAATGTGGAAAGCGCGTGCTCAGCCGGTGCCATGGCCGTTCATCTGGCCATAAAAGATGTGGCTTACGGACTGACCGAATTGTCCATGGGCGTTGGGGCTGAGAACCATACGCTGCGACGGAAGAGCGGTACCGCATTCATGCCGGCCATGAACGATATTGAAGCGGTTCATGGCGGGGTGATGACGGGTAAATATGCCATGCGGGCCACTCGATATATGCACGAAACCGGTGCCACCCAGGAAGATCTGGCATTGATCACCCAGAAAAGTCGCCGCCACGCCAAAAACAATCCCCATGCACCGTTTGGGGGGGATTATAGTATTGAGGAGATTGTGAATTCACGACTGGTGGCGTATCCGCTGACATTGCACCAATGTTGCGGCATCGTCGATGGTGCCGGGGCCGTAGTGGTCTGCTCCGGCGACATGATAAAGAAACTGGGGATCGAAAAACCGGTCAAGGTCAGGGGATCTGTCGTGACATCCGGTCCCTATCATAATCGGCCCAGGGACATTACCGGTGATGATATTACGGAAATGACCTCAGCCATGCTCTACGAAGAATCCGGCATCGGACCCAAAGACGTGGATATCCTGGAATTGCATGATGCCTTTACCATTGCAGAGCTGCTGTATTATGAATGCATGCAGCTGTGCGATAAAGGGGACGGCCTGAAATTTTTAAGAGACGGTCAGGCAACCTATGGTGGCCAGTGTGTGGTCAGCCCCCGGGGCGGCATGCTGTCCTATGGTCACCCCATCGGCGCTTCCGGTGCAGCTCAGGTAGCGGCCCAGGTAAAGCAACTCCGGGGAGAGTGCACCGGCTATCAGGTGGAACCCATTCCCAAGGTGGCCATGACACATGTGACGGGCGGCGGCTTGTCCGGTACTGAACACGCGGCATGTACCATGCACATGCTCTCAAGTGATTGGTAAGATGCGGCGTTTTAGAATCCATAAAATGAATTTTTTAAATATAAAAGGAGATTTTAAAAATGGAAACCTTTAAAGACAGGGTTGTGTTGATAGAATCTGTGGGCGATGACATCGGATATGCCATTGCCGCCATGCTGGCATTCAAAGGCGCTAAACTTGCCGTCCTGGATGTCAACGGAAAGAATACCGTTGACATGGTATCAAGGCTCAAAGAAATCGGAGTCGAGGCCTATGGCGTTACCGCAGATTCTGCGGATTGTACCGGGGCAAAACAGGCCATTGCCAGTGTAATGGAAAAATATGGAAGAATCGATATCCTGGTCAATAATTCAGACCTGATCGTAAAAAGTGAGATTGGCAATACCAAGGCTCAAAACTGGCATCAAGGTGCAAAAACCAATATAGATCCTGCCTACTTTATGTGTCGGGAAGTGATCCCGATCATGCGAAAACAAAGTTATGGCAGGATCATCAATATGGGAAGTGTTGAATATCTGGGATTACCCAATACCTCTATATACAGTGCTGCAAAATCATCCATGCTGGGGTTTACAAGATCCCTTGCCCTTGAAACTGCCAAGGATAATATTACGGTGAACTGGGTTGTCAAAGGGACAATACAATCATCAGACATGTCTGAAGAACAGGTGGAAAAGCTTGCCGCCAGAATACCGGTAAAAAAATTAGGGACACCCGATGATGTGGCAGGCGCTGTATCCTTTTTTGCCGCTGAGACATCAAAATTTATTACAGGCCAGACATTTTTTGTATGTGGCGGGAAAAGCTTGTCTTTTTCCATGTCGATTTAACATCCTGTTGTGAAAAATTTATGATTATTGGAGGTAAAGAGAATGGGAATTGAAAACAGAGTGGCCATAATTACAGGTTCTGCCAGTGGAATGGGCAGAGATACGGCATTCATGCTGGCAAAAAAGGGTGCCAAAGTTGTTATAAACGATATTTCAGAAGACAAAGTGGATCAAACGGCTAAGGAACTAAGGGATGAAGGGTGCACCGCCATCGGGATTGTCGCGGATATTTCAAGCAAAGCGTCTGTTGAATCCATGGTGAGTCAAACCATGGACACCTTCGGTTCCATTGACATCCTTGTCAATAATGCCGGGGTAGATCGATCCGGTCCCTTGAGAAAACTGTCCGAGCAGGATTGGGACATTACCCTGAATGTCAATTTAAAAGGGCCGTATCTTTGCAGCCAGGCCGTTCACGGCCATATGGTTCAACAGAAACGGGGCCGTATCATCAATATCGCCTCCCGGGCATGGCTGGGGGGACCTGGACAGGCACCCTATTCTTCAGCAAAGGCCGGATTGGTGGGGTTAACCCGGACACTGGCCCTGGAACTGGGTCGGAACGGGATTACCTCAAATTGTATCGCACCGGGATTGATCCTGACACCCTTGTGGTATGAGCTTCCGGAAAAGACAAGAGATTTTCTCAAGGCAAAACAACCTTCCGGGGATATCGGAGCAGGGGAAGACATTGCCAATACCGTCCTTTATCTTGCCGATGACGATACCGGCTATGTCACTGGTCAGGTATTGTATGTGTGCGGTGGGAGAAGTTTGTTTTCCGGCTGATACCCGATGAACACACTATTTATCATTTGAGAACTCCGGTTCCTGTATTCGGTTTTGTTAAAAATGTAAAATTAAATAATGATTAGGAGGAAAAGCAATGGAAGGTGAACTTAACAATAGATCCCTGTCTGATGTGAAAGTACTTGATTTCACAGGAGAGCTGGGACCCTATGCTTCAAAATTGTATGCCGGACTGGGTGCGGAGGTGATTCACCTGGAGCCCATAACCGGGGATCCTTTGCGAAAAAAAGGACCATTTTATAAAGGTGAAGAAGACAATATCGAAGCCAGCCTTCAATTTCTCTATTATAATGGTAATAAAAAAAGCCTGGCAGTAGATCTTCACAGGCAAGAGGGACAGGAAATTTTCTTAAAATTGATCGAGAATGTGGATATTTTTATGGAAAGTTGTATCCCGGGATACCTGGATAGCCTGGGACTTTCCTATGACCGTTTAAAAGCGATTAATCCAAAGCTGGTTCAAACATCTATTACTCCCTATGGCAGTGTCGGACCCTACAAGGATTATCCGGGATCAGACCTTACCTGTTCTGCCATGGGGGGGTTTTTATACCTTGCCGGGATTGATAATGATAAACCTGTGAGGGCCTGTGACAATCAGGCCTACAGGATGGCAGAATCCTATGCCGCTGTCGGAAGTTCCATTGCCCTGCTATATGCCCAGAGAACCGGGAAGGGCCAGTTTGTGGATGTGTCTGCCATGGAATCTGTTGGCATGGCCCTGGAAAATTCAGCCCAATACTGGGATCTTGAAGGCACCATCCGGCGGGGCAGGGGGACAGAAGCCGGGTCGGCCACGGTTCATCCCTGTAAAGATGGCTATATCGCCATTGTGGCCATTATGGGAAAAAATAAGATCATGTGGGAGCCCTTTGTCAAATGGATGAAAGATGAAAATGTGGAAGAATGTGAGGTGTTTGAAGATCCCAGATGGATTGAACCCTCTTATAGAAGATCGGATGAAGGCTATGCCACCTTTTGCAGGATTTTTCATCGGTATACCATGCAGCACGACAAGATGAGCCTGTATGAAAAAGGGCAGGCCAACCGTATTGCGCTTTCCCCTGTAAGCAACGGAAAGGATCTGCTTGAAAATCCACAGTTAAAGCATCGAAATTTCTGGCAGACCATTGAGCATGAAAATCTTGACGGTGGGAAAATAACGTTTCCCGGCTCTCCCTATGCATTTGGCGATCTGGACTGGCGGTTTGGCTTTCCAGCACCCAGGTTCGGGGAGCATACGGCTCAAATATTAGAAAGTCTGAATTATACAGGCGATGAAATCGCTGTTTTTTCAAAGGAGGGAATTGTCAATGTCTAATTTTGAAAAAGCATTGGAAGGACTTGTGGTCTGTGATTTTTCATGGGTGGGGGCAGGTCCCATTACCACAAATGTCCTGGGACAGTGTGGCGCTGAGATTATCAAGATTGAAAGCCTGAAGCGGCCGGATATCCTTAGAAAAGGCGGACCGTTTAAAGACGGAAATGCCGAAGGGTTTGAGCGAAGCGGGTATTTTGCCAACCGGAATCCCAACAAAAAATGTATCTCCCTGAACATGAGACAGGCCAAGGCCAGGGATGTTGCCATCCGGTTGATTAAAAAAAGTGATATCATCATCAACAATTTCCGGGTCGGTCAGATGGAAAAATGGAATCTCGGGTGGGAAGATGTGAAAGAGATCAACCCCCGGATTATCTATGTCACCATGAGCTTGCAGGGAACCGACGGCCCCCATAAATCTTATATGGGATTCGGTGTGAATCTGAACGCCCTTTGCGGATTAACGGCCCAGGCCTGTATGCCGGGTCAGAAACCCTTTGGTACCGGGACCAATTACACGGATCATGTGATGGTGCCCACCCATACCCTGTTTGGTATTATGGCGGCCCTGCTTCAAAGGGAAAAGACAGGCCGGGGCCAGACCGTTGAAGTCTCCCAGCTGGAATCCGCCATTGCCATGAAACCCATTGACAGTATGTTGTATGCGGCAAACGAAGAGATCCTGGGGGGACAGGGCTGCGGTGACGCCAATGGGGCACCCCACGGTGTATATGAAACCGTCGGATACCGAAAATGGCTGGCCATTGCCGTATTTACGGATGATGAATGGACAGGGCTTAAACGGGTAATGGGGAATCCATCCTGGGCTGAAGATGAAAAATTTGCCACACTTTCCAGCAGAAAAGCAAATGAAGAAGAACTGAACAACTACATTGAAGACTGGACAAAAGATAAATATGCGACACGGCTGATGAAACAATTACTGGCTGAAGGCGTGAGCGCCGGTCTTGTAAATGATGCCAGGGCTGCTATAGAAGATGAGCATCTTATCGAAAGGGATTTCTGGGCGTACCTGGATCATTCCGTTGTGGGCCGGACACTTTATAACCGGGCTCCCATCATTTTTTCCGAAACCCCCATTGAAATGAACACAGCGGCTCCGCTTTTGGGTGAACATACGGATGAAGTGTTAAGCGGATTTCTAGAGTATACCGACGACGAGATTGATCAGCTGAAAGCTGAGGATGTGTTGACTTAATTGGAAAGACATATTTTTAGACATTGATTAACCCTATATAAAAGAGAGTGATGATGGATTTTAGTATATCTGAAGAATATATGATGTTGAAAGAGGCCATGAGAGAATTTGTGAAACGCGAACTCCTGCCGTTGGAGAAAACGCTGCTTGAACGGGATATGAGTTTGTGGACCGAACCCGGCCCCCTTATCCCCAAAGAAGATTCTGAACGGCTCTATGCCATCACCAAAGAGTTGGGATTCTGGGGGATTGAAGTCGAGGAAAAATTCGGCGGCCAGGGCCTTGGCATGCTGGCAAAAACACTGGTGATGGAAGAAATGTGCAAAAGTTTTGTGGGATTTTCACCCCATGGCTTTATGCTGCCGCCGGATGCCCCCAACCTGTATTACCTGGATGCCTGCTGTGTAGACGACCAGCGGGAAACATATTTTATCCCTTATTGTAATCGGGAACTGGATTCTGCCATGGCAGTGACGGAACCGGATGCGGGATCAGATGTCAGCGGGCTGAAAACCTCAGCAGTTCGCAAAGGGGATAAATGGGTGATCAATGGGACAAAAACCTTTATCAGCAAATGTGATAAAGACAATGTGTTCTTTATCCTGATTGCGGTGACCGATAAAGAGGCCCCAACCAAAAATAAGTTTACGGCATTCTTGATTGACAAGGATATGCCCGGGGTCAGAGTGGGAAAAGAAATCCCGGTGATCGGTGCCATGCCGACATGGGAGCTGATTCTGGATGATGTTGAAGTCGGGGATAATAAAATTCTGGGAGAAGTGGGAAAAGCATTTATCCCCCTTCAGAATCGATTTGGTGTTCGCCGCATTGAGCTGGCATCCCGGTGTACGGGAATGGCGGAACGAATCATCCAGATGATGATTGACCAGGCCAATACCCGGATTACCTTTGGTAAACCCCTGGCCGAACGCCAGACCGTCCAGAACTGGATCGCAGATTCCACCATGGAACTTGAGGCGGTTCGCCTCAGATTGTATTATGCTTCCTGGAAGTCAGACCAGGGCCTTACGGATTTGAGAATAGAAGGATCGAATATAAAGGTCGCGGCTACGGAAATGCTGTCCAACGTTGTTGACAGGGCGATTCAGATGCATGGCGGCGTAGGGCTTTCCATAGAACTGGGTCTTGAATACGTGGCACGGATGGTCCGGATCTGGAGAATCCTTGAAGGTCCCAATGAAATCCATCGATGGACCATTGCAAGACAGCTGTTAAGGGATAAGAAACCGTATAATCCATTTATTGTAAGTGCGGAAGAAGATTACTAAAAAATAACCGGTGCGATCCGAAAAATAGAGGAGTTGATATAATGGGTGTAGATTTTAACAAAGAAGATCATGTGGCATATATAACCTTAAACCGGCCGGAGGCCATGAATTCCCTTGACCCGGAATCTGTTGCACGGCTGACGGAGATCTGGGCGGAAGTGATTGCGGATGATGATATTCGCGTATCTGTATTGACCGGTACCGGTGAAAAATCTTTTTGTACGGGTACGGACATGAAAAAGACACCACCGCCCCAGGAATGCATGGCATCCATATGGTTAAGGGAAGGTCAGCCCATCGTCCCCCATATGAAAATGTGGAAACCCCTCATCTGTGCCATCAACGGATATGCCGTGGGTGGCGGTCTTGAGATGGCTTTGGCATGCGATTTAAGAATTGCCAGCAGCAATGCCAAATTCGGATTGACAGAAGTGAAGGTGGCCAGTCTTGCCGGTTTAAACGGCACCCAGTGCATGCCCCGGGCCATTCCCCAGGCCGTTGCCATGAAAATGCTGTTGACAGGTGAGATGATTGATGCGGCAGAGGCGCACAGGGTCGGACTCATCTCTGATGTTGTGGAACCCGGCGAATTGATGGCCCTTGCCAAAAAACTGGCCTTGAAAATTGCAGGGAATGCCCCCTTGAGTGTCAAAGCCGCAAAACAGGCTGCCGTGATGGGACTTGAAATGCCGCTGGAGCATGGGATAGCATTTTCACACCTCTTATGGGGTGCGTTGCGGGATACGGAAGACAGAAAAGAGGGATTTACCGCATTTGCAGAAAAGAGAGCACCTCAATGGAAGGGTAGATAAAAATTCAGCATGGGGAGATTTTTTCAACGGTTAAGGGGTGGTTCTCACACGGTTTTGATAAAAATTTCCCCGGTTTTTAAGTTTTGATGTCAACGGCTTGCTTGTCCATAGAGAATCAAAGCACATTGATTGGGTGTGACAAACAGCTAAGGAGGAGTAAAAAATGCATATTGCGGTGTTAGCAAAGGTTGTCCCGGACTATGAAGTACCGTCCATGGATTTTGAATTATCAAATGGCCGAGCTCACGAACGGTTTTCACGAATGATGGGGCTTTATGATGAAAATGCCATTGAAACCGGGATACAGCTCAAGGATAAAACAGGTTCATCTTTGACCCTTATTTCCTACGGGCTTGACAGCGACGTCCAGTTTTTAAGAAAAGGCGTGGCAATGGGGGCGGATAAACTGGTTCTGGTAAAAGGAACCTCAGATGATGCCGCCGTTATCGCTCAAAATATCAAGCAGGCAGTGGAACATCTGGGAGACGTTGACCTGATTCTTGCCGGCCAGCAGTCTGCGGATATGGACCGGGGTGTTGTACCGGGAATCTTAGCCCAGATGCTGGGTGCCGCCTTTGTGCCCCAGGTCGGGTATATTGAATCTGCAGCAGATCAATGGAAGGTCAGCCAGATGACGGCAACGGGCAGGCGTGAGCTTGAGTTCAATGGGCTGGGCGTGTTGTCCATCACCAGTATCCCGGAAAATGTCCCCAGAATACCGGCGGTGCGGGCGATATTCGGTGCAAAGAAAAAACCAGTGGTCAAGCTGGATGGCATTGACCAGGGGAAAATGGCTTTGGCGGAAATCAGTGTTGAGATCCCCAAGATTGAATCCGTTTGTGAATTTATTGATGCGGAAGATCCCAACGAAGCGGTCAAAACGTTACTGAGCAGGTTGACCGAGGAGAGATATATATGAAAACACTTATCATAGAAAATATTGATCTGAAAAAAATCGGTGAGTTAATGACCGTGAGCAGACTCTTTTGTGATACCCCGGATATTATTGCCCTGGGCGATGGAGAGATACCCGGGTCATTTGGTCGAGCATGGCAATCGGCTGCAACGGTTTCTGCAAATCTGGTGGTACCGATCACCCAACTCATTCAACAGGAAGGCTATGAGGTCATCCTGATGAGTGTTTCCACATTGGGAACCGGTCTGGCAGGCCCATTGAGTGCGGCTCTTTCAGCGCCTGTCATCACCGAGGTGACCGCCATCCATCCGGATATGGTGGTGGATCGACCGGTATATGGGGGTAAGGCCATTATCAAATATAAAATAGAATCAACCCCAAGCCTTCTGACCATTCGGCGCAAGTATTTTGAACCGGAAGCGCTTGCGGGCACCACCCCGTCTGTTCCCCTTGAGACAGGGGATGAAAAAGTAACACTTGTTTCTGAAAAAATTGAGCAGACAGAGGGGATTCCCCTGGAAGATGCTGCTGTTATTGTATCCGGTGGAAGAGGAATGGGAGATCCGGAAAATTTTGCCCTGCTCCAGGAAATGGCAGACCTGTTGAATGGTGCCGTGGGGGCTTCCCGGGGGGCCGTTGATGAAGGATGGGCATCCCCCACCCGGCAGATCGGCCAGACCGGCAAGATCGTGGCGCCGGATGTTTACTTTGCCGTGGGCATCTCCGGTGCCAGCCAGCATCTGGCTGGCATCGCCAATTCTAAGTGTGTGGTGGGCATTAACAAGGATGAAGAGGCCAATATTTTTAACCGTGCCAGATTCGGGATTGTCAGTGATTACAAAAAAATTGTCCCGCTCCTGACCCAGGCGATCAGGGAGGACAGGTAAATGGCCCGTATTCCCTACTGGAATATCAGTTACGGCGTCATCATTGATCTGTTGGCAATTCCGGTATTTCTTATTTTTGTTTATGGTCTGTATCTGCAATGGCAGCTTATAAAAAAGGGCCAGCTAAGGGTAATTCCGTCGATTACCAAGGTGTTCCAGGGGATTGGGACCTTTCGCCCCGGTGCTTTTTTTATGCGGGGCATATTGAATCCGAAAATTTACCGGAAACCCGCTTCAGGGGTTGCCCATGGGTGTGTGTTCTGGGGAATGGCCCTGCTTTTTGTCGGGACGAATCTGGTCATTTTGAATATCCTGTTTGGCCTGCCGGTGTTTACCGGGGCGTTTAATCGCTGGTTCATGTCATTTACACTTGACCTGGCAGGGCTTTTGGTACTGGGGGGTATTGTTTTCTTCCTTTTAAGAAGACAATTTATGCCGGACCGTCTCAAGATCCCCGAGGCCAGAACGGGGTTTGTCCTGGTCAGCAGTCTCCTTGGGGTGCTCATCATCACCGGGTTTGTGATCGAAGGCGCACGGCTTTGTGCCAACACGCCGGAAGCCGGGGCATTTGTGGGTAATTTTCTTGCGGCAAGCGTTATCAGTCAAACCAGTGCCCTCCAGATCCATACCATGACCTGGTGGGTTCATGGTCTTCTGGCCCTTTTTTTTGTGGCCTATATCCCCTTTTCCCCCCTGGTTCATATTATCCTTGCGCCGGTTAATTCCGGATTTGCTGATCCCAGTCCCGGGGTAAAAATGGGGGTGATGGACTTTTCCGCGTTTGATGATGAAGATGCAGAAGAGCTGCCCGCATTAGGGGCGGACAAACTGGCGGATTTTACCCGGAAACGGTTCCTGGATTTTGCCAGTTGTTTATGGTGCGGGCGTTGCCAGGAAGCCTGCCCGGCCCATAATACACAAAAACCCCTGTCCCCTAAAGGGGTCATTGTGACCCTGGCGCAGAAACTGGCGGCTGGAGAAATGGAAGATTCCGTGATGGAGACCCTCTCCATGGAAGCGATTTTTAATTGTACGACCTGTGCGGCCTGTATGGAAGTGTGTCCGGTGAGTATCAACCAGCCCAAGACCATCATGCGGTTCCGCCAGAACCTGGTCATGGAGCAAGGCCAGATGCCTGAACTCATGGGAAAGGCGATCACCAGTCTTGAGCAACGATCCCATCCGTTTTTCGGTACAGGATCCGGTGCCGCAGAATGGCGCAAAGATCTTGAGGTGCCGAAGTTTGAAGCCGGCAAGACAGAGTATCTTCTGTGGATCGGGTGTTCTATCACCTATGAACAGCGGGCATGGACCATTGGAAGGGCCATGGTCAATATCTTAAAAAGCGCCCATGTGTCCTTTGGCATCCTTGAAGACTCCCGCTGCACCGGAGATCCTGCCAAACAAATGGGCAATGAGTTTTTGTTTGCTGAAATCGCCCAGCAGAATATTGATGATTTTTCAGCCCTGGGTATTCAGAAAATTATCACCATGTGTCCCCATTGCTATAATAGTTTTACCCGTCATTATCCGAAAATGGGGGGCCAGTATGAGGTGATTCCCCATGCATCATTTATCCGCACCCTGGTGGATGATAAAAAACTGCAGCTGGACCGGAACGCCCAGACCATCACCTATCATGATCCGTGTTATCTGGGCCGGCGGAACGGGGTTTACGACGATCCCAGAAATGTCATCGCTTCTGTGGGCAATCTGGTTGAAATGCCCCGGAATAAAAATGAGAGCTTTTGCTGCGGCGGCGGTGGCGGCAATTACTGGGCAGAAGAGACCGGAACCAGGATTAACCAGGCGAGAGCCGGGGAAGCACTGGGTACGGATGCGGATGCCATTGCCGTTGCCTGTCCTTTTTGTCTGCTGATGCTGACAGACGGGGTGAAAAAATATACCGAAGAGATAAAGGCGTTTGATATTGCAGAAATTGTTGAGAAATGTCTGCCCGATATGGCAGAAGGGTAAACCGCTTTTTTGAATAGATTAAACTGTAAAAAAATGGGGGATGCTTGTCAATTCAATTAAAGGCCATTAAAAATTGGATAAGCGGAAAGGTAAAAGAAAAAACCTATTTTAATTCCGAGCATATGGTCAGGTATCTGACCCAGCGGCTTTTTTCCCTGGCAGAGATAGAGACGGTTCTTGTGGAGGGGATGATATTGGAAACCCATTCTCATCCCCTTCGCAATGACAGCTATCTGGTCCTGGGATACGCAAAGGAACAGCCCATTCATGTGATGTGTACAAAAGATACGGATGAAAACCTGATTGTTTTATATGCCTATCGTCCGTCCTCACCCACATGGAAAGATGCGCGAACAAGACTGCCCGAAAAAGGACACTCCATGGAAGGAAACGTAATAAAATGTTTTTTCTGCAACAGCAAGATAGAGCCCATAACCGTGGGAAATTTTGATTTTCGATGGGAAGGCGGCCTGTATGTGATTAAAGGGGTACCGGCCGGGTTGTGCGTTCAATGCGGGGAAAAGTATATTTCTGCTGAAGCATCGGAAAAGATTGTTGCCAAGATTGAAAAACAGGCGTTTACGGGAAAGGACAAGGTCCTTGTGTTTGAATACGGGGGATAACGCCGGGATTCGGCACATGAAGAATGAAAGGGGTTCATGAAGGGGCTTGAGCTGAGCCATACGTATTTTATGACCTATGGCGAACAAATGATCAAAGACAAATTTTATTCCCACCGCCATAAAATAGCTGCCGGCATGGCAGGGGAGGGGTCTGAATGCCTTGGGTTTGATGACCCGATATCCAGGGATCATGATTGGGGACCTGGCTTCTGCCTCTGGCTGACGGATGGGGATTTTGATGACATTGGAAGATCCCTCCAGCAGGCGTATGACAAATTGCCCAGGGTTTTCATGGGATTTGCTCGGAAGGCCGCTGCATTAAGCGATAAAAAGGTCGGTGTTTTCAGGATCACAGATTTTTATACCCGGTTCACGGGGTTGCCCCATGCCCCAGAAGATAAGCTTCAGTGGCTGCCCCTGTCGGATGAATATCTTTGTGCGTGTACCAGTGGAAAGGTCTTTTGTGACCCTTTGGGAACGTTTTCCAATATACGCAACACATTGCTTGATTTCTATCCGGAAGATATACGGCTGTTTAAAATCGCGGCCAAATGCATGACCTGTGCCCAATCCGGGCAGTATAATTTTATGCGGTCGGTTAAACGGGGGGAAGTGTTTGCCGCGGCCTACGCCCTGAACACGTTCTGCTCGGACATTGTTTCCCTGGTGTTTTTATTGAATAAAAAATTTGTGCCGTTTTACAAATGGAAACATCGGGCAGTAAAGGCGCTTGGCATCCTGGGAAGGCAGATCCATGACGACATTAGCCAATTGCTGTCCGCAAATGAGGATATGGGAAAAAAGAGCACCATCATGGAAAATATGAGTGCCCGGGTCATCACAGAAATAAAACATCAGGGATTAAGTGAGGCAACCGGTGATTTTTTGCTGGACCACGGGTGTGCGGTTCAACAAAGGATAACAGATACAACATTGCGCAACAGGAGTGCCTGGGGGGGCTGATGGCGAGAAATATTCTTATTATCGGTGGCAGTTATTTTGCCGGGCGAGCGTTGGTTGAGCAGTTGGTGAGGGTAAAAGAGTTCCAGGTTTTTACCTTTAACCGGGGCAATATCCCTCTGAATATCAATGGTGTTACTGAACTTCATGGTGACAGGACAGACAGCACATCCATGAAAGACAATATTCCTGCAATGGAATGGGATGCCCTGATCGATTTCTGCGGGTATACACCGGATGACATAAAATCGGTGATAGCGTCTGTTCCCGGGAACCTGAAACAATATGTTTTTATCAGTTCTACATCTGTTTATGATCATGACACCCTTCTGCCGATGCAGGAAACTAGCCGGACAATCGATGCCCCCCAGCCGGAACTTGGCGACTACGCTGAATATGGACTAAATAAGATAAACGCCGAAACCCTGCTTGAACGAGAATGCGGCCACCGATCCATATCATGGACCATCCTTCGGCCTTCCATTATTTATGGCCGGTTTAACTACGCACCCCGGGAGGAATATTTTTTTGATTTGATGGAAAAAGAGTCGCCCATCGTCATCCCGGAGAATACCCTTGCTTTGTTCACCTTTATCTTTGTAGAGGATCTTGCAAAAATTATTATCAATTGTATTGGAAATAAACGCGTGTTCAACCAGGTTTTCAATACCGTATCCAAAGAATATATATCCTATAAAACCTATCTTGAAACCTTAGAGCAGATAACCGAGAAAAAAATCAAAGCCATTACAATGAGCGTTGCGGAAATCATCAAGAAAAAGATTCCTTTGCCGTTTCCCATTGATCATCACCAGATCTATTCGGGGAATAAACTGTATAACGCACTGCGGTTTGAGTTTACACCATTATTTGACGGATTAAAAAAAACCTATAAATTTCATCAATTTTTAATGGACAAGAAAAGGGGGCTGTAAAATGGAAGTGCAACAAAAAAGCAGAGAATTACATACAAAAGAAAAAAGCAGAGAATTTCTGACAAAAAGTATTTTGAATATTGAACTCAGCATGTTTCTTAAGGTGAATGGCGAATCCAATGCCCCCTGCCAGGAAAACCCGGATGCATTTAAAAAAATTCGGGGAAGTATTTATGATTTCTGGTCTAAAGAGATGCTGGTGTCATATTTCA
>NZ_JAQYWD010000063.1 GCF_030145145.1 Desulfobacula sp. | reverse complement strand
TGCCTTGCAAGTCCGGCAGGCACCTTTAACAAGGGGGACAAGGCGGAAATTGTTATCCGGGCGCAAAAATTTAAACTGGGGAATAAAGCCGAGTATATCCCGAAACCGGAGATGACTGTTTTTTTTGGAAAGATAGTGGATCGAAGCTATATGGGCGGAGAGGTCAGTTATTTTATAGAAATGGAGAACAACTGCGTGCTGCATGTTATCAATTTTGTCAAACGCGCGCCTTACCGGCGGGGGGATGAGGTGTTTATGGCCGTTGTCCCTGCGAACTGCCGGTTATTGAAGGTTTGAGGGGGGATGGATTTTTCCGACCATAAAACGATTCAAAAAAGCTTTGCCTGGATCAAGAAACATCTTGATCCTTCGAAAAGTTATATTATTTTTGAAAATGATTTAAACAAACAGACCCTTTCGATTCTATTAGACTCCCATATCGCCTATCAATACTTGAAAAAGGCAAATTATGCCTGGAAAAAGGTGGTTGATCCCGGTTGTTCAAAAGAATACCTGGTCATTCAAACCGATCTGGGAAATGAAGATGAAACATTGGGAAAAGTCATGGGATACGGATTTTCAAAAGATATCGTATACTATTTGTACAAAGCAGAAAAGAAAATGGAATGAATTTGAGGGCACCCGTCAGGAAAATACCTGTAATGAACATTCTCCTGAACGGTTTGGAAATGAAATTTTTGTTTAAAGGAAGAAAGTAATGGAAAGTAACAATCGTTCAATACATATAGTGTTCAAACATTCAGGGAAAGAAGCAGATGTCAGCCTAACAGCGCTGACAAAATCCGTGATTGAGTTTTTGGATATCTATGGGACGATACCGCTGGCAGGAAAACAATTCTGCAGCATCACCGGAAATGGCGACGGGGTTGAAAAGTTTTCAATCCTTTTGGAAAAAACAGGATATCCCAAAAATCCGGAAGGGTTTTTCACTGAACTTTTATCCGCCGTTGCCAATGGGGAAATGAAGAAGATAACACTGAATCAGATTGAGATGCCCCATCTTTTGCTCGTGGCCATCCTTGAGCAGGTTCTCCCGGGGCATGGATATATTTCCATAAAAGATACCCGGCAGCTTGAGAGATCCACGCATCTTGCCGTTCCGGAAACAGACCGTGACCAGCTGCAACAGGTGATTGACACATACCCGGTTCGATTATCCCGTCATACCATTCGCCAGATGCTGATATCCAAGGATGTGGCCTATCAATATCTGCCCTTCGTCCAGGAGATGGATTCCGGCGGTCACACCAATACCTGGATCGGCCAATTCCATGATGGCCTGCTCGAGCAGATGTACCAGAACCGGGTCATTTTTCTGTTAAACATGACCTGTCCGGTTTATTGTCGGTTCTGTTTTCGGAAACATAAAGATTCCAGGAATGAACAAAACCCCACTGTGGCAGCGGTAAAAAAAGCGGTTCAACATGTCAATGCATCTCCGTCCATCAAGGAAATTGTGGTGACAGGGGGGGATCCGTTCTTGAACCGGGCCAATATGGCCGCGACCCTGGACGGGCTCATGCCCGTGGATCATGTCCAGACCCTCCGTCTTGCCACGCGGTCTATTGCCTATTATCCAGACCTTTTTCTTGAAAATGAGTCCGCTTACCTCAAATACCTTAAGCAAAAAAGTTTTGAACTTCAACAGCATGGCAAGCGCATGGAAGTGGCCACCCATTTTATTCACCCGGATGAAGTGTCGCCTGAAAGTCTGGAGATCATCTCCGATCTGGTCAACACGGGGATTGCCGTATATGTCCAGACGCCGTTTTTAAAGGATTGTAATGATAAAGGTCCTGAACTGGTAAGGCTTTTCAGTCTGTTACGGGGGGCGGGCGCAGAGCTGCATTATATTTATATCCCCTGCAGTCCCATCCATGGCAACAGCATTTACTGGAGTTCCTTGTCCGAAGGGATAACCATTGCCCGATACCTGCGGGCCCACCTGTCCGACAGGATCATCCCGCGAATCTGTACGGCCACCCCCATCGGAAAAATGGACTGGTACACCAGCGGATGGGCCGTGGAGCCGGTAGCGGAGAACGAAAACTTTATCTGGATCCGGACCCCGTATACACCAGACTATTTTAAGGGCTTTGCCCCCCTTGCCAATGAATTGACCAATATCCGGGTCAATGATGAGGGCACCATTGATATACAATATATGGCACAGATCGGAGACCCGTCTTTTTTCCATGGACCCAGGCCCAAAAGAGTCATCCGGGAAAAACAACCTGTCGCCCCCAAGGACATTGAAAAGCTTCAATCCCTGCTGGTCACTGAACGGCAAACCGGCATATCCATCGTGAACACGGGTATTAAAAAAGTGTTGCGGCTCCATGAAACACGGGTTGAGATAGATGCACGAGTCTCTGATGAACAAATGGACTACATCCGATCAGATGATAGAATTACCGATGTTATCATCTCTTCTTCAACGGATGCCATTGATAGCCTCTATACCATCAAGCCGATGATTAAACAGCTCCAGGAAATTCCCCATGTCAATGCTGTCCGACTGGTCAGTATGAAAGTCAACACGGAGCCCCGGGCGTATACACGGGCTGTGGTCAATACCCTTGGGGAGTTGAACAACCTGTGCGTGGTAAATCCCCTGAGGCTGGAAATTGAAACCTGGTTTACCCTGGCAGACGAGATCACCGATGCCCATGCAAAGCTTGTCAGGCGGCTGAACAATAAAGGCATCACCGTGTATGGCAATGCAGCGCTTCTGGGAGATATCAATGATACGGATATGGCCATTCATTCCCTTGCCTATGCCCTGCGGAAAGCCGGTATAGAATTTCATCACCTCTATGTTGCCGGGCTTCCCATTCAGCAACGGTGGGGCATCGACCACCCGGTGGATTCCTATGATGTGGTTGAGATTGCTACAAAAGTCAGAAGAGAAGGATCTGGGAGGGAAATCCCGAGATATATCATTTTAACCCCGCTGGGCGAGGTGGATTATGGCTTGACGTCTTCTTTTGTTCATGACAAGGGCCTGCTCAAGTTAAAACTGGGCTGTTATGATGCTGATTATTATAAGGGAATGGATAAAAATTTTGTGTTTCCCGACGGCATTACCGAGGAAGATGGGCTTCCTGTGGTAACGATCCAAGGGCTGATCAAAGCAACCCCATTCCCCATTTCCTAGACAGGACAAACATAATGAAATACCCCTATATTGCATACAGTGAAAAGGTCTATATACAGCCTGTTTTCAAACATTTGACAGGCGATCCCCTGATCGTGGACATGTCGGTTCACTCTCCCCTTTTTGACACCATAGATGTCAGGGACCAGAAAGGGTTCCAGACTCTTTTGGAGACAATGATGAAAGACCGGCACACATGGGGGGTTTCCTCCTATCTTGAAAATCGGGAAACCGCTTTGTCCCAGTGCCCCCAGATGGTAGACGAACAACGGTTTTACCATCTGGGGCTTGACATTATCGTTCCTTTGGGAACGCCCTTGCATGCGCCGTTGCATGCCAGGGTCGAGGAAAGTGGCTATGAGGCGGGGGAGGGAAATTACGGTGCCCATGTCCTGTTAATGCATGAAAGTCCTTATTTTGAAACGTTTTACAGCTTTTACGGCCACTTAAACCGGCAACAACTGCCAAAGGTCGGTACTGAATTTGCTGCAGGGGAGGCCTTTGCCTGTATCGGGGATTTCCATGACAACGGGAACTGGTTTTACCATACCCATTTGCAGGTTATTACCCGGAAAGGACTTGACCAGGGATATCTTTCCAAAGGGTATTGCGCTGCCAGGGACCTGGGACAAATGGATGACATCTGCCCCTCTCCACTGTCTTTGTTCAAAATTTGATATCATAATTAACTCAACTTTCGGAGTTGGTCATTTAAAGCTAAAGTCCGAAAGTTGAGTAATTAATGGCTCCGGATATTGATTTTTAAGGAAAAGACCGATAAGAGTAGGTTAAATTTGATCGGATAATATCCTGGAGTCATGAATGCAGCTTGAATGTAAGCATCTGAATTTTACATACCCGGGCAGTGACGTGGCCGTCATTAATAATCTGTCCTTTTCCATGAAGAACCCCGGATTCAATGCGTTGTTCGGACCCTCCGGGGTGGGGAAAACCTCTCTGGCAAAATTGATTGCCAGGGGGAATGCCCGATATGATGGTGACATCATGTGGGACGACATGGAGACGATTCTTTACACGTATAACCTGGAAAGACTGCCGGGATGGTCCAGTACGGGCGGACACCTGAGCAAGGTCACCCCCCCGGGGAAAGAGGGGTTAAAAGAACATCTTGTTCAAGTTTTTGAATTAACGGATGTGCTGGGCTCAAGGTTTTCCCAGCTTTCCATGGGTCAGCAGAACCGCATCAATCTCATCCGATATCTGTTACAGGAATTTGATCTCCTTATTTTAGATGAAAGTTTGGCCAATGTTGACGAAAAGTTGAGGGAAACCATTATCCTGGCCATCAAGGACTTGTTTGCCGATAAAATGTTTTTATATATCTCCCACAACCTCATGGAGGTATCAAAATTCTGCCGCCAGATCCTTGTGTTTGGAAAGCCCTCGGAAAATAAGGGCTGCTTTATGATCTCCGGGCAGGATTATCAAAACAAGTATCACCTGGACAAGAAAAAGCTGGATCTGACCATGCTGGAGATCATGAATGCTTTTTAGACGAATTTACCAGTTTTTAATCGTATATATCATTGGCATTGGTTTTTTATTGGCCATCAAGGCGGTATTATCCCTGTCCGATTATGTGATCCCGGGTATTCCCCTGGTCATTGAAACCGCTGGACAAGTCTTTACCGGGTATTTTTTTGATGTCATGAACACCTTGTCCGTCACGGTGCTGGGCCAGGGCATCTCCATTATCATGGCGTTTACCGTGGGGATTGCCGGTCGGAAATCCTCCTGGATCGGTTCCTTTATCAAAGTGACGGCATATAATATACAGGCCTATCCCATCGTGGCCCTGGCCCCCATTATTTTCATCCTTCTGGGGGATGGATTTATTCCCCGGCTCATGATTGCGTCCATGATCTGCTATTTTCCCCTTCTATTATCCGTCCTGGGGATCATGGCCACCCCGGTGACAGATATCGAACATTTTTATATTGTCACCGGCCGGATGCGGTGGCAGCTTGAAGTGAAAATAAGGGCATTTGAAAATTTAAGCAAGCTGACAACCGTGATCGCCGGAAGTGCCACCCTGGCCATGGCCGGAACCATTGTGGCGGAATTCATCGCAGCCAATGCCGGGATCGGTTACAGTATCCGGATTGCCCTGTATCAAAGCGATCTGGCCAAGATTCTCATTGCTTTGTTTATGATCGGTATCATTATCTCCATATACCAGGGCATCCTGGAAACCCTGGGGGAGGTCATTAAAGTCAAATGGTCTATTTCAAAAAAAGGAGAGGTCTTATGAGAAAGCGCACAGTTATATCATTGATATTTTTATTGGTTTTGATGTCGGCAACATCTCTGCAGGCAAAGGACGTTCAATTGAATTACCGGCTTAAATGGCTGTTTAACAGCAGTGTTGCAGGAGATATCTATGCCGATGTCAACGGCTATTTTAAGGCGGCCGGTTTAAGTGTCACGGTCAAGGAGGGAAGTCCTGAAAAAAATGCCATTAACGAGTTGGAACTCCGGCATGCCGATTTTGGGGTGGCATCCGCGGACCAGGTTATCCGGGCCCTGGATAAAGGGGCAAAAATTGTTGTCCTAGCCCAGTTGTTCCAGGTCAATCCCATGCAATGGATTTACCGGGCAGACCAGCCGGAAATCAAAACGCTTCAGGATCTTAAAGGGCGCAACATCGGTATTACGTTTGGCGGCAATGATGAAACCGTCATGAACACCATCCTGGCAAAGGCAGGCATATCCAAAAAAGAGGTGACCATTACCGGGGTCCGGTTTGACTTTACCCCCTTTTTTATGCGGAAAGTGGATGTCTGGCCTGTGTACCGAAACTCCCAGGGGGTTATCCTGAAGGATAAACTGGCCAAAGAGGGAGAGGCCGTTTATTTTTTTAATCCGGCAGATTTTGGCGTGAATTTTGTGGCCAATTCCGTGATTACATCGGAAGTCATGCTGAAAAATAAGCCCGCTGTGGTTGAAACCTTCCTGGGTGCATTGCTCAAGGGCTGGGAAGCCGCCATGGACCCGGCCAATGAGGCGGATGTCCTGAACGCTGTTAAGCGGCTGGATACGAGCACCCATGATGCGATCATGCAACAGCAGCTGGCGGCCACAAGAGACCTGATCAAACCATCTCCATCCATCCCCATCGGCACCATTGATATGGCTGCCTGGCAACAGACCGAACAGATCATGCTCAAAGAAAAACAGATAAAAAAACCGGTGCATATTGAAACCCGGCTGTCCCGGTTGGTTCAAAAATAATTATCGTTGATCACACGACCTTTACCCATGAAGAAAATTAGGGTATAGATAGAGTCATCTCTGCATAGCGCCACCCTGCTGTCGTTCTGCACGGTTTATGGATTTTTTGTCAGGAAAGATAGGGGATTGCTTGATGGTGAAACGAATAAAAAAAAATGATGGTAAAAAACGGATCAAGCTTGTCTGGCTGCTTGTGGTACTTTTTTCATTGGCAGCCGGGAGTGTTTCGGCGGAGACGCTTCGCATGGGTATTCTGCCGGTAATTGATACGCTTCCGCTGCAAGTGGGTGTGACGGAGGGGTATTTCAAGGCAGAGAATCTTGATGTTAAACTGGTGCCTTTTTCCAGTGCCATGGAAAGGAACACCGCCATGCACAGCGGTCAACTGGACGGATTTTTCGGCGATATGCCGGCAACCTTGCTCCTGGTCAGGAACAACATCCCGGTCCGGTTTTTAACCATTTCCTATGCAACCGATAAACGACAGCGGATGTTCGGGTTGATGGTATCGCCTGAATTGCCCGCGGCCCGGGAACAAGGCAAACTTACGGTGGCTATTTCCAAAGCATCCATTATTGAATATCTACTGGATCATATAAAACAGCTTCCGGAGACACAGATGATGCAATTGGAAGCGGTTGAAATTAAACGGATGCCCCTTCGACTGCAAATGCTGTTGACGGGTAAAATTGATGCGGCCCTGTTACCCGAACCGCTGGTATCCCTGGCTGAAAACAGGGGGGCCAGACTTGTTGTGACCGACCAGCCGATGGATATGCCCCTGACCGTCCTGAATATACATACGGATAAGCGCCATTTGGCAGAATCTTTTATGAAGGCCTATACCCAATCGGTGAACGCCCTCAACCAACGCCCGGAAAAATATCGGTTGCTGATGACAAAGACCTGCCGGATTCCCGGGAATCTGGTGGATACGTTTCCCATGTACCAATACCCGGCACCCCGGATACCGACCCAGGCAGAAGTACAACAGGTTCAGGACTGGATGATGAAAAAGGGACTGTTACACCAACCCATTCCCTATCAGCGTTTGATTCCCTAGCATGAAAGATTCCCATGCTGACCGTTAGTCATATATGCAAAGGCTTTGATTCAAAAGCGGTTTTAAAGGATATTTCCTTTCAATTGGATGCCCGGGAAACAATCGTTATCCTCGGTCCTTCAGGATGTGGCAAGACAACCCTTCTCCATCTCATCAGTGGTCTTGAGAAAATCGAGAGCGGTCGGATTCTGATCGATAACCGGGCAATATCCAAACCCATACCGGATGTGGCGTTGATCCTTCAGAACTATGGCCTGCTGCCCTGGAAAACCAATTTGCAGAATGTGGCGCTGGGGTTAAAAATACAGGGCGTTTCCAGAAAAGATCGAAATACCAGGGCCCGGAAAATTTTAACGGATCTTGGACTGGCGGGTCGAGAAAACGATTATCCTTCCGTCATGAGCGGTGGAGAACAACAACGAGTGGCCATTGCCAGGGCCTATGCCTCCGAACCCCGCCTGCTGCTCATGGATGAACCCTTCTCATCACTGGATGCCATCACCCGGGAAAACCTCCAGGACACCCTGTTGACCACCTGGCTGGGGACCACCGTTCCTTACCTTTTGGTCACCCATAGTGTGGAAGAAGCCGTTTTCCTGGGAAAACGCATCTTGATTCTTTCCGGCTCCCCGGCATCCATACATGAGATCTTCGACAATCCGGGGTTTGGGGATATTGCCTACCGTCGGTCCAGTTCGTATTATGAGCTGATTCGGTCCATCCGGCATCGAATAGGGGAATACTGGTGATATTTATCAAACGCATCGTTGTCCCCTATGTGATAACGATTCTGGTTGTTTTTCTGGTATGGAAAGTTCTGGCAATCCTGCTGTCCCGAAATGTCCTACCCTACCCGGAAGATGCGATCCACGCATTCCTGTCAGCCCTGTTGACGTCTGAATTCTGGCACCATTTTGCCGCCAGTGCTTTCAGGGCAGTGATGGCCATGATCATCGGCTGGGGAATCGCATTTCCCATTGGGATACTGATGGGCAGCTCCCATCAGGTTGATAAGTTCCTCTCCCCGTTTGTGTCCATGACGTATCCCATTCCCAAGGTTGTATTGCTGCCGGTGATTCTTTTGTTGTTCGGGCTGGGGGATTTCTCCAAGATTATTATCATCAGCCTGATTCTCGGGTATCAGGTATTGGTAGCAACCCGAGACGGGGTTCGGGGTATTCAACCGCAACACCTGGATTCCATTCGATCCCTTGGGGCGAATAAGTGGCAATTGTTATGGGAAGGATATCTTCCGGCGGCACTTCCCCACGGTTTTACAGCGCTTCGTTTGAATTCAGGGGTCAGTGTGGCGGTCTTGTTTTTTGTTGAGTCTTTTGCCACCACTGAAGGCCTGGGATATTTAATCATGGATGCCTGGGGGCAGCTGGATTTCAATGCCATGTTTGTGGGGATATTCGGCATGAGTCTGCTGGGGGTGATATTGAATGAAGGCAGTAATTTTTTGGAAAAGATAAGTTGCCCATGGTATTAGCGATGCTCACCGGGTACCAATAATAACGAGGATCAGATAATGGCATTGAGCGAGGGTACAATTCCGGTATTGAATGGGTTGATTTTCCCCTGGGAGACATTTGGTGAATTGGCAGGATGAGATTAAAAATTCAATCACTTCAATTGACGCATTAACCAACAGGGGGTTTTCAGCAAGATCCGTTGAAAACCCCCGTGCAATGAGAATAACGCCGCATATTCTTTCCATCATGGATAAAGATGTTGAAAATTGTCCCATCGGCCGGCAATTTGTTCCTTGCATGGAAGAAGGAATTGTCAACAAAAAAGAACTCACTGACCCGGTTTGTGAGGCACCCTGCATAAAGGATGAAGTGCTTGTTCACGCCTATGATGACCGGGGACTGATTATTTGTTCTCTTGAATGCCCGACGTATTGCCGGTATTGTTTTAGAAAAAGAATGGTGGGGGATAATCAAGCCTGGTTTGCCAGACATCAGTATTTAACGGCACTGGCATATCTGAAGAACACGCCGCAAATCCATGAAATTATTTTATCTGGAGGGGACCCTTTAATGCGCAGTGATGACTGGCTGGACTGGCTTTTGTCTGAAATTGAGAAGATTGAAAGTGTCCGGGTGATTCGTATTCACACCCGGGTGTTAAGTACCTTGCCGTCACGGATAACAGGGGAAATTTGCAACATCTTTAACCGTCATTCAAAACTTAAGTATTTAAATACACAGATCAATCATCCAAAAGAAATTACCAAAGAAAGTATTCATGCCATTGGCATGTTAAGGAGAGCCGGTATTAGCATTGGCAACCATGCCGTACTTTTAAAAGGTGTTAATGATAATATTAAAACCCTGAAAGCGTTATGTCTTGGGCTTTACCATGCAGGTGTCATCCCCTATTACCTTTTCCATGCCGATTATACCCCGGGGATTTCCCATTTCAGGACAACAATAAAGGACGGCATGGCACTTCACCATAAGCTGCAGGGCTGGATAAGCGGACTTGCCGTGCCTGTTTACGCTTTTGATACGCCCAGATTAAGGAAAGTCTGGATGAATCCAAGCTATGTCAAAGAGATGGGAAAAGGCCGGTATAAACTGACGAATTTTCGGGGAGAAACAATGATATATGATGAAAACGATCTTATCCTCTAAGGGATACGGTCACAAAATTGAGAACTCAAACCAGGGAAATTTTAAATGCAGCTTAATTTTGTTAAAACCAACCCCAGTGGAAATACCACCATTTTTATAATTGATCCAATTCCCCGCAGGTTCCAGGCAGCGGTGGCCAATAAGATAATGAAACCCACATCCATTGGCGCTGAACAGGTTGGGTTTGTTGAAAGACCTGTGTCAAAAGCGGCAATTGCCAGGCTCCAGATGGCAGGAAATGAATTTTGCGGGAATGCCACCCGGGCGTTTGCCGCCTGGCTTGTGCATACAAAATTTCCAGGAATCGCATTGGGTGTAAATAAGCAGGATTTTACGGTTCCGGTAGAGGTTTCGGGCTGCGATGAATTGCTGAGCGCTTTAGTATCTGTTCAATATTCAGACGCGGGTTCAAAAGAGATCCAGGTTGGACTTCCCATGCCCCTGCCCCAATCCATAACAGAGAAAACAAGCTCAAACGGTGACCGCTATACCCTTGTCATTTTTGATGGAATTGTTCATGCGGTTCTGTGGGACTTTTTACCGTCAGAGGCGCATTTTCAAGAAATTAAAAGCGACATTAACTGTCATATCTCCCCATTTGAATGCCTGGGTGTCATGTATTATGATACAAAGAGGCAGTATTTAACCCCCCTTGTATATGTTGAGCAGGTAAACTCCCTTGTCTGGGAGAGTAGCTGCGGATCAGGCACCGTTGCTGTGGCCGCAGCCTTGGCCCAAAGGAAGCAACACAGTATCAACTGCCTTTGCCTGCATCAGCCCGGGGGAAAACTTGAGGTCAGTATTGAATGGGATGGGAAAATTAAACAGGCAGCCATAAAGGGGGATGTCAGTATTGCTGCCCAGGGACAGGTGTATTTATAGGCGCTGTGCTCACAAATTCACCCACCTGCCGCATTGCATCAAATGCCAAATCGGCCTAGTCCTGGTCGTTTTTTTTACAAATCTGTTCATCATTGAATCCATTGTTTTTCTATGATAAACATCCAAAAAGATAGGCGGCAGTTAAAGCTATAAAAAGGCTCATATATATGAAATTCATACCCGCTCAGATTATCTACTTTACGCGAAGCAGAACAACCAAACGAAATTTTAAACTATTATTTACTTTCACCCTGGTATTGGCAATCCTGGTGTTGATTTTCAGTGTTTTGTTTCATTATATAATGATTTTTGAAGAAAAGCAGTTTTCCTGGATCACAGGATTTTATTGGACACTCACGGTAATGTCCACGCTTGGTTTCGGTGACATCACCTTTGCAAGTGATTTAGGCAAAGCCTTCACCATGGTTGTGCTGTTGTCCGGTATTCTTTTCCTGCTGGTCATGCTGCCCTTCACCTTTATCCAGTTTTTTTATGGTCCATGGCTTGAAGCGCAATCAAGATCAAAAACACCGAGGGAACTGCCCGCAGGCACATCAGGGCACGTGATATTGACGAGCTTTGATCCCCTCACCATAAACCTTATCGAAAAACTGAACAAATATAAGTATGAATATGCCATTCTCGCTCCTGATCTGCAACACGCCTTGGAATTGTATGATTTGAATTTCAATGTGGTCCGGGGTAATATAGGAGATCCGGAAACTTATAAACGGCTCCGCATACAGAATGCTGCCATGCTGATTGCCAACAACGATGATATGACAAATACCAATATTTCCTTTACCGTAAGGGAAATCTCAGAAGAAATACCCATTGTTACCAACGCAGATGCAGATAATTCTATTGATATTTTACAACTCGCCGGCAGCACCTATGTGTTTCAGTTCATGAAGATGTTGGGAGAATCCCTGGCCCGAAGAACCCTTGGAATGAGCATGGGGGCCAATATAATCGGTAAATTTGATGAACTTCTCATTGCCGAAGCGCCGGCAATGAGAACACCGCTTGAAGGAAAAACCATCGTTCAAAGCAATCTGCGGGAAAAAACCGGTGTAACCGTTGTGGGACTCTGGGAGAGAGGCCGGTTTGAAATACCAAAACCCGAGACCTTGATTAACGCCACGACGGTTCTTTTACTTGCCGGATCGGCTGAGCAGCTTGAAAAATATGATGCGGTTTTCTCGATTTACAGTGTTTCTCATACCACAGATGCCCCGGTTCTCATATTGGGCGGTGGCCGTGTCGGCCGCGCTGCAGCAAAGATATTGGAAGAACGGCAGGTTTCCTATAAGATAGTGGAAAAAAGCCAGAAATTTATTCAAAATAATAACTATATCCAGGGCAATGCTGCGGATCTTTCTACGCTCAATCAGGCCGGAATAAAAAAAGCGTCGTCTGTCATCATTACCACCCATGATGATTCCATGAATATTTATCTTACCATTTATTGCCGAAAACTCAGGCCTGACATACAGATCATAAGCCGGGCAAACCTGGATGGAAACATATCAAAGCTGCACAGTGCCGGAGCAGATCTTGTGATGTCACATGCCTCCATGGGAGCAAACACCATAATCAACCTGCTGAAACCCAATAAAATACTGATGGTAGCAGAGGGATTAAACATTTTCCGGGCAGCGGTCGGCCAATCCCTTTCAGGCAAATCGCTTGCTGAAAGCCAAATCCGGAAACAGACCGGCTGCAGCGTCATCGCCATTGGTAAAAAAAATAAATTAAATATTAACCCTGAACCATCAATTGTTCTTAAGGAACAGGATGAAATGGTCTTGATCGGGACCAGTGACGCTGAAAAAAGCCTTATGGACAGCTATCAATAATCAATGCCGCATCAGTATATCCTGTGATGAGAAAGCGAATCGTATCTGGAGATATCCCGGGAACCTTTTCAAAAAATTCATGCCCCGACATCCCAGGCATTTAATCGCCATTTTTAATTTCCTGAAATAAAATAGTGAATTATCCAGAAGAGGTTAAAGCCTCTATGGATTCGCTTGTTAAACAATGGCCGGAATTGTTCCCTCAAACACGGTTTTTCGGTCAGGCACTCGCTGATATTGTTAGCTAAGCCTGTTCTTTTTCAAACCCGGGAATTTCCATTTTTTTTTCGATCCGGTAAAGGATAACGTTTGCAAGTGTCACAAGGGCCAGATAATAAATGCCAACCACCAGATAGGTCTCAACATTTCGCCATGATTCTTTTGCAATGCCCCGGCCCATGCCGGTAATATCATTAATGGTGATAATGGAGGCAATGGAAGAGTATTTGATCAAATAAATAATTTCATTGCTGCAACCCGAAAAGGCGTTTCTGAATGCCTGGGGCAGCACAATATTTCTAATTGCGGTAATGGGATTCATCCCAAGGGCCTGGCCTGCCAGCAATTGGCCGGATTTAATGGACAGCAGACCCCCGCGAATATACTCGGAATGATAGGCCCCACTGCAAAGTGAAAACCCTACAATCGCACAGGTTTCAGCCGACATGACAATTCTGAACTCACCAATACTCGTATAGGGCAGGGCAAAATACCAGAAATAAATTTGAACAACAAGGGGGGTTCCCCGAAAAATGGCCACATAGGCATCAGAGATCTTTCGAATGGGAAACGGTGCATAAACCCTGAATGTTCCACTTAGAACACCAATAATAAGGCCCAAAAAAGCGGAAGGAACAATCAGTTTTATACTGACGATAAGGCCTGAATTAAGCCCGGGTATGACCTGCGCTGTAATAAACGGAATAAAATCGCTCACGCCTGCTCACCCGTCAACTCAGCAATTTTGGCACAGAAATCTTTGGTTCTGGAGGTTGCGTTTTCTGCTAACAGTTCTTTGGGCGATCCGTGTTCTGTTATGATGCCATCTTCCATGAATACAAATTCATGGGCCAATGCGGCAGAAAAACTGATCTGGTGTGTTGCCATGAGCATTGTCATTCCGTTCTTTGCAAGATCTCGAATAACAACAAGTACCTCGCTTATCAGTTCCGGGTCAAGGGCGGAAGTGGGTTCATCCAGGAGGAGGACCTCGGGATCCATGGCAAGGGCCCGGGCAATGGACACCCTTTGTTTCTGGCCCCCGGATAATTGTGCCGGATAAAGGTTCATTTTGTCATCAAGGCCAACCCGCTGAAGTTCAATCTCCGCTCGTTTTGCCGCTTCTTTTCTGCCCTGTTTTTTTACCTTTCTAAGAGATATGGAAACGTTTTCCTTTGCGCTTAAATGATCAAACAGGTTAAATTCCTGGAAAATCATTCCAACTTTTTGGCGCAGTTGGTAAAGTTCAGATTTGTTTTTGAAATTAACGGGCTTATTGTCTAAGAGAAGACTTCCGCCTTCAGGTATATGTAAAAGATTAAGGCATTGCAGTAGCGTGGATTTACCGGATCCGGACGGGCCAATTAAGACTTTTATATCGCCTTTGTTAAGTGCAATGCTGACACCTCTGAGGACGGTGTTTCCCCCAAGGTTTTTGATGATATTTCTTGCTTCCAGGACAGTCTGTGTTTCCATTGTGAACCCCTGTTTTTTTACGATTGGGCATAGCCCTTTATTTTAACTTTTTTTTCAAGGGCTTTAAGGCCTTTTACACCAATAAACGTGAGAACAAAGAAGATTAATCCCGCAAAAAGTGTCAGTTGCAATGGTTTGTGTGTGATGGCGGCAACAGATCTTGTTCGGGACATTAATTCTGCAACCCCAATCACATAGGCAAGGGCAGAATCCTTTAAAATGATGGAGTATTCATTGGACCAGGCGGGTAAAGAAAAGCGCAGGGCCTGGGGAAGAATGATCGTTTTAATGGCCTGGAAATCACTCATGCCAAGCGCCCTGGCCGCTTTAAGCTGCCCGGGTGACAGTGCCAGGATAGCCCCTTTAAAAATTTGTGTCTGGTATGCGCCAGTTGTCAGGCCTAACACAAGGGCGGCGGCAAAAAAAGCATTATTAAAGGGTAAAAAAGATAAAAAGCTGATTTGTGCAAGCCAACTGAGGAGTCCAAAATAAAAAAGGTAGAAGAGTACCAGAACAGGGACTCCCCTGAAAAACCAGACATACAATCCTATGAACTTACGGATGAGCGGATGGCCATAAACCTTCAGGGCTGAAAAGGGGACACCGACAATCAGTCCAAGCCCCATAGAGCCGATAACAAGCGCCACAGTTATCCATAATCCTGAAACCATATAGGGCAGTGCTTCTATAATCGGATTAAAAAAATCAACCATTCTATACCTGTTCCGGCAGGTGCGTTATCTTGTAACGGTATCGAGAAAAAACCCGAAGGAAAGTCCGGCGTTACTGTCCTTCGGGTTTTTTCAAACACAGATCGTTTGTTCAGTCCCTGTTTAAGGGATGTCATATTTTGCTTTAAGGACGTTCCATTGGGGATCAGCCATTAATTTTTTCAAACCGGTGTTGAGCATATCCAGTAATTCTTTATCCCCTTTGCGTACAGCATAGGCATAGTTTTCCGGCGGCGCATCAATGGTTCCAATAATTTTATACGGCTGGTTTTTCTTTAATTCATAAGCAATGGAACTATCCATTCCTGCGCCTGAAATACGGCCAATCTTCAGGTCTTCAAGGCTTAGGTCCGTGGAATCATACTCGATAACTTCAAATTTATATTTGCCGGTGGCCTGCATGGCTTTTAATAAATTTGAGTTGGTTGTACCCCGCTGGGTGCCAATTTTTTTGCCGGATTGAAGCAGTCCGGCATAGTCAAGTTTCTGATCCCCCATGACAAGTATCACCTGGGTTACCTGGTAGTATGGGGCTGTAAAATCAACAATTTTCATGCGGGGTGTCGTTGCCCCCATGCCAGAGGCGATAAGATCAATTTTTTTTGCGTTAAGGGCAGGAATAATGCCATCCCAGTCCATGGGCTGATGCGTTACCTTGAACCCCATTTCTTTGGCAATCCAGTTAACGCATTCAACATCAAAACCGGTTGGATTTCCGGCTTTATCCACATACCCAAATGGTGGAAAACCAAAATCAATACCATTGATATAGGCATTTTCAGCGTTTACAGGCGGCGTACCCAAGGTAAAGGTAACCAGAATACAGAAACTTAAAAGTACAATCAGTTTTTTACACATGAAATTCAATCCTTTGCAGTTATACTTGCAATAATAAAATCAAACTATCCATTAAGAAAATAAACCATTTACAACCTTTGATAGCCTGAATATCAAAATATTTAAAATGAAGCAAGTGAGAATATCCACAAGACCGGGGCACTGAAACAGGATTCAACTGCTAAGGATTTTTAAGTAGTTCAAACAGAAAGATACGTTGATCAAACGGATGTTGATTTCCCTTAAAGAATTATGCTTGTAACACGGTGCTGATTCAGTTAAAAGATGGGTGATTAAAAGTGATTAAGTGGAAAATGATGTAAAGAAAGTTTAAGAAAGAATGTAATAAGGAGTTCTCAAGTGAAGGAGAATACGGAAAAGTGGCTTTTGATTGAAATAAAAGAGTTTATTGCCTTTTTGACCCTTCATCATCCTGAAAAACGAAATGCGCTCACACCTGCGATGCTCACAGCACTTCACATGAATTTGGAATCCTTTTCAAAAAAGGGGGATATCCGGTGTGTGGTGATAAAAGGGGCAGGAGACAAGACGTTTTCTTCAGGGTATGATATTGCAGCCATCCCTGTCAGTCACCAGCCAGATACCCGACAAGACACACCAGACCCCTTGCGGAAAGGGTTAGCCGCCATAAAACAATTTCCTTACCCCACGATTGCCATGCTGAACGGGCATGCATTTGGTGCAGGGTTTAATCTGTGTGCGTGCTGTGATATCCGGATTGCAGCCGATGATATCCGGATGGGAATGACAGCGGCCAGACTTGGTGTGCCCTATCACCCGGGGGGCATTCAACAATTCATTGAAGCCTTTGGCATTGCAAGGACAAAAGAAATTTTTTATACCGCCAGTATCTTTCACGGCAAAGACCTCCTCCGGAAAGGACTGGTGGATTATATGGTCCCCAGATCAGAGCTTGAAAGCTTTACCCGGACCTTTGCCCAAAAGATTACCCGGAATGCGCCCCTGTCTTTAACGTCCATCAAAAAAATCATTACCCTGTTTGAAAATGATTTGACCCTGGATCAATCCAATCTGGATACAGCAGATAAATTGATGCAGAGGTGCTTTCAAAGCGATGATTTAAAGGAAGGCCAGGCCGCGTTCATGGAAAAAAGACCGCCTGTGTTCACCGGGAAATAGCAGCAGTTTTCACAATGAAATTCAATGGTCGCCGGAAAAGGGTTTGCGGTATTGACACTTTGGCCGGCTTGTGCCCTCAAATGTTCGGGCAGTGGTCAAAACGACAATACCACACACCTGACTTTTTTAGGGATGGTTTGCCGTATGATTTTTTATGGCTGAAACCACAGCTTCGGCAGCTTTGGTCAGTATGGACCTGGGACAGGCAAGATTGAATCTTTCAAATCCAATCCCGTTTTCACCAAACCATTCGCCGTGGTCCAATGCAACATGGGCATCTTCTTCCAGTATAGTTGTCATTTTTTTGTCGTCCAATCCAATGTTTCGAAAATCCACCCAGGCGAGATACGTTCCTTGAAGGTCATAGACCGTTACCCCGGGCAACTGCGTTTCCATATAGGTTTTGAAATACGTGAAATTGTCCTGCAGATAGACCAGGAGATCATCCAGCCAGGGTTCAGCCCCGTCATATGCTGCCGCAGCACTGATGGCACCGAAAAGCGTACCGCCAATTGAATTGGCAAACCCAAGGTTTTCAATATAATTGAACAACGCTTGTCTCAGGCCGGTATTGGGGATAATAACGCTGGATTGCTGTAAACCCGCTAAATTGAAGGTTTTGCTGGCGGCAATCCCGGTGATGGCGTTTTGGGCAAACGTTTCTGAAATAGTCGGAAAACAGGTGTGTTTGAATCCTGGCAGAATTAAATCGCAATGGATTTCATCGGAAACAATAAGAACGTTATTTTTGATGCAGATATTGCCGAACGTCTCAAGCTCTTCTCTGGTCCAGACCCTTCCAACCGGGTTGTGGGGGCTGCAGAGGATGGCTGCTTTAACCCGTGGGTCTTTTGCTTTGTTCTCCAGATCTGCAAAATCCATTTGATAGTGATCGCCAACAATCTTCAACGGATTTTCTAAAATCCGGCGGCCATTGTTTTGAATGGCTCTGGCAAACGGATAATAAACCGGGGGTTGGATGATGATTTTATCGCCGGGGTTGGAAAAGCATTGAACGATATAATTGATGGCCGGAACAATTCCCGGAGTTGTCAGTATCCATTTTTCATCAATTCGCCACTGGTGTCGGCGCTGGTACCAGGAGATCAAAGCGGGAAAATAGGACGGATCAATTAAACTATAACCATAGATCTGATGCGCCAGCCTTTTTTCCATGGCCTGTCTGACAACCGTGGGACTTTTAAAGTCCATATCTGCCACCCATAATGGCAGCAGGTTTTCTTTTCCCGTTCCAAAGATGGCAGTTAAAACACCGGGGTCCCATTTCATGGCAGCCGTGCCATTCCGATCAATGATTTCATCAAAATTCCAGTCTTTAAACATGGATCTGTTTCCCGCCCTTCTTGCTAAAAGTAAATGTTCTTTTCGGATTAATGGCATAACGCAATAAACAAATCATGTCAAATGCAAAAGAGGGGTGACACGCACATGATGTCCGGATCAAAATTAAAGCAATGATTCAACGCCCGGACGGGGTGTTTCAATCAGATGTTGATCCTTCCCCACACATGCCCAACCTGTTGTGTTGGGGCATATGTATCTTTTGAAAACTTTAAAATCCTTTTATTGACAAAAACTCTCTACCTGTCTTACTATAAAGACTGTTGGAGATTCAACTTTCGGGATTGGCCATTTGTGCTTGGGGTCAGGCTTTCTTTATGGCACTTTTTCCCGTCTGGTCATGCAATAGTGATAAAAAGCACCATAAAAAAAGCCTGACCCCGTCCATTAAAGCTGAAGACCGAAACTTGAGTTAAGATATGATTCACACCGTTATGGTTTAAGATGATGGAGGAAAAACAAATATTCAGCATCTGACCCACAAACAGACTGACCATTGATACTGCCATTTAATAAAATTACAATACCGCCAGAAGACATAAGTAAGGGATAGCACGGTTTTTTTAACAACTTTATTATAATCTAAAAGAAGGGGGTTAGTGATGAAAAAAAGGACGTTATTTAGTGTGGTGGGGATGATCTGCCTGGGTTTTGTGATAGCGGTTTTACCATTCGGTGCCGTTCAGGCCAAGCCGATTACGTTGACAATTAGCAATTATTTCCCTCCGCCCTCCGGCCAATCAAAAATAATGGTCCAGTTTATTGAGGAACTGGAAGCCAGGACCGGCGGACAAGTCAAGGTCCGTTATTTTCCCGGGGGCTCCCTGCTGAAAGCACCCGCCACCATCAAAGGCGTGGAAAAAGGGATTGCCGACATTGGTTTGGCCCACATTGAATACACTGCCGGCCGCTTTCCTGTGATGGAAGCCTGTGAATTGCCCCTGGGGTTTGCCACGGGGTGGGTTGCCAATCAGATGATGAATGAATTTTATAATAAATTTATGCCCAAGGAATTGGATAAATTTAAGATTCTCTGGTGGCACGCGAACTCCCCCAGTGTATTGATTACCAAAAAACCGGTGCGCAGTATCGAAGATTTAAAGGGTATGACCATCCGGGCACCCGGGCTCATGGGCGATATTATCAAGGCCATGGGTGCCACGGCAGCCCCCACGAGTATCATGGAAACCTATGATGCCATCTCCAAAGGCGTTGTTGACGGTGTTTTTACACCCTTTGAGACCCTTAGAACTTTTAAATTCGGCGAAGTGGCCAAATATGTGACGGTGGCAAGCCCCATTGGAACCTCCTATCCTTTCTTTATTGCCATGACCAAGAAAAAATATGAGTCCCTGCCGGCAGACGTCAGAGTGACCTTGGATCTGCTTGCCGGCCAGTACCGCGAAAGAATGGCCCTGATGTGGAATGCTGTTGAATTTCCAGGCAAGGCCTTTGGCGAAAGAATGGGTGTTGAGTACATCGAGATCAGCGGTGCTGAGGAAGCCAAATTTCAGGCAGCCGCAGACAGGGTTGTGGAAAATTATGTCCAGAAAATGATGGGTCAAGGCTTTGCAGAGGCTGAAATTCGCGAATGGCTGACATACCTGAAAGACCGATCAGCCGAGATGTTGGAACTGCAGAAATTTTATCAGATCAAATCTGTTGTTGGGCCTCCTGAAGTAAGATAACCATAACCGGCTCTAACCTTCACCCCTCACAAATCCTGTTGTCCGGTAGAAGGATTTGTGAGGGGTGATTGGTTTATCGGGTTGGGCCGGAACCAGGTGCCAAGGTTTGTTAAAAATCCTGAAACTGAAACGTGTGTAAAATGAGTGTGAGGTTATGACATTTCTTGAAAAGTTTGAAAGTTTTAATAAAAAGATTAGCCTGAGCATCGAATGGGTGGGCGTTGCGGCCTTATTTCTGATGATGATCATCACAACAGTGGATGTGATCGGGGCCAAGTTGTTTTTGATGCCCCTCTTCGGCGCCCTGGACGTTATGGCCATCGCCCAGTTGCTGGCCATGAGTTTTGCGGTTTCCACGGCACTGATTCTCGGCCGTCATGTCCAGGTCGAATTTTTTGTCATGCTGCTGCCGGAACGTGCCGCAGCTTTTGTTGACTGCGTCGTCAATTTTTTAGGGATTTTTCTTTTCGCGCTTATCGTCTGGCGGCTTTTTGTTTTCGGGTATGAACTCAAGGTCGACGGAGAGGTCAGTTCAACCGCCCGGATCCCGTTTTATCCGTTTGTGTACGGGGCCGCCTTTGCTTGTATTCCGGTTTGCCTGGTCTATATTTATATGTTCATTGATTCTATCCGAAAGGTGATTAAAAAATGAGTCCTGAAACAGTGGGGATTGTGGGTATTGTATTATTGTTATTCCTTTTTCTCATCCGAATGCCGGTGGCCTTTACCATGGCATTTGTGGGGTTTGTGGGGTTTGCGTATTTGAGCAGCATTGAATCCGCCATGGCTATCCTTGCCCAGGATGTTTTCGAGACACTGTCTTCTTATCCCTTGTCGGTGATTCCCATGTTTATCCTGATGGGGTCATTTGCCTTTGCATCGGGCATCAGTGAACGGCTCTATCAGACAAGTTATGCCTGGGTCGGACACC
>NZ_JAQYWD010000062.1 GCF_030145145.1 Desulfobacula sp. | reverse complement strand
GTCAAAGGAACACACGACACACTACCCACCTCGACGGTTTTCCGTCAAAGGTAACAATAACCAAGAACCTCCATCCATTACAAGGAAAATCTCTGGATATTCTTGGTTGGCTCCATCGAAATGAAATTTTACATTTAACTTTGGTTTTACCGGATGGAACTCGATCTTATATTCCTGCTGCATGGACTAATCTGTGTGAGCTTTCTCCCCAAAAATTCAAATCATCTGGTAATCCGGCAACAAACAATCTTATTGCCTCAACATCCAATTTATTACAGGCACGGAAGATAGTAGATGTTCTCCTTGAGAAAATATATCCTTTAGAGCAAAAGCCTGAAACCGCTTTAAAGGAGGGACATAACCGTGCAAAAGCAAATGGAATTTTGGCCCGATCCGGAGGAACTGCAACAAAATCAAGCAATCTGGGAAAGTCTCAATCATCAACAGAAAGAAAAAATTATAATCGCTCTATCCCGTCTTGTCAGCAAGTGCGTCTACCTGGAGAATACAAATCAAACCAGGGAGGCAAATAATGAGGGATAATCAAAAAATCAAACCAACACATCAGCAACGAGCCGCATATATTTATGTAAGACAATCAACCGCCGCCCAGGTCGAATATAATCGCGAATCCACCGAAAGGCAGTATAAGCTAAAGGACAGAGCTATAAACCTGGGTTGGCCGGAACAGCAAATCCGAGTCATTGATGAGGATTTGGCACAATCGGGTTCCAGCTCATCACAACGCAAAGGTTTCACAGGAATGATCTCAGATGTCGCCCTGGGAAAAGTTGGTTTAATCCTATCAATTGAGGTCTCCAGAGTAGCTCGAAACAACTCAGATTGGTACCGGTTACTTGATCTGTGCAGTGTAACAAACACCCTTATTGGCGACAGTGACGGTCTCTATCATCCCGGGCTTTTTAATGACAGGCTTTTACTTGGTATGAAGGGCACAATGGCCGAAGCAGAACTCCATGTTATACGCGCCAGACTGGAAGGCGGTATCCGTAATAAAGCCGCAAGAGGAGAACTGCGCCGTGGACTGCCGGTCGGTTTTATCTGGGGTGATCAGGATGGAGAAGTCCTAATGCATCCCGACCAGGCCGTTACCGGAGCTATCCATACTATTTTTGAAAAATTCACACATATGGGCTCCGTTCGTCAAGTATGGCTCTGGTTTCGATCAAAAAACCTGCTTTTTCCGTTACAAACAAATCTTTTGCTGAAAATTAAATGGAGTACCGCAAGTTATCATGCTATACACTCTGTCTTGACAAATCCGGTCTATGCAGGTGTCTACGCTTATGGTAAAACACGACAAGAATGCGTCGTGGATGAAACCGGTCAGGTTAAAAAACGTACCAGGCGTTTACCTCAATCACAATGGTCGGTATTGATCCATGATCACCATAAAGGGTTTATTGACTGGAAAACTTACAAGATGATTCAGGCCCGAATTGCTAAAAATATTCGACCGGTTCCTCACAAAACAACCGGTGCTGTAAGAGAAGGTGCGGCTTTGCTACAAGGTATTGCTACCTGTGGCAAATGCGGTCGTCGACTCAGAGTGTATTATCAAGGAAAAAATTCCACTCCCGGATACTATTGCGCAGCCAATAATGTCGTAGAGGGCCGAGCAAAATATTGCATGCGTATTGGGGGTTTAAAAGTCGACACTATTGTGGCGGATACTTTCCTAAACGCGATTACTCCCTCTGCGATGGATGCGGTTCTGCTTGCTGAAAAAAATATTGAAGCGGATCATGATGCTGGTCTTGATCAATGGCGGTTGCAGATTGAACGCCTCCGCTACGAAGCGGATAAAGCCGAACGTCGTTTTCAGGCAGTAGAGCCGGAAAACAGGCTTGTTGCCCGAACCCTTGAAAATCAATGGGAAATATGTCTTAATAAACTGCGGGTTGCGGAAAATGAACTTGAACAGCATCAACGACAACGTCCTGAGCCATTAACACCTGAACAACGTGCTTATATTCGTACTTTGGGTAAAGATATCAAGCGTGTTTGGCAGGCTTCAACAACCACATATCGGGATAAAAAGGAATTGCTTCAAATTTTGTTGCAAGAGGTAAATATCCGTGTGGATCGATCCCTGAACACGGCCCATCTGATTATACGATGGCAAACAGATGCTATTACTGAAATCGATGTGGAACTTCCCAAAAGGCATCTTCCAACTATCCGAACCAAACAAGATACCCTTGACCTTGTAAGCCGTCTTGCGGTTCACTATCCAGATGCCATGATTGCCGGTATTCTAAACAGGCAGGGCAGACGTACTGCCCGCAACCATCGGTTTACAGCGAACAGGGTTGGTAATCTGCGCCGACACTGGAGTATTCCAAAATTTGATGCAACCAGTGCTCCTATTGATGACGGTGAATTGCTGACTGTCCAAAAAGCGGCTGAGATCCTTGGTGTAGCCCCTGGAACAGTTCATCGCTGGCTTTTAGATGGTTTTATTGCTGGAAAACAAATCACTCCGGGAGCACCATGGCGTATTCGAATGACTGAAGAATTACACTCTCGCTTTGTCGAAAAGCCACCTGAAGGGTATGTTACCATGAAAGAAGCGAAAAAAATACTTGGTGTCTCCCGTCAAACAGTGTTGCAGCGTGTAAAATCCGGCAAGCTATCTGCTGTCCATGTACGCAAAGGAAAGCAAATGGGCTTATATATCAAGGCATTAGACAATCAACTTGACCTTTTTAACACCTTACCATGAAAGGGGGTGCAGTATGACGAGGGCTCCAAACAGCCTTTGATGTCTGCTTCTAAAATCCAGTCAGCACTACCTTTCCGTCTCAACGCATTGTAAATAGCGCCCATGGCATCCTGGGCCGAGCGTACTTTCCTGAATCCATAGGAATGATGATCAGCCGTAGATTCAGATACCGGATCAAGCCCTAACAAATCAAGGGCCTGTTCCACCCGGTCATGCATGGCCGGTATACCCAATGGTCGTTTCTTACCATTTTTCTTTGGGATGTAAATGCGTTTCAGCGGTTTCGCCTTATATTCGGGAAGATTAAGATTCTTGAGCGTTTCCCATCGCTTTCGAGGTGTATCAATTAACACATTGTCCACACCCGGTGTTCGCTTTCCACTATTGGATATAACCCGCTTGATGGCAATAAGTTTTGCCGAAAGCGAATTTGACAGCAGCCGTTGTAGGCCACGTGCCGTTTGTTTTAATCCTGTCTTTACTGCCTTCACGATACGCGTTTGTATACGGGACACTATTTGTACATGTTTATCCCAGTCAAGGAGATCCCACACATTCTTCAAGCCCATACGGCCGTCAACATCATAAAATGATATCATCTATCCACACCAGTACAGTTATTCCATTTCAAATCGTTTCACGTGATCCAACACCATGCCGGAAGTCTGCACATTTTCATGACCGGGCAAATTTGGAACCCGTATCTGATCCATTACAGATCAGCCTTCGCTTTTTCCAGCTTTCCTCTACCCGCATCCCCATAGGCCAGCCTTGCAGCCAGCTTTCCTTCCGAAGAAGGAAAAATACGGGCTTACCAAGTTCCACTTTCAACACACAATGGGTTAGCGTCTGTCTGTCCGCCGGAGGGATCATAGATTACGTGAAGTGAAACACGAACACTTCAACCATACCTCTTGCCGTTTGGCCCAGGCCTGTCAGCATCTTTGGCCTGCTCCAAATAACGACGTTTATTAACAGTTCACATATGTTACGCATACCACCGTTCCTAGCTCCCATCCAGGTTGATGCTCCCAGAGTTGAGATCCTCTCACGATTCTCTCTCCAGGCCATAGGCCAAGGGCTTCATTGTCATCCGGGCTTCACACAAAACCATTGCTGGTAATGCATGCCGGGTTAGAAAACTGCCGGTAATACGGCAGGTTGGGTCGAGCCCAACATTATTAAAAGCGACTTCTTGTCGCAACAGCTTCATTTGGATTGTTGGGAAATTTCAAAAATAAATCGGTCCCCTTTTTCTTTTTCATTTATCTAATAATCGCGTGTCTTTCTTGTAATGATTTGATGTCAGCACCTTTTTTCAGGTATAGTTTAATGCCGACGGCAGCGGCTGTAGCGGCGGCGGTTGTTGTGATGTAGGGAACGTTGTGGCGGATAGCGGCTTTACGGATTTCGGAATCATCATGTTCGGATTTTGATCCGTGAGGGGTGTTGACCAAAAGTTCGATAGAGCCGTTTTTAATTTCATCAACAATGTTAGGTCGTCCCTCATGAATTTTTAGGACGGTTTCACATGGGATGTCGTTTTCTTTTAAGAATTTTGCAGTGCCGTCAGTGGCGCGGATAGCAAAATTGATGTTGATAAATTCCTGAGCTGCTTTGAGTATGCTTTCCTTATCCCTTTCTGCAACTGTGATCAGTACGGTGCCGGAAGTAGGTAGGGGTTGTTGCGCTGCTTCTTGTGCTTTGAAAAAGGCCTGGGGAAATGAATCAGCCATGGCAAGAACCTCACCTGTGGATCGCATTTCAGGTCCCAGCAGTGGGTCAACTTCCGGAAACATGTTGAATGGGAAAACTGATTCTTTGACACCAAAATGGGCGTATTCCCGTTTTTTCAAATTCATATCTTCTAATTTTTTCCCAAGAGCCAATTCTGTAGCGATGCTAGCCATAGAAAATCCACATACTTTTGAAACCAATGGAACCGTTCTGGATGCTCTCGGGTTGGCTTCTAAAATATAAACCTTGTCATCACTGGCAATGGCATATTGAATATTCAACAACCCCACAACACCAAATCGGATGGCTATTTTTCGTGTATATTCATTAATGGTATCCATATGTTTTTCAGAAATCATTACCGGTGGGATCACACAGGCGGAATCACCGGAATGGATACCGGCAAATTCCACATGCTGCATAATGGATGGGACATATGCAGATATTCCGTCTGATAGTGCATCTGCCTCAGCTTCGATTGCATTTTCCAGAAAGCGGTCGACCAGAATCGGCATTTTAGGGCTGATTTCTTCGGCCTGGGCTACATAGTGTAGAAGTGATATTTCATCAAAAACGATTTCCATCCCCCTTCCACCCAAAACATATGAGGGACGGATAATAATCGGATATCCGATATCAGTAGCTATTTTAATGGCTTCTTCAGCGCTCCGGGCAATACCTGACTCCGGCATTGGGATGCCAAGCTCTGTCATCATGTCACGGAAATGCTCCCGGTCTTCTGCTAAATCAATAGTTTCCGGAGTGGTCCCAATAATATTAACACCCGCTTCTTTGAGATCTTTGGCAATATTTAATGGTGTCTGACCCCCAAATTGAATCAGGACGCCTTCTGGTTTTTCTTTTTCATAAATGCTGAGCACATCTTCTAAAGTGAGAGGGTCAAAGTAGAGTTTATCTGAAGTGTCATAATCGGTGGAAACGGTTTCAGGATTACAATTGATCATAATTGTTTCATACCCGGCATCTTTTAAAGTAAAGGCTGCATGGACACAACAATAGTCAAACTCGATTCCCTGGCCAATCCTGTATGGTCCGCCACCTAAAACAATAATTTTTTTGTTATCAGTGACAGAAACTTTATCTTTAGCATTATACGTGGAGTAGTAATAAGCAGCATCTTCAACACCACTTACGGGTACCGCATCCCAGGCTTGAGCAAGCCCAAGGTCAAGTCTCATATTTCGAATTGATTTTTCGGAAATATCCAGAATTTGACTTAGGTAACGATCGGAAAATCCATCCTTTTTTGCTTGAATCAGCACATCAGATGGCATTTCCTTTCCTTTGCAGGCGAGCACTTTTTCTTCTGTTTCAACAAGTTCCTTCATCTGCTCTAAGAACCACATTTTAATATGGGTGCGTTGGTGGAGTTCATCAAGATCTGCTCCTTTCCGCATAGCCTCATAAAGGATGTATTGACGTTCGCTGGTGGCTTCTACTAAAAGCCTCATAATCTCATCTAAGGTTTTCTTATTGAAATCTTTTGCAAAACCGAGTCCGTGACGACTGTTTTCCAGGCTTCGGATCGCTTTATGAAACGCTTCCTTATAAGTTTTACCGATGCTCATTACTTCGCCCACAGCGCGCATTTGAGTACCAAGTTTATCTTCAACACCTTTGAATTTTTCAAACGCCCATCTGGCGAATTTAACCACAACATAGTCGCCGCTTGGTGTATATTTTTCCAGCGTTCCATCCCGCCAGTATGGAATCTCATCCAGGGTTAACCCGCAAGCCAGCAGTGAAGAAATCAGGGCAATAGGAAACCCTGTGGCTTTAGATGCCAGTGCAGATGATCTCGATGTTCTCGGGTTGATTTCAATTACCACCACACGGTCGGTTTCTGGATTATGCGCAAATTGAACATTGGTCCCACCGATAACGCCGATGGCATCCACAATATCATAGGCGTATTTTTGGAGTCGGGCCTGTAGTTCCTGGCTGATAGTTAACATCGGTGCAACACAAAATGAGTCGCCGGTATGAACACCCATGGCATCCACATTTTCAATAAAGCAGACGGTGACTTTTTGCCCTTTTGAATCTCTTACCACTTCAAGTTCAAGCTCTTCCCAGCCGATCACCGATTCTTCAACCAGGATCTGATGCACACGACTGACCTGAAGTCCGCGCTGGGCAATGGTTCTAAATTCCTCCATATTATAAACATGGCCGCCACCAGTACCGCCCATGGTGTATGCCGGCCGAATCACAAGGGGGAATCCCATATTTTCTGCAATTTCCACTGCTTCTTTCAGGGTGTGTGCAGGTTTGCTTTTCGGCATTTCAACACCCACCTGATCCATGGTTTCTTTAAAAGAAATACGATCTTCACCACGCTTTATCACGTCTACCTGAACGCCGATTATTTTCACGTTGAATTTTTCAAGAATTCCTTCTTCATGGAGCGAAGAGGTTAGATTAAGACCGGTTTGACCACCCAAATTTGGTAAAATTGCATCTGGTCGTTCTTTTTCAATAATTTGGGTAATGGTTTTTACATTCAGCGGCTCAATATACGTTGCATCCGCATAAATTGGATCGGTCATGATTGTGGCTGGATTTGAATTAACCAACACAATCTGGTAACCCAAACTCCTCAACGCCTTACACGCCTGGGACCCGGAATAATCAAATTCCCCGGCCTGTCCAATAACAATTGGGCCTGAACCAATGATCAGTACTTTTTTAAAATCGTTTCGTTTTGGCATACTCCTTCGGTCCTTTATTTTTTTGAATTTTTTCCACGGTTCATTTTTGTGTTGAATTGAATTGCTTAAGCATTCTATTCGATCTTTTCTTTATCGCAGCTGTGATATCCTCTAACAGGCTGTTTTGTTGATATCTGTTTATAAAATCCGCATATGTACTGTCAATTTTACTGGTCACTTTAAAACAAAAATCCAATAATTTTTTCTTGAGAATCGGATGATTTACTTTTATCTCCTCTGCAAATCCTTTCCAGTGCCTTTCCATTATCCATTCCGGCCTGTTCTCCCCTCCTATTTTCATAGCAAGTTTTTGTGACAGGGTATCATATATGTCCGTACACAGCATATCATAAAAGGGTGCCAATCGAATCTGTTTAGCCTGATATATAAAAGACAGGTTTTTTGCATGCCCATCCATATTCCCGATCAGGTAATTAAAAAATACCCATTGCAGCAGCTGCTGAAAATCTTTAATCGGATTTGCAGAATATGCACGAATAAGATCAAAGCATGCTTTCAGGCCAGGACCACCATCAGCTTGATATTTCAGTTCATGTGAAAGCCCCATGGCCTGACAAAAATCTTCCTGGTGAAGACGTTTGAGAATATCATTATCCAATATTCTATCGTACCTTTTAATTAACAGAACCTTTTGATCTTCTTTTCGAGCAATCATAACAGGTGGGACAGCCAGGCCAACAGCACTGGCAAGCATCATGCAAAAGCATTCATTTTCAATGGAAAATTGAAAATGTGCCATATTCGGTTTTAAAATATAGTTACTTGGTGCACCATTTTCCGGGATATAAAACAAAGGATCTTTGTAGAAAAGTGCCAGCTTTTCCTGTGCCCCTGCAAGCGATATTCGAATACCTTCCTGACCTGCAAGCAAAGGTCTCCTGGGAATATCCTTTATCAGATCTGCCAATTGCTCATCTGATAAAAGACGATATGTGTATTGATCCGGTGATTCAGGTATTTCTGCCTCAGGTAGAATTGTTATTGCCCCGGCACACTCCCCCCCAATAAGTTTGAGAAGCATAAAATCATTTTTATCTGAAATCCCGAGTTGCCTGGCTATTAATATTCTAACGGTAGACTCAGGTAACAGATTGGAAAAAAATGATTTTACTTTGTCATGTGAGATAATATCTTCCTGCATCGGCAAAGAAATAGATATTTGAAAAGCATCAGGTGATGTCAACCATTTCTTGGAATATTGAAATAAAAACAGTCTCCTGTCATTAATGCTTAGGGAGTCGACTCTGGTTTGTTCAAAAAAAACATTCAAGGTTTCCAAGATCAGCGGTCTCCACGTTTAATGAGATGGAGTTCAAGGCCAAGGCTGTTCAACAATTCAAATACTTTCCCAATCTGAGCAGTTGCTTTACCTTTTTCAAGCTCTATAATAAATTTTCTGCCGACATCACTAAACTCAGAAATCTCTTTTTGAGTCAGTTTGAGACGTTTACGCTCTTCACGGAGATGCTGCCCTAATCCTTTAGGATTATTGATTTTTATTGAAGATTTCAATTTACCTCTCATGTAAAAGTTTCTGATCGGATACTTTTAGCAGCTTTGAAAACGGAATGCAATAAAAAGTTTTCGATCAGGGACTTTTTGATTCTTTTTGATAAAACAAATTTGAAGAGTGACCGATCGGAAACTTTAGAGGACAATACAGCGCGATGATTATCACACTGTGTCTTTCTGTTTTATAACCACAAACATCTGCGGTTTGTCGCCGGGTAGCCGGGGACTGTTATCAGCCCCAAGCCCCCTCAGAACCGGACGTGAGACTTTCACCTCATCCGGCTCAAGCATTGGTAAGGCCTCTTGCGGCACCCGGCAGTTGGAACTGCCTTCACGGTACTCGGTTGTATACGGGGTGCTTTTTCAAGCCCGTACGGCCGTCAGTAACATCGCTGCTACTATCATCCACACCAGTACGGTAATTCCGTTCAAATCGTTTCACGTGATTCAACACCGTGTCAGAAGTCTGCACATTTTCACGTGTGACCTTCATGTTATGATCGGGCAAATTTTGAACCCGTATCTGATCCATTACAGAACAGCATTCGCTTTTTCTGATCTCCTCTACCCGCACCCCCATAGGCCAACCTTATTTTATCAACGAAGTCGGTTATACTATGGATGTTTGAACATACTCGTTTTATTAAAAAAATTACTCAACTTCCAGTCTTAACCTTTTCCCAAGCGCGTTTGCAAATTTTTCTAAGGTTGATAATTTAATATCTTCGGCATGATTCTCAATCCTTGAAATAGCAGATTTTTTTGTGTTTAAACGAGATGCTAATTCTTCTTGCGTGAGTCCGGATTCTTCTCTTGCCTGCTTCAGCATTACTCCGATTTTAAAATGTTCATATCCAGAATCAAAATTTTCTGCAAATGCCGCTTCTATTGGCATTAAGAATCAAAAGATGCTTATAGATATAGGGGGAGCAGGAAAAACTATAGGTGATCGTCCCGGCATTATAATCTGAAATCAAATCTTTTTCCCACAGGATTTTTCCGGTTTTAGTATTAAAACAAAAAAGTTTACCATCACGGCTTAATGGGTATATATAAAATCATCTTGAATGCAGACATTTGAATATCCTTCTCCAAGCTCAACCGACCAATTGATATCAAGAGGATTCAAGCCTTCCGGATTCCAGTTGGTTTCCAATGAAATTCCATTTTCATCCGGGCCCCGCCATTTACTCCAGTTGGCAGTATTGGATGCAAGCGACATTTGGCTGAAAAGAAAAAAAATAACCGCCATTAAACAAATCTGTTTCATATACGCTCCTGTCATTTTTGTGTTAAAATCCAAAATGATTCTATTTCTATCCATATGGGGAACTTTTATTACCTGTTAACTAAATTATAACTAATTTTTGATTGGTTTTTGTGTTCATTAAGCATTCACCTTAATTTGCAGGGCAAGTCGTCTGCGGGAGGACGGAGGGCAATATTAACCCGCGTATTTTGCATATCGTGAATCATATAAGATTTAAATATGGCATTGAGAACAGACATCGCCTGGTCCGCCTTTGGCCCATTGAGATATGGTTAATGAAACTCAGAAGAAACTGTGATACCAGAATAGAACCCGGCACCATTAAAACTGCAGACACCCGGCACCATGCTTGACAGGGAGATGCCAAAATTTTCCGGTGTCAAGCCCAGCCTTTCCATATCCAGATTGGCTGGGTCAATGCCCAACAATATTAAAACCGACTTTACTTGCCGCAACGTCAGTATGGTTTTGTTTATATTTTTCATCATATTGATGAATGCATATCTGAGGTCCGTTTTTCCCGACACTGATACCGTTCCTGGTGCCAGTATTGCAGTCCAGACTTAAGGCAATTTTTTTATTTTAATCCGCATCTGCATGCCATCCTTTCTGATGGCTGTTTTTTTGACGATGGCAGTTTCAGGACAACCCCGGGCTTTATACGGGGAGACGCTTCCAGTTTTTCTGCAGTCGCCACAGCACGCCACAACAGCATCCAGGCCATGATCACATCCCCGACAGCTTCAAGGAAAAGCCCGGCAAAGCTATGTAATTTTTTTGTTTATATCTTATTTGCAACTATAGCGAATTCTGTGGCCTCAGGATTGAAAATTTCACCCGCAACATTTGAATAGAAACTTTCAATCTTAAAACCAGTTTTATTAAACTCCTCTGACAGCGATTCCTTGCTGAAATATTGTAGCCAGTTATAAACTATGCGAGTTTTCGAGTCCTCTATTATTGTGTATTTATCGAGGCTTACTTTTTCTCTATCGTACTTGAACGTGTTAACAAAACAGTAATAATCATAGGATGACCAAAAACCGTTTAGCTGATTGAGTTCGTAAGTTGCTGATTCTTCTTTTTGATTAAAACTATTCATAGAATACACATCTATCAACACAGAGCCACCTGGTTTTAGGAGGGAAGAAAATTTTGTAAGTATTATTTCCCTTTGCTCTGGGCTTAAGGCGCAGAAATCACACATGATCATTGTAATTAGATCGAAGTGGTGGGTTGTCTCAAAGTCAAGATAGTTTGTGTGGACATAATTGATTTTCAGCCCTTTTTGCTCTGCAACCTGTTGTGCATATTTAAGTGAATTTTTTGAAAAATCTATACCCGTAACGGTTGCACCTCGTTCAGCTAATCTCGTTGTGTAAAGGCCTGGACCACAGCCAAAGTCTGCAATTGTAGTTTTATCATCTACTCCAAAATGAGAAACAATCCATCCAGCAGAGCGTTCAATAAAATTTTTGTTTCGAGATGAGATATCAATGGCTTCGTTTAAGTGGTATTCGAGCATTTGTTTTGAGGTATACTCATTTGCCCATAATTCATCAGCTGTATAGAATTGAAATGGTGCAGGGCGTGAGTTAATTTCTTTTAGTTCTTTGAACACTATTTTCTCCATTTGTGATTTTGACACATAACGAGTCTATAGAAAAAGTCCTGGCTCGAATTTTTGTAATAATTTTACTAAAAATTCAATTAAAAATGCCCCCTGAGGTTGAATACTTCTGAACTTGTTATTAAAAAAAATCATCTGAGTCATTCTCCGCGCCAAACGGCTTTCAAAATTTGATGAACCAGACCTTTTTCTGCAACCTCAACCACCAAAATCACCGGCTTGTGCAACGAGTGCATTTTGATTGTTGGAATTAAAACGCACTCGTCCCGAACCTGTTAAAAAAGCCAAATGAATCCCTACCTCTTAATCAATTTTATCAGATTTTGTTGTATTATAGTTCGCAATATTAAAAGCACAATTAAAAGGAGCTAAATTCAATTCATATCGGGTGCTTTTAAGTTTTCCAGTTTTGATCAGCACCCCTGTTTTAACCAGATCCGTTAAGTCTCTTGTTGCTGTCGCTTTAGACGCTTTTGTGATTGCTATGTAGTTTTTTGCGCTCAGGCTTCCATCAAATCCTTTGGGTCCTTCTCGAAAAATTCTTAAAATTAATTTTTTTTGTCGGTCGTTTATATTTCCTGTATGGGCATCGAAAAATTTTGTTTTTACAATTAAAAGGTTCAACTTTTCAACCATTGCCTGTTGGGATTCAAGAATCGTTTTTGAAAAGTAAGTTAGATACGGCGTTATTTCGTTGCTTTTATTCTGAGCATTTAAAGTTTTATAATATTGCTTTTTATCCTGGTTAATCCTACAGGATACCGCCGTTAAAACCGGGTTCTTCATAGATTGGGACAAGACCTTAGTTACTAAAGCTCGTCCTATCCGCCCGTTTCCATCCTCAAAAGGATGGATTGTCACAAAATGAAAATGTGCGATCCCAGCCCTAGCCAATGGTGACAAAGGTGTTTTGCCCCCTGGAGCTGTCTGGTTGAACCAATCTATAAATTGGTTCATTTCCTGAGGTATTCCAGCCGAAGGTGGGGCCACAAAATGAACTTTTGGTTTATCAATCCGGCCGGAAACAATTTGCATATCCTCTTTATAAGTTCTGTATTTACCGGCTTTACTCTTTGGATTTCCAAGCATCAGGTTACCATGCCAGCTAAAAAGCATTTCATGGCTCAAGGAGTGTTGATATTCGGCATACAATTCTTTCATCATTTTGGCTATGCCGCGCTCACCTGGTGTAGTCCTGGTCTCTCTGACTATTTCGGCAAGACCAAATTCACGCATGATGGAAGACTGTAAACTATCCCGGTTAAAAATCTCTCCTTCGATTTCTGATGTATTCAAGGCTTCATCACTGATTAGCTCAACAGCTAATTGCTTTTGGTCTGACTCTGGCAGTAATTTCATTATTCCAAAAGAAATACCAGCCTCTTGAATATACTCCCGTTCAAGGGGATCTATTTTTTTTTTGTCATAGTTGAAATTGGGCCAGTCGTCTTGCTGCCAGTTCCATTTTTTTGAATTCATGATATAGGCCTTGAGTTATAAACCGTAAATTTATAGCTCAAATAATAGATAATAGTGAGCCATAAAGCAAGTGTTTTTAAATCATATTTTTAAAGTAACCACAAAAATCTGCGGCCCAACCGTCAGTATTTTTTTTGTTGGGATTTTATGGTCCACGGATGAGTCGAAGTTGATTTGCGGGATATGCCCGAATCCATGGACCACAAGTTTCTATAGGGATGTCATAAGTTGTGTCGCGAGTTTGTCACAAGTCGCTGGATTGCGATATTATGCAGGAGAAAAATTTTGACCGTGTGTATTTGAAAAATGGACTTTTACCTCTTTTTCAATTTTTTCCCCCACCTTACTTATAGTTATTTTCATGTTATAACGGAGCTGTAAGTTTAACCAAAATTCTGGTTCAATTCCAAAATATTTACCTAACCGCAGTGCTGTGTCCGCAGAAATTTCCCTTTTCCCATGAATGATTTGACTTATTCTGTTTGCCGGGACATTGATATCTTTTGCCAATTGGTTCTGACTAATGCCCATTGGCCTTAGAAACTCTTCAATAAGTACATCGCCTGGTGTTATTGGAGATAATTTTTTTTCCATAGTTTTACCCCTTATGATAATCAACAATCTCTACATCATGGGCATTCTCTTCCTTCCATATGAAACAAATGCGCCACTGATCGTTTATCCTGATGCTGTGTTGATTTTTTCTGTTGCCTTTTAATTGTTCAAGTCTATTCCCTGGTGGTACCCTCAAACTGTTTAAAGACACGGCTGCATTCAACACTTCAAGTTTTATTCTGGCGGCTCTGGATATACTCCAGAATTTTCTTACATCCAAGTCATTAAAAAGTTTTTCCGTATCTTTATTTTTAAAAGATTTAATCATGCCAATAGTATATGACGTCTTACGTCAAGCGTCAATGATATTTTTTATGAGTGGTTAAAGGCATACGTCTGTCATAATCTATCAATTAAGGTTCCAGCAACTCTCTAACGGTAAATGCTGCGAGAAATTGATTGAATAATACAGTTACCAGTAACGCCGGAAATCTACTTATCTGCGACACATCAAGTTTACCATTTGTGAAAATGATCGCCCGGGCTCTTCATTTGGATTGTTGAAATTACATATTTTATATTATTATTTTTTCCAATGTTCTGCCTCCATTGTCATAGCTATTTTATGAATTCGCAGGAGGCGTTTTCACTTCTTTATAATTTTTTATTTTTCTTTTAAATGTCGCTAAATCCAGATCAGACACACTAATAGATATTTGGTCTGATCCATGGACGTGGGATATCAAGCGTTCATGCTGTTCTTTGTAAGGCGCCTGTATTGTAGTACCGCTATATTCTCCCTTATTAACTACTATAACATGTTGATACATATGGTAATGAAGTGCCGTAAATCAAGCATTTTATAATCCTGTGTCGTATTAGATCAATCTTCTTAATTGATATTTCCTGAAAATTGGATACGTATAATTATACTGTATTTTCGTATGATTATTCTTTGTGTTAATCAACATATTTTTTTTGGAGAACCCCCAAATAACCGGCTTGCCCGTGTTCATTTGTTCGTTGGGATTTATATAACCCTTCTGAATCCAAAAAAAACTATAGTTCAATCGAATAGGGATTTAGAAACTGCCGTTTCCAAAGAAGCTGCTTATCCACCTCATTTAATTCGGCTTCGTTACAGACAGCCTTCCAATGTTGTTCGATCGCGGCAATCTGGCTATGGAATATGTTGCGGGCCTCTTTTTCAGTTATAAAGAAATTGTGCGCGGTCTCTAAGCATGACTTGAGCCTGCTCAGATTGTTTTCTCCATATATGCGCATGGCCTGTGACGACTCATTGCCTGTTCGGCCTTGTGGGCAAATATCATAAGCAGGTGTCAGAGTCAGTGCAGTGCCATCCCAGAAGGCCGAATGGTTTCGTGCGTGATCATCAGTGTTTCCGCATAGAATATTGAAGACAAGCCGGGAGAACATCTCTTTGAGTGTCTGCCTTGGATTGGTAAAACGGTGGCGGATAATTTCTGATAAGGTTTCATAACTGGCGTAACGCGCCATCATGTCATCCAAAGCAAACATCGTCAGCGCTGAAACCATAGCCTTTCGTGTCCACTTGCCAGCTTTGGGTTCGCGATCAAATCGTTCAATCAGGAGGACATTTCTGTTCGCTGCTGTTTTTAATACTACTGATGCGACATCCAATCCTGCTAATCGGGCTAACCGCATGGCAATGTATTCAGCTTTGACGACGCTGTACAGGTCTGTGCTGGATGAAAATTTGGCCACGTATTTTTTACCACCTTCTTCAACCAGGGCTTTTGGACGGGCTCCGCCTATGGAACTGCCATGAAAAAGCGCCTGATCCAACTCCGGAGTGAGGGGAATTCCTTGCTCGACTCTTTCTGCAGATGCAATCAACTCTTCCATACTGACATTATTTACATTACGCGGCACATACTTTGTAGGCGACTTTTGAAAATCCAGCGCGCCAATTCGATCTGACCCGGATTCGAGCAGGTACGTCAGTTCATCTAAATCGGCTGTATCCGTTCCAGCACCTTTCAGCCCGAATTTCTTGTTGATAATCACACGTCTTCCCCAGGCATCTGGTGCGGCGTCCCTGATACAGCCGGGCATAGTCAACCCCTCTAGTAAAGGCAGCAATCCAGTTCTTAGCGGCAATTCGGGTTCGTAAATTGCAATTGCAGGCTTGATGGCATTGACACGCTCCAGATAGCTTTTACCATAGTTGAACATGATATTGCCGTTATCAACTTCAAGGCGACCGGCCACCACAGGATCGGTTTCACCTGGGAGCCAGATCCAAACAAAGGCTTCTTTTTCCGCCCTAAAAGTCATCGATCACCTTTCTTGACTTCCTGCGAACAGACTTTGGCATGAGCGTCAACTTTTCCTTTGTGTGGTGAAGTTGTTTGGTTAGAGCGTTTCCATCAGCCTCAAACAACTTGATGCCGACAATGGTTGCCACTTCGAAAACAGCTCCAATTTCACATTTCAGGTTGCCTTTTTCAATGCGTTGCAGCAAGCCTCTGGAAATACCGGCACGATCCGCCAATTCTTGAGCAGTAAGTTTGTGCTCATTACGGGCTTCTCGGATCAACGAGCCGAGCAAGGCTGCCGCATCTCGGCTATATTGTGAGTAGGTACGTGCGATAGACTTTGGCATCTCTTTCCTTTGATTCATATATAGAACATAATAAGACTATATGGTCTTTTTAAAGAACAAAGTTACTATGACTATCTTAATTTGTCAAATGATACTTTGATCTATATATAATCCATTTGACGTCATCGTGTTCCATACATAAAGCATTCTTTGTCATTTTTTTTTAACTTTTTGGGAAAAGTTCCTTTGTCTGTTCGTGTACTTTCAATAAAAACCATTTTTATAAAAGCAGAATTGATCAGCCAGGTTTAATACAGTTTTATATGCGTAGTTCCTTCAATGAAGGACTGACAGTTCGTTGTGCAAAAGGCTTATCAGTCATGTTAGTCTCGCGCTCTATGGCTTCAGTTCGTCATCGACTTTTATTCCTGCTTTTAAAATGTTTTTTGGTAAAGGCTTCCTTTTAATTCATACATGGAACAAGCTCATAACCAAGCTGGTTGGCCCTGTAATATGAGTCTTTTTTCTTGACCGCTGCCCACGCAACCTCAATAAGGATTGTTTTAAAGGGATGGCTTCGTACGGACGTTCTGCCGGTTTTTCTTTTACCGGCGCTTTCATTATTGCCCGGGCATAATCCAGCCCAGGATGCAAGCGCCCCCATACAGATAAATTCGTCCAGAGTAACACCGATTTCACTGACAATTGATTGGGCCGATTTTTTGTCGATGCCTGGAATTTCATCCAGGCGATTTAATAAATCTTGATGTCCGGCTGTAAGCGTATCCATCCTATCAGTTATCTTTGAAATGTGTTTTTCAAAGGTTGTAATCATTTCCATCATGCCGACCAGTTGAAATCGATGGTGATCTTCAAAAAATCCTTGAATACTATGATGCAGTTCCTTGGATTTTTCTTTAGAATCAATTTTTATGTTGGCGGTTTCAAATAATTTGTGAACACGTCTTTTATAATCTGCAAGAGACTCTGTATAGGTTCTTCTGAGCCGTGTCAGTTCTCTCCATTGACGGATCTCTTTCGGAGGAATGAAACTGCCTCTTAATAATCCATGTCTCAGGAGCCCCGCAAGCCATTTGCTATCACCGATATCTGTTTTACGGCCTGGAACATTTTTAATATGCCTGGCATTTACAAGGATTATTTCCAGGTAACCCTCAAGGATATTATGAACAGGGCGCCAATAGACCCCGGTACTCTCCATTGCCAATATTGGGCAACGATTATTCATCAACCATTTTTTCATGATCAGCAAATTATGGGTGAATGTCCCAAATTCTTTAATCTCATACTGTTCTTCACCAAGCTCATCTATTGTAATAAGGCAGGCTGAAATTTTTTTCTTGTGAACGTCTAATCCGCAACAAACAGGGTGAACAATTTGAATAAATGTGGTATCCAATTTTCTGGTCATAGCTATCCTCTTTATTTTATTGTGGTGATAAAAAATTTGATAGTTATGACCATTTTTCTAATTTTTCAAGTGTTTCATTCTTTGTTGTGCCCGCCAGGGCATGGGGGTTAGTAAAACCCATTATAGTTAATGTTTAGTTCACAGGCTTGTCCGAGTTAACACCCAAAATCTGCGGTTTATCGCCGGGTAGCCGGGGACTGTTACCAGTCCCAAGCCCCCTCAGAACCGGACATGAGACTTTTACCTCATCCGGCTCAAGCATTGGTAAGGCATCTTGCGACACCCGGCAGTTGGAACTGCCTTCACGGTACACGGTTGTATACAGGATACTTTTTCAAGCCTGTACGGCCGTCAGTAACATTGCTGTTACTATCATCCACACCAGTACAGTTGTTCCGTTCAAATCGTTTCACGTGATTCAACACCGTATCAGAAGTCAGCACATTTTCATGGTCAGGCAAATTTTGAACCCGTATCTGATCCATTACAGAACAGCATTCGCTTTTTCTGATCTCCTCTACCCACATTCCCATAGGCCGGCCTCGCGGCTAACTGTCCTTCTTTGAAGGAGGAATACGGGCTTACCAAGTTCCACTTTCAATACACGATGGGTTAGCATCTGTTTGTCCGCCGGAGGAATCATAGATTACCTAGAGCGACTGACGAACACTCTATCCATGCCTCTTGCCTTTTGGCCCAGGCCTGTCAGCATCTTTGGCCTGTTCAACATAACGACGTTTAATAACAGTTCACATATGTTACGCATACCACCATTCCTATCTCCCATCCGGATTGATGCTTCCAGAGTTGAGTTCCTCTCACGAATCCCTCTCCAGGCAAAAGTCAAGGGTTTCATTGTCTTCCGGGCTCCGCACAAAATCATTAATGATAGTGCACGCCGAAATAGAAAATTGCCGGTAATACAGCAGGTTGGGTCAAAGCCCAACAATATTAAAAGCGACTTATCTTGTCGCAACGTCAGGATTTTCATTGTTGAGAATGTAGGTTGCTTGTTGATCCGGGAATTCTGAGTTGGTATAAAAAATTAAGATTTCAATTCGTGGATAATTCTCTGGATAGTTTCCAGAAGTACTGGAATTTTCCTTTTGCATGTGAAAAATACTGTTTCGGCATTAATATTGGCATAGTGATGTGTAATAATATCCCTCATCCCTTTTGCCTTTTTCCAGTCAACATCTGGATAGCGCGATAGCAGATTCCCTTCCGTAACTTTATCAAGATTTTTTAAAGACTCCCCGATAACGATAAGCATCATGCAGATGGCATCCATTTTTTCCATCCCAGCCGCAGTATCTGTAAAATCGTTTGGATTATTGATTGCCTGAAATCGCAGAACAACCTTTTTGGCAGCATCTTCGATTTGTTGAATAATTTCCAATGTCAGTTCATTATCAGGCATACACAGCCTCATGGTCTATCCTGTTTTTTAAAAAAGGGTTCATTGAGTCCGTGTAAGTTACAATATCAATAGATTTGTTAAGTCTTTTTTCTAAATCTTCTTTTATCCCCGCAAGCATGAAAAAATCGGGTTCAGAAATACGGATCACTATGTCGACATCACTCTCATCTCCTGATTCCCCACGAGCAACGGAACCAAAAATGCCAATGGTCAGGATATTATATTGATTAGCAACTTCATTTTTATAGTTACGTAAAATTTCTATGATATCTTTTTTGCCCATAATTTCCTCTCGCAGATTCTAATCTATAAAAGCTCTTAATGCATTTTATAATCTAACCATATCATGGTTAGATTATGATCTCAATTATATCATTCTAAATTATTAAAAGGTTACCCATTGTCTGCAAAGATTCCATTTCAATAAAACTTTAGCGGAAACATCTCCCCTGGGGATTGTCCATCCCCACTCTCGCCGTCCTTGTCAACATGAACATCTGCGGCTTGTCACGTCAGCATGTTCGTTGTTGAGATATAAAATATTTTAATAAATCTGTTCTTGAGTGGTTTAATTCTTTTGGCACAACAAGTTCATAATCAATTTGATCAGAGTGTCTTTTTGTTTCGGGTCTGATTCAGCAACCAAGAGTGTCAGCGCTGCAAGACCTGTATCATTGATTACCGGTATCCCAGCCTCAGACAAAAGGCGACCATTTCGGTGTAAAAAATCCACGAACAAAAAGGCACCACTCCGTTTGTTTCCGTCAGTGAAAGGATGATCTTTTACCATAAAATAGAGCAAATGTGCGGCTTTGCTTTCAATCGTGGGATAAGCAGGCTCTTCAAAAACACTTTGATCAAGGTTACCGAATATGCCTGCAAGATTATCGGCGCGAGATGGATTGGCAAACAAATCAGAGGCCTCTCCTTTTTCTTTTAATTTTTTTTTAAGCTCAATAAGGGATGCCATGGCCTCTTCCGATGTTGCCAGTCTGCCGCCGGATTGCCCTTCCGGCTCGATAAGCAATCCCTCGTCATACTGCTGCAACCAGAGAAAGGTCTGCGTATAGCGACTGAGAATATCCACCAGACCCCGTCCCATATCGGTTGCCATGGAGGGAGATAGTGCCGCTTTTTGAATCAAGGCGATTGCCTGCTGAAGCTCGACAGCATTCTGCTCAAAGCGGTGTTGATTTATGCTGTATCCTTTGGCAAGGTATTCTTTCAGCCGCTGGGTGGCCCACATTCGGAATCGGGTTCCTTTTTTTGAATTCACCCTGTACCCTACTGAAATGATGGCATCCAGATTGTAGAATTTAATCTTCCGGTTGACTTGACGTTTACCTTCCTGGCGAACTACCGAGGATTCCTCGGTAGTTGCGGATTTTTCCAGTTCACCGGATTTATAAATATTTCTTAAATGCAAACCAATAGTGTCGGAGTCCTTGTCAAAAAGTTCGGCCATCTGAGCCTGTGATAGCCAGATGGTATCTTTTTCAAGGTAAACCTGAATCTGTATTTGTCCGTCTTCAGATTGATAAATTTCAATTTGTTTGTTTTCAATCATGGTTTCTTTACCCATTTATATTCTACTGACGTGGATATTAATACTCCCAAAACTGGACTCCGTCTATAATTTTCAACCCACAAAGAAACATTTCAACCCAGTATTTTTCAACACGCCGCTATCACGGTCTGTTTATAATTCCATAATTTGTAGTATTTTTTTTGACTACCTTCATTTTGTGCTGACGTCTCCCATTATTATCTGCTATACAATTATACATGGAAGAATTAGTCATCAGAAATCGAAAAATAACTGCTACAGATTTAACTTTTATTCAAGCAATTGTTCATCAACATTGGGATAAAGGTCGCACTCAAATCTCCAGGTTATTATGCCAGGAATGGAACTGGGTCCAGCCCAGTGGACGGCTTAAGGACATGGCCTGTCGGGAAATCCTTTTGACGCTGCACAGAAAAGGCCTGCTGGATTATCCCCCGCCCAGACACACCAAAAAAAACAAACGAAAAGTGGTCAAAACCATTGACGTTGACCAAACCCCTATTACGTGTAATATCTCTGATCTGGGCTCTGTCGTGGTTAAAATGGTCAGACACACAGATCTGGAACCCATTTACGACAGCCTTGTGGATCAATTTCATTACCTTGGCTACGCCCAAATCGTTGGAAATCATCTCAAGTATATGGCCTTTGCCGGTGACACCCCGCTTGCCTGTATCGGATGGGGATCTGCTGCCTGGGCGGTTAAATCCCGGGAAGAGTTTATCGGGTGGACAAAACCGGTTAAAAATACAAACCTTCATTTTGTGGTAAATAAT
>NZ_JAQYWD010000032.1 GCF_030145145.1 Desulfobacula sp. | reverse complement strand
GCAAGATCGCGTTGCCGGAAATGAAAAAATATGGGTATGATGATAAACTGGCCACCGGTACGGTGGCGTCGGCCGGAACCCTGGGGATTTTAATTCCGCCCAGTACCGTACTGATTGTCTACGGCATATTGACCGAAGAATCCATTGGCAAGCTGTTTGTTGCCGGCATTTTACCCGGTATCCTGCTCACGCTTTTTTTCATTATAACGGTCATCCTGCTCTGCTGGCACAACCCCAAGCTTGGCCCTCCGGGACCCAAAACCAGCTTCAAGGAAAAAATACAGGCCCTCTCCGGTATTATTGAGGCGGTCATTTTATTTGGTTTAACCATTGGCGGCCTTTTCCTCGGCTGGTTCAGCCCCACCCAGGCCGGCGCCATTGGCGCTGCCGGCGCATTGGCCATTGGTATTGTCCGGCGCAAGCTGACATTCAAAAAGTTATTTGATTCCACCAAGGACGGCCTGCGAACCGCGTGTATGGTCATGTTTATTATCACCGGTGCTACGGTATTCGGGCATTTCCTGGCCATCTCCAACATCCCCTATGCCCTGGCAGAATGGGTGGGCAATCTCCCCATCCCGCCCATGGCCGTCATGGGGGTCATGATCTGCATTTATTTTCTGGGGGGGTTCTTTATGGATTCCATGGCCCTCATCGTTGTCACGATCCCCATTTTTTTCCCGGTGGTGTTGCGGCTGGGCTTTGACCCCATCTGGTTTGGGGTCATCATTGTGCTGGTGGGTGAGATGGGCGTTATCACACCCCCGGTGGGCGTCAATGTCTTTGTGATCAAGGGCATTGCACCGGATGTTCCCCTGGACAAGATTTTCCGGGGTATTTTCCCGTTTCTGGGTGCCTTGATTCTCCTGACGGTTCTGGTGACCTTATTCCCGCAGATCGTCACGTTTTTACCGAGTTTTATCACGTATTAGACGGTTAAAAGGAGGGTATGGTTAAGGGTTGCCGCCCCGGCAAAACAGATAAGGGTCTGCCTGAACATGGTTCCGGCAGACCCTTTATGGTCGGAAAGCTGCTGTGTTGGATCGTGTCTGGCCGGAAACGTTACATTCCGTCGAATTGCTTCAGCTTTTTTTTCCAGAATTCATCTGAATCTTCTCGCCACTTGGTGCCTTTAAAGCGTTTGTCATAGAAACTGCCCAGCCGGTCATACCATTTGACCCAGGCATTTTTCTTTTTTTCCCTGGCTTCAATGATATCGGCAACAAAAACATCAATGTTGATCATCTCATCCTTGGGGGCGTAATAGGCAGCGCCCTCTTCGGCGGATTTTTTTAGACTTTCTTCGGACAATGCATGGGCTGTGAGCATCAGGGCGGGCACGTTATGCTGTTTGGCAATGTCCAGGAGTTCGAACCCCCGAACCCCCATGATATCCAGAATCGCCACGTCATAATAATTTGTCTCGAACAGGCGCTTGCCTTCCTCAAAGGACTCTGCTGTATCCAATTTGCAGTCATTCAAAAGCTCCACCAGTGAGTCGAGAACATCTTTTTCATCATCAACGACGAGAATTTTTTTTCCTTCAATAATTTTTTTTACATCCATCATCACATCTCCACTTTAAACGATAAGTATCAACTGATTAGTTTACCTGAATATCGGGTTTTTTACAAACAAAAAAGCAGCTAATAAGGGGCTGTTCATCATCGCATCAAATAGTTCGCATCAGATAGTGAGTTTCTGCCGGATATCTTCCACGAGGAATTGTTTGTTAATTTTACCGGTTTTGGTCAGCGGCATTTTGTCAACAAATTCAATTCTTTCCGGCAGATGGAGAACGGATGATCCCCGGCTTTTCAAAAACGAGATAATGGTTTCAAAGTCGATATCCATTGAGGGGTCTGCCTGGACATAGGCGCAGGCTTTCTCGCCCAGTTGCGGATCCGGCATGGCCACCACAGCCGCCATCACGACCCCCGGGTATTCGCTGATCAGGCGTTCGATCTGTGTCGCGCTGATGCTTTCTCCTCCCCGGTTGATCATCTCTTTGATTCTGCCACATAGAATGATCCGCCCGTTGGGGTCAATTTTGGCCACATCCCCGGTCCGGAAAAATCCATCCGGGGTAAATGCTTTTTTGTTTTCTCCGGGATTTTTATAATAGCCCGTAAAAACACCCGGGCCCTTGATCAACAATTCGCCTTGCCTGCCCGTTGGCAGTTCACGCCCGAAGGGGTCAACGACCTTGTAGCAGTCATAGGGACAGGTGGGTTTGCCCACCGTGGTTGTGACACTGTCAAGATCGTCGTTGGAACGGGATATGGCCGTCTGTCCCTCGGTTGCGCCATATCCGTTGTAAAAACGGCAGCCGAGATTGTTCTGGACATCCTGAATGAGCCCGGCCAGGCTGGCACCACCGCCGCAGTGCATTTTTTTCAGGGAAGACAAGTCATGGTTGGCCAGGCGATCGTGGTCTGCAAGGCGTTTGGCCAGTGTCGGGACCCATACAATGGTCGTGACCTTTTCCTGCTCGATGGTGCGGCAGATTTCATCCACATCTGTAGAGTCCAGGAAGACACTGCACCCAAATGTCAATACACTCCCGAGAAACCCCTTGGTAAACGTCAGGTCATGACCGATGGGACCGACCAGCAGGGTAATATCATGGAGGTCCATTTCCCAGGCCCTGGCACAAAATTTTGACGCACAGATTAAATCATTGTGGGTCCGGGGAACCAGTTTCGGCAGGCCGGTGGTGCCCCCGGTGGGGCCCATGTGGGCCACCTGCTGGGGGTCGGGTCGCCGGGACGCCAATTTTTTTAACTCATCCGGCAAGGGGTCTTTGTCAGCGAAAAGGTTCGCCAGTCCTGCATACTTGGTTGTCTCACTCCCCCTGACCAGGATGACATTTTTTATCTGGCTGCTGGTTTCCAGCACCTCCTGGATGATGGGCAGATAATTGGTTTTTTTATACTGTTCCGGCAGAATCCATGATGTGGCACCGCTGAGGTCGGCCAGATGCTTTATTTCATAAGGCCGGTACCGGTCAATGAGCAGGGTGTCAATGGCGCCGATCTTTTGAAGCGCAAAAAACACCACTACAAATTCATTCCAGTTGGGGAGTTGCACCAAGGCCCGATCGGTGGATTTAATCCCCAGGTTCATCAGGCCCAGGGCCAACCGATTGGCTTTGTCCCTGGCCTGGGCATAGGTCATGCGGGATTGCCTGTCCACAAAGGCGGTCTTGTCCGGGAACATATCGGCCGCCCGATCCAGGACATCGCCAAATGTCAGCCCTGGCCAATACCGCAGTCGGTTATAGCGTTCAACATCATCGGGATGATAAGGGGTAAACCCCTCAAGGAGATGTGACATGATACAATTCCTTTGTTTTTTCCCATTAACGGGGGTCGTCTTTTTACCAGAACGATGCCATCGGGGTGATCCGTCACGATGAAAGTAATGCCCGATGGATCAGTGCCTTTGTGATGTCAATTTTGTAGGCGTTTTGACTCAGCGGTTTGGCATCTTTTACGGCGGCTTCAGCTGCCGCTGCCACATGGGTTTCGTTGAGCGATTTGCCGTTGATGGCTGCTTCGGCAGCAAAGGCCCGGTAAGGTGTCGGTGCCACGGCACCCAAAATGATGCGGGCATCCCTGCAGACCCCTTCTTCCTGATCCACCATCACGGCAACGCTGACCACTGCAAAGTCAACGGCGTCTCGAACCCTGTTCTTTAAAAATATCTGTACGGCCGTCTTGCTGGGTAACGGGATTCGGATCTCGGTGACCAGTTCATCCGGCTTGAGCACCGTACCCAGGACATTAAAAAAATCCAATATTGGCATCATCTGTTCTGCTGTTGGTCCAACGACTTTTACCCGGGCATCAAGGGCGCCCAGAGCGATGGCCAGATCCGATGGGCAGACCGCATAACATTTTTTTCCGCCCAGGATGGCGTGATACCGGTTTTCACCTCGAATGGCATGGCAAGGCCCTTTCCCCTTTCGATAGCAGGGGATCCGTCCCCCCATTTTGTCTGGATAACGGTAATACCAGCACCGGGTATCCTGGCATAAATTGCCCCCAATGGTACCCATATTCCGAAGTTCCGGGGAGCCCACCGATGCTGCAGCAGCAGCCAGGGCCGGGAAGGTGGTTTGTATCGGTTCCGAGGCTGCGATATCTGTCAGTCGGGTTGTCGCACCGATCCGACATTCCTGGTCAACCATTTTTATCGTGTCCAGGCCGGCAATGGTTTTTAAATTGATGACCACTTCCGGATACGCTGCAAGAAGTTCAGATTTGAGGACACCCATAAGATCTGTGCCCCCTGCCATCAATGCTGTTTTCCCGTTGGTTGCCGTCACCATTTCCAGAACGTGGTCAATGGATTCGGCGTCAAAGTGTTTAAACAGTTTCATTTTTGATCCCCTTTTTTTCACCCCAGACCTTCAATATGCGATCGGGTGTTAACGGATAGTCAGTCATGTGCTGGCCCATGGCATTGGATACCGCCATGAGTACGGCCCCAGGGCCGGGTGAAGTTGAGATTTCTCCGACACCAATGGCCTTGAAACGATGGGTGGGAAACGGCGTTTCCAGAATCACATTTTCAAATTCAGGCAGTTCGTTAAAGGTGCGCCACTTGTAGTCACACATGTTCATGTTGAGCATGTGTCCGCTTTTTTTGTCGATGATGGTTTCTTCGAAAACAGCGGTATCCAGCCCTGCAGACCCCAGTGCTCCGTAAAGCTGCCCATTCAGGCTCGGCGGATCAATGATCTGGCCGGCATCGGTTGATGTGACCACGCGTTTGATCTTCACGGCACCGGTCTGTGTATCCACCTCCACCTCAACGAACAGGGCCAGGAAGTTGGGGACGGAATAGTCTGATTTGAACTCACCGTATCCTGTAACAGATCGCATGATGCCGATGGCACGGCCCCATCCCATGGCCTGTTCCGGCTTTCCCTTGACAAAAATCCGGGCGTCAAGGGTGTCCAGATCTTCGGGTTGGGCCTGAAGTTCGGGTGCCACCCGTTCAAACAATTTTTTTAAGGCATCCTCGGCCGCATTAATGACGGCAGATCCCACTGCGTAGGTTCCCCGGGAACCCACCAAACCGAAATCAAAGGGATTGACCAGGGTGTCGGGGGGGGTCATGTGAACTTTTTCCAAAGGCAGCTGAAGAACTTCTGCCGCCATTTTACACAGGCTGCTGCGCTGGCCCATTCCGGATTCGGAAACAGATGCGTGAATGGTGGCTGTGCCGTCCGCGTTCAACCGGATGTAAGCCTCGGAATCATCTTCCCCCACATCTGCATTGCCGTGGATGCCAATCCCCACCCCTGTGCGTTTGGATCCTTCCACTGCGGTGGGGACAAGCCAGCCATTCCATTTGTCTTTCCACCCGAATGACACAGCGCCTTTTTCCATGGCATCGGTGTAATCCTTGCCCCGGCAGGTCCAGAGGTTTCCCTCCCGCCAGATATATTTCCCCCCGGGTTTGACATAGTTTTTTTTGAAAAACTCAACCGGGTCCAGTTGTGCTTTGGCCATCACATCTGCCAGGATGGGCGCAAAAGCCGATTCAAGTTCCTGGCCGCCAAAGCCCCGAATCACGCCGGAGGGGCAGCGATTGGTACAGACCAGTTTTGTGGTCAGATTCCAGTTCTCACAGTTGAGCACCAGCTGGGCTTCACCGCATCCCACGGCAATCTGGGACTGGGACATGTCTGAAAAGGCACCATTGTCCACCATCCAGTCCCCGGCCACTGCCGTGACGGTCCCGTCCTTTTTCATGCCGATTTTGCCACAAAACCGGGACCCCAGGCGCAGTACAAAAGCACCGAAATGTTCATCTTTTGTATAGCAGACCTTTACCGCCCGTCCGGTTTCTTTGGCCAGGGCTGAGGCATAGAACAGACACTGGGGGGCATAATTTTTTGACCCGAAACTGCCGCCGCATTGGGTGGTGATGGCGCGAATATCCGGAAATCCCATTTTGGACTGCATGATCCAGCGATGCCAGGACGCACTCTGGGTGCCGGACCAGACGGTCAGCCGCTGGTCGTCTTCCCATTGGGCAATAACGCCGGGGGGTTCGATGGGCAGGGGATTGGCAATGTTTTCATATCCAAACGTCCCCTCACTGATAAAATCAGCGGCTTCAAATCCCTTTTCCACGTCTCCCCGGACCACTTTTGAAAGGGTATTGGGACCGAATGCCGGAAAATCGGTGACCAGATTTCCGGGAAATATGTCGTGCAATTGCGGCGCACCGGGTGCCAGTGCGGCATCCATATCAAAGACAGCCGGCAGCGGTTCATAGGTCACCTCAATCAGATCCAGGGCCGCGGTCGCCTGCTCCAGGGTGTCTGCCGCCACAAGGGCCACAGCATCTCCCACAAATCGTACCCTTTGATCCAGAACCTTTACATGGCGGGGCATCCCGGTCATCCAGGGCGGCACATCCGCATGGGTCAGCACCGCCCTGACCCCCGGGGCATCCTTGGCTTTATCCGTATGAATTGCCGTGATATTGGCATGGGGGTGGGGGCTTCTGAGCACCTTCCCGTGGAGCATGGATACCGGGTGGATGTCGTCAATGTAATCGGCTTTTCCCGTGACAATGGCAACCCCGTCCTTGCGTGGCGTGGTTTTTCCGATAAATCGATATTTTTTTGTCATCGGTCTCCCTCCCCTTTTTCGGCAACATCCATCACGGCATCCACCACCTGGTAATGGCTGATGCACCGGCAATAATGTCCGGAAAGCGCCTCCTTGACAGCCTGCTTGTCCGCCGAGGGATGACGGTCTAAAAGTGATTTAGAGGCCATGATGATGCCGGGTGTACAAAACCCGCACTGGAAGGCGGAGTGATCCACAAAAGATTGCTGAATCGGATGAAGTTTCCCGCTTGCTGGATCTGCCAGTCCTTCAATGGTGGTAATCTCGCTGCCATGGCATTGGATGGTAAGGGTCATGCACGACAGAATCGGTCTTCCGTCCATGATAACGGTGCAGGACCCGCAGGCCCCCTGGTCGCAACCCACTTTGGTGCCGGTGACCCCCAGGGTTTCTCTGAGGGTTTGGGCAAGCGTGTGACACGGGGAAACCTGATACGGCTGATCCCCGACGTTGAGTTCATGGGTCACTCCGTTTACCACCAGAGTGACAGCAGTCCTTTCCTTACCATTGGTTTTTTTCACGACAGCCTCCTGTTGGTGAATGATCTATAAAGAAATTAAAATCACTCGTATTTTTGATTTGACAAGTCATCTGCAAAAAGTTAAGATCTCAAATTAGATCTAATTTAGGATCTTTTATAGCGGATACCCCCTTGCATGTCAAGGAAAAGTTGACAGGTTTTATAGCCCAGGTCACCATCAAGGAGAAGCACCATGCCCAAGGTATCGGGATCTAAATCCAGTGTTGAAGAAGCCTATCGGGCCATCAAGCGGTTGATGCTCCAGCAGAAATTGTTTCCCGGCCAGAAACTGCTCTACCGGGAGTTGACCCAACGGCTGGGCATGTCCAAAACCCCCATTGTCAATGCGTTGAACCGGCTGGAGCAGGAAGGATTCGTGATTTCTGAACCCAACGTGGGATATGCGGTCAAACCCATTGATGCAAAAGAAATTTTTGATTCCTATGAAGTTCGGGAAGCCTTGGAAATCAAAGCGCTTGAAAAAGCCCTGGTATCTGCAACCGACGAACAGATGGCAAATCTGGAAGAAAAATACCGCACCCTGGACGAATACCGGCCCCATCGATACGACCGGAAAAAACTCATGCTCGACTGTGAATTTCACCTGCAGATTGCCATCATGTCCGGAAACGAGGTCTTGAGATACCTGCTGCGGCGGAATTTCGAACATATCATTCTCCGAACCCGTCTGGACAATTACGATCCCGACAGAATGCACGTTTCAGCCAGGGAGCACCGGGACCTGCTGAAGACAATCAAAGCCCGGGACGTTCTTAAGGGTACTGAACTGCTTGGGCAGCATATCCGGAATGCCAGGGATTATGTGCTCTTGTGCCTGTCCACGGAAGACCAGGAAAGCCAGGATGCCATTTCTTTGTTTGAAGCCTGATCCATTGTCCGACGACTATTGCGTTTTATAATGAGAATGGCTGAAAAACCAAGAGTGGTGTTGACAAAAAGCAATTTTCGGTACTATATTTCAGCCCTTGAGCGCATATTCGCGCTGACGTATTTAGTGCCTGACCGAAAACCCATGTTTGGGCGAAAACTTACCCAGATGCAAGGCGCAAATAAGGCTGAAACCGGAGCGTACTAATGTACGTGAGGATTTCAGGCTTGTGCAGCAACGCGGCAGGTGGGTGAGGTTTCGTTCAAACACTATTTAGGATGAACGAGGGAAAGTATATGATTTCACAAGATTACTACCGCCTGTTGAACATCAACAGAAGCGCTACCGATAATGATATTAAAAAAGCCTATCATAAACTGGCCATGGAGTTTCACCCGGATGTTAACACTGAAAAAGAGGCTGAAGAAAAATTCAAGGCCATCAGTGAGGCCTATACGGTGTTAAGCAACAGTCAAAAAAGGCAGATTTATGATCAAACCGGAAGCACCAATTTTGCCGGGATTGACAACCGGGCAAACCAGCCGTGGGGCCGGGGCATGGGTATGGGCAGAGGTATGGGTCGAGGTATGGGCGGGGGAAGGTGCATGGGAAAGTGCAGCGGTTTAGATGCCCTTTTACGGCGACGTCCCCGAAAGAGTCAAACAAAATCGACAGCACCCGGTTATATACAGGAATAACCCGTGTAACGCAGCACGTAATCTAAGGAATTTGAGCAAATGAACTTAGATTTTTGAAAACAATATTTTTTTTCTGATTGTATCGAATTTTGGGGAGGAGCTCTGAAATTAAACATTTAGGGGAAAACGGTCATAACACAAATCACGATATTCAAGATGAGTACGATGGAGTTATGAAGGATTTTCCAGTGCAATAAAAAAATACCAGTGCTTTTTAAAATCGGAATAAAAGTTGCGTAAAAACGCAGCTACGTTACAGTTGGGCCGACCTGGCCGGCCTTAAAATTTCCCCAAAAAAATATATGTTTCTCACAAAAGAAGTGGCGTTGCTCGATCAACGTTCCTGTCATGCCGGGATTGATAACCATCTGGCTGAGATTTTTCGGGGATGGGGGGAACTTCCATCCAAGACATCATGATCCCGCACCCTTGCATAAGAAATTTTCCAGTCGAAAAACAGAAATATTTAAAAAGTTAATTATCTGTGATGAATGAAATTTCTTTTAACCACAAGATATTGTGTCAGGCTTTGATTCGGAAAACCCGGGACTATTAATAATAGTTTCCATTTAGGCCATAAAGCATAACCCCCAATATTTATTTCGGAAGTCCTCCCCAATTTAAACTTTTCCTCGGCAACATAAATACCATTAAAGCTCAGGGCCGACCGGATCAAAGCTTTGTTTTTCACATCTGATTCTCCACAATTGTTTTTGTTCTTCCAACAATTAATCTTCGAACGGAAAATTTGCGCATCAGCATTTCTAAAGGACCTTTTTTATGTTTTTTAAGCCAACATGATATCAACTTGATAAACGTAAAGAAAAAGACAAAACCGCCTAAGGTGATAAGGGATAAATTGGAGCCATTTGAGATATTAAATATGGGGATAACCAGTATTAAAAATATGATGTGAGTGATATAAAGCGTCAATGTGTTTCTGCCGGCGATGGCGATATGCCTTGCCCATTGGACATTTTGTCCGGTAGATAAAGAGATGCTGATCATGATGACAGTGATGCCGGTTCCAATTCCTGATATGACGGAAAATGGCGTTGGTATAGTCAAATCTATACTTGTGAGCCATCCTAATCCCAGACAAAACAACTCCAGGGTTGTATATATTTTTCCGGGTTCTGAGACAAGGAGCAGTGCATGACTTGTAAAAAATCCAGAAATCATTTCAGATGATATAAAAATGGCCAATCCGCCTAACAAAAACCTTCTCCTGTGGTTTTTGTCACATAATCTTAATCTGCCCAAAAGCATGCCAATGATAAAAAAAGTCGCCCAAGGAAAAAATGGATAGTACCCGGAAAAAAATATGTCAATTAATTGATCAATAAAAATATTATTTCCATTTCCGGATTGTAGGTGGTCTGAAATGTTAAAAAATTGGATAAAGCTTACCATCCAGATCATACATGCTGTAATCAAAAGAATTTTATTTGAACTGGGAGCCAGAAAAATACCGAGACAAATGAAAACTGCATAAAAATGAAGAATATCTCCCGACCAAATGATGGATAATAAATATCCCGAAATTAAAAGAAAGAAGGCTCTATTCAGAAGCAGACTTCGGCTGCCCGCTCGAAGCAGCAGACAATTGTTCGTATCCAAAGCTTTAGTTGAAAGCGTCAAACCGATCCCCGAGATCATTACCAAAATGATTGCGGCTCTTCTGTTCAAAAAATTGATCACATCAGAAAGCCACTGGAGATTGGAGTCGTGTGCAGACAAAACCCCTTTAAAATTAATTATCAGCATGATCAGGATGGCGATTCCTCTTGCAACATCGTAACCGATAATCCGATCCATATTAAGGGGCTGAACTCCTGATTCTATTCTCTGCAACATGGTAAACCAGCCTTTACATACCAACGTGAGTTGCTTTCCAAAATATCTGCAATCTGATTAAAGACCTTGTCAAAGGGTATTCTATTTATTACACAGGCCAACCCATTGGATTTTAAAACCATGGGCATCCAGAGGGGATCATAATCCGGTTCAATATCTTCAAGAGCAAGGGGTTCGAGGGTAAACAAATTCTGATAGCCAAGAAAATCAGATATACATTGGATGTCGCCTTCTGTGAGAGGGATTTGGCATTTTTTACAATACGAAGTTCCGACCCGGGTGCAATTCATACATGATAGAGCCACAAAAACTCCTGCAAAAAAAGTTTTACGTAATGACAGGATGAAAGAAAATTCCTTCCATTATTTCAGCTGAAAATAATAAGATCCGGATTATTGTCAAGGGGGTTTGATTTGTTGTAGAAAATATATATTTTCTACAACAAATATGGATAGATTTATGGCAAATTTTAATCTTAAAAATCATCTAAAAGCATATCGACGTAATGGCTGAAGAGGCGGTTCCCCTGCAAATTTTTTGTAACTTTTAACTTACCTGTACGTTGTTAGTTATTAAGTATGAAAGTGAAACGATGAGGCCAATGATGTCTATCATGGAATGAATTCCATAACGGTCTGGGAAGTAGGAGGCACAAGTAGCAGGTTCCGCTGGCGCTGATCTCTAAAACAAACCAATGGGGTCAGTTTGGGATACCCCGCTGCTTGCGGCGGGGTAATTTATTAAAAATTATATGTCCAACATTTCTTATTTTTACGAAATTTTAAATGAAAAATTGGGTGACAACTATGTCTATAATCGATTAGAATGGGACCCTATTCTGGGGTGTGAACTGCTATTTTAAAGAATCAGTCCAGACCAATTATTGGCACCCCCACATATTGTATTTCACATTTTTTCGATGATTGCGAAGGGCACGACTTTCATATCTTCTCCATCTGTCTCTTGACAAAAACCACGTTCCCATCCTATGGTTTGAACAGCCAATCTTGAAAGGGGAGGTGAAATGAGAACCGTCGTGTTGATCCTTGTCATCTTTTTTTTTGCACCCGTCGTACAGGCCCGGATGACTGCCGAAACAATCGTAAAGGACGCCTTTGATTACTGGCGGGGTGAGGCCTCTGTCTCCACCACCATCATGACCATTCACCGTCCTGACTGGGAACGCAGTATGACCATTGAGGCCTGGACCCGGGGGGATGCCGATTCCCTGTTTGTGATTACCCATCCGGCAAAGGACAAGGGGAACGGCACCCTTAAAATCAGCAACGGCATGTGGATGTACAACCCAAAAGTAAACCGGGTCATCAAGCTGCCCCCTTCCATGATGTCCCAGGGCTGGCAGGGATCGGATTTTTCCAACAACGACCTTGCCAAAACCGACAGCCTTATCAAAGATTATGTGCATACCCTGGCAGACACAACACTCCATCAGGGCAAGACGGTTTATGGCATCACATCCATGCCCAAAATGGATGCACCGGTTATCTGGGGCATGATCAAACTGAAAATCCGGGAAGACCACATCCTTTTGAGCGAAACGTTTTTTGATGAAGACCTTCAGCCGGTAAAGACAATGACGGCATGGGACCTGAAAATGACCGGTGATAAGCTGTTCCCCATGAAATGGAAAATGCAGAAATCAGATGCAGCAGATGAGTATACCCAGCTGGTATATGAGAAAATTGAGTTTAAAAACCATTTGAACAACCGGATTTTTACCCGGACCCATCTTAAAAATCCAGGGTTTTAAGGACGGCTACATGTCCATGGAATTGAAAATGGCCTGGCGAAATATATGGCGAAACCCCCGGCGGACAGGGCTTACCATTTCGGCCGTTGCCTTTGCCAGCCTGATTCTCGTGTTTATGCTCTCTTTCCAATTCGGGTGTTATGAAACAATGATCAATACCTCTGTTAAAATCAGTACCGGCCATTTGCAGGTCCAGGCAAAGGGGTATCTTGAAGATAAAAAAATGCGTCAGGTCATTCGAGACCCGGATCAGGTGGCCACACGCCTGGATACGGTTAAGGGGATTGATGCCTATACGTTCCGGGCCAATGGGTTCGCCCTGGTATCGTCGGATCAGAGAACCTACGGGGTGGTTGTCACCGGGATAGATCCCCTGGGAGAAGCCCATGTGTCCACCATTCAATCCCTTGTACGCACCGGCCGGTACCTCACAGCAAATGATGCGTATGCCGCCCTTATCGGAGCCCCGCTGGCAAAGAATTTAAAGGTGGATATCAATGATGAGGTGACCCTGCTGGGACAGGGCCGTGACGGATCCATTGCAGCGGCAGTCCTCACCATCAAAGGTATTTTTGATTCGGGCATGGATGCCATGGACCGAAATGTCATCATGATGGACCTTCAAGGATTCCAGGACATTTTTTCCATGGGGAAAACGGTTCATGAAATCATTATCATTGCTGACGCTTTAGGGGACGTCTCCCGGGTTCAACAGGACATCCGGGATCAATTGTCCGGCAAGCGGGAGGATACAGATCTTGCGGTATTGGATTGGATGGACATTCTGCCGGGGTTGCTCCAGGGAATCCAGATGGATCTTGTCAGCGGCATCATCATGTATATCATCCTTATCATTGTAGTGGCCTTCAGTATTTTTAATACCTTTTTAATGGCGATTTTTGAAAGAACCCGGGAGTTCGGTGTCATGATGGCCATTGGCACCCGTCCGTCACGGATGGCAACGCTTGTCATGATTGAATCCGTTTGTATGACCCTTGTGGGAATTGTTGCGGGCATCATCATTGGCAGCCTTTTAACCCTTTATTTTCAACAACACGGGATTTATATTGCCGGCACGGAAGACATCCTGAAACAATATGGGATTCCCGACAGGCTATATCCTCGGCTGTCCCTTATCTCCGCCTCAGCAGGTCCGCTGGTTGTCTTTTTGATTACTTTTGTGTCTTCTGTTTTCCCCGCGTTGAAGATCAGAAAGCTCAACCCGGTGGAAGCCATGAATCATGTATAAATCCCCCTATATAAAGAGAAGATAAAAAAAGATGCTTGTCCGATTAGCGTGGAGAAATATCTGGAGAAACCCGAGACGAACCCTTGTGATCCTGTTGGCAGTGATCATTGGTGTCTGGAGCATGATTTTTCTCGGTGCCATCCTCCGGGGAATGGAGGCCGAGATGCTAAGGAACGCCATGTCCAACCTTACCGGGAGTCTGCAGATCCATCATCGGGCGTATCGGGATGATCCGGTGGTTGAAAATTCCATGGCGGACAGGGATAAACTGGACAGGGTTCTGGGGATAAGTCTGGGGCAAGGCGCCCATTGGACAAGGCGGGTGAGGGTCATGGCCGTGGCATCCAATGCCCGGCACTCCGGGGGCGTTACCCTCGTGGGGATTGAGCCTGAAAAAGAGGCCCGGATCTCCTTTATCGGCAGCGCCATGACAGCAGGACGATACCTTGAATCCGGTGATAAAAACCAAATCCTTGTGGGAAGAGCGTTTCTTGCGACATTTAATACCAAAATCGGTCATAAGCTGATTCTCATGTCCCAGGACATCCACAAGGAGATGGCTTCAAAAGCCTTCCGGATTGTGGGGGTTTTCAGCGCTGAGTCAGAAGCGGTGGAAAAACAATTTGTTTTTGTCCCCCTGTCCCAGGCTGCCGGGATGCTGAAAATGGGGGAGTCGATTTCGGAAATATCCATCCTGCTGCCGGACCTGGATATGACGGGCACCCAAGAAACGCATATGGCCCTAAAACTCACGGCTGCCATTGCCGATGATACCTATTGTGTTGAAACATGGCAGCAGTTGTTGCCCATGATGAAAGCCTATCTTGAGATGTCGGGGTTTTTCCTTTATGTCTGGTATGGGGTTGTGTTCGTGGCCATGGGGTTTGGTATTGTCAATACAACCCTGATGGCCATTTTTGAACGGATGCGGGAGTTCGGTTTAATGAAGGCCCTTGGCATGAGACCCTTGCAGGTCGTTAAAGGGGTGGTCGCTGAGGCGTTTTTCCTTTTGGTCCTGGGGATATCGGTCGGAAATATTCTGGGATTTTTAAGTGTTGCGGCCATTGCACGAAACGGGATTGATTTGTCCGTGCTGGCCGCTGGTGCCCAAATGTGGGGAATCCCCAGGAAATTGTATCCGGAAATATGGGTCCAGGATTTGGTTGTGGCAGGGCTTGTGGTGCTTGTTCTAGGTGTTTTGGTCAGCGTGTATCCGGCAGTTAAGGCGGCACGGTTTACCCCGACCCAGGCCATGATGAAAAATTAGCGGGCCGGAGATAACCACAAGAAACGGCTAATGCACATGGAGACAGGATATGGCAATGGTTGAAATCAAGGACATAAAAAAAACGTATCACCAGGGAAATGTGACTGTTGAAGCCCTTCGCGGGATTGATCTCACGGTGGATACCGGTGCGTTTGTGGCCCTTGCCGGGCCGTCCGGATCAGGCAAAACCACGCTGTTGAATATCATGGGCGGACTGGACCTGCCGGACTCAGGCATCGTCATTGTTGACAACAATGAATTTTCACGCATGACCCAGGCCGACCTTGCGGCATTAAGACTCCATAAAATCGGGTTTGTTTTTCAGGCCTACAACCTGATCCCGGTGTTATCGGCCATTGAAAATGTTGAATATGTGATGTTGCTGCAGGGGGTCCCCGCAACGGAGCGGCATGACAGGGCAACGGCCATACTGGATGATGTGGGGCTTGAGGGAAAATATAACCGGCGGCCCGCAGAATTGTCCGGTGGCCAGCAGCAGCGGGTGGCCGTTGCACGGGCCATTGTTTCAGGTCCTGCCATTGTTCTTGCAGATGAACCCACGGCAAATCTTGATTCAAAAACAGGGGAAGGCCTTTTGTTAATGATGAAAAAAATGAACAAAGAAAAACAGGTCACCTTTATTTTTTCAACCCATGACAGCATGGTCATAGATTATGCCAGACGACTTGTCACCATCAAGGATGGGCGCATTGTAAATGACGAAACCAAATAAGGGCCAACATGTTGGCATTCGGTTCAGCGGCAGCGCGGCTGCTTGTTGGCTGGTTGTCGGTTTTTTTTCCCTGTTGTGTATCCAACCTAGCGGGGCAGGTGAGAGTGCATGGGTCAATTCTATGGATAACCAGTTGGGGGGGCATTTCAAACTTGAGGGCGGTGTGACCGGGTATGATGCGGGATCTTATTTTGAACCCACAGGAACCCATACCGGGAAGGATGGTCTTGTCGGCGCCCGGTTAACGGATACGCTTGTTTTATCGGATACCGTGTATGTTGAAGCCCATTATGAGGCCTTTCTCAAATGGGGAGATACCTATGAAAAACGATACGATCTTCAACAATATGGTCCGCTGCCGGTGGCCGGTCTGGTTCAGGACCCGTCAGCCATGGATAACCGGCGCCTTTTTGATCTGACAAAAACCATTGAAAAGACGGATGATGATATTGCCTGGCACCGACTGGACCGGTTATTTTTTTCAATCAAACTGTCCCGGGGGGACATCCGGGTCGGGAGACAGGCGGTTACATGGGGAAATGGGTTCATGTTTAATCCCATGGACCTTTTCAACCCGTTTGCACCGTCTGATACAGTTCGAGATTACAAGATGGGGGATGATCTTGTTTTGGTGCGATGGGATACTGAACGGTTCGGTGAAGCCGACCTGCTGTATGTGCCCCGAAGAAACGCAACCGGGGATATTGATTTTCAGAGCGCTTCCATGGCAGGGAAACTTCATTTTTTTGCTGAAGATATTGAAATGGATATAATGGGGGCCTGGCATTATGATGAAGCAGTTTTGGGCCTGGGGGTTACCGGTTATCTGGGGGATGCGGCATGGCGGACCGATGTGGTCTGGTCCACCCTGAAAACAGCGAACAATGACAACGGGTATGTTGCGGTTGTCGCCAATATTGACACGTCCTGGGTATGGTTTAACAAGAACCTGTACGGTCTGATTGAATATTATCATAACGGGCTTGGGAAACATCATTACACGGATGCCCTGGGGGATCCGGATGTTATGGAACGGATTGACCGAGGAGAATTGTTTGTCCTGGGAAAGCATTATCTAGGTGGTCGTATCCAGGTGGAACTCCATCCGTTATTGAATGTGTACCTGAGTGTCATCAATAATGTCACAGATCCTTCAGGTATCGTCCAGCCCTGGGCCGTCTGGAATGTTACACAAAATTCAACCCTTCATTTTGGCGCCACGTTGTTTTATGGGAAAAAAGGCAGTGAATATGGCGGGTATTTGATTCCGGGCACATCGTACTATACCAATGCCGCGCCAAATGCCTTTGTGCAGTTTACCTATTATTTTTAGCCGATGTCTTTGATGGGAACATGGTATAAAAATACATCTTGACGTTCGGTCTGTACTTGGTACCATATGAGGACGTATCGTACCTGAGCTTCAAGGGCAGGGTATATTTCAATACCGGGAGATCATTATCACACCATGGCGATTAATATACAGGATAGCTGAGCAACGGGTGTTTGTATTGTCTGTGATAGATTCTCGACAGAATATTGAAGATGTCCTATTGATGCGATTGATTTAAAATTAACGGCAGGAAATGCAACCATGGACATGATCACCGGTTGCACGTAACCGAATATGAAAAAGGGAGTCACACACTGGTGGCTCCCCTTTTTTAAGGTACTCGGTTAAAACCGGCGGTTGTTCAGGACTGGCGTCTCTTTTTACGGCTCACCCCGGCCAGGCCCAGCAGACCGCAGCCGAAAAGCAGGAGGGTGGCCGGCTCGGGGATGGGAGTTTCACCGGGGGGGCCGTCTTTCGTGTCGGGCACCAGGACCCAACCCAAAGGGTTGTTATCGGGGCTGAAATTGGTATCATCGAAAAAGGGACGCTCAGTTAAGAACTCGGTATTGTAAGCATATACTTTATTCTGATCATTGTTTACCCCATCTTTGGCGTAGAAATTACCCCACATGGGCGCCCTTTCCGTGACAATTGTAAAGGTGTTCACCTCTGAATCTAATAGGTTGTCAACTTTAACCCCGTATAAAGTCCCAGGCAAATTAGGGTTACTATTACCCTCAACAAACGAATCTATTTCATAATGAGTATCACCATCATCATTACTATCATCAGGATTATCAGTAAAAATTACATTACCATTACTCGAAATGGTTAGTGGATTGGTTGGAAAAGGCTCCGATAACTCAATGATGATATGACTGAGATCGTTGGACCCGGCACTTGATGTATCAAATGTGTAATCATAGGTCCAGAGGCCAGCATTGGTAGTGTCGTAATCAACGTCCCATGATAATACCGCGTTTCCAGAGGCCCAGGGGATTGTGGCAACCATTCCGCCAACGAATGGGCTAACGCTACCACTGTCGATACTCCCGGTGTAGCTTGCTGCCCCCCAGGCAGTTGACACCATGATGAACAAAAAAATTGTACTGATTAAAATTTTTTTCATTGGTTCCTCTCTTTTTCGAACAGCCGGTCTGTCCATATTGTCTGGTTTTAAAATCTTGTCGGCCAGAGGCTTGATCCGTAACAGTCATAATATAAGCAATTAATAAGCATTTTTTGTGCCAATAGTATTGTCGGGCTCTATTGCTTATGATATCAATTTGTTGGCTTGATGCACAACTGTCTGGAATTTTAATTGTGAAAAAAATACACCAGCATTGTGTAATTTATTTCCTATTGTTTTGACAAAATTTATACAGTCGGGTGATTTATACCAAAAAATCCTTGATCTTGTTTTCACCAGTATCAGCGGTTCCTGAAATTGGCGGCTTTCTTTATTTTCCCGGAAATGATAATCTTTGGGTGCCATGTCGGCCATGCAGGGGAGCATACAATTATCGTTAGCATGAAATTTGAAATCAAAGAAGGGAATACAGTTCATGGGTACAATTTGTTTCAGGGTTGCCGCTATTTTGATCAGCCTTTTGGTTCTGACGGCGGGCTGTGGGAAAAATGACGAACAAAAAGCACTGGTCCATATCAACAATGCCCGGGAATTTAATGCCGGGAATAAGCCGCAAACAGCAGTGATAGAATATAAAAATGCCATTCAGCTGGATCCGAAAAATGATGTGGCCTGTTTTGAACTGGCGGAAACCTATATGCGTTTTGGACGGCTGAATCAAGCCATCGCATACTATAACCTTACAGCAAAAGTAAATCCCCAGGGCATGCTGCCTTTCTTAAGGCTGGCCCATATTTATTTGCAGACAGACCATCTGTTGGACGCCAGAAATCAGATTTCAAAAGCGCTTGATATTGATCCGTTATCGGTTCCGGCCTATCATCTTCTTTGCAGACTTCAAATGAAGGAAAGAAATTTTGAGGCGGCCATTGAAACCCTGAATAAGGCTGCGGCGATTGATCCCAAAAATGTTCGCACCCATATCGCCCTGGCCCAGCTCCATATTAAAACCAACAATAGTGACAAGGCGGAAAATGTCTATATGACCGCCATCACCCAGGACCCTTCATCCCGTGACGCCTATATGGGACTTGTCAAATTGTATACAGCCCGGAAAAAATGGGACAAGATCGAGGCGTTGCTGAAAGGCCTGCTGGAGACAGACGGCATTAAAGGTCAAAAGTATACGGATCTGGCCCGGTTCTATGAACGTCAGAAACGATATGAACCGGCTGAAGAAAATTACCAGAAAGCCATATTGGAAGATCCTGAACAAGTGGCACCCATGATGACCCTGGCAGAGTTTTATACCAAAAGAAATCAGGAGGCCAAGGCAATTGCAACACTGAAAACTGCCCTGGCAAAGCACAAAAAAAATCCCCTGGTCCATACGGGGTTGTCCCAGGTTTATCTCGAGTTTAACCGGATTGAAGCGGCTGAAGAATCGGTAAATACGGCTTTGGCCATTGACAGCCGTTTTGTTGACGCGCTGTTTCAAAAGGGCAAAGTGTTGATGGCCAAAAAGGATTTCAAGGGCGCCCTGGATCAATTTGATAAGGTCATCACCCTGGATAAATTAAATGCCCGGGCCTATTATTGTCGAGCGCTCTGTATTAAGCAGCGGGGGGCAACAGACCGGCCTGAACAAAAAATATTCCGGGCAGCAGCAGGGTTGCTGAATCATCCGGAAGAATTTGAAAAAGATCAGATAAAAGGGAATCTTCTTGCCGCCATAACCGCAGATCCGAGACTGGTTGATGCCCGGATAAAGCTCACAGAGGTCTATATCCACGAGAAAAACCTTAACCAGGCAAGAGAACAGATTGATGAAATTTTTAAACTCACCCCACCCAATTTAAAAACACTGACCCTGTTGGCCGGCATCAATTTTCTTGAGGGCAATATTAAAGACGCCGAAGACATTCTTAACGTGATCATCCGGGAAAAACCCGGCTATACTGATGCCTATATCCGCCTGGGATTTTTGTATAATTCAACCGGCAGGAAAAAGCAGGCCATTGAATTGTTGCAGAAGGTCTTGGATCATGGCCCCGTCCAAGTGGAAATTGTGAAAATCATGACAGATATGTATATGTCAGAAAAAAAATATACACCGGCCCTGGAGTTGTTAAATAAATATTCGGCAGCGGCAAGTCCTGACACAGCCTCTTTTTTTGAAAATGTGAAAGGCGAAATTTATTTAAAAATGAACAAACCCAGTGTTGCCCTGGGGCATTTTGCAACGGCCAAACAATTAAAACCGGATTATATAAAACCCGCCATGCACATTGCCAATTTCCTGAACAAAGACAAACAATTTGACAAGGCGATTGAAGAATATCAGCGGGTGGAACACCTCAATCCGTCTTATCTCCCGGCACTGGTTGCCCTGGGGTTTATGTTTGACATCCAGGGCAATCTTCCCGAGGCAGAAGCGTATTATCGAAAAGTGCTCAAGATCAATCCGCATCATCCAAATGCAGCGAATAACCTTGCGTTTATCCTTTCTGAAAAACCGAACCAGCTGGAAGAGGCGTTCAACCTTGCTAAAATAGCCCGGGAAAAAGCACCCAAAGACCCCAATGTATTGGATACCATGGGATGGGTCTATTACCAGAAAGGCAGCTATCTGAACGCCATATCAGAGTTTGAAGACAGCCTGAACCTGAACCCTGGGAGTGCATTGGCCTGTTATCATTATGGTATGGCCTTGTACCGGACAAAAGCGTTTGAAAAAGCAAGGGATTATTTTAAAAAGGCCCTGGAAATTGATCCGCACTTTAAGGATGCCGCAATTGCCAGAAAAATGCTGAAATAGCCTTTATCGCCAAGGGAAAATCATGTTGATTCACATCGTTATGATATTTTTTCAATATCGATGGAATGCCTGGTTTTTGTATGGAACCGAAGCATCATGAACAGTCCGGAGGCTGTCAGGCTGATGAGAAGCCCGTACCATACCCCATAGATGCCCATGTTGACCTTAAATGCCAGAACGTATCCTGATGGAAGACCGATCAGCCAATAGGCAACAAGGGTGATCAGGGTCGGGATTTTCATGTCGGTGATACCCCTTAAAATGCCAAGACCCACGGTCTGGGTGCCGTCGGAGATCTGGAAAAAGGCCACAATCACCAGCAATGAGGCACTGATATCAATGACCGCTTGTTCAGCGATATAGAGGGTGGGCAAAAAAAACCGGAACAGGATGAACACCACACCGGCAGCGGCCATGAACCCGGCACACAAGATGGCCGCAGAAAATCCAGCGATCCTTGTCCCCGGGAGATCTTTTTTCCCCACGGCATTGCTGACACGAATGGTGCCGGCAGAAGCGATGCCCATGGCCACCATGAAAGAAATGGAGGCCAGGTTCAAGGCAATCTGGTGGGCAGCCAGGGCCACCGTTCCCATCCAGCCGATCATGATGGATGAGGCGGCAAAAGCACTGACCTCAAAAAAATACTGGCATCCTGCGGGGATGCCAATGGCCAGAAGGCGCCGGATCATGGGAAAATCAATTTTTTGGTAATTCAGGGTGGGGTCAAATCGGCGCATCTGGGGAGATCTTCTGATGACCACCATCAGCGCAATGGCCATAAATGTCCGGGAGCTGATGGTGGCCATACCGGCACCGGTCAGGCCCAGGGGGGGCACACCCAGATGGCCGTATATGAACGTCCAGTTGGCCAGGATATTCACGATATTGGCCAGGAGGGTGATGATCATGGCCGGTTTCAGGTAGCTCAGCCCTTCGGCAAACTGCCGGTAGCTTTGAAACAGCATCATCGGCAGCAGGGAAACGCCCAATACTTTCATGTAAAGGGATGCCGGGCCCACAATCTCTTTGGGCTGGTTTAAAAATTGAATGCACTCTGAAAGAATAAAGGTGACACCGCACAACAGGAGACCGAAAAAAAGGTTGACGATAATGCCCTGTCTCAGGATAATGCCGCATTCCTTGTCTTTGCCGGCGCCAAAGGCGATGGCAGTGAGAGGGGTGACCGCCACGGACAGCCCGAATCCCACAACCATGACCAGGAGAAACAGGGCGCTTGCCAGGGAGGCGGCTGCCAGGGGCTGGACACCCACTTTCCCCACCATGATCGTATCCACCACCGACATGAGCATCTGCCCCAGCTGACCCACAACAATGGGCAGAGACAACAGGAGGGTCTGTTTTATATCGTTTTTATACATGATCCCTCATCATTTGTTTTGCCTGTTTTTTGGCGGGGGTTACCATCTGAGCGATTTTTTCCGACTGCACTGCTTCAAAAAATTCATCTCCCAACACCTTGCTTTGCTCAACCACCATTTGCCATAGGGCCTTTCGTTCAGCATCTTTGCCTTTGAAAGTTATAAAATCTTTTCTATCCGGGATTTTGCCAAGGGGAAGCGATTTTACAAATTTATTTGATGGGGCCACTGGCCGGCCGCATAGTTGACATACCCGGCCCAGCAACTGCCAAGGCCAAAGGCGGGCAAGGCAAGTTCCAGGTAGGCAAGGGCCGTATGGCAATCTGCAGCCCCGCTGCCCTGTTCATCCGATCCATAGGCAAATACCAGCTGGGGGGCATCCCTGCAAATCCGGTCGATTCCATTATCCCATTGAGAGATCAACGTTTCTATGTTCATTGTCTGGGCAATCTTGGGATGGTTTTGTACCACATATCGCATCCAGTCAATCACATGACCGGCAATTTTCTGGACATCTGCCCGGCTATCGATGATTAGCCATTTGACGGTTTGCCGGTTACTGCCTGTGGGAGCACAGCAGGCAATTGACAGGGCCCGTTTAAATAATTCCCTTGGAATAGCCTTTTCCCTGTATCGCCGGATAGACCGGCGGGACCGTAAAAAATGCTCGGTGTGATCCACCGTGAGCATGCGTTCCTTTTGGATGGGCATACATTGGTCAGGCGCTAAAAAATTCAGACTGAAGGCCCCTTTGGGACAGATGGCCACACAATGACCGCACTTGATGCAGATCTCCTGGGCATTGGCTGCTGGAACCGGTCCTGCTTCGGTCATTTCAATAATATGGGCAGGGCATTCAATGGCACAAATCCCGTCTTTATCACATTTTTTTGTATCAACCGTGAATAAACTCATTTATTCTTTCCTCTTGTGTTAAAAGTCATCAAAATACCATGCCCGTTTTTGAAAGAAAACACCCAAGGCTAAGCCCCCTGGCAAAAGAGGCGCTGGGGCTTAGCCTTGGCAGGATCCGCCTGAATCTGGGTTATAGGATAAGGGTTTTGATATCGTCCAGCACTTCCTGGCAAGCCTGGATGCCCCGTTGCATCAGGACCTCTCCTTTATGAAAATCATCCCAGGCAAACCCCTGGACATCCGGATAGATGACCACATCGGATTTTTCAACAAAGCCGCTGGTGGCCCGGGAATGAACAATACTGATGGTTCGCGAGATCACCTCCATGATGCCGGGGGATCGGGTGACGGGGGGGGATGTTGACCGCTGGTTTTCCACACACACGGCAATGATTTTATCCGCCCCTTTTTGTTCCAGGATATTAACGGGTACCGGGTTTAAAAGTCCCCCATCCACCATCCACCGCCCCATGTGTCTGAACGGGGCAAACACTGCCGGCAGGGAAAGGCTGGACCTCACGGCCTTTGCAACGTCACCGGTTTCAAAGAGAATTTCCTCTCCTTTCCGGATATCAACCCCCACCAGAAAGGTGGGAATCAAAAGATCCATGAAATCCGCATGATCGATGGCGTCTGCCACGAGATTCATTGCTTTTCTCCCCTTTAACAATCCCTGGAAGGGAAGCGTATAGTCAAATATTTTTTTCCGGGCCTGGTGCCGTGTGGAAAACCGGTCGATGGTATGACGTCTTAACTGATCCACAGATCCCTTAGACGCAAAAATCGCCCCCACAAGTGCCCCCATGCTCGTGCCTGCAATCATGTCAATAGGTATGCCATTTTCCTGGAGCACCTTTAACACCCCAATATGGGACCATCCCCGGGCGGCACCGGCCCCTAATGCCAGCCCGATTCTGACACCCGCTATTTCCCTGGCAACGGCTCTGGCCCCCTTGATGGGAAATTGTTTTTGGGTATCAATTTGATCCTTTAAGGCTTTATCGGATCTGTCCACCCATATTTGAGGGGTTTCAGAAAGATTGAGGGCCTGTTTAAGATCTGCCCTTGCAATGCCGATGGACCCGCAAAGATGACTGACCCCGACCCGAATCCGGTCAAGTCCCTTACCCGTTTTTTCTTCCAGCCGGGCAAGCGTCTGTTTTACCCTTGGCAGTGCTTGTTTTGTGTTATTGATCAGCAACAGATTTTTATCGCAGAGTCTGACGGCCTGTTGTTCAAGTCGACCAGAATAGTGGGCAAGGCTGAAAATAACCAGGTCATACCGGGATTTGAAACTTTCCATCAAAAGGGGCAACACCGGCACCAGACCGTCATTAAACCCTTTGTTGACCTGTAAAACGGAAAAACCTGATGAATGATGGAACCATTTAAAATCACGGGGGGTATAGACGTTCGCCGGCAGCAGGCCAAACAGTGTTTCGTCCGGGCAGGGAATGATGTCAAGATCGAATTTTTGCATGATGCTGTCAAGTTCAAGATGGGGCTCCACGACCAGGACTTTCTGGGGGGACTCGGTTGAAATATGATAGGACATGGAATACAGGAAATGGGCGAGACCCAGGCCCGGATCAGTGGCGGAAAGGGTATAAAAAAAAGGCTTGGGTCGAATGGTCTCATTTTCAAAATTCATGGATAACCGCCGGGCATAGAGGCGGCTTAAATATAATCCAACATGTTTGTTTTTAGATAAATGCGTTTCAAAATCATTTTTTTTCAAATAGAAGAGGCTGGCATCCAGACTTGCGGTGACAGTTGCATTCCTTGGCAGATCGGACAATAATGCCATTTCACCAAAGAAATCTCCCCGTCTGAGTTCGGTTTGAAACAAGATCTCATTGTCCTTTTCAGAATGGATGAGAACAGCCCCGGAACGGATGATATACATGGCATCGCTTAAGTCTCCCTGCTGGAAAACAATGACATCTTTTTTAAATTCGGCAAAATGGAAGCATGCGGCGATGTCACTGATTTGTGAATCCGGGATGGAAGAAAACAGGGGAACCTTTTTTAGAAAATACTCAAGGTCTATTTGTTGGTCCGGGGTCTTCATGGGTTTAGATTTAACCTGTATAAGGGGTCACCAATCAGCACCATTTTCCAGGACAGGTAAGGCAGGCTGATGAGATAGGATTCAGCCAGCGTAAGATACCCTTCCGTTAAATAGTGAAAGAAAATTTCCGGTACGGGAAAGGATTGGACATAGGGTTCTCCCACAGGACCGATGGTGGCGGCAATGCCCTTATCCAGCATTCGTTTACACCAGACCTGGCTGGTTTCTCCCTTTAATGTGGCACATTCTGAACTGGCAATATGAAATCCCACGGACCCCTTTGCCCAGGAAAAGGCATCAATGTATCTGGCCAGGCTGTACCATCCGCAATAGAGTGCTGCATCAGGGCATTCGCCTTTCTGGAACAGGGTCGTATCGTCATTCAGGACAACCGTCATCTGATTTTTACGGGCCAGCCATTGGGATGCCTGATGAATGGATTTGTCGTAAAAGCCATATCCTGAAACGTTGCGTTCCCCTGGATCTTTCCACCGGGCATCAAAATACGCGGATCCGTTTAAGCCGGTTTTTTCAGCTTCAATACTATCGTTTATGATCCGTTTCACGATGGTCTCATCGGCACCGTCAAGACGGCTTGTCATCAAGACATCTGCTTTCTTTATTGCGGTTTTTTGGTTTTTGAAGCCCAGGTAATAGGGATTGGGCAGCCACATATTAAGGTCATAGGGGTCTTTTTTAATCAGGGATAATTCAGAATCAAATGAAGCCAGCTTGTCAATTTTCCGCAGGAACTCGGCCCTGTTTTTTTTCAGGGCTGATAATTCTTTCTGCTTTTCCCGTCTGGCGGTTGCATCCGTGAAGGAGGTGTCGTTCAACTGATCTTCCATGGTTTTTTTTTTCAATTCCATCTGCTGCAATTCTGCTTGTTCCCCGGGTGTTTTCCCTGGAGAAGAAATTTTTAACGGGACACCAAAGAGGGTGACCAAGGCCCGGATATCGGTGTTTTGATGGAGAAACCGCCGGATGGGCGGCAGGGCTTTTCGTTCATATTCGTCCCGTGTGCAGGTCTCTTTATCCGTCATGAACACTAACACCAGATTTTTTTTAGGGATCTGCCTTTTTTCCATGTAATAGAGTGCCAGTCCTTTGCTCTTGGCTGCATTCAAGTTGGCAATGACTAGGACCTCTTTTGGATCAAGGGCAAAGGCCCGGGGACACCCATAAAAAAACAGGAGGACAGTGAAAAGGATCAGCGTGTTCAGATATCGGTGTGGTATTGTGCGCATACTGGAACTATTACCCCATTTGGATTTTATTGCTGATGATTTTTAACCCTTCAAGGGTAAGGGATTGTTCCACGGCTTCAATGGTTTTGGATAATCCCGATATCAATGGTGCCAGGCCCCCCGTGGCCAGTATCCGGGGAGAAGCCTTCATCTCACTTGTCATCCGTTCCACCATCCCGTCCACCATTGCCGCATTGCCATAAATGATGCCGGACTTGATGCTGTCAAGGGTGTTTTTGCCGATGACCTTTTCCGGGGCCTTGAATATTTCGACCCGGGGCAGCCTGGACGCTTTTTGAGAAAGCGCCTCCGCAGAAATCATGACCCCGGGTACGATGGCGCCGCCAAGGTATTCACCTTTTTCGGAAATCACATCAAATGTGGTGGCTGTCCCGAAATCAATAATAATCAGACAGGTCTGATACTTTTTATAGGCAGCCACTGCATTGACAATCCGGTCTGCTCCCACTTCGTCGGGGTTATGATAGAGAATGGGCATCAGCTGCTTTACCGAATCGGCATTTATCCATAAGGGAGTCAAGTTGAGATATTTTTCACAAAAGGCATTCAAGATAGGCACGGCAGACGGAACAACCGATGAAATAACGGTTTTTTCAATGTCTGACCGAATGACGCCCTTGTCGGAAAAAAGGGCGTTGGCCAGCACGTTGAATTCATCTGCTGTGGAATCCCGGATGGTTCTTATCCGCCAGTCATATTTGAGGACATCACCGTCATAAATACCAATGACGGTATTGGTGTTTCCTACGTCAATCACGAGAAGCATGGGGGTCTCCTTTATTCTATTTTTACGGTAAATACTTGTGGAACTGCATCGGTCATCATCAGACCCACGGGTATGTTAATATGGGCATGCCGGGCATATACCCCCTTTTTCAAACCGTTAAGGTTGATAAACGAATAGATTTGATCCATGGTTTCCTTATGGTTCAACGTTTCAAAGGGGCCCTTGACCCGAATGGTTATATGGGACGGCTCGATGGTGACCCTGAAGGGTGAATTCCATACCTGGATGGGAATATTTTCAATGGATTTTGACACCAGCTGCTGCTGAATCGGGATGGTGACAATAATAATCGGATCTGATGAGGAAATGAGGGATGGGTTGTCCAGATCCAAAGGGATCTCTTTTTTGAAATTTTCATTGGCATTTGTAAGATCAATGGGTTTTGTCTTTAACTCCCTGATGGCCTCAATCAAGGGGGCAGCGCCGGTTAATTCGACACTGGAGGGCTCTGTGGCCGCATCCAGTGCGATATAGCCTTTGGCGGGTACGCCAATGTAAGGAACGGATATCTTAAAGGATTTTTTCATTTTTCGTTCAAGTTGAACACTCAGGTAAGAGGGGGTTATTGTCAGAATTTTTATGGCAGGGTTCATGGGAATTCGTTTCTCTTCCACCGGAATCAGATATGCACCGGGCTCAATGGAGTCGGAATCGCCTGCCGGATCAAATTCAAGGTCTGTATAGAGATCCACCGGGTAGCGGGTATTTTCTTTGTTCATGAGGTCTATGGATTTTGGGTTTGCCTGGATTCTGATTTCAATTTTATCGGTGTTGAAGTTGGTCAACACCATATGTTCCGGTACATTGGAAAAATCCACAGGCAGTAAAAGATCGGTCTCAACCGGCTCTGTGGTGCAGCCGGCGAGACAAAAAAGAAGGGGGATGAACAAGAGAATATATATGGCGCCACAAAGCGGAAGCTTATGCATTCCTGATCGAATCTAGGATACGGGTAAAAGCGGTCAAGCGCTCAACATCATGGACCCTGACAATGTGCGCCCCGTTCAGAATGGAAACGGCAACAGCCGCCAACGTACCGTATTCCACCTTGATATTATCCGGACCCACTGGGGCGGGATCTTCCTGGGTCAGGATATGCTGAATAAAAGATTTTCGAGACGGCCCCAGGAGAACCGGATAGCCCAGGGAGCAAATTTTATCCAGATGATTGATGAGAACCAGATTATGTTCAATGGTTTTTCCGAAACCGATTCCCGGATCAAGAATGATATTTTTTTTCTGGATACCCTTTTCCATGGCATAGGCGGCCCGTAGCGAAAGATAGCGGGTGATTTCCAACATTAAATCATCATAATCCGGGCTCACCTGCATGGTTTCAGGGGTCCCTTTCATGTGCATCAGCACCACGGGCACATCCTTTTGTGCGGCAAGATCCGCCATGGCCGGATCTTTTTCAAAGGCAGTGATGTCATTGATGATGGCAGCACCGGCATTGAGCGCCTCCCGGGCCACATTGGATTTTACCGTATCAATGGAAATGGGCACATCAATCCGTTTTGAAAGCGTTTCAATGACCGGTATGACCCGGTCCAGTTCTTCCTGCTCCGAGACGGGACTTGAAAATGGCCGTGATGATTCGCCACCAATATCAAGAATATGGGCACCCTCTTCAACCAGTTTTATCCCCTGGGCGACGGCTGTTTCATAGGTGTCGAATCTGCCACCATCGGAAAAAGAATCCGGTGTTGCATTTAAAATGCCCATAATGCAGGTTTGAGACCCCAGTTCCAGTTGGAATTTGTCAAATTCAAGTGTGTATGGCTGTATCGGCATGAGGAACCCCCTACTCAGATTTCCGGGTATCTGTGTCATCCGATGGTTGATCCTCTGCTTCAGAAGACGCTTGATTGTCTGAATTTTCATCTTCGTCAACACTGTCAACGCTGTCGTTGTCGTCTCCCCCGGATGCGGTTTGATTTTCGGGTTCAACCGGGGGTTTAGGCGTTGTAAAGACATTTTTTTTGCCGAAAAAATCAAAATTAGGTCGCAGGGAGGTGATGATAGCATCCAGTTCATGTCCTAAAATCGTTTCTTTTTCAATCAGCAGAACGGATAATTCATGAAGAATGTCGATGTTTTCTTCTAACGTCTTTTTCGCGGTTTGATATGCCCGGTCAATGATCAGGGAAACCTCAGCATCAATTTTTCTGGCGGTTTCTTCGGAATAGGCTTTGGCCTGGGTCATTTCACGTCCGATGAAAATGTTTTCATCATGGTTTTCATAGGAAAGGGGGGACAGATTATCACTCATGCCAAAGGTTCTGATCATACTGTTGGCCAGCTTGGTCGCCTGTTTAATATCATTGGATGCACCCGTACTGATTCGTTTGAAAATGAGGTCTTCAGCCACACGGCCACCAAAGGCAATGGCCAACTCATTTTCAAGCTGGTCCTTATATTTAAAGTCCCCTTCTTCAGGCAGAAACCAGGTGACCCCGGCAGCCCTTCCCCGGGGAATAATGGTGATTTTATTGATCGCATCTGTATAGGGCAGAAACCTTGCCACAAGGGCATGGCCGGCTTCGTGATACGCGGTGGTTTTTTTGTCTTCTTCCTTGATCACCTTGGATTTTCTTTCAAGCCCCATATACACTTTGTCTTTTGAGTCTTCAAAATCCTTCATGCTCAATTTTTCATGGTCACGCTTGGCTGCCAGGAGTGCTGCTTCGTTCACAAGGTTTTCAAGATCCGCACCGGAAAACCCGGGGGTGCCTTTGGCCAGGATCACCGGATCCACATCATTGGCCAGGGGCGTTTTTTTCATGTGAACCCGCAAAATACCTTCCCGTCCCTTAATATCGGGCATGTCCACCACGACCTGACGGTCAAATCGTCCCGGGCGAAGCAGAGCAGGGTCCAGAACATCCGGCCGGTTTGTCGCGGCCATAAGGATCACCCCTTCATTGGATTCAAATCCGTCCATTTCCACCAGCAGCTGGTTCAGGGTCTGTTCTCTTTCATCATGTCCTCCGCCCATGCCCGCGCCTCTCTGACGTCCCACCGCATCAATTTCATCGATAAATATGATACAGGGGGCATTTTTTTTGCCCTGGGCAAAAAGATCCCTCACCCTTGAGGCACCGACTCCCACAAACATTTCAACAAAATCAGACCCGCTGATGGTAAAAAACGGGACCCCTGCTTCTCCGGCAACCGCTCTTGACAAGAGGGTTTTTCCAGTTCCCGGATTTCCCACCAGCAACACCCCTTTGGGAATTCGTCCGCCCAGGCGTGTATATTTTGTTGGGTTTTTCAGAAAATCAACCACCTCGGTCAATTCTGCTTTGGCCTCATCAATCCCCTCGACATTGGCAAAGGTGACTTTTTCTCCCTTATCATCCAGGAGCCGTGCCCGGCTTTTTCCAAAAGACATGGCCTTACCGCCGCCGGCCCCTCCCTGCATCTGGCGCATAAAAAAGATCCACACACCAATGAGGACAATCATGGGCAGCCAGGAGACGATGATGGACATGAACCAGGAGTTTTCAGACGGTGGTTTGGCTTTAATTGCCACCCCTTTGGAACGTAGGATACCGATCAGTTCAGCATCATCCGGAGCAAAACTTTTATACCGGGCACCACTGGCATCGGTGAGATATAAATCCTTACCCTGGATCACGACACTCTGGACCCGGCCTTCCTCGACCATTGCAAGGAATTCCGAATACCCGACATCCGGTTGTCCGGTTTGCTGCTGATTAAAGATATTGTACAGCATGACCATCATCAGAACAATCACCAGCCAAAGGGAAATGTTTTTATAAAATTGATTCAAGGCTTTTCCTTTCCTTTTTTTTTAGAAATCCGAGCATTGTAAGGTTATCAGTACACGTGGGTTTGGTTTGCAAATTCCGACGATAAACTGATATCTGTTATATTTTTAAAACTACATAATATATAAACATAAAATTTGAATATACAAGAAAAAGTTTTACTGGTCTCTGGTTTGTTTTTTCCGGGTTATCTGCCTTGATTGCTTCTCTTTTCTTCCGATTTCCCTTAAGGGACGGTCCTCTTTTTTAATGATGATGACCTCTTTTTGTTTGTAAATTCTTATCTGGCCGGGCAGGTCCAGGCTGGTACCGGTGGAAGCATGAAAACAAAATTGCACCAGGTCATTGATATGGGTCAGGGAAATGCGCTTTAAATTATGTTTAACCTTTTCAATGGCCTTTCTGAATATCCGGTTTAAAAGGGCAGGATGAAGGGCGGCCATCCGGGGTTTTGAAAAGACAATGGCAGAGGTTTCTGTTTTAATCAAACACCGGTTAAATTGTTTGTCGGTTTCCGTGTTCCAAAACGCTTCTTCCTGTCTGAGGATATGGCTCAGTCTGTCAAGGGCATCAATGATTTTTGGATTGTATTCCGACTGGAGATGGGGTATCAGGGCGTACCGGATTTTATTTCTTAAATACGCCATGTCGGTATTGGACGAATCAAACACGTAGGCATGGTTTTCGACTGTTAAGAAATCCAGGATCTGGTTTTTTGTAACCCGGATCAAGGGCCGGATATATTTGCCGTCCCTCAGGGTCGGGATTCCGGAAAGCCCTTTGGGGCCGGCTCCCCTTAACAGGTTCATCAATACCAGCTCGGCATTGTCATCTTTGTTGTGACCTGTGGCGATTTTTGTGTATCCATGACGGTCTGCAACCTGTTCAAAGAAACGGTACCTGACGTCCCGGCCAGCCTCTTCAAGGGATAGTCGATGTGTTTTGGCATATGCCTTGACGTTAACTCGTTCACCGTGAAACGGCAGGTCCAGTTTGTCGGCAAGGGCTTGTACAAAGGTGTTGTCCCTCAGGGATTCTTCGCCCCGAAGCCGGTGGTTCATATGGGCAATACCAATGGTTAAGGCATATTTTTCCTTGAAGGCCAAAAGGGACAATACCAGGGCAACAGAATCCGGACCACCGGATACGGCAGCCAAAACCCTGTCCCCGGGTGCCAGCAGATGGAATTCCAGAATGGTTCGGCCAATGGCCTTGAAAATAGCGGTATCATTGGGGCAGCTTGAATTGGCCAGGCAGTCTGTCTGATTTGGTTTCATTGTGTTAATAGTATCAAATGCAGCACCCTAAAAGCAATTTGATTTTTACGATTCAGTAACTTTACTTTTATCCCTGCCATGCTTATTGTTTTGTGTCACGATAAGGATTAGAACCGGCAGGTCAGGAGTGTAAAAAGGCGTATGAAAAATGGCAGTTCAGTGTGTGTCTCAATGGTGGAAACAGCAGGTGACGGCGATGTCAGGACAGGGTCAATGTCCAGGGAACTTGACAGGATTATTGTCAAGGGTGCCAGGGAACATAACCTTAAAAATATTGATATCGATATCCCCAAGAAAAAGATGGTGATTTTTACCGGGGTATCCGGGTCCGGGAAGTCAAGTCTCGCCTTTGATACGATTTTTGCTGAAGGTCAGCGCCGGTATGTTGAGTCGCTTTCTTCCTATGCCCGGCAGTTTATCGGTCAGATGGAAAAGCCCAAATATGACACCATCCGGGGGCTTTCCCCCACCATTGCCATTGAACAGAAAGCCGCCAGCAAGAACCCCAGGTCCACTGTGGGAACCATTACGGAAATTTATGATTATCTGAGGGTGTTGTTTGCCCGGGTCGGCACCCAGTATTGCTATCATTGCGGGGAAAAGGTCGGCCGGGGCAATGCCCAGAGCATGGTGTCCCAGATCCTGACCCTTCCGCAAGCGTCTAAAATCCTGGTCCTTGCCCCCATTGTGGAAAACCGGAAGGGCGAGCATCGAGAAAGACTTGAAGAGTTGAAAAAACAGGGGTATGCCAGGGTCCGGGTGGATGGGGTTGTCCAGGACCTTGAAAATGTCCAGGCCCTTGCCAGAAACAAAAAACACCATATCGAAGTGGTGGTGGACCGTCTGAAGATTATCCATACCCCGGAATTTGCGGTGCGGCTGACCGATTCAGTGGAGGGTGCCCTCACCCTTGGCAGCGGGCAGATCATTGTCCATGTGCTGGGCAGAGAAGACCTTAAAATGAGCGAGGCAAGATCCTGCTGCGGGGTGGCATACCCGGAACTGGGCCCCCAGATTTTTTCGTTTAATTCACCCCTGGGCATGTGCCCGGACTGCAATGGGATTGGCACCCTGCTGTCCATGGATCCGGATAAGATTGTTCCCAAAACGGCATTGACGATCCGACAGGGAGCCGTTATCCCGTGGAAGAATTATTTTATCAAGCATCCCCGGTATCCGAATAACAATTCCTGGGGAATGAGCCAGCTCACGGCCATGGAGAAACAATGGGGCATCAACTTTGATGTTCCCTGGAAAGAATTACCCCAAAAAGACCGGGATCTGCTTCTGTATGGCTCAAAAGATCGAGAGATGACCGTCAACTGGCATTCCGTCAAGATCCAGGGGGAATTTACCCGAACCCATGAAGGGTTGATTCATACGTTGATGCGGCGATACCGGGAGACCCAGTCTGAAGGACAGAAAAAATACTATTCTGCATTCATGACCGCCAGCACATGTCCTGCCTGCCAGGGCAGACGTCTGAAAAAGGAAGTGCTCCATGTTCACATCCATGAACAATCCATTATTGATGTGACCGCCATGACCGTAAGGGAGGCCTTTGATTTTATCAATGGACTGCACCTGACGGGAAATAAACGGCTGATTGCTGAAGAATTGCTCAAGGAAATCTCAGACCGGCTTGGGTTCCTGGTAAATGTGGGGCTGGATTACCTGTCCCTGGACAGGAGCGGCCCGACCCTTTCCGGCGGGGAATCCCAGAGAATTCGGCTTGCCTCCCAGGTGGGATCAGAGCTTACCGGGGTCCTTTATATCCTGGATGAACCGTCCATTGGACTGCATCAGCGGGATAATATCAAATTGCTGAAGACCCTTCACCATCTAAGGGATATCGGCAATACCCTGATCATTGTAGAACATGACCAGGAAACCATGGAGGAGTCCGACTGGATCGTGGATATCGGTCCCGGGGCAGGCCATCTTGGCGGTCAGATTGTGGCCCAGGGAACGCCGGATCAGATTAAACAAAACCCCCTGTCCATCACCGGTAAGTTTTTAACCGGTAAAGAGCGAATAGACATTCCTGAAAAAAGGAAACGTCCGGCCAGTCAGGGGAACAAATGGGTCACCATTGTCAATGCCCATGAAAATAACCTGAAACATATTTCAGTGAAAATCCCCCTGGGACTCCTGGTGGCTGTTACCGGTGTGTCAGGTGCTGGAAAATCAACCCTGATCAACCAGATCCTGTATCCCGCCCTGGCGGTGAAACTGCATGATTCACAAATGACCGTGGGGCGGCATGGCACCATTAAAGGGCTCTCCCATTTGAACAAGATTATTAACATTGACCAGAAACCCATTGGTCGAACCCCCCGCAGCAACCCGGCCACCTATACCAAGGTGTTTGACCATGTTCGGGATTTTTTCGCCCTGCTGCCGGAATCAAAGGCCCGGGGATATAAGAAAGGAAGATATTCTTTTAATGTCAAGGGTGGCAGGTGCGAGGCCTGTAAAGGGGATGGTTATATCAAGGTGGAAATGCATTTTTTAGCGGATGTGTTTGTGCCGTGTGACCTCTGTCATGGAAAACGCTTTAACCGGGCCACCCTTGAAATCGTGTATAAGGATCATTCCATTTCCGATATTCTTGACCTGTCTGTTCTCCAGGCAAGGGAATTGTTTGCCAGCCATCCGAAAATTACAAATATCCTGGATACCTTAATGGATGTGGGGCTGTCTTATATCAAACTCGGACAGGCCGCCACCACCCTTTCCGGGGGAGAGGCCCAGAGAATCAAGCTTGCCCGGGAACTGGCCAAGCGGGATACCGGGGAAACCCTGTATATTCTTGATGAACCCACCACAGGACTTCATTTTCAGGATATCAAGCTGCTGCTGAACGTGCTCGCCCGTCTGACGGATTCAGGAAATACAGTGATCATCATTGAACACAACATGGATGTCATCAAAACCGCAGACTGGATTATTGACCTTGGGCCTGAAGGGGGCAGCAGCGGGGGAGAAATTATTGCCCAGGGTCCACCGGAAAAAATTGCAGGATCCTCTAAAAGCTATACGGGTCATTATTTAAAAAAAATATTGAATCCCAAGGGAAACTGAGAGACGATGATGGTTTTTTTGAAATGGGTGATCCGCCCGTATCTTTATATTCAGTACCTGTTCCAAAAATTTACGCAAAAGGGCGCTTTTGGGGGGGACCAGGCCGTTTATGTGAAAACTCCCTATCACCGTACCGGTAATTTCGTGAAAGACGGATTGTTCCGGCACCATGTCAAGCAATTCCATGATTCTGCCTGCTCTGTGGCGTCCATTGCGTCTGTGGTGAATACCCTTCTTGACAGACAATCGGCTGTAAAAGGGGTGCCCTTAAGCCAGCAGGACCTGCTTGAAAAGGTGAACATCGCTCACTGGAAGGAGCGGATGAGTGATACCGGCTATAAAGGCCGAAGGGGGCTTCCGCTTGCCCTGTTGAATCAGGTGGTGAAGGACAGCCTCAAGGCCTGTGGGATTCGATATCGATCCCTGGAGACCGTTCAGGCAACCCGGGATCCTGTCAAGTCAAAACAATTCAAAAGCCGGCTGCGGTCAAGGCTTGAACAGTTTGAAACCCAGGGCAATTGCCTGATCATTTCCCATTTTGACCAGGGCTGTTTTATCCAGGATCTTCACATCCCCCATATTTCCCCGGTGGGCGGGTTTGATGCGGTATCGGGAAAGGTCACCCTCCTGGATGTTGATACGACTCAAGCCTATCCCTATGACGTTTCCTTTGATGTTTTTTATAAAGGATTGTCAAGCAATTACAATCCGTTCTTCCGGTGGTTCGGATATGCTGAAGGCGGATATGTCTTTATCCGGGTTTGATCCACATGTGTGCATTAAAATTTTCCCCTGTCCATAATTTTTTGGTATACCATAAAAATAGTGTTAAAATTTAACAAAAATAGATCTGTTATTTAACAAAAAAACTTTCAAATTTTCAGGGGGCAGAATGAAAGACACCAATATCAATAACGGCCTCTGGGCTGCCACTGCATCGGGAAAACCCTCACTGACCTCCCTTGTGGGAGAACACAAGACAGAGGTGGCCATTATCGGTGGCGGATATACCGGGCTGTCCTCAGCCCTCCATTTGTCCCTGGCCGGGAAATCTTCCATCGTGCTTGAAGCCAATGATGTGGGATTTGGTGGGGCAGGTCGGAATGTGGGGCTTGTCAACGCCGGACTCTGGCTTATGCCTGAAGATGTGATCAAATTGGTGGGCCCGGATCATGGGCAACGTCTGATTGATATCCTGGGGGCTTCTCCGGACCTGGTTTTCGGACTCATTGAAAAATACAAGATCCCGTGTGAAGCGTGGCGGCATGGCACCCTTCACTGCGCTGATTCCAAAATCGGTTATAAGGCCCTTCAACGGCGGGAAAAACAATGGGTGGAACGTGGCGCGCCTGTCCGGCTCCTGGAGCGGGATGAAGCCGCGGAAAAAACAGGCAGCAAGGCATATATCGGAGCCTTGCTGGACGAACGGGCCGGCACGATTCAACCTCTGGCCTATGCCTATGGTTTGGCCAGGGCTGCCCTGGATGAAGGTGCCCAAATATATGCCAGGTCCCCGGTGACATCACTGGAAAGAGACGGCAACGCCTGGCGTCTCACAACCCCTGGGGGGTCTGTCCTTTCCAACGCCGTCATCATTGCGGTCCAGGGATATCCCGAGGCAGCCTTTAAACACCAGATCCGGAATATGGTGCCCTTTAATTATTTTCAATTTGCAACAAGTCCCCTTGGCAAAGAGATATTAGAGACGGTTTTACCCGGCCGGAATGGAGCCTGGGACACGAACTTGATTCTTTCTTCCTATCGCCTTGATGCCCTGGGGCGGTTGATTGTGGGAAGTGTTGGAAATTTGGAAGACTTTGCCATGGGACTGAACCGAGCCTGGGCCCTGAGAAGTATTAAAAAGGTGTTTCCCCAGATCGGAACGGTGGATCTGGAATATGCCTGGTATGGACGGATCGCCATGACCACCAACCATATTCCCCGTTTCCATATCCTGGGGGAAAATCTGGCCATGGTTACCTGTTACAATGGTCGGGGGATTGGCCCGGGCACGGTGTTTGGGAAGTTACTGGCTACATACATGATGGGAGGCTCACCTGAGGAGATTCCTTTGCCTGTGTCGAAAATAACCCCTGTTTTCATGCGGGGATTAAGAGGGCTTTTTTATGAGACCGGTTCCCGCATGTATCATTTGGCCCAACGTCTGATTTAATACCAGCGTTAGCTTTAATCGACCGGGTCAGGCTTTTTTTATGGTGCTTTCGGGTAAACTCATTGTGACCGCAAAGAATAATATCGGCAAACAGGCGACCAATGCAATGGCAAACCAGATACCATATAGATCCGCTATTCGCCCAATGACCGGTGTGGCAGCTCCGCCGATGGAGATAGCCAGTCCAAGGGTAATACCCGAAGATAATCCAACGCGATTCGGCAGAAAGTTTTGGCCCATTACAATGGAAGGGCTATAGGTGGAATATAAGATAAACCCGATGGGGATCATTAAAAATAAGGCCATCGGCGCAGTATCAATCGAGATAAAGATGGGGAGCAATAGTGTTAAGCCCAAAAAACCTGACAGGATAACTTTTTTTTGTCCCCATCGATCGGCCAGTTTCCCCCCGGTTAAATTCCCGAGTATACCCGATCCTGCAAAAATCGTGAGCGCCAGTGATCCCATTACTTTTGACTGGTTCAGGTGATGAATCCAATAAATGGGAATAAATGTATTTAACCCATAAAAAATGATGGACCGACCAATGATCACAACTGTTAACCGTATAAATGCCCACCAGTTTTCTTCCTTAGGAGGAGACCCGGATCCCTTCGTTTGATCCGTTTTGATGGCCGTGAGTTGTTTGAGCTGTGGAAATTGAGTTGTCATCACTATTGCCATGATGGAAACCGGTAAAATAAGGAGGAGTGTACCGTTCAACCCCCATTGCAGAAGTGCTGTTGTGATTAAAAGAGGTCCGATGGTAAATCCAACGGTTCCCCCAACGCCAAAAAAACTCATGGCGGTATTTTTCTGATGACCAGCAGCAAAGTTCACCAACCGGGCTGCTTCCGGATGATAGGCTGCAATGCCGATCCCACTGATAATCGCCAGCATCATTATCAGGGGATAGTTCGTACACAATCCTGTCATGCCAATCCCTGAACCGGCTAAAATCAAACCAATGGATAACAACCATGGTTTTGAGAATTTATCTGCAGCATGGCCGAATATGGGTTGAACAATACTTGATGAGACATTGGCTGCAAAAACAATACTGGCAGCAGCTGTATAGGAAAGATCATAACTTGCAATTAAAAACGGTAATATGGCGGGTAATGCGCCCTGGTTTATATCCGTTACCAGATGGCCTGATGACAATAACCAGATAAGTCTCTTGTTCATTATGGATTCCTTGTTGATGTTTCGGTCTGCTAATTCTATTGATTATAGCACAAAAGCCGAATATCATATTTTTCCATATGAAGACAATAAATATTGAGGAAGGAGAAAAAACGCTGATGCCGTACATTAATATTAAAATCACAGATGAAAATGTTACAAAAGAACAGAAACTGAAACTTATTCAAGGGGCAACACAACTGCTGGTGGATGTGCTGGATAAAAATCCTGCCACGATAGTTGTGGTTATTGACGAGGTCAGTACAGATAATTGGGGCATTGGTGGAGAATGTGTGACGGCGCTTAGGAAACAAAAGTTCGGTCCCCCGATGGAGGGATACAGTTATCGTTGTTCTCGGTGTAATTTTGAAGTGGTTATGAACGAAGCAATTATTGATTTTGAGATAGGAATAGCAGAGTTTGAAGGCAGATATTTTGAAAAATTTATGCCTGTTTTGGCTTGCCCGGGTTTTAATCAAGAGACACTGGAATATGTTCCAGACTAAAAAACCCGCGCGATAGCGCGCTAAGTTCATAAGAGAAAAGACTTGATTTTTCTAGAATAAAAACGTTGATAGTAAGGTTTGTTTCTTATATCGTTTGGGTTATAAATCGGCATGGACGGAATGTGGTATTTGTCCTTGCCTGAAACGAAAAAAAATTTATAATTTCAATACATGTGGTTGGTATTTTATATAAAAAAATACTTGCAAAATCGGAGGAGCCTGTCATGAAAAAGGGGATTCTTTTTAAAGGAAGCCATAGAGACTTGCGCAAGGAGACTGAAAAAAGACAATTTGGAGGTGAATGAAGACCAGCTTTTTTCAGAAATCGACTCAGCAATAAATGAATTTAATCAAATAGATTATGAATGCGGCGGCTAACAACGGGATGAACTAGACGGGAAAAACTCTGCGAATTTACGTATAATTCCTTGGTGTATTGAAAGACCTCGCGCCCGCTGGTTATCCGCATTAGCACTCAAAGACAGGAGTTCCTTTATATGTACGTTAAACATTTCCATCACAAGATTATTACAACGGACATCCTACAAAGCAGGCATTCTTTAAAACAGCTATCTCTCATACTGATTGTCATAGGATTATCATTTTTATCTGTATGTTTCGCACCGAGTTCTGCCAATGCCGTTTCTATTCAATCTAAAAAGGTTACTGTCAGCGGCGGGCGATTGGATTGGTACAAGGGCGTAAAACACAATTTGGTCGCTTTCGATGCTATTGTTGATGACACCACGAAGAACACGGAACTGTATACTATGCAGCCGGACGGCAGCGACAGATTTTGTGTTACCTGCAATGCGCCTGTGCCCAAAGGCTTTGTCGGCCAGCCCGTCTGGCATCCGAACGGAGTGCACATCATATTCCAGGTAGAAAATGAAAATTCTCTGCATATGCTCTTTAATCACCTGGCATGGGGAATTAACAATGATATATGGATCATCAAACGCGACGGCAGCGGAGCCGAATTGATTTATAAGACAAAACTGAACCATGCCGCACTGCATCCCCAGATCAGCCCGGATGGGAAAACAATTATCTTTTCCGCTCGCACACCAACCGGTCGCGTGAATCCCAAATGGAAAAACCGCACGCCAGGCGGAGAAAATCATTGGGAGGGCTGGAGCATTGTCTCAGGAATACTGGACTTGAGGAAATCGGGAACAGCGAAGATTTCAAACCCTAAAACCCTCATTGCCGATGATCGCGGCTTTTTCGAAACCCACCAGATTTTGGAGGATGGATCCATTGTATTTTCTCACACAAAAAACGGCGCACCGTATGTGGATGATATTTATTTGATGAATGCTCGCGGAAGGAATATTCGTAAGTTAGTGGACAGCCCCAAAACATGGGATGAGCACGGGCTTTTCTCTCCAAATAGGAAATTTCTGGCGTTTATTTCCAGCCGTCATGATGCTAGCTGGCAGGCACCTAAATCTCGTGCCAAAGATTTACAAACAGAACTCTACATCAAAAGAAATGCCGATGGTGTTCTGCGAAAAGTAACAAGTTTCAATAACGGTCGTAGGCGTTATCTTGCCTCGGATTTTTCATGGAGCAAGGACGGAAAGGCCATCATGATCCAGGCCGCTCCGTTTCGCAAGAGGTTGATCGGCGGCTACGAAGCCCTCTCCCCTGAAATATGGTTGATTGAATTTGTGCCTGAAGGAAGATAGGGGAACATTCTCAGTAATGAATAACCCTTTATTGTGATTGCTAACAAGGCTAATTCAGCCGACGCAAAAAGCAGCGCGGCTGATTAGCGGCGTTAAACTATAGGAATCTGAGATAGCACCAAACGGCATTCTTCCAAATTCTACTCAATATATAAAAAACATTTTCACACTTAAAGACTTTATGATAAGCGGTGTTTGTGCAGAATTATTAAACCAATTAAATTGTGACTATTTTCAATGTTTTTTAATGATATTAAGTTTTGTTAAGTGACATCTAAACTTCAACAGTATTAAAGGGTGTTGAAATCGACACTCCCATATTTAGCATAAAGTCAATAATATCATAGCTTTGTATTGAAAAAACCTCTGTTTTAGTGTGTGGTTTTTTAAGAGACTAATCGAAAAAAATAACACAAAAACAGAGGCCTTATGCACAGAAAAAATATCAGATTGATAATAAAAAAACAATTGAAAATTGAACATCCTCACTGGAAAAAATGACCAGGAAATCCAAAAAAAGTTGCTCAAACAAATTATGGATGAGGTAGTTAATAATTATGATTACTCTCAGACTCTGGACATCCCTATTGAGAAGCTTACTGGAGTTGAAGATCAAATGCCGTTTGGAGGAATCCGCAGTCTCCCGGAGATGGCCGATTATATAAAAAATTTTTCTGAAATAACTGCTCGGACTGTTCTGGTATTGCCTGAATTATAAAAAGGGCCGCTCTAATATGAGATTTTAAAAGGCTAAAAACAAAATCAGGTGATAGACCAAACAATTTGAGCAAAAAAAATGATTGGAAGATGACAGGGATACTATAATTCTGTCAGATTTTGGACGGTTTCAATACCCTTTAATAGCCCTTTAAACTAAAAATAAGGGCAAACCATTAGGAAAGTTTTTTCCTAAAATATTACATTTAAGGAAAGTTTTTCCCTAAACTATTACATTAATTGCAGAGAAAAAAAGTACATAATAATGCGGTAAATACTTGCTGGCAATGTATTACAGGTTTTTAAAAAAAATGGCTCCAAAATTGCATGCACAAAAAAACATGGTAGGGTGTAAATTGTATCAAAAAAAATTAAGTAAAATTGGTCTTGACATGGGGGGGAGTCTTTAAAAGTACAAAATATAGTAATCTGCATTCACTCATAGTTTTCAGTTCTCAAAATGATACACAATAGCAAGCTTCTGCTTCTGCTTCTGCTTCTTCAATACAAAATATAGCTGTAGTTATAAAACTATCCTCATGGGTATAGAAATAAAGATATCCACATAAGTAGGAATTGTGTGGTTTGGCACAAATCCTGGCATTATATTTGGATTGTTGATCATCAAAATTAAACCGATTTTTTTAGGGGCTTATTTTTTTTCTGTGTCTCTTAAGTTCCAAATAGAATTACTATCATGAATTTTTGCATCAAAAACAGTAGGTTAGATTATGGTAAGGCACTTATTTGCAGTTCTGGCAACCCTTTTTATCGTCAGTCACACGGCTTTCGCCGCAACCTATGATGCAACAGGAAGCTGGCTGATAACAACGGAAGAAACTCAACTTGCGGTTGACCTTGTTTTTTTAGGAAATACTCCGGTTAATGTGGCGGCAAGTTCGGTCGAGGCTGAGATATCGCAAGTTCTGGAGCATTTTGATTTTAATGCCGATTCAATTGATATAGCAATTGATTTCACAATTGCTACTATAACATTCAACCCAACTTTGTTTATATCACTAAACGAGGGAGGAAATGTCAATGGGGATGAATATGATTTTACCCCCCCCCCGAGCCAATGGATACTGAATTTATTCCATTTCCAGTAGGGGATCCCGCTATCGTTGTAACCGCAAAGTTGGAAAGTTTCATCCTTTATTCGGAAAAAGAAATGCACGGCCAATTAAAATTTAATTTGGAACATAACCTAATAAAAGCCGGACCAACCCCCGACTTTCTCAATTTTAACGGGACAGTAAATTCTGTTCCCGTCCCGACTAGCTTATGGCTTCTATGTTCCGGAATCATTGGAATCCTGGGATTCAGAAAAATGACGAGGGCGTGAAATAGAGGAGAAAAACACAATGAAAAAAGCCTGACCTTTTCCATAAAAGTTAAAGTCCGAAAGTTGAGTTAAGTATTGTGACTTCTACTTAAATGCTGGAGTAAATAGTATGTTTTTAAATAGACCGACCTATTCCTGTGCAGGCGACAGCCTTCAAATCTCCATGGATAAATTTCAAATCGCGGTTCTTACCCCGGCAGGATTCATTGACCCGTCATTGGCAATTTCCGCAAGCCGTGCAGGTGTACTGGGAATTCTAAATCTTGAATATACAGCTAACAAAAAGAAAATGCTGACCGCTGTTAATAAGCTTGCACAATATGCTAGAGGGGAGTTTGGGATAAAACTTGACTGGCAGAACCGGAAATTTTTTCTCGAGTCCCCATTGAATCTATTTAAACACCTCAAGATAGTCATTCTGACTTGCGATCATACTGAAAATTTGAAGAATGATGTTCAAAATTTTCAACAAAAGGGGCTTGCCGTTGTTCTGGAGTGCATCAGTCTTGAGCAGGCTCGCCTGGGGAATCGAGCAGGTGTGGACGGGATAATTGCCAAAGGAAATGAGACGGGAGGACATGTCGGAGATGAAACAACCTATATTCTGCTGCAGAAATTGTTGCAATCGTTTTCTCTTCCGATCTGGGCACAGGGAGGCATCGGGCTCCACACAGCGGCGGCCTGTTATGGAGGGGGGGCGGCCGGCATAATTCTGGATTCACAGCTTTCATTGACACGCGAATCTCCTTTTTCCAAAAGGACGAAGGCGATAATATCCAGGATGGACGGTAGCGAAACAGTGTGCCTTGGTGATGAAATCGGGAAAAACTACAGGCTATGTTCAAGACTGGGTGCTGCCGGAGTGAAAGAATTGCGGCGGAAGGAAAAATTTCTTGCCGATAGTGATCTTCCTCAGGGGGAGATTGTTGAGACGTGGCAAAAGGAGGTTTTTCGGCTCGTGAGCAGGGATTCGTCTCAGGGGTGCTTATATCTTTTGGGGCAGGATATCTGCCTTGCTTCGTTTTTTTGTGAGAGGTTCGTTACTGTTAGCGGGGTTATCTCTGCGATTCGTGATTCCGTTGTTTCACATTGCAGTACAGCATCCAGCAGCCCTCCTTTTGGGGAGGGCTCACCCCTTGCAAAATCACATGGAACCCTTTATCCCATTGTTCAGGGCCCAATGGCACAGGTCAGTGACAATGTCGCCTTCGCCGGGAAGGTCGCCAGTGAAGGCGCACTGCCGTTTATAGCCGTATCCTGGATGGAGGGAAAAGACCTTGACATACTGCTTCAACAGACACGGGATCATATAAAAAATCATCCATGGGGGGTTGGCCTTTTAGGCTTTCTTCCTTCGGATATATATAATGAACAGATAGATATCATTAAGTCACATTCTCCTTCCTTTGCCTTGATCGCGGGAGGGCGGGCGGATCAGGCCATTGCTCTTGAAAAACAGGGGATTTCTACATATCTCCATGTTCCTTCCCCCGGCTTGTTAAAACTGTTTATCAAAAGCGGTGTCAGGCGATTCATCTTTGAGGGACGTGAGTGTGGGGGGCATGTTGGACCCCGTTCCGGTTTTGTGCTCTGGGAAACCATGATCAATATTCTTCTTGAACTTATCCCTTTAGGTCATGGAGGCGAGGCGTATCATCTGCTGTTTGCCGGAGGAATCCACGATGCTGTTTCTGCAGCGATGGTAGGCTTGATGACGGCTCCTCTTACAAACCGGGGGGTCCGTGTGGGAGTGCAGCTTGGCAGTTCATATCTTTTTACCAGGGAAGCGGTTTCCACAGGGGCGATACTCAGAAAATACCAGCAAGAACTTATCGGTTGCGATGGCACGGTGGTTCTGGAATCCGGCCCCGGCCATGCGATCCGTTGCGTACAAACACCGTATGTGAATTTTTTTAGAAATGAGCAACAAAAACTTATCCTCGAAGGAAAGTCTGCTGATGCAATAAGGGAAGCCCTGGAGGAGTTGGGTCGCGGAAGGCTGCGTGTCGCTTCCAAAGGGGAAGAAATAAATCCTGAACACGGAAAAAAAGACCATGTAGCCCTATTTTTAAATGTGCCTGAAATGCGGCAGCATTCCAACGGGATATATATGACGGGACAGCTTGCCGCACTTCACCATCGGGACTTTACGATAAAAAGGCTTCATCGCAACATTTCTCTGGGAAGCACTGAAATAATTAAATCCCTTGGAGAAAAAATAATTAAACCGGCGGTCAATAAAGAGGAAAAACCTTCGGACATAGCCATTATCGGAATGGGATGCATACTGCCCAAGGCGCCTGAACTTTCGGCATACTGGGAAAACATTCTCAACAAGGTCAGTGCCATCCGTGAGGTGCCTAAGGAACGCTGGGACTGGAAACTTTACTATGACAAGAATCCAGATGAAAGGGACAGGGTCTATTCAAGATGGGGGGGGTTTATCGATGATATTCCATTTGACCCTTTGAAGTACGGGTTTCCACCTAAGACGCTGTCATCCATCGAGCCTTTGCAGCTTTTAACACTTGAGGCGGTAAGCGAAGCGTTAAAAGATGCCGGATATTCAACACGCCCCTTTGCGCGCGAACGCACTTCGGTAATCCTTGGGATCAGCGGAACTGCTGAACTGGGACAGAAATACAGCATTCGATCTTCATTGCCCATGCTCTTTGGTGAGTCTGAGAAAGATATCATCACCGGTCTTGACGGGAATTTACCGGAATGGACCGAGGACTCCTTTCCGGGAATATTGATGAACGTTACTGCCGGAAGGATCTCCAACCGGTTCAACCTTGGGGGAACAAATTTTACCGTGGACGCGGCATGCGCCTCATCCCTTGCAGCATTGCACCTGGCTGTAAAGGAACTTGAATCGGGCAGCAGTGATATGGTTATCACCGGCGGTGCGGATGCGATGCAAAATCCTTTTACATATTTATGTTTTTCCAAGACCAAGGCATTGTCTCCTACAGGGCAGAGCGCACCACTTGATGAAAATGCGGACGGAATTGTTATTGGAGAGGGCGTTGCCGTGATGATTCTCAAGCGTCTTGAGGATGCTGAACGTGACGGCGACAGAATCTATGCGGTTATTAAAGGAATCGGTGCGGGCAGTGACGGAAGAGACAAGAGTTTAACTGCACCAAGCAGGGATGGCCAGATCAGAACCCTTAAGCGCGCTTATGACAAAGCGAAAATTTCGCCCTCAACTGTTGAGTTTGTTGAGGGCCATGCAACCGGTACCCCCGTGGGTGATAGTGTTGAACTTGAAGCGTTGAATCGTTTTCTCTGTGATGCAGGCTCAACCCCGAAAAGCTGCGGTATCGGATCTGTAAAGTCCATGATCGGACATACAAAATCCACTGCAGGAACGGCGGGCCTTATAAAAACAGCGTTATCTCTGTATCATAAGGTATTACCCCCTACGCTTGGCGTGGAAAAACCAAACAACGAAGTTGACGCCTCCGATAGTCCCCTTTATGTAAATACGGAAACTCGCCCATGGATTTGTTCTTTTAATGAACACCCCCGCAGGGCAGGTGTCAGTGCCTTCGGGTTCGGTGGGACCAACTTTCACGTGGTGCTTGAGGAATACACCGATGGATTTATGCCTTTGGCATCCCGAACCGTTTCCCATAAATGGCCCATGGAACTTTTTATCTTAAGCGGAGATTCCCGTAAAGAGATTATGGAATCGATAAAATCGTTGGAAGATGCCCTCTCCAAAAGGATGGATCATTCCATTGGGGATCTTGCATATACGATAAACCAACAATACCTGTCTGGTTTTTCAGAAAAAGAGGATTCAAAACTGAAACTCTCACTGGTTGCGGGCTCACGCGACGATTTAAGGCAGAAACTTGTACGGGCAGGGGAGTTGCTTGCGGGTTCAGACATGGTGATTAATGATCCCCGCGGTATCTATTTTTCGGAAAAACCCTTTGCAAGAAGCGGCGGGATAGCTTTTCTCTTTCCCGGTCAAGGCTCTCAGTATGTCGGCATGCTTTCAGATCTGGCAGTGGCATTTCCGGAAATCCGTAAAATATTTGAACGAAGTGATTGCATTCTAAACGGTAAGTTTTCCAGGCCGCTCAGCAGCTTTATCTTTCCACCGCCCGCCTTTGCAAAAGAGAAAAAGGATTCGCAGAAATCTGCTCTTGCTGAGACTAAAATTACTCAACCTGCAATGGGAACAGCCTCCCTTGCACTTTTTCATCTGCTTAAAGATCTGGGAGTACAGCCTGATATGGTAGCCGGTCACAGTTATGGTGAATACTCGGCCCTGTGCGCTGCCGGGGTTTTCAGTGAAGAGGAGCTTATTGTTCTGTCCGAGGCAAGGGGACGTTTTATCACTGAGGAAGCCAACTCGGATTCAGGGACAATGGCTGCCATCAGCGCAAGTCATGATGATGTAGCAAAAGTTATCGACCATATGGATAATATATGGATAGCCAACCTGAATGCCCCCGGACAGACAATTATTGCCGGAACCAAACAGGTGCTGGAACTGGTTCTTGAAAAATTCAGGGATTTGAGAATTCCGGCACGTTTGATTCCCGTTTCCGGTGCATTTCACTCCCCCCTTGTTTCCGGAGCGTGTGACCGTCTAAAGGCTTTCCTTACAGGCATTGATATGAAAGAACCGTCTATAACGGTTTTTTCCAATACCACAGCCTCTGTCTTCCCCGATGATTCAAATGCCATTGCAGAGTTATTGGGACGGCACCTTTCAAGTCCCGTAGAATTTATTCGTGAGATTTTGGCTATGTATGATACCGGAGCAAGAATTTTTATTGAAGTGGGGCCGGGCAGGGTGCTCAGTGGACTCACGGATCAGATACTCAATGATCGCCCCCATCTCACAGTTGCTTCGGATCAGGCTGGAAGAAATTCCCTTGTTCAGCTCACTCATCTGCTGGCAGAACTTGCAGCCAATGGTGTGCAGTTTCAGATGGAAAAACTTTATAAGGGAAGATCATTAAAAAATTTTAATCTAAAAAGGCTGAACAATAAATTTTTATACGGAGATCTGCCTCCCACAACATGGCTTGTAAACGGTGCCAGAGCCATGCCTTTAAAGGAAGCCGGCATGGAACAGCCGGTTAAACCCATCACCCTTTCCATTGGTGGGAAAATGTCATCCATTAAAGACGTTAAGGAAGTTAAGCCGGTTTCAAATGCGACTCTTTCACTGTCCAGAGCAGGTGTTTCCGAAACCATGATTCGGCATCAGAAATTGATGAATCACTTTCTTGAAACCCAGAAGAATGTAATGCTGAGCTATTTTCAAGTTTCCCCGTCGCAAAATGAAAATCTGTCCGCTTCTTTTAAAAAGATTGAGGAGCGGTCAGACATTGATCCTCCTGATCCTGAACCTATAGAAAAGATTGAACTTGGATCCGGGGTTGATTCGGCCAGAGAGGAAACCAATTCTTTACATTATGGCCTTGAATCTCATCTGCTCAGGATTGTAAGTGATCGTACAGGATATCCGGAAGAGATGCTCGACTTTGACCTGGACATGGAAGCCGATCTGGGCATTGATTCCATAAAAAGAGGCGAAATTGCAGGTGTCTTCCGAGGGGAGACATGCCCTGCACATGGGAAGAAGATGGGAAAAGAGATGGAGGATCTGGCAGGGATCAGAACCCTGCGCGGAATCATTGAATGGGCAAAGGAAATGATCGGAGCCCATGTTCAAAACGAAGATCCCGTAATTACCCCTGAGCCGAAGGCCGGGGAGCTCATCACTGGTGAGAAAGATGGTACCCCGGCAAAAAATAATTCTGTCCGGCGTTTCACCGTCTCAGCCGTGGCAGCACCTTTAGAGGGGCCGCCAGCATCCTTGCCGGATCATGGCGTAATGCTCGTTACCGATGATGAACGGGGGATTGCCCAAGCTCTTGTAAAGAGTTTAACCGAGGCGGGGCAGTCTGCGGTTCTTGTACGGTTGTCCGATAAAAAAAATGTGACGGCAAGCGATTGCCTTATGATTTCAATTGATTCCCAGGAGGATGCAACCCGGTTCCTTGAAAAGGTCAACCGGGAATATGGCCCGGTTTCAGGCCTGGTTCATCTGTTACCTCTGAAAGAGTCGAGGCCTTTTAATTCCATGGACCTTGTCGCATTTAAACACCGGTTCAAGCTGGAGTTCAAGAGCCTTTTTTACCTGATAAAAGCGCTTGAAAAGGATTTTGGGCAGGCCGCCCAAAAAGGGGGGGCGCTTCTCATTGGGGTTACAGCCATGGAGGAAAACTTTGCAGACAGGAATTTTGAAAAAAAAGAGACGTTTTTCCCGGGCCACGGCGCCATAGCCGGGCTTTTGAAATCCCTGGCCCTTGAATGGCCGGATGTAAGGATAAAGACGGTGGATCTCAAACCGGATGAAAATGTATCTGAACTTGCAAAATACCTGATGAACGAAATCGGGTCGGAGGATCAACTCGTAGAGGTGGGATACAACGGTTCCAATCGTTTTACTTTAAAACCCAGGATCGCTTTTCTGGACCCGGAAAGGGAGCGGATGAACCATATGGATTCATCCTGGGTTATCCTTATCACCGGGGGGGCAAAAGGTATCACAGCGGATGTTGCATTTGAACTTTCAAAACTTTATAAGCCGATTATCATCCTCACAGGACGTTCTGATCCGCCGCCTGCACAAGAGGATACTGAAACAGCCGGACTCCATACGCTAAAAGAGATAAAAGGGGCCCTGATATCAAGGATGAAAAGGGAGGGACAATCTTTCAAGCCTGCACATGTTGAGCCCGCCTACAATCGTTTGCTGGGTGAGCGTGAGATCCGGAGGAACATAAATGCCATGCAAACTGCCGGAGCCGTTGTGCATTATTACCCGGCGGATGCCCGGGAGGAAGACTCGTTTGGGAAACTCATCGATCATATTTATGCAGAACATGGGCGGATAGACGGTGTAATTCATGGGGCCGGCATTATAGAAGATAAGTTGATGAGGGACAAGACAGAGGCCTCTTTTGACAGGGTTTTTAATACAAAGGTTGACAGCGGTTTTATTCTGAGCCGCAGGCTTGATCCCGGATCATTGAAGTTTCTCATATTTTTTGCATCGGTTGCAGGCAAGTTCGGTAACATCGGCCAGGGGGATTATGCTGCAGCCAATGAGGTCCTTAATAAACTGGCAGTTTACCTGGACGGACTGTGGCCTGCACGGGTGGCAGCCGTAAACTGGGGGCCCTGGGCAAAATCCGGAATGGTCACCCCTGAACTGGAAAGGCAGTTTGAACAACGAGGGGTGGAATTGGTTCCTCCGGATGTGGGTGTGCACATGCTTGATCAGGAAATATGTTTTGGCGCAAAGGGAGAGTCCGAGGTGATACTCGGGGGTATCGGCTGGACATGAAAACAGGACAGGCTGCTGGTCAAAGTTTTTCTTTAATCAATAATAGCAAAAGGGCGAACACGAAAAACGGACAGGAGGTTGAGATCGCAAAGACGTTTGAGCCGGACCAAGATATTTACCTTAAAAACCATACCCTGGACGGTAAACCCGTACTGCCTGCTGCAATGGCCATGGAACTGATGAAGCCTTGAGAAAGGCACTTACCCTTGGGTCGACTGCAGCCGAAAACCTGGTGGTTGAGGAGATGGATGTTCCCGTAGGCATGGTGAAACTTTCACTTCAGGGAAAATTGGTGCGGGAATTTCCAGCTCTGGCCGGAGAGAAATTTTCCGTGCAAACAATTAACGAGCAAAATTGCATTGTGGCAACTATCTTTTGCCAAAGGAACGATTATGAACAAAGAGAATAAAGAAGCGGTCTTTAAAGTTGTTGTGGGGATATTGAATAAAATGTCCGAGGATTGGGACAGCTGCAGGGAAGAAATTAGTCTGGAAACGTATCTCATCGAGGATCTAGGGTTTGAATCCATCGACATAGTGGTTCTGTGTACCACTATTGAAAGCCATTATAAGGTGCAGTTACCGTTTGCGCGTTTCCTTGCAGAAGTCGGTCAAAAAAATGTTCGTGATATACGGCTTGATGAACTGACGGACTTTGTGTGTCATTACCTGAGTGCTAAATGCCTATCATGATTTTTGTAAATTGTCAGATATAGATTTAATTTCACATTGAAGGGAGGAAAAAAATGAAGAACCGGAGTATTTTAATTGGATTGGATGGTGCCACGTTTCATCTGCTTGATCCCCTGATGCAGGACGGAACCATGCCCTTTCTGAAAGAATTTGTGGAATCGGGTGTCCGTGGAAACTTGCTTTCTGTGATCCCGCCGCTGACACCTCCGGCATGGACATCTTTAATGACAGGAGTCAACCCCGGAAACCATGGTATTTTTGATTTTTTTCAAAAGGAGAAAGGGGGGCTGCATATTCGTTTTACCACCCATCACGATGTCCGATCTGAGACGATCTGGTCCATTGCAGATCGACAGAATGCCAAGATTACGACATTGAATTTTCCCCTGATGATGCCGCCGCCTGAGATCAACGGCTATGTTATTTCCGGAGGCTGGATGACCTGGCGGCAGATACGGCTGGGTTGTCATCCTGAAGATCTTTACGAAAGGGTCAAGGCTCTCCCCGGTTTTAACGCGCGGGAACTTGCCATGGACATGTCCCATGAGGAAAAGGCACTTGAGGGGTGCCGACTGGATGAATATGAGGAGTGGATCAGGATGCACATTGGCAGGGAAGAACAGTGGATGAACATCCTAAAGTACCTTATGCGTAAGGATCCTTGTGAATTAACCGCCATACTGTTTGACGGCGTGGATAAAATTCAGCACCTGTGCTGGCGTTTTCTATCGCCGAAATACCTGAACGGGGATATGTCCGTCCAGGAACAGCGCATTCGAAATCTCTGTCTTGAATATTTTTCAAAACTGGATCGCATACTCCTGGAGATTAATGAACTGGCCGGACCTGATGCTAGGATTATTATGGCTTCGGATCATGGTTTCGGCGCACAGACACAAACCTTTTTTGTCAACTCTTGGCTTGCGCAAAACGGTTATCTTTCATGGGCTAAAAAGGGGAAATCCAAAGAAAACCGGTCAGGGGGTCTTGGCATGAGTCAACTGTCGAAACACGTTTATATGATTGACTGGGAAAAAACCCTGGCATATGCCTCTACACCGAGCAGCAACGGCATTCACATTGTCATGGAGGATAAAGACCATAAAAACGGTGTAGCATTGACGGAATATAAGCAATTTCGTGATGAATTGGTTGAAAAATTGTACGGAGTTACTAACCCGGTTACGGGAAAAGCAGTGGTATCAAGAGTCTGGACAAGAGAAGAGGCATTTAACGGTCCTTACACGGAACTTGCTCCGGATCTTACCATGATCCTTGGGGACGGGGGGTTGATATCGATTCTCAATTCTGATGAGCCGGTAAGACAGCGGGATGAAACTGCCGGCACCCATAGAATGGAAGGGGTGATTATGGCAAGGGGGCCAGGTGTTTGTCAGGGTAAGAGTGTGGATGCTGTTTCAATCCTGGACGTTGCACCCTTGATTCTCTACACCCTGGGGATGGAAATTCCAAAACAGATGGAAGGACGCATGCCGTCTGAAATCTTTGAGGTTTCCTATCTTCAAGCAAATCCGGTTAAAGATTCCGGAGATTTTGAGATAAGAGAATCGGTCCACTGGGAGGAATCTGAGCGGATGGTGTATGATGAAGAGGCCGAGGCTGCGATGGCGGAAAGGTTGAGGGCGTTGGGGTATATAGAATAATCATTGCCTTTAAAGGGGATATTATGACAATAGCTGATGTGAAGGGTGTTGGTATTCATTACTTGCAGGTAGGTAAAGGTCCGGAATTATTGCTTATTCATGGCCTAGGCGGAAACCTGGCTGTCTGGTTTCTGCATGTTGTCTCCAGGCTGCGAAGCGATTTCAGGCTTACTGCATTGGATTTGCGTGGTCACGGCAGGAGTGATGCGCCTCCCACAGGTTATACCACAGCAGATATGGCAGAAGATGTCAAAGGGCTGCTGGATGTTACGGGCATTGAGAAGACGAGTATTTTTGGGCACAGCTGGGGAGCTGACGTGGCAATGCATTTTGCGTTACTGTATCCGGAAAGGGTGGATAAAGTGTTTGCCATAGAACCTAATATCGCTGCCTTGATCGATTGGCGGAAAAGCAAGAACTGGGAGGGGTGGGCATACTGGGCAAAAAGACTGGAAGAGTTCGGGATCCATGTACCCCGTGATAAATGGCATGATATTGATTATATGCTCAGGCAGACCGTTCATATTCCAATTGTTTACGGCCCCTGCAAGGGACGTCCCCGTCAGAATAACTCTATTCTCAGATTGCTTGATAAAACCACCATCGTTAAGGATTACGAAAAGGTAGCGGGAATGACCATTGACAAGGTAAAAAAGATCAAACGCCCTACCCTTGCCCTGTACGGTCAAAAATCTCATTTCCTTGTAACATACAAATATCTGCGGGATCATGTTCCCCGCGTAAAAACAGCTCTCCTGCCGGATGACGATCATTACGGTCCCCTGGAAAATCCGGAAATGGCACTGGGATATCTGAGGGAATTCTTATAACGGCCGTGTGCAGCTTGGCCTTCCAGGTAGTTGCGTACAACAAAACATGAAATATGATGCTCATACCGGAGCAGTATGTCATATAAAGCTTAAATTATAATGGGTTGGGGAGTATAATCCACATGGTTAAAAATGAAACGGGTCACAGAAAAAGTGTTATTGTTACGGGTGCTTCCACAGGGCTTGGATTGGAAATCACCCTCTATCTTGCGGAACAGGGATTCAATGTTTATGCGACCATGCGTGATTTGAGCCGTCGGAACCTTATCGACACGAAAGCCATGCAACGTGGGCTTAAAATAGAGGTCCTGCAGCTGGATATTACAGACCGGAACAGTATTAGCACGGCCCTTGAAACGATTATAGAACAGACCGGTGAAATTTTTGCCCTGATCAACAATGCTGGCATTGGGCTTCGGGGGTATTTTGAGGACCTTTCCGAAGAGGAAATACATAAGGTGTTTGATGTGAACTTATTCGGAACAATGGCTGTAACCAGAGCAGTGCTGCCTTACATGCGGTCTGCCGGGAAGGGGCGTATCCTGATTATTACCTCCGTGGGCGGCCTGATCGGATCATTGGGTGTCAGTGCGTATTGCTCAACAAAATTTGCCCAAGAAGGGTTTGGAGAATCTTTGTCCCAGGAGCTCTCTCCTCTGGGAATTCATGTCAGTTTGATCGAACCGGCCATTATAAAGACAGAGCGCTGGGGCATAAATCGGGGCAACGCAAAAGGCGCACATGATTCTGGGAGCCTTTATTCTGAATGGTTTCGTAAGTCTGAAATACTTGCTGATAAATTAGTGGAATCCTCACCGACAACACCTGAACATGTTGCAGTAAAAGTTTATGACGCATTAACCGCCAGGCGCCCGTCATTAAGATACATGGTCGGGTATCGTGCAGGCCTGGTCGTTTTGCTGCGGCGCTACCTACCACATAAACTTTTTGATAGGCTTTATTTTGGGGAAGCGGTACGTCGAGTGACTGGATATCGTAAGGCATTCAGATAGTTATAATTTTGGGAATTTCTTGCATGGCATTGCATACGGCCGGCTACGCACAACAAAGGATGAAAGATTCTATAGGCTTGCATGGTTCTTTCATATATAAATAGTAAAAACGAAGATATGAAACTAAAAGTTACAAATAACCCATCCAGATCGGTTACCCAACTTGGCCTTTGGGTAAAAATTCTGCATGGTATCGGTCAAATCCCCAATTCTATCAAGACAATTCTATTTGGGATTTTTTCCCTTTATTTCTATAATACGGTAATGGGCCTTTCAGGAACATTAGTGGGAATTGCTACCGCAGTTGGGTTGTTGTGGGATGCGGTTATTGACCCTGTTATTGGTACAATGTCGGACACTTCCCAAAGCCGGATCGGCAATAGACACAGCTTCATGGTGATTGGTGCGGCTTTTATGGGTATCTCTTTCTGGGCTTTTTTCAGCCCACCTGCCGCTCTTTCAACCGGAGCTCTGTTTACATGGCTACTTGTAACAAATTTAATGGTGCGTACCAGCACATCCATTTACAGCATACCCTATTATGCTTTAGGGGCAGAATTGAGTACAGATTATCACGAACGAACTTCGGTTACAGGTATCCGAGGTATGGCCGGGTTATTGGGTACCGTTACAGTTGTGGTACTGTCATTTTCACTTTTTTTTCCCCAAACTTTGCAGGGCGATCCAAAGATGAACGTGGACGGCTATTGGGCAATGGGATTATTTTCGGGGCTTCTGATGACCTCACTTGGGCTTCTCAGCACGTTCGGGACCCTTTCGTATAAAAAAAATAATCCTGTGTTACAAGCACAGAACAAAAAACTGCGTCATTTTTTTGATAACTGCTTAATTGCCTGGCAAAATAAATCGTTTAGAATTATTTTTATTTCTTATTCAATTATTTTTATCGGAATTGTTGTTAACGCCACTCTGTCTATCTATTTTTTAACATATTATGTGGAAATAACCGGAAGTACGGCGATAAGCATCTTTCATTTTTCTTTTTATATCGGAGCATTGGCGGGGGTTGTATTTTGGATGAACATTTCAAAAACCATCGAGAAAAGCCGATTATATTTTTTAGGCACTCTATCCACTGCAATGGTTATGAGTTGTGCATTTCTTTTCCTCGGAGACGGGCACCTTTTGGGCACAGGCAGCATGCCTCCTCTTTGTGTTGGTAATGGTTTAGCCGGTTTTTTTGCCAGCGTTTTCTGGACCATTCCTGCATCACTGATTGCCGATATTGCCGATCAAGATGAGTTGATAAGCGGCAGTCGCCGGGAAGGCATTTTTTTTGGGCTTTTCAATTTCGGAGAGCAGATCGCAGCCGGTGCATCCATTTTTATCACAGGTTTCTTAATCGATTGGTTTGCCGGTTTTGTTCCGGGGCTGCAGCCATCTGCCATAACCGTCAGTCGCATAGGAATGATTTATAGCCTGCTGCCAGCATTTTTGCTGGCAGCGGCGGCATTCATTATTTTACGTTATTCACTTGATCGACACAAGGTCCTTTCTATCCAGTTGGAACTATCGAAGGATGGCATGTTAAAAAAATAATTTTTTGGATAAACCATGGAGAATAACAACAAGCAGGCACATGCTAATTTCACCATTTAATGGTCGTTCAATCAGCTTTAACGTTTCAACCACTTGGAGGGAAATTATGTTCGACCCATTGCCAAAAACAAAAACATTGAATGAATTCCTTAGAAAAAGGGTGGAACTGTCTGGAGGTTCAACCTGGCTTACTCTTTATTCAAAGGATAAAATAGCCTGCAAGCTGACCTATGCGGAACTTTTGGAGGGAGCAATTTGCTGGTCTGCAGAACTCTTGAAGACAGGCGTACGCCCGGGGGACCGGATCCTTTTGATACTCCCCACGGAAAAAGCTTTTTACGAGGCTTTTTGGGGGATACTCCAGGCCGGTGCCATACCGGTACCTCTTTATCCCCCCATGCGATTGGCACGGATAGAAGAGTACCTGAAAAGCCTTGGAAACATTATCCATAACTGTGGCGCCTCAGTCCTGGTCACCAATGGGTTAATCCGACCCTTGATCCGCCCGGTTGAAAGGATAAACGGACACCGGATTTCTTTTTTGATTTCCCGAAACAACTATTCTAAACCGGTCAAACCAGATCGATCAGCCAGACCTGATGATATGGGGCTCCTTCAGTATACATCCGGCAGTACAGGCAGCCAAAAAGGGGTGATGCTGACCCATGCAAATCTTCTGGCCAATTTGCGGGCAATTGGAAGGATGCTCAGACCATCTTCCGAAGATGTGGCAGTCAGCTGGCTTCCCCTGTACCATGACATGGGGCTGATCGGCCTTATGATGGGAACCCTCTACTGGGGTATTCCCCTTGTGGCAATGTCTCCTATTGATTTTTTAAGAAAACCGGCCAGATGGATACGTATCATGTCAAATCATCACGCTACGTTCACCGCAGGCCCTAATTTCGCTTACAACCTTACGGCCCACAAGATCAGAGATGTCGATCTTGAAGGGGTGGATTTGTCCAATTGGAGAATCGCACTCTGTGGTGCCGAACCTATTCATGCCTCGACAATTGAAAACTTCAGCAACCGCTATGAACCTATGGGGTTTTGCCCACAGGCATTTTTGCCGGCATATGGGCTTGCGGAAAATACCCTTGCGGTTTCGTTTCCAGACCTGGAGACCCCTCCCACAATAGAGAATTTTGATAACCGAATGCTCGAAACAGAGGGCAAAGCGGTCTGTACAGATTCTATAGAAAAGGGAAGGAAGATTGTAAGTATGGGGTGCCCGCTTGAGAGTGTTGAAGTGGCTATCATGGGTGAGAAATTTGTACCCCTCGAAGAGGGCGGGCAAGGAGAGATCGTTATACGAGGCCCTTCAGTAATGGCAGGATATTTTAATAATCCTGTGGTCACAGCGAATGTTTTTCGGGATGGTTGGCTTTGCACTGGAGACATGGGCTTTATGCGGGGGGGACAGCTTTATATCTCAGGCCGTAAAAAAGACATGGTTATTAAAGCGGGACGGAATTATTTTGCGGAGGAACTTGAGGCTGCTGCATATTCAGTATCCGGAGTCCGGCCCGGAGGCGTATGTGTCTTTAGTATTAATGACCCGGAAAGAGGAACTGAATGTGTCATCCTTGTCGCTGAAATAATCAAGGGGCTTTCAACCAAAGACCTTTCCAATCAACTGATAAAGGTTGTCGCAAAAGAGACAAACTGCAAACCGAACAAGGTCGTGCTGGTTCCTCCCCGTACGCTTCCCAAGACATCCTCCGGTAAAATTCAGAGATTTCAAACCCGACTCTGGTATCTGGATGGGAGTATTCAGTCCCGGGGTAGAGAACGAAAAATTATGAATTATTGGGGATACGCCAAGGCATTTATGAGGGATCGGTTTTCTATGAACAACGAGATGGAATAGGCGGATCTCTAAGTGATTGTCACCAAGATCAATACATCCAACCAAATAGTGCTGTACAAAATTAATATCACTGCAAACGGTCCAGATATTAAGGAGAGATAAGATGATACCCGATAATATAACCGTTGTTTCCGGAATACCTCGATCCGGTACCTCGATGATGATGCAGATACTTGAAGCCGGAGGGATGGAAATTTTTACGGATAAAATGAGAAAAGCTGATGAAGATAATCCCAGGGGTTACTATGAAGCTGAAAGTGTAAAACGGCTTAAGGAGGATGACTCTTTTCTTAAGGAGGTCCGGGGGAAGGGAATTAAAATAATAAGTAAACTTTTAAAAAAATTACCCAATAAATTTCAATACAAGTTGATATTTGTGCACAGAAATATGGATGAAATCCTTTGTTCACAACAACAGATGCTTATAAGGAGGGGGGAAGTAACAGACAGTATAAGTGACAAAAAACTTGCAACAATATTTCAACAGCATCTGAAAGAGATCCAAGGCTGGATAGCCTCGAATCCCTCCATGGATGTTTTGTATGTAAATTACAGCGATATTTTAGAGGATTCTATCAATCAGGTGGAGAGTATCGAGCAATTTCTGGGCAGAACTCTTGATATTCATAAAATGGCAGGGTGTGTCGATAAAACGCTTTACAGGCAGCGTCGTTAATACCTGATTGTGTCGAACGGTTTTAAATTCAAATCCATTTTCAGGATATCTCTTTGTATTTTTAAATCGCCGGAAAACCGCTATTAAAATCTTATCCTATGACGGACAAGCCTGTGCAGGTTTACCGAAGGGACACAAATAATTCACGCAGGCTCACCGGAAGGACACAGTATATTGAAAGCCCTTCATCGGGGACAAACATTACCTCTAAATCTATTTTTTCCAGAGCGGTCGCAGAAGTAATAAATGAAATGATTAAAAGAAACGAAACTGACAGTATTACGCCTCTTTTTTTCAATTTTTTAATGTCCATCATTTTCTCCTTATTACAATAAAATTTAATGGTTTGACTTATTATTAACATGATTCCCTGATTTTGATGGTTATGAAAAATAAGTTACTTATGTTGAAATTTAAAAACCGAGTTACCTCAAAGGCAACCCGGCTTTCTCTTAAACGTCTTTAAGACCCGTGGCTTTCAGTCCCAGCTTTTCAACTGGTTTGGCTTTTTCTACACTACATCAACAAATTTAAATTATAGAACCCTCTTGTTACGACTAACACCCGCAAGACCTAAAAGACCAATCCCAAAAAGCAGCATAGTAGTTGGTTCTGGTACGACATCAATGCTTCCACCATTAACGCCTGCTGATATCGGCTCTAAATTGTCGTTACCAAGAACGAGATTGGATATAGATAATGCACTTGTTCCAACACCCATTCCATCAAATGAAACTGTAGCAAGAACGAAAGCGTCTGGTTGCAGGCTGAAATCCATCAACCAAGATAATTCAGAAATGTTAATAAGTCCTCCACCCTTATCACCGTCACTCCAATCATCTTGTCCCCAAACAGGATCAATAAGTTCAGTTCCAAGGGAGTATCCTGTGAAAGAAAGGATAGCTTCATCATAATTAACATCAAGGCTGAAGTCTGCAAGATTATCAGTATTTAATCCTGAAATAACAATATCAACATCAATAGATCCACCCAACTCAATAGATGCCGAAACGGGAACAAAATCAATCGTTGTCGCATACGATGAGCCATAAAGTAACAATACAGCTAAAAATCCAGTTAGAATTAGTTTGAGAGCATTTCTCATACATTTCTCCTTTTAAAAAAGTTAAGTCAAAAAACAATATCTACAGAATATAAGACCACTTAAAACCAGTGCTAAAAAAACAAAATTTTGGACAATAGTGTCAATTAATGATTTATGGTCTAGCACACCTGGGTAATGTGCAGTCCATCATTAACATTCTTGCATCCATTACTGTAATAATTCCATCACCGTCTATATCCGCATCAGGATTAGCACTTGCTGGCTGGTTTGCGAGCGTTTTAATGACATTAATATCATCAATGTCTATATCTCCGTCACCATCAAGATCTCCTTTTGCTATTACATCAGAGGGGTTTGCCTTGGACGGTGCTGCGACTATATTAGAAGGTACTGATAAGTCACCCACGCTATTTTCAGCACGAACAAAATAAATGGATTGAAGATCTGTGGGTGCCGATTCGGAATAAGTTGTGTTTTCGGTAACCGCAATGAGCTGGTAGCCAACGGGGAATAGAAATGGATGCGTGGCAACTGTGACAGCCTCTTCGCTGACTGGCATCGTCTGAAGTTGCTGTAATGCCGCACATGCCGTCGTATCACCCACTATACCATCGCACAGGTAATCATATTTCCCTGCAACGATATCATCGAGCGTTGCATTGACTACATCTCCATTCTTATCTACAAGTTCTACATTGGCGTCGGACTGTTTGAAAAGTTCCTCCAATGCTATTAATGTTGTACGATATAGAAAATAACGTGAAGCACCCGGCACGCTATCCCAAGTAAGTTGAGTGGCCTGTCCTACTTCAGATATGGTGGCGGCCTTTAGTTTTTCCGGGGCAGGAAACGCCCCGCCTTCCCCGCCTATGTTTTGAAAAACCGAAGCACCGAGCCGATTCCCGCCGGCGGTGCCCAGCATCATGCCATAAGGCGTGGGCTCAAGGCTCCGGACACCAGTTGAATCCGGAGTGGTCATCCCCGATAGGCTCATCATATCCCAGTGAATCCCGTCCGCAGACCGATATAGATCAAAACCATATTGCTCTGTAAAAGCACGGTTTAGTAAAAATAAAGGTGCTGTCCCCATAAACATTGTGCTCCAATCCCAGGTGCCCAGGTATAAATAGTCATCATCACTTGCCATGCGCCAAAAGTGACCGTTAAATCCATTGCAAAAACCGTTACCAAAACCGCTGATCGGGGATTTATGGCCGTCAGGTGTGTCCCGCGGTTCACCGACGACCAGGTCCCAGGTATCATCCGGGTTGATACGAATCAGTTCCGTTGGCCGGTTTGTTCCCATGTAAAGCTGACCATTAAATTCAGCTATGCTCAAACCATTCGGTGACCGGAATGCCTCTTGGCTCTGGTACCCACCATTTTCCACAACGGGGATGAATGTGTATGGGATCTCTCCGCTGGCTTTCGTTTTGTAGACCCCATACCCTGGATTGGTTGGGTCCTGTTGTTCAGTTAATCCAGTGGCTACATAAAGATAATCGTTGAAAACTTCCATTATCCAGACAGGAAACTCTTCTCTAGGTGGGCTAACCTGTTGCCACGCGTCGTTTCCCGCTGACGGGTTTGCGGATGCGATAATAACACCGGATCCAATGAAATCGGATAGTGTTGCAAAGAGGGTTCCATTATATACCCTTAGTGAACGAAAGGAACGAAATTTCGTTTTTTCGTCGATGAGCGTATTGCCGATTTCCCCCAAGAATGTGTTCGGGTCCTGGGGCACCTCGGAAAAGTTTATACCATCGGTCGTCCGAAGAAGACGGGGAGGAGGAAAACCGTCCTGACCGAATGGATATGGATCGAATACAGCGCCGGATGTAACTCCACCAATATACAGAGCCGTCTCTCCATTTTCTTCCTCGAACACGGCCATGCCTCGGTAGCCAATGTCCCGTGCGGTATTATAACTTATCAGGTTGCCTTGGGGATCCGTATTCGAAATGCTCAAATTCGGAGATTTGTACACCCTTCTCCATTCCCCATCGCTTGGCGTGTACCGCCAAATTTCAGCCTGCAGGGAATTCAAGTACGTATTGATATCCGGACAACTTCCACCTAAAACTTTCAACGTATACCAGGAGGTTCCGGTGTTGACATCGGAAACAAGTAGGCTTGTACACTCGATTTCGCGTCCTGTCCCTACGTATAAGGCACCATTAAACCATTTGGCCGACCAGATCCATGAATTATGCGAGTCACCTCCAAAATCTGAAAAACCGGCAGAAGCAACCCGGTCAAACTCTTTAAATGCAAATTCAAGCCCCCGAATCCTCCCCTGGATTTGCTGAAAGGTGGTTCCTCCCGAGTCCGTGTGGAAGTGATTGAACGGGATGGCATCCAATTCCGAGGCGTATGTGTCCGGCAGCCATGTGCGACTAACCGTAACAAAACCATCGTTACTTTTTGATTTTATTACACCAGGTACCAGCGCTTTTAGGATTTTGCCTGTAATTTCCGTAATAGGGTGGCCTTCGTAAACAGTGCCACTAATAGTGTAAAATGGTATTCCGTAATTATTGAGAATAGGATCTACCTTGGACCTGAATGCTGCCATGTTCTCCGTTTGTAGATCTTTAACTGCTGGGTTCAACAGGTTCAGAGGTTCGGAGATGACCGGATTATCATATGCCCAATCTGCCAGTTCCGTGCCCTGATGGGGAGAAGATATGGTAAATACGGCCCGTACCAAGTCAGCAATGCCCGGATCCAGCATAGCGCCTTGAATATCCACTCCACCTTTGGAATGACCAATCACATACATTTCCTGAACACCGTAATGCGTGGCGATGTGTGGAAGAAGCGTTTGCAACATCGCAGCATTTGATGCAATGCTCTCCTGGTTCGGCGTGTTGTCTGGGTTGAGGCTAATAAACACTGTACGAAAACCCCCATCATAAGCTTTCTGATACATGTTGTTATTTACCCACCATGACATAGCCGTACCGCTGACTCCGTGGATAAAAGCCAGCACAGGAGCGTTTAAGCCTACATCCGCTGGTAAATGGGATTGTGCGGGTATCGACCCGTAAAAGACGTTAGGATATGTTGAATCTTGAGTTGGATTTGGGACCGCTCCCACCGTTCCGGTCATGACAACGGTGAAAAGAAGTAGGCTCATGTATACAGCTGCTTTGAATCTAAACATTGGTACAGTCTCCTATGGTTTTATTTCAGGTGAAGAGGGATAGTGGACCGGATCGAAAACGGCCAAAGATCCTCAAAATGGCTCTCGCCCATAGCCCCGTTTTACCTAATAAAAAACCCGCGCATTGCGTCAAGATAAAACCGAAACATTGGGAAGGAGGGTAAACGAACCCCAGTAATTTGTTACCCAGTGGATGCAGATTCCACCTGGTCAAAGCATAGTCAGCAGATCAGTAGAGAAGTCCGAGGGTAAACCCGGCAACGGGAGTCATAAGCCGGGCATGATCGAGAGTGCAGGCCCTGTATAGAGCTTCGAAAATTTTATTATTGCGGTTTTCCTATACCAGGGCATGTACCTGTATATCTATGCCTTTTCTCATGGCTTTCGCCCTGGATATAGTCAGCATCAAGCAATAAAGGAACTGCGGGAAAGTTGCCTAAGGAACAATACGAATTGGGGATAGTGCAAAGGAAGAACAGCTCATCTGGTTCAAGAAAAAGATAGAGTCAGAAGGGCTTGCACTCAATGAGAAGAAGACACGAGTGGTAAATATTGGCAGGCATCTGGCCGAGTTTGACTTTTTGGGATTCACCTTTAAACGAGTTCCCTGTTTTTGGAAAAAGGGGCGTTGGTATTTGAAGGTTCAGCCCGGAAAGAAGAGCCAAAAGAAGGCCAAGGACAGAATACGTTACTAGTGTAAAACACAGGGCATCTATAACGCTGACAGAGGTTACTAGCGGAGGTAAATCCTGTTATTATGGGATGGAAGAACTATTTGCATTCTTTATCGGCCGGCATTGATAAGGGATCATGGCAATTATAACCGAATTCGTTTAAATAAATTTTTGTTTTCTGACATATTTTTTTATGTTTTTTTTTAATGTCCGGTAACAACGGTCCATTGCGACTCATTATATAATCCCCGAAAGAAACATGGGTTCGTTGGTTTAACTGAAGCCAATTCAAGATCCCACCGACTATTTTTTCAGGCGTGGCGCATAAATTCTCATAGCAAATATTCGTGTAGTCAGGTGTTGGCAGTTTTGAGATATTAGACAGGTAGTATTTGTTCGCTTTGCAGATGTGTTTAAGTGTAATTCGAAGCCCCAAATCAAATAGTGATGAAAACATGAGTTTAAAAAAATACCGTCGAATTGGTTGATGAAATAATTTGTCATACCAGCCCACGACTAAAGCAATGTATTCATTCCGTTTGTCGAAGATTGCCCGTGTAGCCTTAAGCTGAGAGTTCGCGGTACGAATGGGGTGCCTGTGTATAAATATAAAGCGACTGTTCGGGAAAGCTTCTTTTACATACATAAAATTAAGATAATCCCAAGGGTTTTTGAGTAGTACGGGCCGGTCAGCAGCACCAGTGAAGGCGACTTTTTTGCACAATGTCAATAAGTCAACGCGATTATTCGGATTCAATTGTGGCCGATAACCTGTCTTTTCAAAGATGAAACTATATTCTTCCGGTGTGTCCGGGGTAATACGAATTGTGTCAATGCCTCTTTGTTGTAATCCTTTTTTAATAAATAGCTTGGAAAGTTTATTCTTCTCTTCATCAACCGTTTGTGTTTCATAATTATGAAGAAGACGATTGGAATTGAGCACATGATAAACCGATATCGTATTAAAGCATTGTGTTGCTTGCAGTAGTTTCGTTAAGATCGTTGTGCCGGTCCGATGATCTCCCATGATGAAGACAGGTTGGATTTCTGCATGTTTCAGCTTTGAGATCCATTTTCTATCTAAGTTCCGGTTTTCACGATTCATGAATGTTTGTATCCCTCATTGTTTTGAAGCAAGCAAGTTTTATTCTGAGTCTGTGCTTATTAACGTGCAGTTGTTCGTTATATGTTTATTCTTTACTGAATTAAGAAGATATCAATTCAAGATGCATCAAGTCTTGATTGTTGTTAACATTGATATAGTCACCACCAATATCAAAAAATTTAACGGGTTTTCCATCGTCGATTGCACATTGAATCATATCTGGTAATTCCTTTTCTTTTCTTTGTTGGTTAATTGGTGTTGATTCGATGTAATCAAAAATCTCATTTTTGAAGACACAATTTCCTGTACCCATCATCTGATTGAAAGGGTTCTTTGGTTTCTCTATCAAGCGGTAAATTCGTTGGCTATTTTCATCATAAATCACACTGTAGGTGTTTTTAATCCTATCAATTTTGTTAACCCAGACCACACCACATGATGCAAATAGTTCCTCGGTGTTGAAAAAAGTGAAAAATTCTTTATGCTTGGGGTCAATCAATATTTCATCGGCCAGAAAAAGCATAAAATTCGAACCTTCAATTGTTTCCCTGCTACACTCGATGGCGTGAACGACACCTTTCCGTTCCCATTGTATAACATATTTAATTGGTGTGCCGTTGAATTTATTACCGTATCGATTGATGATCTGCTCTGCTTTATAACTAACGACAACTATGATTTCATCGACTCCTGCACGAATAGAATTATTAAGACTGTATTCGATTAATGGTTGTTTATGAAAATTATACATGGATTTGTTACATTCGTTTGTTACTTCTTTAAGTCTCCTCCCTCTACCCCCTGCCAAGATTAAAGCCTTCATGTAATTTCTCCGATTCTTATTGAGTATATGGATTAACTATTTTTCACCATTTTTTCTAATAAATCCCCTCCACGTCCAGGCCCGCCCCTTTTAGCCAGGGCGTTGCCTATTTTTTTTGCATTTAAGCGGAATTTAGGATTATCGAGTATCTCAAATACAGCGGATCGAAGGCGCTTTATTGTACACTTTTCCGGTTCAATCCTTATCCCGACACCAGCCTCGACCACTCTTTGCGCATTTTCCGGAAGATCCCATCCTGTGGGAACAACGATGAGCGGGATCCCTAAAAGCAGGGCCGAGAGTATCGTTCCCGTACCACCTGTTGTAATGACGATATCTACGAAGGGGAAAAGATCTCCATGTGCAACATATTGCTCTATCCGAATATTCGTCGAGCCAGGATCCGTTTTGATATCTTTAGGAGCACGATGTTTTCCTGTTGTCATTATCAGTTTTAATTTTTCACCTGCCAAGGCAGCAGATGTGGCTTCTAATAAAAAAGGCTTTTTTACATGAATAGTTCCTTCAGTAGCATATATGATCGGCTGCTCTTTAGATAAGGTAGAAATCCAAGATGGAGGCAGCTCATTATTTGGGCGGTGCCATAGACACGGCCCTACATAATGGACTGATTTGGGCAGATCTCGTCTGGAATAGTCTAATTCCGGAGTACCGACAACCATGTATAGTGGTAACCGTCTAACATATTCCATTGCTGGTACATAAATGGGTGGTAACCCGTATCTGGAACGCATTTTGTTCAGTTCATTTTTAAACCCGGTTAAAGCAAAGTGTTTTATTTTTTTTTCTAACAAAGATCTCAGGCGAGAAATGAAAGAGTTCGGCAGTGGCAATCCTCTTCCCCATGTCGGCGCATCCGGCCCCGGAATAGAACAAGCAGGAATTACGCAAAAAATTGCTGTTGGAATAGATACCATCTCAGACAAAAATAGTGTCGGTCCAAAAAGTGCTATATCCGATACAATTGCATCAGGCGACCATTCATCTATAATTTGGGTAATATCATCAACCTGATAAGGGATCGTCTCTATAAACCAACGCTGAAGTTTTTTATTAATTTGCTTGAGGTGTAGAAGGGGGAATCGATCTGTTGAAATATCGGAAGTTACAGTATCTTTGGAGGGCAAGGGCAATAGAACTGAGTTGATGATCTCATTCATCTTTTTATGGTAGTAAAAATGCTTCAATTCAACCGAGGCCAGCGTTTTCTTTGCGTTGTCTCCGGAGTATACGGCCACTTCATGGCCGCGCGAAACCAATTCCTGCGCCAATGCGATATTCGGATGAAGATGTCCTGCAATTGGATAACATGTGATTAGATATTTTGACATAATCGATTCCATGCCATCAAAAATTTTTGATTGGTAGATAAATAAACTTTATCACTCTAAACAAAATTCACGTGGCTTGGGTTGTTTGTGAGTAAATATTCGATAAAAAGATTGGTTTCATCGAACCAGCAAGGAGGGCAAAGGTCGACATCTAATTTGCTCAACCAATCTTTTCTTTTTTCTCCTTGCCATACATTGACGAATGTATCGTTCAAAATGCTGCCAAGAATGTGGCGATCATAATATTTCAACAAACAGCATGGATAAATATTCCCATCCGCTCCAATCAATGGATGGATTTTTTGTTTGTAACAATACGAATAATTTTTTTTATTTTTTTTCAGCGAGTTGAACCGTTCCTTCGTAATAAAAACATGAAACTGATCATCGATTAAACTTAAACTTTTCTGTAAAAGAGAATCACACTCACCAAATAATTGCTCATAGTCAATGTGATCCGTTGCGATGACCGGAGCAAAGCGGATATACTTTGCCCCTAATTTTTTTACTAATCGAGCAGCATCGTATATCTCCGAATAATTTTCCGGCTGAATAAGAAAGTTGACACCCAAATCAATCGAGTCATTCTTTTTGATGATCGAGCTGATGTTTTCACATACCAAAGAGAAGGCATTCTGGTTTTTGGGACGGTGAACTGTTTCGTAGATTTTATGACTTGCGGCATCCAAACTAACTCTGACCCAAATTGCTTTCGAAAGCAGGCCGGTATCAATTTTTGTGGAAAGATTTGTAATGACACCTATCTGGATCCCTGAAGTTAAAATGTGGTCAATGATCGATTCAATCTTTGGATAAATTAACGGTTCTCCTCCTCCGGAAAGTGTAATCGCCTTAATACCGATTGTTTTCAATTCGTCAATTAAATCTAAAAATTTATCATATGGGAGTCTGGCATTTTGTTTATGGATGATATAATCGCGTTTGCCATCAATGTTCTGTTTGTACGAGCATCGAATACAATCTTGCTGACAAGTTGAGGTTGGATCGATTTCTACATGAATGGGAAATTTCTGATCAATATTATGATGTATAATTTTAAAGGGGCTCAGCTCATCAAATTTTTTTTTGAATTTCATTCCGTCATCCTTTTTTCGGATCGGCTCTCATCCTTATTGAAATATTGAGACACTATGTCAACAAGCTCTTGGACTCGAATATCTCGTTCATAACGCTGTCCAACTTCAGCAAGAAACAGTGAGAAAGGGAATTATTGTTGGAAGTGGGTTTCGATGGTGGTACACAAAATGACGATATCGATGGATTCAAACCCAAGGTCTTCAATCAAGCGTGAATTAGGAAGAATTTCATAAGAGAGAATCAAATCGTCATCCATTTTTTTTAAAATGCCGTGGATTTCTTCAAATATCTGTTCGTGTTTGATTATCATTTTGTTTTCTCCGTTTTTATAAACGGTACTTGGGATGTACACACATTGACTTTGGAAACACCGGTCAAGATTCTTCTCTCTCTGTCGAGACGGCCTGCTGACATGCTGGTCGTTTTGTTGAAGGCGGCCGAATGCAGGCATACGCGATGATGAAATCGCCATATGAAGCGGTTGCCACCGGTATTGTGTTTGTTGATTCCGTATGCAAAGGGATATTGGTCGCCTGCGTGACGCGAAGGACCACCAGTCCATTTTCAACGTTGATGTTCTGCACGGAGAGTTGCCCCTCATCGATTTGAAGTTGTCGGTCGAAGGCATTTCGTGCCGCGTTTTTTGCCGTTGTAATACGGGCCCACCAATCTCGTCTGGTTTCTTCTTCCAGGTGGCTGATATCAAAACCATCTTCACCGGACAGCTTGGTGAATCTGTCATCGGATAACCCGTCTTTTTTAAGGATGTTGATGCCCATGTCTGGTTTCTCCTTGGCACTTTCAGCCACGGCAGCGACGATCCCGTCAGTGGTTGTGCTGCACACGAATACCGAATAGGCGTTTTGTGGGGATCGGATTGATGCAACACCAGTTTGACCTGATTCAGATTCATTGATCTCGATATTTCCGGGATCAAATGTTTTTCCGTATTTTTGTCGAACCAATTGCCGAACCGCATCCTTGGCTACCATGCGTTCGCACAACCATCCGGTGAGTTGTCGAGGTGACAGATTTAGCTGGTTGACCTGATCCTGCTCCTTCGGCGTTAAAATAAGTTTTGTAAAAAGTTGGTTCCAGAAAATTTCATCGCGGTCGAACAGTGCTTTATTACGGATTTGGGCCGTCACATTGCCATTGCTCGACGTTACTGTCAGTTCGTTAGCCGGTTTGCTGGCTATTGTTTCAAGGGGGGACATCCACAGGCCGTGGACCTCGTGTGGCAGATGAAAACGTTTGTCCGCCCATCCCTCCAAAAGCATCCAGAGCCGGCCGTTTTCATCGACCATGCGAATATCCGATACCAGGTGGTGATTCCCCTCTTTTTGAATACGGGCTTGACAGGTGACACGTTGTCCGACCGGTGGTGCAGGGCGATAGATGTGCAGTGCCTTGGCACCATTTGGAAAAACGATCACGCTGTCTGGCAGTCCTTCCTGAGCCCAAAAACCAACCGCTTGACCGGCTGCATCGAGAATGATCGGGTCGGTTAGAAAGTCAGCATCGGGGGTTGATTTTAGAAATTCAGAAGTTGGTAAAACCTTGAACGTGGAGATACAACCATTTTTTGCCCATTGATCCATCGTTTTAACCCCCTGCCAGAGGGGGCCGTGAAACATGCCGTTGCGATAGAGTTTGTCCGACTGCCAAGAGGACGGTCTGGCATCCATTAGGCTGAATTCAGTTGTTTCAGGTGTTTCAGGTGGCGCAGGATAGAAATCGGCGAATCGTATTGTCGCTTCAGCCACTGGGCTGGTATTTGATGTGTCCCGCTCACTTTGATTGAACAGTTGAACGTCGACGGTTGATGTTGAGCTGGGTTTGCATCGCGCCTCCAGCCGGATATCCACTGCGCGATCTTGGACAACCATCCATCGGTATCCGCGCAGGTTCTCCATGCCGACCACAATTTTTCCCGGCATAAGCACTGCACCGGCTTCCGCCAGCATTTCCATGGTGATCGTTAAGGGCATTACCGGGAGCTCACGCTGCCACCCATCTCCATTGGATAACGGGGGAATTAGGCTGTGATGATGGAGGTAATGATGCTCTTCTATATCGATTCGGGTTTCTAAGACGGCGGTTTTCCCCGGTATAAAATCAATAATGGTGTGAATTAGTGGCGGTAAGGAGGCCGGCAGCAACATTGTATTTGAAGATTGCGCTGGAGCTTCACCCCCACCGGCTTGAACGGTATTACCGATTTCAGGCGGTGTGACCAAATGGTCTAAGATGGCATCCAGGGTTTTCAGCGTCGCAAGCTGCTGAGGATCCTCAAACATTAAATCAGGAAAGATTTCTTCGAGTTTGGTGAAAATTTCAACGCGTTTTATCGAATCAATGCCCAGATCCGCCTCCAAATCCAGTGAAGGTTCGAGTGCCTCCGGGGGATATCCTGTTTTGTCGCTGATGATCGTGAGAAAATTTTCCATCACCTCGTCTTTGTTCATTTTTTTGTAGGGTGACTCTTTACTGGGCGGGCCTGATAGGATCTGTTCTTTTTCCTCTACGGCGCCAATTTCAGCTTTCCCAATGGATGCATTCTCTTTTTTAAAAGGCTTGTGAAGGTCTTGATCCGGAGCTATCTCTACATTGGCAGATGATGCTCTAGTTTTGGCTTCCGGCCCTGTGGAACTCCAATCTTCTTGCTGGCTTTCCGGGGTAACTTGGTTCTTTGGGCCTTTTGTCCCCAGATAAGCTCTCATCACATCCCGCTGCGTGTCCAGGAATTGCTCCATTGTATTCAGATAGGCATGAAGCGAAGCATCGGCTGTCGGGGGATCAATCCCGAAAGAACTTGCGAAGATGTTGGACTTTTCCAATGTGGGCGGCACCGGCTGCTCTTTACCGTCCGAATTTGTTGTATGAGATAAGTCAAGAGCAGTTTTCCTTGGAGTGGTTGGGGCTTTTTTGTGCGAGGGAATCTGATGGGGGGCGATATCCATCTTAGGAAGGGTTAGAGACAAAGCCGTATGCCGACCGGAGGAGGCCGTAGCGGCATCTGAGTTGTTTTTTCCCTCAATGGAGATTGTTGTAGGCTGCCGGCGTTGAAACAGTGGTAAAAGATTCATGTCCAACCCCTGGGCAGCCAACATGCCAACAGCATGATTGAGTTGTTCGATATCTGAACGCGCTTCTAAATTCGTTGCAACAGCGAGATAATCACGCCCCCTGAGGCAATCATCCACAAAACTGGTGAGCATGCCCCTAGGTCCGATTTCCACAAACACGCGAACACCGTCATCATACATGGTTTCTATCGTCTGAAGAAAATCCACCGGCCGAACCCAGTGGTCAACGGCCAATTTTGCGATTTCGGGTGGATGCGCTGAATACGGTGCACATACGGTGCAACTATAAACCGGCAGGTTGGGCGGAGACATTGCCTCTGCCTTGAATAGATCTCGTATGCCTCCGGTATAGGCTTCGAATAGTGGTGTGTGGTAGGGCCGATCGAAGGGCAGGTGCTGATAAATCAGACCTTTTTTCTGAAGGACGCCTATGAAGCGTTTCATTTCCGGCTCTGCACCAACAACCACCGTCTGGTGAATACAATTCTTCATTCCGATAAAAATCGGTACATCCAATTCACGAATCAGTTTCTCGATATCTTTTGGGGGGGCTCCGATGCTGAGAAGGCTTGCTTTTGGAATCTTTCCAGAAGCTGCCAAGGATTCATGCCGGCGGTTCAGTTGCTCAACACGCCCACCGTCATCCGACGCATCCAATAGGTCAAACATGCCGGCTATCCGCATGGCAGAATACTCTCCTGTACTATGACCTACCATAACGTCCGGAGAAATATTGAGTAACTGCATCAGGTGATACAAAGCGTCATTGGCAGTAAGGACCGATTCGATTGCACTGTCCATTTGCCAAATTTTGTCGTCAAGATCCTTTTTTTCCTGTGATAGTAAAAGTGGCGGTGGATAGATGAAATCGCTTGGTACATAGCCACGAGAATGATTGATAAAAAAGCGGTCCATCAGATCGAAACGGGTTCGGACCTCGGGAAAGTGAATGCACAATTCGGCAAGCATGTTCGTGTACTGGGATCCTTCACCGGGAAACATAAATGCCATTTTTCCATGGGGCAACAATCTTTTTTCAAAGAAATAGATGCCTTTACGATCCTTTATTTTCAGGCATTGATCATCTTTCAATCGGTCGAGGGCCCGAGACAGTTTTTCGGCCAGGTCCTTGAAAGACTTCGCTACGATAGACAAAGAATAGGGCTTACGTTGCAGCGGGCAGCAGAGTGTGTAGGCCAGATCCTTTAAATTAATGGAAGGCTGGAGATCAAGCATTGTGCTTATCTTTCGAAGATGTGCAATGAGGTCTGCCCGGCTTTCACCTTGAAAAATGAAAACCTCTGAATCCCAAATGTGTTGACAGCTTCCCTGGCTCTCAGGTGATAATGGCTGGGCTTCTTCAAGGATGATATGAGCGTTGGTCCCTCCGAATCCGAACGCATTGATACCTGCGCGACGCGGTTCGGTATGGCCATGAACCCATGGTCGTGTTTTCGTGTTGATATAAAAGGGGCTATTTCCCAAATGGGCTTCAAGAATGGGGTGGCTACAATTCAAAGTGGGCGGCAATACCTTGTTGTATACCGCCAGTGCCGTCTTGATTAAACCGGCTATGCCGGCTGCTCCCAAGCTATGACCGATCATTGATTTGACGGATCCGATGGCGATGCTGGGCAAACGTTTTTCGCGTTTGCCAAATATCCGTTGGAGTGCATCCAGTTCCGCCACATCGCCAACCGGCGTACCGGTCCCGTGGGCTTCGATCAAGCCTACGGTGTCCGGTTGTATATTTGCACGGTCATAGGCACGCTTCAGACAAAGTGCCGCCCCATCGGGTCTTGGCGCCAATAATCCCAGGGCACGCCCATCGCTAGCCGTCCCCACTGCTTTGATTAAAGCGTAAATACGATCCTGATCACGCTCTGCGTCCGCTCGACGTTTTAGAACCACCATGCCTAAACCTTCTCCGAGAATTGTGCCGTCAGCCTTTTCATCGAAGGGTCTGATTCGACCACTTTTGGACATTGCGTTAATCAGACAAAACATTCGATAGGATAATGCGGTGTTGCCTCCCTGCATACCGCCTACAAGGGCTATCTCGCATTCGCCCAATCGAAGCATCCGAACACCGTCTTCCACTGCGAGCATTGATGATGAGCAAGCTGCGTCCACGAGGTAGCTCGGACCCATCAGGTCAAGCCGGTTAGCGATACGGCCTGCTGCAATGTTGGGAACAAGTCCCGGTACGGTTTCGCCTTTGAACGCTGGCAAGCTTTGTATCAGGCCCTCTTTGATTCCCCTCAACTCTTCTGTTGTAAAATTCGGTTGAACTTTTTTGATGATGTCAATGGTTTGGTCGACAACCCATCCATGCTGAACAAGGTTCATCAACCCTGCATTGACATACGATCCCCTCCCCAGGATAACGGCCGAGTCCTTTCTATGTGGGTTGATTTCGAGATACCCTGCATCTGCCAAGGCTTGGCTGGCAATTTTGATGGCCAGGAATTGGTCTGGTTCAGCTCCTTCCAATCCCGAAGGGATTACACCGAATTCCAAGGGATCGAACTGTTTCTCCTTTTCTTGAAGAAACCCTCCCTTTTTGCAATAAATTTCGGGGTTGTCCGCATCCGAAAGTCCTGGGAAAGACCAGTCTTCGGGGGCATCCGATATGCAATCGATCTTATGTATGATATTTTGCCAAAACGTGAACAAATCGGGTGCGCCTGGAAAAACACAGGCCATTCCGATAATTGCGATATCAGATTTGAAGTTTTTTTCTTTCAAGTGACACCTACTTTTCTCAGCCGTTCTTTTGAGTAATTCGGTTCTGGCGGTTAACTGTCCACATTTTTCGAAGCCGTTTGATTTGGGCGGTTTGCGGTTGAATTGTCCATTTTTTGCAACCGGGACAAGATCCAAAAAATCCTGACAGCCTGCCGAGTTTTATCAATAAGTTGAGGGATAAGAATCAGTCCCAGGATTTTCAGAAACAGGCTTATTACAGCATCCTTTTATATTACGACATGTCGGCTGTCCGTCCAGGGTGGTTGGATAACCAATCGGCACAACCTTTTGTCCAAAAAGAGAGTCTTGTTTATAGAAAAAACTTTTTAACCCATCTTGCCGTTGAACGGCATGTTTCATGTCTCGTCTCAAAATCAGTCATTTAATGCGTTGTTATTTTTTTTCGGCACGCCCTGGGAAAAGAGTTCGGAAAGGTTGACGGGGTGGTCAGGGCGAAAAGAAAACCCTATATTCATGTTGTATTTATTGTCCCGGGCAGAGATTGATCTGATTATTTCAAAGTTGAGGTATCCTTCTGATTTTGTTGTACAAATGCTATACGGGTGTGGATTACAGAATGCATGAATATCAGGAATAATTTTAATTTGGATGTGGGTATGTTAACCATACTTGATGGAAAGGGGAGAAAGAATCGCTCTTTGCCGCTTCCTGAAACGAGTTTGCTGGATATCCGTCGGCAGATAGATGGGAAAGGAGAATTCACCGGCAAGACATTGGAGAAGGGACTGTAGGTGTGTTTATGTTTGATGCTATGGAAAAAAATATAAGAATGCCGGGCCGGAATTTCCTTGGCAGTGGTTTTTTCCTGCCAAAGAGGTGACATGGGTTCCTGAATCCGGTGAGACCTTTGCACGACTATAGTGTTTTTGGAGGGCCAGGTCGGTAACCGCGCTGGATTTTTCTCCTCCGACATCCACCATGTGATACTAAATGTTACTCCCGCTTAAGTGGATAGGTGTGCCCGGATACCGAAACCCTGGGAAAACAGCCTCCCAAAGAGGCAAAATCAAGCCAGAAGACACTGGCACAGCGACAAATTTGATAGCCCGACCGCCTCCACCAGCTTCCAAACTGTGAAAAATTTTTCCCAAAATGCTAAAACTGGAGAATATCCTAATCATGCAAAGCTCTCAATCTTCACCTGTGATTCCTGTAATAATTGCTTTTTTAGTAGAATCTTTCTATATAAACGAAGAAAGTAGGGAGGATAGCTTCGCCCTGTCGCTTACAAGGGCAACCAATGTAAACTTCTGATTTAAAACATTTACCCTTACGAAATGCATGCAAATTCTATACCTTTATAGCAACCCGGCTACCATTTATAACCCGTGGCTTTACGTCCCAGCAATAGGTGATTAATGTTATAGGGCTGGGGGGAAATTTTCCCATGTGGAAATTTGAGGGGTAAACTCTTCAAACAAAGAATCAATATCAATGCGATAAAATCGCTACCTCTTTAAAAGCAGCTTGTAAACCATTCAGTTCTGACGATAACGCAGCATTAAAATCAATTGAGAACCCATCAAAACCGCAAAACAGATTGGACTATCCCCTTCACAGGATCCCATCCACATGAAGGATGTATCCTCCCCTGCCCGTGTTCGGCCATGACATCCTGATTGCTGCGGCAATGGACAAAAAGCGCCCCCACCTCAGTGAGATATCAAAACCTAAAGAATAAGGGATAAAATTTAATAAGGGTTATTTTTTTTAATCTTTTTTAAAAAATAGCCGGATTACCCATTTGGGCAAAAATAGCAGCCGGCCGATTTTTAAAGAAAATCAGAAAACGCCTCAAATTATAGCTATTTAAAGAACTATATAATTTATGAAAATCAGAGAAGTGCCCTATAAATTTTTCTCAAAAACAACGGGTAGGAAACTTTTTTTAGATTCTTGGGCAAAATTTTTCATATTTATAGGTAAAATATTACCTAATTAGGGTTTCCTGAATAAGTCAGAATGGTCCAGCCCTTTCAAGGTAGTACTCATTTGTTTTTCCTCCGGGCAAGTATTTTTGCAGTGGAAACATGGGGTTTTGTTTTGTGACTTACCCGTTTTGGTTGCGGCTTTTTCGGGCCTCTGGGGTGCTTCTTCAAAGTGCCAAGATCAATTTTTGCTGAAAGTTCCTTAACTATCTCGGCTAATTCAGAGGATGTCATATGCTGAAAGACTCTCCAATGGCTGTGGTCAATTACTATCATCATTCCAAGATATACACCGGATATCTCGTTGGCAATGTAATAGCCGGATACATTTTTATCGACAAAATCAGCTCCATTTACACTGCCTATAGCAGCCAATACTACAGACATGATAGAGTATGCCACCAGGGCAATACAAAAACCGAACAATGCAGCCCGGGGATAACCCAATGTATTTATTTCAGAATTCAGATTTTTTTCCAGATATTGAAAAGCCGTTTCTATGGTCCAGCGATCTCGATATAATCTGGCAATTTTTTTAGCATCTACCTTACTCTTTGATAAAGATGATATTATGAATATTTCATCGTCACCGTTACGGGTCTTTTTTTTGAGTTTCACCCGGACACGTCTGAATGTATATTCTTTGCTATCTGTACCGCGCACTAATATGGCCTGCTCATATACCGAACCGGTTTCTATCTTGCCGATATATTTTTCTTTGCCAATCAGCCCAAAAGGATAATTTTTATGTTCGCGGATAATAAAATCTGCTCCTGAATTTGCTATGCCACAGGTAAAATCGACTACACAAAAATTGCGATCTGCAACCCATACGTCATCTTTTTCAACGGTTTGAAGCACCTTACTTAATAATGAACGCTCTTGAGCATGCCCATCTTCACAGGGAAACACATCAATTGGCAGGCGTAACACGGGATCATAAACAACCAGAGATTTTCCTGGAAGTGGACCTGCTGGAATGGACCTGAGTTCTTGGATTCGATGTTCAGTTTTCTCGATGCAATTACCGTCAAGTTGTTTAATTCTTTTGCCGGGCAATGGAGAGTACACGGTACCGCCAAGTTGTTCAATGATTGGCGACATTTTTTCTGCAGCATATCGAACCAGTCCCGCTGATATATCCGGCTCAATTCCTTGGAGTTTATTGTAAATGGATGTGATTGATACGCTAATGTCTTTTTTAGTTGCCTGGTAGGCTGAATGAACCGAATGGTAACTGCCGCGGACCACCATGCACATAAGATTGAAGATCGTTGAAAACAACAGATCTTTTGTATATTGTTCTTGAGCGGTCGAATCGAACCAGTCATCCAGTTGGTCCGTGCTCAGTGCATGTTCCAGCAGGCCACGGGCGATAATAGATATGGGGCTTTTCTCAATAAATGGTTTAAAAATGGGATCTAACATGATGCTGGCACCTTCTATATTATACAGTTTTTCCTTTTTACTGTATCTTTTCGAGGTGACGTTGTCTACAGTTTTTATCAATTCAATCAATTAATCCATGCCAGCTAGTATGACCTTGAAAGGGCTGGTCAGAATGGTCCTGTCGTTTTGATCATAATTAGATTTTGCCATCAATTACCTGCAATGGCCTAAGCCATACAGCATGAATTTAACTCCCGTTTTTAGATAAATTGGAGTAAGTTCAAACTGATTTCAGAAAAAGATAGACAGCCATGAATTTCTGTGGTATCCCAAAATGTAAGATTGTTCTAATAAGGATACCGCATGATAACAAAAGACACGATCAAAACCTTCTTCAAATGGACCAAGATTGCTCTTATCGGAGCGCTTGAACAGCTTCGAAAGAAATATCAGGAATTAGAGGAACAAAACAAAAAACAGCGGGAAGAAATAATCCGTCTCAAATCGGAACTGGAAAAGATCAAAATTAAGTCAATAAATTT
>NZ_JAQYWD010000061.1 GCF_030145145.1 Desulfobacula sp. | reverse complement strand
TTGATGCTATACTTTATCACGTAGGGAGATGACCGATGTGTGTGTTTTACTTTTACTTACGCATTATTATTTATTCTTAAAGCGCTGAATCTAAACGACATCAAAGATACTTTACTTACTTATCATTTGCTTCGATTCCCCGCTTTAAGCAAGATGGATTATGGTTCCACAAAAAGATTGGGTTTTCACGTGAAGGGTCTCTGACTCTTACCCTTGTCCGGCTGACGGAGCAGAGCCCGATGGGGCTGACTGCGGAGCAAATCGGAGAAAAGCTTCAATGCCGCTGTCATGCTGTTTTGGTCAAATTATACCGGGAAGGTCGGTTGCAGCGTCAAAAATTAGGCCGGTCATACGTTTACCTGGCAGCCGATGCGCAAACTGCTTCAGCCCAGCGCCAGGCGATACCAAAAGCACACCCTGCCAGGTTGCCGGCAGAGATGGCGGTATTGGTACTTGCAGAGTTTATCCGCACCCCTGAAGCTAAAATTCATCAGTTGGCCCAAACAATATCCCGTCGTACGGGTGTCCTTATTAAAAGCGAACAGGTTCAGATGCTTTTTGAACAGCATGGTTTTAAAAAAAAAGCCTGAATTCTGGAGAGAAAGCCTTGATTGCGCTGGGCCAATGGCTTGGTCAACTCACGCAAGAGACATTGCCGGGTGCATTGTTTCCGAAACCTCCGGTCATCCGGTTCAGGCCGGATCACACGATATGTCAGTGTGGAACAGCACTTGTAGTTCTAAAAACAAGGTGCAAGAAAGTGATGAGTATGACAGGACCATTTATTGCTCACGAAACCCTGTTAAAATGCCCGCACTGCAATAGTGTGTTTAAATCCCAAGCCTTGCGGCGGTTGGTTGCCAAACATTGTACTGTGGCCTGGGATGTTGTTGTCTTTGCAGGGCAAAGCCTTTTTCAACGCCATCGAACCACAGAGCAGGTTCGCCGGGATTTACAAACCCGTCATGTGACCCTCTCTCCTTCGGAGATAGAATATCTGGGACGTAAATTTATCACATATCTGGCTCTTGGGCATCGCCGGGCTACTCCGCAGATAAACCAGGCAATGCGGCAGAACGGTGGCTATATTTTGCATCTGGACGCAACCCACGAAGGGGATGCGCCTGCATTGATGACCGGCATGGATGGTTTAAGCCGGTTTGTTTTGGGCAACATAAAAATTCCCAGCGAGCATGCCGATAGCATTGCCCCATTCCTGCAACAATTGAAATGTGACTATGGTGTGCCGATTGCCTGCGTCCATGACATGGGGACCGGTATTCTCAAAGCGGTGGCCCAGGTTTTCCCGGAAACCCAAGATTTTATCTGCCATTTTCACTTTCTGCGGGATGTGGGCAAAGATTTACTCAATCCGGCCTATGGCCAACTCCGTAAAACTCTGAGAGCTCATTCGGCCACTACGGATTTGAATGCCTTGATCCGACAGGCACGCCAATATATTGAAAAACAAAGTGCTGACACCGCATGGTTGGCAGTAGCCATCAAAGAAGGGAAGAATTTTGGGGATATTCAACAGACATCCTTGATTTCTGCATATTCACTGGCACTGTGGTGTTTGCATGGCAAAAAAAGTGGCAGCGGCTTAGGTTTCCCGTTCGATCGTCCGCTGCTGGAATTTGCCCAAAGACTGCTGACTTTAAGCAATTACCTGCCAGAAGTTCAACAATGGCTGCCCGACAACGACCGGATTGGCAATCGAATTTTTTTCAAGCTTGCGGATAAGGTCTCAAACGTTGTAAAAGATCCGGCATTTGCTCAATCCGTTAAAGAGCTGCAATGGCGCAGCCAACTCTTTGACGATCTTCGTAAAAAGATGCGCATCGCAGAACCTGGCAGCGATAAGGGGCTTAATGACGAGGGTACATATCAATCCATGGCAAATATTCAACAAGGCGTTCAACAATTTCGTTCCCGGCTTCAAACGGATCAAACATTGGCTGGTGATACACTTTGCTGCAACGTTGGAAAACAAATCGACAAATACAGTAAAAAGTTGTTTGCCAATCCCATAGAGGTAAAGACATCGTCGGGTAGCGTGACCATTTACCCTCAGCGTACCAATAATATGCTTGAACAATTCTTCCGCAATCTACGCCGTGGACATCGTCGTAAAAGCGGAAACAACTCAATGCACAGAGTTCTTCAGGCAATGCTGGCAGATACACCTTTAATTAAAAATCTTGATAATCCCAAGTACATGGAGCTTTTTCTCAATGGCAAAAATCGTCTTGAAGAATTGTTTGCAGAGCTTGAAAAACATTCGTGCATTAATGAATTAGAACCAGCATCTGATGTAGATAGAATATTGCCTGGGTTTCGAAAACTTATCAAAATGAAGGTTCTTCCAAATTTAATCACCCGGTTGGTCGCTGACTGTCACGCTATGGCATAAAGAAACCTGAGGGTCACTATCAAATTTTGTGCCAACCGTTATTTGTGATAATAGGAAAAAGCAATAAATCAGATGCCCTCCAACAACTTTTTGAGACATGGCCAGGAGCAGTGTTCAGTGAAAATCCCCAATCAATTGATCCTCTTTTCAATCAAATATTCAATCTCGACAAGACCAAAGAACCCCGCCCATTTAATCTTTTAATCAAAGGTACAAATTTCCAAATTAATGTATGGAAGGCTTTATTGCAGATACCCAGCGGAAATGTGGTGAGTTATCAAGATGTTGCTGAATATATTGGCCGTCCAAAAGCATTTAGAGCCGTTGCCAGCGCCATTGCCATTAATCCAGTCGCATACTTGATACCATGCCATAGGGTTATTTCTAAATCAGGTAAAATTCATCAATATCGGTGGGGCTTTTCAAGGAAAAAAGCTATTGTTGGATGGGAGGCGGCAAAAAGAGCGTGCATTGACTGCCTATAAGGAGCCCAGCGGGCTGAATCCTGTCTGGAGTTTTATTCAGTTGTCCTGACCACAAATTATTTACAAGTATTGGCAAACCTGAAATAATGAGCGCCTAACTCAGATCAAGGAGATTGCACATGTTTGGTGATATAGTAAATGCGCGCAAAAGATTGTCCGGATATGCCAATAAAACACCTGTTTTTACTTCAGGTACTTTAAATAAGATTGCAGGTGCTGAAATTTTTTTAAAATGTGAAAATTTTCAAAAAACAGGTGCTTTTAAATTCAGGGGTGCTTTCAACAGTATCTCTAAATTGTCTGAAGCTGAAAAATCAAAAGGCGTTATCACTTACTCTTCCGGGAATCATGGCCAGGCTGTTGCTCTGGTTGGAAAGATGCTAAATATCCAAACCACCATTATCATGCCTGCCAATGCACCAGAAACAAAGATGGCGGCAACCAAAGAATATGGGGCAAATGTAGTGGAATATGACCCCAAAAAAGATGCGCGTGAGGAAATCGCAATAGCGATTCAGAAAAAAGAGGGTCAGACCCTTATCCCTCCTTTTGATCATCCCGATGTCATTGCCGGACAGGGAACAGCCACACTGGAACTGTTTGACCAGGTCGATTCACTGGACATGGTATTAACTCCCTGCGGCGGTGGCGGGCTTTTAAGCGGTACGGCTATTGCCGCAAAAGGAAAAACCCCGGACTGTGTTGTCATTGGTGTCGAACCTGAAGTTGCAGATGATGCTGCACGTTCCTTTAAAACCGGAACCCTCCAATCTGTTAAAAATCCTCCGACCATTGCTGATGGTACGAGGACCTCTTCCTTGGGCAAACTGACCTTTCCCCTTGTCTTGAAATATGTCGATGATATGGTCACTGTATCAGAAGAAGAGATAATTAAAGCGGTTCAATTCCTGTTTTATAGGATGAAACTGGTTGTAGAACCCTCCGGTGCCCTTGGCGTGGCTGCGGTATTAAGCAGGAAGATAACTCCTGGAAAGAAAACAGGGGTTATTTTAAGTGGTGGGAATATTGACGCAAAGACCATGAAGTTGATCCTTGATTATTAGACAGGCAAAAGCCAATGACGTGATCAGTTTTTCCTTGCCTCATCGGGCTGAACCTCATTATCCTCAGACATGAATAAGAATGCTTTCAAATTTCTGCCTTGAATGGTATTGATACGTTTTAAAAATATAGAATTAAGGATAATTAAAAATGCCCAAGGCCTGTGATTTAAAAAAAGGGAATGTTTTGGAAATAAATGGTGAAGCTTATATGGTTAAAGATATTGATGTGAGATCTCCATCTGCAAGAGGCGCTGTAACGCTTTACAAAATAAGATTCAACAACATTCGGACAAAACAGAAATATGAAGAAACCTTTAAGGGAAATGATATGATCAGTGAGGTAGTCCTTCTGAAAAGAGCTGTACAATATCTGTACCCTGACGGTGCCCTCCACGTGTTTATGGACAGCAAGGAATATTTCCAGTATATGGTGGAAGCTGATGCAATTGAAGATGAGCTTATCTGGATCACAGATGACATGGAAGGCCTTGTCGCCCTAATCATTGATGAACAAATGGTTGCCCTCGAAATTCCAAAATCCCTTGTTTTTGAAATATCAGAAACAGCTCCGGAATTAAAGGGGGCCAGTGCAACAGCAAGGACAAAGCCTGCAACCCTTTCAAATGGTATTGAGGTTCAAATACCTGAATATCTTAAAGTCGGGGAAATGATCAAGATCAATACTGAAACAAAAAAATTCATGTCCCGAGCCTGATTTATAGTAATTCAGGCATTTAAGGGGCACCTTGACTATTTTCCGTTTTAGCCCCAGTTTTTCAGGCTTTATTTATGGTCTTAAAGAAACGCTATTTCAGATTTGTGTAAATACTGTTTTTCAAAATAAAAAGTTGTAAAATTCATTTCGAGACCATAGAAAAATAATTATTTTTTTCGGATCTAAACGTTCAATTTTTTCAAATTGAAATATTTTAAAAAGACGAGATTACGGTTTACAGTCCTGTCTTTTAATACTTAAAAAAGAGGAGTGGACTATCCCTGATTTTGATCCCTCCCAATGGAATCTTTGATCTGAGAATAAAATACGCCTCAGCATCACAACTGTCCCATCCCACGATACATATAAATGTTACAAAACTGTCTCGCAAGGATGATCTCCATTCGTGCCTCAAAAAATCGGGAATGCTGAAAATCACCATGGATTAAGGCATTTCACTAAAACCACTATTTTTTGAGTATAACAAAACACCCCTCTAAAATATTTTGGTATAATTTATGCTATTTGTTCTCAATACCGGGTATGGCAGGTCACCCTGTCACAACAAAACAGGTAGGCGCATGATGAACCAGATTTAACATTATGAAAAGCCGGCAAAATATTTATAATAGAAAAAAGGAGCAGCCCCATGGTGGATCTCCATCTTAGACCTTTTGAATCCTGCCGGATGGGGGATCCCTCGATGACCCCTGACGAGATTAAGGTCCAGAAAGCCAGCATTCCAGGTTGGGAAATCGTTGATATCAGTGGCGTGAAAAAATTACACAGGGAATTTAAGTTTAAAAATTTTCAACAGGCCCTGGCATTTACCAACAGACTGGGAGAGATTGCAGAGAAAGCAGACCATCATCCATCCATCTTAACCGAGTGGGGCAGGGTTTGTGTGACTTGGTGGACCCATACGGTACAGGGGCTTCATATCAATGATTTTATCATGGCCGCCATGACGGACAGGCTTATATAGCGCATTCGAATAGTTGAAAAATTACCGGCTGGATTTGGCAAGGTAATCCTAATAAATTGCGCCAAACAGTATCAATTTTGATTATAAAAGGAAGATATTATGAAAAATGACGCCGATAATAAAAATAATGCCATTGAACTCAGATGTACGGAATGTCACGCGCAATTAAAGGAGAGGAAATCACGAGTGCCGGACAAATGCGAGATGGTTTGCGGTGGGTGTGGACAAGAATGATTAAAAGAACGTGTAATTAAGGAGATAATACGATGAAGAAAATAAAGGTTTTTTTGACATTGGCACTATTTTTTATATTGGTATCCGCTACCGCAGCACTATGTGGTCAGTCCTATCATCATAAAGACGGTTACAATAAAGGCGGGGGCATGGCATTGAAGGCGCATTTATCTGATCTGGACACAGATGGTAATGGCAGCCTTAGTTTTAAAGAGTTCAAAAGTGCTTTCCCGTCCACGGAGCAAAAGGCCTTTGATTTCCTGGATAGTGACAAAGACGGGATGTTGAATCATGACGAATGGCACAGCTTTAAGGAAATGCACAAGGGGATGGGAATGCATGGTAAGAAAGATGTCCATGCCACAGGCCTGCCTGATCCGTCAGGCTTCAATGCCCATTTCCCGGACATGGACAGTGATAAAGATGATCTGGTAACCCCTGTGGAATTCAACGCCCAGTTCCCGGACGCATCCGAAGCGACAAAGGTTTTCAACGCAATTGATCTTGACAGGAGCGGTGCCCTGGACCACGATGAGTGGCATGAATTCAAAAAAGCCCACGGTATGAAGCATGTTGAATAAATAGGAAGGGGGGCTTCAGATGGATATTGACCTGCATACCGTTGGCAGATATTTGATCAAAAAAATCATTGTCTATACCTGCTCATGAACGAATTCATGAACGAATTCATGAACGAACAGGGCTTTTTTTTGGTGTAGCTTTCTGTTTTTTTACAGTGTTTTTGTTTTTGGATTTAGATGCTGAGTCAGTTTTTCCAATAAATCTGATTTTAAATTCCAGCAATGCCAATAGAGTTTCACTGATACATGGCAACCAGGAGATAGATCAACCAACTGACCGCTGCGTACCAAAGGCATGCTTTGCTGATCTGGCAGCATGCCATAAGCAAGCCCCAAAGCGATGAATTCTGCAAATTTCTCAACAGATGGCACATAGTGGGTCGGGATGGCGGCAGGCACTTCCTCCAAGGCTTGGTGAAGCAGTTTGTGATGCAAATCATCCTTTCGATCGAAGATAATGGCTGGAGCCTGGCGGATATCATCGATGGCAAGTCCATTGGGGAACCATCGGGCTGCAAATTCCGGCGCAGCCATCATGTGGTAATTTGTACACCCGATATATTCGATTCGGCACCCTTGCATGGGCTGCTCATGAGTGCTGATGCACCCCATGACCTCACCATCTTTCAACAGCTGATGGGTCTGTTCCTGATCGTCTACCCGGATGTCAAGGAGCACCCGTTCCTCAAGTAAAAAGGGGTGGATTGCCTCCAAAAACCAAAAAGCAAGACTGTCAGCGTTGACACCCACTGATATGGACGCAAACCCTTTGTTGGCCGGTTCGCAAATTTTTTCCATCAGATCATCCTCAAGCCGCTTGACCTGGAGATAGTGTTTTAGCAGTTTTTGGCCGGATGATGTTGCCCGAGGGGGTGTTGTACGTGCTATCAACACCTGTCCTGTAAGTTCTTCAAGTAATTTGACCCGCTGGGAAACTGCAGACTGGGTGATGCACAATGCCCTGGCAGCTTTATCAAAACCGCCTTCCCGGGCAACCATTGCCAATGCTTCAATGAGCTTATAATCGAACATAACAAATAAATTAGCAAAATTAATAGAACATTAAAACAATTAATTTTACTTTTATACCCTCCTACCCTATTTATTATTAATAGATAAAATATCACACATCAAGGAGTACCAATGATTACACCATTTATACAAGGATTCGGCACCGGGGGGGGATTGATTGTAGCTATTGGGGCACAGAATGCCTTTGTCCTGTCTCAGGGGGTTCGGAGAAACCACCACTTTATAATTGCATTAATTTGTATTGTTTGTGATGCCATATTCATCTCAGTTGGGGTCACTGGTTTCGGGACGGCTGTTTCATCCAATCCTACCCTGTATCAATGGGTAACATGGGGGGGTGCCGGTTTTCTTTTTTTCTATGGGTTTGAATCTCTTCGTTCTGCTTTGCGGGGAGGGAGCATGGATATAAGCGATCGGACGATTCGGACTCTGAAATCCGCCATTATCACTACCTTGGCTGTCACCCTGCTCAATCCGCACTTTTATTTGGACACCGTTATTCTCCTGGGTAGTGTGAGTAGTCAATTCCACGGGGAAAGCCGACTATATTTCTGGGTTGGAGCTGTTTCTGCCTCCACACTATGGTTTATCAGCCTTAGTCTTGGGGGACAGATGCTTGCGCCCCTGTTCAAAAAACAAATATCCTGGCGAATTCTCGACAGTTTGGTGTGTGCAACCATGTGGGCTATCGCCGTATCATTGATGATCCATAATGCTTCCATTTAGATAAAGAAACATTGGAATCACCGTCTGCACAGTTAATCCCTTTAAATAAGGAGATCTGGCTGGAACACACCCTTGGAGGTGGACAATACAATTTTTTCTCACTCTATGACAAAGATAATTATGAGCTCGTTACACAAAGCAGCTTGAAAACTAAGAATTTCCTCCAAATTTTTATGCAACATCGGGGTTCACACTTGATAACAATCAATATTCTCTGTATAATTATCAAATTAACAACACATATGGAGGCTTTATGAGCCAATTCAATGAGCACATAGATATTCTGATTGATGCATATAAATCAAGCATAGAGCAGATGACCTACCTGAAGGTTATTGATTCAGAAATAAGACAGGTTCTCGATGAACAGGGTGCTTTACCATTTGCGCATATTATATCCTATACGGATTATGACAAAAAAGTTATCGGAAAATTTGTCCTGACATTCAACAGCGTTCATGACGCCTTAACACTTGCTTCTGCCATTGCAGAAAGACTTGGAATGGGAAAACTTAAAGAAATCGGTGATGATTCTACCGATTTATTAAATGAGTTTTTAAATGTAGTGGTTGGGCGAACCATATCAGACTGGGACAGCATTGGCTTGAAAGTGAAATTTGACACACCCATTTACAAAAAAAGTTACAAAAGTGACTTTTCAAAGTCGTTGCAGGGATATATCATCAGCCTTGATATTAAGGACACAGAGATAGAAAATTCAACAGAACGAATTTTTTTGAGAATAGATTTCGATGAAAAAGCCGAAAGCAAAATCAAGGACAAAAAGATACTCCTTGTTGATGATTCAAGAGTAATGAGGCAGATTATCTCCCAAACTCTTAAAGCAGAAGGAGCGAATGTAAAAGAGGCGGAAAATGGGGAGGTGGCCATAAGAATTCATCGAACATTTAATCCTGATTTAACACTCATGGATATTAATATGCCCGAAATGGGCGGATTTGAAGCCATTGCAAAAATCAGAGCGTATGATAAAACTTCAAAGTTTGTTATTCTTTCTTCAAGCTCCAGAAAAGATGAAATAATCAAAGCAAAGGAATTAAAGGTGTCGGGTTATCTGGTAAAACCAACCGAGCCTGAGAAACTTATCGCAAGAGTTTCTTCCATATTAGGCTGATATTATTACAGGTGAATTTTCCCCACTTTTTTTGCGACAGAACGGTTATTTGAGAATATAATATGCCGTACCATTGTAATCCACTCTTTTCCATTTTTTATGGATATCAAACAGCGATTCCGTGGCGCCAATGATCAGAACGCCGTTTTTATTCAGACATAATGACAGGCTTTGAAACAATCTCTGGCGATCTGTTTTGCTGAAATATATCGCCACGTTCCGGCAAAAAATAATATCAAATTTTTTATATTCAACCTTCGGCTGCAACAGGTTCATTTTTTCAAAATGAACCATACTCCCCAGCTCATCTCGTATTTTCCAGTTCGCATCTTCCCGGGTAAAATATCTTTTCAATTGAACGGCATTCAACCCCCGGCTGACTTCATAGTTTGAATACTGGCCCCGGCTGGCTTTTACGATGGCTGAATCTGAGATATCAGAGGCTTTAACTTTGATATTGTGGTTGATAAAATTTTCTTTGAAATACTCCATAAGCGTTATGGCAATGGAATACACTTCCTGGCCGGTTGAGCATGCACAACTCCAGATATTGAGATGGCCCCGCGCCTGTCCCCAGTTGACCTGCCAATCCGGCAACAACTTTTCCTTTAATAGCGCATAGGGCCTTTTATCTCGAAAAAATGAGGTTTCGTTTGTGGTCATTAGATCAACGATATGGTTGGTCAATTGTGAGGAGTCATTTGCCTTGGCAATCAGATCTTCAAAAGAAGAAAGAGAATATTCTTCAATAAGTGGTTGAAGTCTGTTTTCCAGAAGATAGGCCTTGTTTTTCTTCAGAACGATGCCACTGTGTTTGCGGACTATAACTGCCAACTCCATCAGCGCTTTGACGGTTATCCTCATCTCCCGACCCGTCGTACAATCTCCGTTGCAATACGGTTAAGAGGTACAACTTGGTCAACAACACCGGCATTGATAGCTTCACCCGGCATACCAAAAACGACACAACTTTGCTTGTCCTGTGCAATAACCTGGGCGCCCAGCCGCTTCATCAACCGCAAGCCAAGAACCCCGTCAGCCCCCATACCGGTCATGATGATACCAAGGGCATGTTTTCCATACACCTTTGATATCGACCGAAACAAATAGTCTACCGATGGCTGACAGTGATTCTCCGGCGGATCATCATTGATTTCAAGCATGGATTTTCCCGAAACATGTACAACTTTCATCTGCTTGCCTCCCGGGGCGATAAAAATTGTGCCCCGCTTAAGCTCCATACTATTTTTCGCCTCTAGTACATTCAACGCACTTTTCTGGTTAAGAGATTCTGCCAATGCGGCTGTAAACTCTGACGGCATGTGCTGAACAATGACAACAGGAGTACGCAAATCTTCGGGAAGACTGGGAATAAGTTCTGCCAATGCTTTGGGACCACCGGTTGAAATACCGATGGCAACGATTTGGATACGCCCAATCCCCGCCTGGGGTGTTCCTTTTCCTGGCGCAGGATCGCTGACAATAGGGTTTGGCATCGCCTGGCCGTTGTCGACTAAACAGGGTTGTATCTGGGCTATGAGCTCTTTTACAATTGGGACCAGCTGGTCGAGAAGAACAGTTTTGCTTTCCAAAGGATTTTGGGTCTTCGGTTTGGTAACAAAGGTCAACGCGCCAAGTTCAAGCGCTTTTAATGTTATGGCGGCACCTTCTTTTGTATGGGCCGAAACCATAACTACCTTCAAATCGGGGTGATCAATCCTGACATGTTCTAAAACCTCAAGCCCGTCCAGTTCAGGCATGTCAAAGTCCAGGGTCAGCATGTCTGTTTTTAGATAAGGAATTTTTGCCAAGGCCACCTTGCCGTCTGTGGCAGTCCCAACAACTTGGACACCTGGAATGTTGGAAAGGACATCTGACAGAACTTTCCTGTACAAGACAGAATCATCAACGACCAGAACTCTTAATAAACATTTGGACATCTGTGCCTCTATTTTTTAAGCAGCTCATCCAAGTCAAGAACAATCACCAGCTCTTTTTCCATGCGATAGACCCCGTTGATAAATGCACCACTTATCCCGTCAACATTTGACGGCGGAGTGGAAATATCGAAGTGGTTTGCACTGACAACATCGTGAATATTATCCACCAGCAATCCAATGCACTCATTTTCATAGCGGACAAACACAACCTGGATGCCATCATTATCTTCACTTGGGGGCATACTAAATTTCTGATGCAAGTCAATGACAGTGACAATTTCACCGCGAAGGTTTATAACGCCCCGAACATACTCAGGTGCCCTGTGAACAGGGGTAATTTTAAAGTTATGGTTGATTTCCTGCACGTGGCGTGTGTCAAGCCCGCAGAGCATGTCTCCGATTTGAAAAAGGGCAAGTTCCATGTCCAGACTTTCGTTAGCTATATTGATCATTAGTTTTATCTCTGTTAAAATGTTTTGTTTTGGATCCGGCTGCCTTTATCTGTGCGCTTGAACAATAAGGAATCCACCCTACACAAGATACTTCTTGACGCAGGAAATTATTTTTTCGCGGTCCAGTTTTACCAGGTAATCATTAATGCCGGCATCTCTACCTTCTTTTTCCGCAGCATCTCCGGCCAGACTTGTGACTGCAATAATGGGTAGATTCTTGAACCGCTCATCAGCGCGTATCTTTCTGGTCATCTCCAGTCCATTCATATTGGGCATCTCAATATCGGTCAGCACGATATCAATTTTTTCCCTGTTCAGTACCTCCAGTCCTTGCACACCATCCGTCGCTGTCAACGGTTTGTAACCGATCTCTGAGAGAAAGGATACGACTTGATGAAGGAAGAATGGGGAATCTTCAACCACTAAAATATTGCCGGGGCTGTCCTCTTTTATTTTGGACTTTAATGCTTTTGTCCACTCGGGCATAATGGTGTCGATGACCCCATAAAGATCAGCCAGCAAGGTAATTTCTTCGTTAATAATGGTTGAACCCATGATACCTGGCTGCTTGTGGGTCATTTCATCGATAATATAAGTCCCCCTGATGATATCGATGATTTCTGACATAATAATGCCCACCTCCTTGCCGCTTATGGAAAATACAATAATATAGCAGGTTGGGCTGTCTGTCTTGGGTGAGCCGACATCAGCGACCTCATCAAGGCTAAACAGAGGCAGCGGGCCACCGCGGTACTGAATATTTTTTCGACCTCCGGTGATCTTGATGTCTTTTATTTTGCACAATTCTATTCTTGATATCAGGTCCAGTGGAATGGCGATCTGTTCGTCAGGTGCATTGCAGACGAGCAAAAAAGATTGGGTGTCTTTCACTATTTTGCTCTCAGCTCTCTTTTGGGCTTGTTCCTGAACAGATTTTGAAACGGTTCGCAGGTTCATGATCTTGCTGATGCCGATGATATCTAAAATAAGCGCCACCTTGCCGTCACCTTGAACAGAAGCGCCCGCATAGCACTCGCAGTCACGTAGGTGGGTTCCGACGGGTTTGACCACTATCTCTTCAGAGTCGAGCACCTGATCCACAATCAAACCATAATGATAGTCTCCCACAGAGACCACCAGAATGTTATAGGCACTCATTGGGCTGGTCCGCCTGTCGGGGATAAAGGCCCTTTTTTCTGGGTCAGAGACGATACTTTCCGTATCAACCTGCCGAACGATTTTGTCGACTGGTGCCTGCCGTCGATCTTCTGTGAGGGTTCGTTTGTCCGGAAACTGCTCGCCTGTGTCGTCAGAGGCGTAATATCGATCTTCAATACCAAGGGCATCGGTCAGTTTAATCAACGGCAGAAGTTCACCTCTGAGGCGCATAACGATGGCAGAACCGATTTTTTCGATTCTTTCCTTAACCTTTGCTGCCGGTATTCTTACCAGCTCTACCATATTGACTTGGGGAATTGCATACCGCTCTTTTTGCACGGAGATAATTAAACTGGGTATAATTGCCAGGGTCAAAGGTAGTTTAATGGTTATCATAGATCCCTTGCCCGGAGTCGTGTCAATATTGACAGTCCCGCCAACTTTGGATATATTTGTATTAACAACATCCATCCCGACGCCCCGGCCTGAAATGTCCGTGATTTCTTTTGCTGTTGACATGCCGGGCAAAAAGATGAGGTTTGCAATTTCTTTATCGCTTAATTCATCAAGGGAAGCGGATTCGCGCAGTCCCATGGTCAAGACCTTTTCCTTAACCCGCTCAATATTTATTCCGGCGCCGTCATCTTCAATGGCAATCATCACCTGACCGCCTTCATGATAGGCTGTTATTCGCAAAATACCTGTTTCAGGCTTTTGGGCTGCAATACGCTCTTCAGGCATTTCAATACCATGGTCAATAGAGTTCCTGACCAAATGGGTCAGTGGATCACCTATGGATTCAATAATGGTTTTGTCCAGTTCAACCTCTTCTCCTTCGACAATGAGATTGATTTTTTTACCAAGATTCTTGGAAAAATCACGGACGATGCGCTTAAATTTGTTAAAGACATTGCCTACAGGCTGCATGCGAGTGCTCATGATGGCTTCTTGAAGCTCGGAGGTAACCAGGTTGAGACGTTGAGAAATGTTGTCGATACCTGTGACCTTTCGGGACGATACGGCTTGGACAAGTTGGTTTCTGGTCAAAACAAGTTCACCCGCCAGGGTCATTAGACTGTCGAGCAGTCTGACATTGACCCGCAGGTTGTCTGGTTTTTGTTCCGCTTTTGCTAAAGAATCTTTAAGCGGGGTCCTGTTCGGTTTCTCCATTGTTTTCACAGCAACTGTTTCCGTTAAGACAGATGGAGTTGAATCCGGCCCGGATTCAACGGGTTGCGCTTGTCGGGGTAAGGGGGAAGGAGGCAAAGCAGCCTGTTCCAGGTCATCAGGGGTAATCAGTTGAATTTGATCCGGATTAATATCGAAAAAATTTTCCATCAGGTCTTTTTCCAATATGGCAGCAAAGAGAACGAAAAGTGGGCATCCATTTTCTTTAATCAGCTCAACTGAAACGTCTTCGTCAATATTCGTGGCTAAAACATCTCCGGTTTCTTTGAGTTCTTCTAGGATTTCTGTATGGTCTTTTCCTGTGGATTCACTATCGTTTAACAGGTTGTATTGTAAAACATAGAGAAAACTTCCCTGTTCAAAGAACGCATCCATCACGGATGGTTCTACTTTGAGCAAAAGATCCGCAGCCGATGAGGATATTAATACCGGGTTGTTTTCGGATGCGGGTTTATCATCAGTGGAAATCATAGTCGCGCTCTCAGATGATACAGGGACAGGCGATGTTTTTTTCTCTATATTATTATTCTCTGGGTTGCTATTCTCTTGCGGGGCATCTCCAAGACAAATAGCCTTTAAGCTGCTCAAGTTGCTGGAAATATCGATTTCATTTGAACTTTCATGGCGGTTGATTAAAGTAGATAAGGTATCCATGGCATCAAGCAATGTTGAGATAATTCCGGGTGTAGGGATAAGCTCCATGGCACGAATTTTTGCCATTACATTTTCACTGTTATGGGCGAGTTCTTCGACACTCTTAAGACCCAGATAACCGGCTCCTCCCTTGATGGTATGTACGGCCCGAAATACCTTGTTAACAATCTCTTCGTTGAAGTTAACTCCCGCTTCCTCAATGCTGAGCAGGTCATCTTCAATGCCGTCAAGATGATCCAGTGCCTCTTCGATAAAATCATTGAAAATTTCTTTGTCTTCAATATTGGACATGCGGCTCCTCTTTACCTAACTCGGCCTTATCTGTGATAAGAACTTTTCAACTTCATCCTGCAAAACATCGGCCTGTTTTAACAGTTCATCAGCATTGGTCAGCACTTCACTTGCGGCTTGTCCGGTTTCGTTGGCGGCATGGGTAACAATCGTAATGCTTTGTGTTACCTCTTGAGTGCCGGATGCCGCCTGGCTCGTGCTTTCAGCAATGTCGCTGGTTACAGAAGACTGCTCTTCTACTGCAACGGCAATGATTGCTGAAATCTCATCCATGGTATTAATTGTTTCGGTTATGCCGTTAATTGCAGAAACGGCATCCTGAGTGGCGCTTTGTATACCGCTAATATGTTCAGCGATTTCAGTGGTGGCTGCGGTTGTCTGTTTCGCTAACTCTTTCACCTCACTTGCAACGACTGCAAATCCTTTACCGGCTTCTCCGGCCCGGGTGGCTTCAATGGTTGCATTTAAAGCCAAAAGCTTTGTTTGTTTTGCAATGTCAGTGATTAATTGGACCACATCACCAATTTTTTGAGAGGCTGTGGTCAGGCTTCGCACCATTTCATTGGTGTTCTGTGCTTTTTTGACAGCACTTCTTGCAATTGCCGACGAGCTGGTCACCTGTTCACTGATCTCTCCCACTGAGGCGGTTAATTCCTCTGTGGCAGACGCCACGCTGAGAACATTTGTCGACGTCTGCTTGGAAGTGGCAGCAGCAGATGAAGACTGTTGGTGGGTTTTATCGGCAGTCTCGTCCATTTTCAGGGCAGACCCCTGCAAATCCTTTGCTGCAGTTAAAATAGCATTGATGACCTTTCCTATGCTGGAGTGAAAGGACGTTGTCATTTTCTCCATCATCTCTTTTTGTTCTTTTTCATTCCTGATTTTGGTTTTTTCCTGCTCTTCTTTCATCTGTCTTTTCTCAATTGCGTTTTCCTGAAAAATTTTAACCGCCTTGGCCATCTTGCCGATTTCATCTGTTTGTTCCTGGGTAGAGATTTCAATTTCAAGGTTGCCGGCGGCAAGTTTTTCCATGGATTCGGTCATGCTGACCATTGGTTTGGTGATTGATTTTGCAATTGCTACGATGAACAGACTGACAATGACAAGGAAGAAAAAAACACCGACGATCAGCACGAAATGTTGCTTATCCAGGGCATTGTGAAGTTCTGTCAGATCATAGGTAAGTGAAATAATACCACCTTGTTTGCCGATGCTCCAGGTGGGGTGGCATCGAATACAATCAGCAGAGACCATTTGGGGGGTATAAATCAGGACGGAATCATTTTTGATGACTTGAAACGGATCATGCAATGAAGAAAACCTGCCCAATATTTCAGGCGGCACATCAGCAGGAACTGAATCGAGCTCAGAAGAGGATAAGTTGATTTTTCCTTGCCGATCATAGAGTGAAACCTCTAATACCCCTTTAATCTTTTTCTGATTGGAGAGCAGCTTTTTAAAATTTTGCATCTGACCCCTCTCCAGGGAACCCTTGACACCGTCCTGGATTGAATGGGACAGGGTTTGTACTGAATCCATATAGGTTGCGGTCATCTGTTTTTTTACAAAATCACTGATAAGATATCCGCCGATGGCCAGAGAAAAAAGGAGAACAACGAGAATGGGAAACAGTATTTTTAAATTAAATGGTAGATTGGTAAAAGCATTTTTGATCATGGAAACAACCTCTTTTTTCGATAAGGTTTACATTTTTTCATCCTGTGGTCAGTATTCGTAATTCACGATGTTATCGAATCGAGCAGTAGCCTTTCCACCGTTGTCAGGTGTTCAGAACTGCTGTTGACATCAGTCAAAGCCTGTCGGATATCCACAATATTTTCGTTGACCTTCCTCATGCCATTGGTAATTTGCGACGCGGCGGCGGCAGTTTGAACAACATTGGAGTTCACCTCTCTGGTCTGAAGCGCTGCTCCGCTGACGTTGTCAGCGATATTATTGCTGGAAACACTCTGCTCCTGAACTGCAGCAGCGATTGTTTCTACAATGTTCGTCATATTGTGTGTCACGTCATTGATTTTTTTTATCTCTATTATCGTGCTTTGAGTGGAACTGCTCATGGCTTCAATTTTGTGTTTAATGTTTAGGGTGGCTTCATTTGTCTGGGCAGCCAGGTCCTTCACTTCCCCGGCAACAACGGCAAATCCTTTACCAGCCTCTCCAGCTCTGGCCGCTTCAATTGTCGCATTCAAAGCCAGCAGCTTTGTTTGTTCGGCAATCTCGACAATGGTATCAATGACCGAGGTAATTTCTTCAGAAGCCTTGCCTAAAATATCGATTTTTTTAAAGGCTTTATCGACACACGACTTAGCCTCCATCGTTATCAAACGGGCCTCTTCGGAATTTTTAGTAATCTCGCCAATGGTGCTGGTCATTTCATCTGTCACAATGGTTATTGAATCCATATTCTTTTGTAAATACTCAGCCGCCTGTGAAACAGAAGCGATATTAACCCGCATCTCTTCTGTAGCTGCCGCAACCGTGGTTGACTCTTTGGCTATACTTTCAGATTTTTCTGTCAGATTGGCTGTCGACCTTGAAATACCAGCAACGGTTTCATGCAATTTCTTCGCATTGGCTTTGATCCCTTCACAAAGACCTTGCTGTTTATAATTTGCCTGTTTAGAATTTTTATTTTCTGTCTCAAGCTTGACTGCCAGGTCCTTTAAAATGCCGGCAATTACGCCGATCTCGCCGGCATTTTCAATACTAAAGACTTCAGAATAATTCCCCCTGCTGATTTCAATTGCAAAATCGGAACAGGCAATGATCGGTTGAGAAATTTTTCCGGCCAGCACCCACAGCAGATAACCGGATAGAACCAATGCTGCGCATAAAACACCGAAAACGATTGGTAGTCTTTCGATGAACAGTGCGCTTTCGGCACTTACTCCCCTCTCCCTTACGACAATAATAATAAAAGCCAAAACCATGAAGGCAATCAATATTCCAAAGCTGCCGGCAACAATTTTCTGACGAATCTGTAATCCTGAAAACATGGGTTCTTTCTTCTGGTCCAACGAAGCAGACATGCTCATCTCCTTTAAATTAAGCTTCATTTATTGTCCTCCGAAATTCTGGAAGCTGCCTGTTCAAATGATCTATAAAATGGAAAGTTCTTTTTTGCTGCGAACTGAGGGGAGGCACAACCGATACAGGGCGCATTGGCATCGATACACCAGGTTTGCCCACCGTTCCACCACCTTGTCGGGCAGTCTGCATAGGTGTCGGGACCCAGGCAGCCCAACTTGAAAAGGCATCCTTTCTCTCCCAGTTTTCGGGCAAAAATTTCCTGTTGAAAGTCATGATACCGTGGACAAAGTTCATGGACTTTACGACTGAAAAACAATTTGGGCTGACCATTGACCAATTCTGGCAAGCCTACCTGTACCAAGTGAATGATGGTTTTCCATACCCAGTCCGGATGCACCGAGCATCCCGGGATTTCTATCAGCAGGGGATCTATTTTTTTGCGCTTATAAAATTCTTTCAGGCTGACAGCACCGGTCAAATTGCCCTCTGCAGCAGGAATACCGCCATGGGTAGCACAGGTGCCCACCGCTAGGGCACCACTCATGGTTTTTGCAGCTGCTGTTAAATAATCGGCAAAGGGTTTGTTTCCGATAACACAGGCTTCGGGCATGTCCCAGGGGATGGCACCCTCCACTGCCAGAAAGTATTCCCCGTTGCGGCCTGAAATATACTCTTCAATAAGGTTCAGCGCCTGTCTTCCGGATGTGGCGGACAAATCAGCGTGAAAAGAAAGTTTTGAAAATTGAGTGATCATGGAAACCGCATTGGGGGATTCTGCCTGGAGCAAAGAAATAGAACAGCCCGTACAGGACTGGCCTTGAAGATAGAGAAGCCTGGGAACATTTGCGGGGTCAATCTTTTTCAAGGCTGCATGAACAATCCCGGGAAACTGGGTAATACCAAAGGAGGCGCTTAAACAAGCAGCCATTTTCAAAAATTCTCGTCGATCTATCATAGATTTGTCCTCAGTGAAAAATTAAAAAATTTCAACCTGTATACGGATCGGTTTGTTAATGCACGGCACAGGCCAGACACGGATCAAAAGAATGCACAATTCTATTGGCCTCAATTTGTTCTTCTGGGTTCTCCACACGGGTTCCCACCAATGCCGATTCAAGAGCGCCCGGTTGGTCCCTGTCATCCTTGGGTGAACAATTCCAGGTGGTGGGTACCACACATTCATATTTTTCTATTTTATAACCTTTAATCTTAATATAGTGGAGAAGGGCACCCCGTGATGCTTCAGTGGCCCCAAATCCTTCCCCTGATTCCGGAAGGTCATACTCGGCCATAAACGGCGCTTGTAGATCAATCCGTTCCGTCTCTTCGAGCAGGAAATCCGCAATGACCACGGCCGATATGGCACGGCACAAATGTCTTCCCAGCACTGAATTTAAATTGTCAACCGTAATGCCGGCAATGCCGACAAATTTATCCACCAATTGTTTGATTTTAGGGTTGTTATTTTGACGGTAATCCACCAGGATTCTGGCTGCCGGTCCGACCTCCATCACTTTCCCTTGATACCGTGGCGCTTTCACCCATGAATAGGCCCCGGGTTTATGGGTGGATGGGGTTAATTCTCCCTCCTTTACCGTTAAACCTGAAGGGGATGAATATTTGGAATATTTTATATCCTCCCGGATCGCATCAAAATCAACCGGGCGAATAGTATTGTCCAACAGCACCCCGGGTGCAAACAGCCGTTTACTGTCAAGCTCGGGTCCAAAAGGCAAAAGCCCGTATGAAAGAAACCCGCCACGGCTTTGACCGATATGCCAGTATTCAGGAAATTGTCCGGCCACGGCCAGAATATCGGGAAGATATTTTTTGTGAATAAAATCATGAACCTCAGAAATTAATGAGCGGTATGAGGCAATATGATCGATATTGGGTTCCTGGGTGCATCCGCCTGGGAAAATAGCCGTTGCATGGGGAAACTTACCACCGAAAATAGCAGAGGCCTTGTTGGCCTTTTTTTGAATCTCAAGAGATTCAATATAATGCTTCAGGGCAAGGATATTGGTCTGGGTATCAGAAATATAGCGCCCTGACAGTCTTGGCAAAAAGGGTGCTGCCGGAAAACGAGATTTTGAGCCGGTTTCAGCGTTCACCCAATCCCTGAGAGCGATTAAATCAGAATCTGACTCTTTATATTCGAGTATTGCCGTAACATCTACAAAATCCAACGCAGAAAGCTGATAAAAATGTAATAAATAATCATAGAGGTGGTTTGCCCCTTGTATCAAATTATGCAAAATGCGGCCGTTGGGCGGAACGTTTAAATGGTATGCATTCTCCTGGGCATAGGAGGATGCTATCGCGTGGGCGTAGGGGCATACGCCACAAATTCTCTGGGTTATCTGCTGGGCATCTAAAGGATCCCTGCCCCGGAGAAAGACTTCAAAACCTCTAAACATTTCTCCGACGCTTTTGGCCTCGGTAATTACATTGTTTTCAACTGTTGTATGAATACTCAGATGCCCTTCCAAACGGGTTACAGGACCGATATCAACTTTCATGGGACTCCTTAATTTCTTGCATAATCAAAAAATTTTATTTATTCTGTTCCGATTAAATGATGTATTTCATTCATAAGAACGTTAATATCCAATGGTTTTAAGAAAAACCGATCCGCACCGCAGCTTAAAATCCGTTCTTTATTTTCCTTGGTTTTGTGTCCTGAAATTGCAATTATTTTTATGGCTGAAGTGTCATGGCTTTTCTTTAACTGCTGACAGACTTCAAATCCATCCATTTTTGGCATAAAAAGATCAAGGATGACCATGTGCGGTTTAAATTTAACTATTTTAATGCCTGCTTCAAATCCATCAGAGGCATAGGCCAAATCATATCCTTTGCGAGAGAGTACCTTACCCAACAGTTTCTGCACAGGTGGGTCATCATCCACAATTAGAATTTTTTGTTTGTTGATATCGGCTCGACAGCTGCAATCCATTTTTTTTGATTTGATAAGATTGTGAAGCTCTTCACGGGTTATCCGATAGTGACCACCCGCAGTCACACCTGCATTAAGCAAACCGGACTTGATCCATCGCCATATAGTCGCTCTTGTGACTTTGCAAAGCGTTGCAGCTTCTGTGACACTAATAATTTCGGTTTCAAGTTTCATAAAAATCAAAACAATTATTGGGGGCAAATTTGCATAATACATATATAACAAATGTGACGTTTGATACATTAAGTTGTTTTGCTCGTTTCTGTCAAGATACATATCGATAATATTGTTCGAAAAATGGCTGCTACAATGTTGAAAAACCTCGGTGCTTCAGTTCTGACGGCAGTCAGCGGAATTGAGTAAGCGATCAGTAAACCGCACCTTTATTAATTAATAAAGGGTAGTGTCGGGGTTTTATCACGATTAACAGGACAAGATAATTGTCGCACAATACCTGACTGTATTTTAAAGCTTTTTGGAATCAACATACCGTCATTAGATGAAAATCATATGTATTTTATAAAAAGTTTTATAACCCCTGATTTTATGATTGACGTATTAGAAGATTTTTGGTCTTCGTTAAAAAAGCGATTCATTCCTCATACGCTTGTGATTAATCTTGACAATGGTCCTGAAAATAGCAGTTATAGAAGTCAGTGGATAAAACGATTGATCGAATTCTCAAAAACCAAAACCGTTAATATCAGTCTGGCTTACTATCCACCATATCACAGCAAATAAAATCCAATTGAAAGAATTTGGGGGTATAGGGAACGAGTTCAGTTTCACAAAAAAAAATTTGATGAATTAGCCCCCGGTTTTGGATGATCTCCATTGTGGCGGAATTATCAGTCACTGACTGAAAAGGACTCAGAACGGGACTGGTAATTTGTAGAAAATAAAAAGCAAATTCAGAGCTCCTGACATTAAGCTTCAAAAAGCCTTATTTTAAAGGGTTTTACTTGACTTTTGGGTAAAAATATCGTAGGTTAAGCTGCATCCAAAAAAGGAAAATATAATGCTTCAAACCTACA
>NZ_JAQYWD010000081.1 GCF_030145145.1 Desulfobacula sp. | reverse complement strand
CGTCCACCATCCGGCCCGCCCAATTAATGTCCAGTATTTTGCCGACAACAGGTTGTAGTAGCATTGGTCCCATCATGACCCCCATATTAGTCACCCCGGAAACTGTTCCCGATAAAGACAAGGGAACGGATTCTGTAACAAAGGCAAAACTGATAATCATGCACCCAGACAAAAAACCGGTTAAAAAAAGCAGAAGACTCAATTGAAAAAAAGAGAACCTCTGAAAAAACAAAATCAGTATCCAACCCAAGAATAGCCCAAGTATCCCTGATATAAACAAGGGTTTTCGCTTTCCCATTCGATCGGACAGCCACCCAAAAAAAGGTCCACCCAAGGCCCATCCAATCAGCATGAGTGAAGTAAGGGACGATGCCACGGCGGGGCTCAAATTGTAGCTTGATACGAGATAAGGTACCCCCCATAATCCAGAAAAGGTAAGAATGCTTCCTACAATTCCACCGGGAATAAAAAACAAAAGCCAGGTATTCCGGTATTGACTTACTCGGACAAATCCATGTGCGATATTTTTAAAAGACAAAGATTTTGGCTGGACCGTTATTGGGATGTACCCCTTGTATCCCTTTTCTTCGGGCCGATCGCGTACAACCAGCCAAATGATTAAGCCTAAAACCAAAGTCATCACACCTGTAACGCTGATCACTCCACGCCACAGGAAGAAGTCCATAAAAAAACGTAGCGGAGGGCCTGCAGTTAATGCCCCTATTAGCCCTATGGACAGAGCATTGCCTGCTACAAAGGTATATAATTTTTTCGGGAACCAGGAAGATGCAAGTTTAAGCAGTCCAACAAATGCCACTGCAACTGATCCACCAATCAAGAAACGACCGATACCGGCTCCTGTAAATCCGGGAGACATTGCAAATAGAAGCGTACCAAATCCTGCCACAATGCACCCAATCGTCAGAAGCTTTCTGGGCCCTAATGTGTCTGCAAGAATTCCTGTAGGGATCTGCATGGCCACATAGGAATAAAAGTAAAGACCAGACAAATGTCCGAGCCCTGTGGCAGAAATTTGAAAATCTCGCATTAGTTCCGCTGTCATTACTGCCGGAGCAACCCGTTGGAAAAAGCCGGCCAGATAAAATAGTGCACTGAGCCCCCAGATAAGCCAAGCCAGACGAAGAGGTGGTGCCATGGTTTTAGTTTTTGGCTTAAATATTGGGGCTCCTCCTTTTCATTCGCATAAAATAACCATTAAATTTATCTCACAAGACCCTATCGGATGCAAGCAGTAAAACCAGCACGCTTTATATCTTTTTATTTCTACTGAAGGGTGTTGAAACCATTGGTTATTATTCGCAAATTGTGGCATTGTCAAAATAAACCTTTCAGAAAAGAGGTATATGTGACTAATAGGCCACCGTGTGGGCGCGGGATAAAAATTATGTTCTTGCAGAAAAATTCAATATAGATACAAGTCGCTTTGAACGTTTAAACATCCCTGTGTTATCATACGGTTTTGACGATGATATCTATGCTCCCCGAGAGGCATTAACAAAACTCCATAATGCCCTTAAAAAAGCTGAGATTGATGATAATTATATTAGGGCAAAAGACATTCATCCAAATGGGATAGGTCATTTTGGCTATTTTAAGGAAACATGCTATCGACCTATATGGGAAGAAACCATAAACTGGCTGCTGAAATTTTAACCCTAAAAGATTTCCCAGAGTCTGCTAAGATTTGATCTATATTTATTTTCCACGTTTTCTTCTGGCAGTGATGGTCTCCCCACCGATTCCCCAATTACCCATGTGGTTGACCATGGCATCTAAGATATCAGACCAATAAGCCTGTAAATTTGGTATTGCATGCCCCATTCCCTTAATTATTTTCATTTCAGCATTTGGAATTGCAGCGGCAGTGGCTTTACCCCCTGCCAATGGAATCATTGGATCATCATCTCCATGTATAACAAGTGCTGGAATAGATAATTTCTCAAGGCCTGAAGTCCTATCCTTTTGGGTCGTAATAGCAAGGGATTGTCTTATCACACCCTCTGGGCAAAAAGATCTGTCATATGATAGGGCTGCCAATTTACGATGAAAATCTTCATCAAACGGAAGGCCTCCTCCAAAAATCAATTTAAAATGTTTCATCGTATATTCAATGTATGCATCGCGTTCTTCCGGTGTTGGTGTCAGCATGTTTTCCATTACTTCTTGTGTCGGTTGAAAATCTTTCCAGCTCCCGGGACTGCTGTAAATTGACGTAAGACTTAAAGTACGGCCAGGATTCTTTATTGCAAAAGTTTGAGCAATAAACCCTCCCATGGACATGCCGCATATATGGGCTTGCTTAATATCTAAGAAATCAAGAAGTCCGATTGCATCATCTGCCATATCATCAATGCCATAAGGAACTGGAACTTTCTCTCCCATAAAAAGAGCACCAATTTTCCCCATGGCTTCTGACATGCTAAGTTCATCAAATTTTGTTGATAACCCTGCATCCCTGTTGTCATATCTGATAACATGATATCAGTGGCCTGAAAGTTTCATGCAAAATTCTTTTTGCCAATGGATCAGTTGACCTGCTAAACCCATAATTAATAATATGGATGGTGATGATGGATTCCCAAAAGTCTCATATTCAATTTGGATACCATTAATATTTGCCTGTGACATGATTTGTTCCCTTGATTTTATTAAATTTTTGGGTTGAAATATTTATTAATTCAACTTTCTGGATTCAGATTCATAAAGATAAAAAGCGCATAACACATTGAAATTATATTAAAAAATAGTTGAAGAGCCCAGACATTCAAGCAACGCGCACAGCTAAAGCAGTCAGCTGGGAATCTCTTGCATTCGACCAGAGCTTATGCAGCCTCCAGAAGACATGCTTTTATGCAAGAACCACATTGGGTAAACTTCTCTTTGTCAATTAGAACACGAAAAATACTGAATCGCTCAGTTATCCATTGATTCCTTTGACGTTCTCGATGAGCTCAATAAAATCCCAAGGGCTATAATCGCAAGTATTCCTACCACAGTCGCAAACAAGCAAATCCGTTGTTTTAAAGAAATTTGATAGAACCAAGAACTATTATTTATTTCATTTTTCCCCTTCATAATATTATAGTGGCATAACTAAAAGCGTTTTATCAGTTGAATTCTCCTGTAATTGAATCCATTCGAAATGAAAGAATCATACCTACCAGAGAAATTGCTCCGGCCATAAGAAAAGGGAGCATAAAAGAATGAGTCAGATCTGCAAGATATCCACCAATCGCAGGGCCGATGGATTGACCAATGCCAAAAAAAAGAGTTGCAAATCCCAGTCCGGCAGGAGCCAGTCTAGGGCCGACAAGATCTCCGGCAGCAGCGGCCATAATGGTTGGGATACTCCAAGCCGTTAACCCGAAAAGAATAGCAGATAAATAAAAACCGAACTCGTTTTGGACTACGGCATATATGATATAGGACAATCCAAGGACGAGATAGGCCATTGCGGCCCCTTTACCCCGGCCGATCCGGTCTGATATACTGCCCCAGATCACGCCGCAAAAAATACTTAATGCGCCAACGGTTGCCCAAAGGCCTCCCGCCCATACCTGGGTGTAGCCCATTTCTTTGACCAGGTAGGCTGCGAAGAAAACCATATAGATAATATAAGACAAGCCATAAAAAAAATAAACAATCCCCAGGTACCAGATCGCCTTCATTCTATAGACCTTTTTCCAATCCAAAGCGGATACTTTATCGTTGGATACCGGATTTAAAATCGCTTCTTTTTCATCTTGCCCCACGGGAAATAATCCTTTATCCTGAGGCTGATTGCGTAAAAATAACCACATGATACCGGCAACCCCTATAACACAGGCACCCAGAAAGTACCATGAGTGCCGCCAGCCATCTGTTCCATATGAAGCAAGAATAGCTGGTACAATTATACCTGACAAAAAAGTCCCCAACCCAATTCCACCGGAAACAATCCCCGTGGCAAATCCACGATTTTTAACGGCAAACCAAGCCGACCCCAGAGCCATGGCAGGAACAAAAGCTGCACCATTACCTATCCCTGTTAAAAGCCGCATGGCAAATGCAAAACCAAATGATTTGGCCAGGCCTGTTAACATCATGGTGACCCCCATGAGGAGAAGAGCGATGGAAATAACGGTTCTTGTACCAAACCTGGCCGCTAAAAAACCGCCGATGATGGCCATGGAGAGATAACCGATAAAATTGCCCGTTCCCAGAAGCCCCAATTGGGTATAATCAAAATGGAGTCCATCCTTCATGGCGGGGAGTAAAATGGTATAGGCCATTCGTCCAAAACCGTGAGCCGCAACCGTAGCAACCATTCCCATAAAAATAACGATCCAACCATAGTGTATTTTCTTTTCCATGAATTTCTCCTTGTTGATCACTTGAAATTAGATAAATTATCATTTGGCTTCCGCTTAAATCAAATATCAATTCTAATTGGAGCAGACAAAAAACATTCATCAAAGTTAATTTGTCATTAACTTTTGGCCAGATAAAATTTATGAATACTTGTATCAAGGGCTATCACCTCTCATTAAATTTTAATGATGTATTGTCATGGCATCCGAAACTATTCCAATAGATCAACCATTGTGATAACGATACAATTTTTCACATTAAACAAAAAGGGAAATTTATGAAAATTGTTCTTCTATATGAAGATCCTACCTAGTCTAATACCTTGATTGAAACATTTCAATCCAATGGTATCAATTTGGAATTGATTAATGTTGCAGACCTTTCTTTTCATACGGCCAAAGTGCGTCCGGATTCCCTCTTATTATCAAACCAAACATCGGTGGTTCCGGAAGCGGAATTGCCCGATATAACTCCTATCACTCGATGTTCAAGTTTTTCAGGAAGGGTTGGGGGGTGGGTGGCTGTGTCAAATAATGGAACTCCAGGTATCACTTAGTTCAACCCTTCATCATTCTAAAAGTTTGCCAGCCAACCCACAAAAGATAATAAACGATTACAGAACAAAAGTCAGGTAAAAAAAGCCAAAGGATGTTTTTTTGTAGACAGGGAGGCAAAACTTTGCTTAAATATGATCGAAATTGATTGATAATTTTAATCATCAATCAGGATTTTAAAAAGCATATGTTTATAAACGCTCCCCTGCCATTTGTTAATTCCTTTATCGATAAAGTCAACGAGGCCATTCAGGAATATAATCCGGATAAATGCTTAACGCACATTCAAAAAAACTGGATTGGATTTTGTATCATGTCTGTTCTTATGACCAATACTGTGTGCTGGGCCAATTTCGCCAAAACCAGTATGGGGAAACGCTCTTTAGCCGCGCTGTCCTGGATGTTCAGGAAGTCTAAAATTCCATGGGAAATCTTGTTGGTATCCAGCACCAGAGCCGTGCTTAGGCGGCATGGCATTATTGAGGGATGTTTGGGTATAGATGACACAGATAAAAAACGATCAAAGTCGACCCGAAAGATATCAAATGTCCATAAAATAAAGGACAAAACAAGCGGTGGGTATATCATGGGACAAAGCCTCGTTTTTCTTGTGCTGATTACTCCGAAGATAACAATTCCTGTTGGTTTTGCTTTTCATATGCCTGACCCCAAATTGACCGCTTGGCGGAAACTTAATAAAAAATTTAAAAAACAAGGTATTTCTAAATGTAACCGCCCGATTAAACCTCAAATAGACGAGAATTTTCTGACAATGGCAGAAATAGCGCTTAAATTGCTTGAACAGTTTAAACAGGATCACGCTGACATCAATATTAAATGTATTTTTGCGGATGCGCTTTATGGGACAGGGATATTCCTTGATCGAGCCTCAACGCTGTTTGGCGGTATTCAGGTTATTAGCCAGATCAGATCCAATCAGAACATACGATTCCGAGGCAAAGAAAAGCACGGTGAAGATTTTTTTTTAAGGTATCCCGCAATCACTCAGAAAATAAAGATACGCGGCGGTAAAAAAATGGATGTCATCATGGCCAGTGACCGCTTGCACGTTTGTTCCCATGGCAGAAAACGATTCGTCATTGCATTAAAATATGAAGATGAAAAAAATTATCGGTATATAGTGGCTTCCGATCTGAGTTGGCGAACACAGGACATAATCGAAGCTTATACTTTAAGATGGCTTGTCGAGTTTTTTTTTGAAGACTGGAAGGGGCATGAAGGGTGGGGACGTTTGACCAAACAGCCAGGTGATGAAGGATCAGACCGAAGCCTGATTCTGAGCCTGCTGGTAGATCATTGCCTTTTCTTTCATCCCGATCAACTGGCCTTTTTGGAAAACAACCTTCCCGCATGCACTGTAGGAAGCCTGGTGAGTAAGATTAAAGTAGAATGTCTTGTGGCGTTTATTCAGGAAATTGCTTGTGAT
>NZ_JAQYWD010000060.1 GCF_030145145.1 Desulfobacula sp. | reverse complement strand
AAAAAATCCTTTCATTAGTATTTTTCATGATGATCATATATGTTGCGAGTTGCGCTGTCTATAGCTGATTCTGCTTTTAGAACTTTTTTTTTAAAATGGTCGGTTTATTAATGGCTTTGTGCCTTACCTGATCAATACCATTGGTTTGTTCCTTTGATGCTTCTGAAATTTCAGCAATCAGACTGCCGACTTTTCCAGCGCTCTCGGCAACTTTACCAAATGCTTCATTTATTGAATTTTATAAAATGTGAGCAATACAGTGTCCGGCAGTCGGGTGGCATAACAGACAAACATGTGATTCATCAACCATTTATATTTTTCATCATATACTTCAAAGGTTGGAACAGCCCGGAAATAATACAGGCCAGGATCAATAAAATTACCCGCTTTCACATCTTCCACGTATTCAGGTGGTACGGTCCGGATACCCGTATTTTCAATATAAATGGCGGCGCCGTCATCTAATTGTATGGCATATCTTGCAGAAAGTTCACATTTGCCATCCGGGCGAATAATCTGGCTGTCAACACCACCGGGCAAAACGCTTCCAGTAAAGCCCTTCCCCATGACTTCACCGGATATAATTTTAATCAATTGTCTTCTGCCGACATTTTCATCCTGGCCGATGAAAATGGGTTTACCCACTACAATTTTAATACTGAAAACTTCTTCAAGCCCGGTCTCTATCGCATGAATATCATCCATTTAACAAAATCCTTTTTTCAATTTAGGTCGCTTAAAAAAGTTTACCATATTATATCACTCCTGCATTTGACAACTGAATTTAACCGTTAAAAGCAAGTTCGGGTTAAATTTGTTCCCACATCCTGAAGGAGATCCTTTCAATCAGGGTTCATATCGATACCCCACGCCATGGACAGTGGTGATAAGCTTCGGGTGGGCGGGAACAGACGTTACCGGTTCTTTTTTTCTGGATCTGCGAAGCACGGCACTGATCTTCAATTTTATCGGCCTGGGCTTCCAGTTCATCCGCTTCTTCCAACAATTCCCTGTCCTTGTACCGGGTCCCCACCCCCACGGTGGTGACAGAAATATTTTCTTTCATCAACGCGGCGCCAAGTCGCCCCAGATCTTCCGGCATGCGGGGGCCGATATTGGCAAGACCATCCGACAGGAGGACAATGCGGTGAACATAATCATTTTCAAGAAATTTCCTGATTTCTGAAGCGCCCTGGCTGACGCCGCCGAAAAGGGCGGTACTGCCGTTGGCACGAATCTGCTGAAGGGTGTGGATAATCCCCTGGATGTCCCTGGCATTTTGAGCCGGTACAATGGTGTGGACATTGGTATCATAGACCACCACAGAAAAAACATCCTGCTCCCCAAGCCGGGCTAAGGCTTCAATAGCCGCCGCCTTTGCCTGTTCAATCTTGAAACCCTTCATGGAACCGGATTGATCCAGGACCAGGGCAAGATTGACTGGGGGCCGTTTACGATGCAGCGGCGGGGTCGGGGCATCCAGGGTTATCTTGAGCACGATATTCTGGGCATCACCTGCCAAAAGGACAGCCCTGTCTGTTTCTACCCTGCAGATGACTTTATTGTGTTCAATTTGTGCCCCGGCAGTGCCGGCCGTCAAAGCAAAAATGATTCCTATTGAAAAAAACGTCCCTATCCTTTGATAATACGATGTTGATCGTGTCATGGCCCTTCTCCTTTAGTATTGAGTCAATCAATTTTTATGTAAAACAGCAATACAAAGATCTGCTTTACACATCCACTTTACATGGCCTTATGTTTCCATGTGTCATAAAGGGGTAAAGAAGATGTAAAAAATCTGTAAAAGAAGGGTCAGCAGTAACTTATGTCTATTGTCTGGTCTTTCTGACGGTCAAATACACATTGCCGGCAAAAATCAGGAATGCCCCGGTCCAACCCGATACCGACAGGACCGGGTCCATGGCAATAAACGGGCCTAACACGGCTGCCAGCAGGATTCGCGTTGAAGAGATGATCCCCCCTTCAATGGCAGTCACATATTTAAATCCCAGGGTAATCAGGTATTGGCCGGCAATGGACACCAATGAACAATAAACCAGGTATTTCAATTCAATCCATTGAGGAATATGGATCTTGTTAAAAAACACGATGGAGATGATCACCAACCCCAGGCCAAACAGAAAAAACAGGGTGGTCTCGGTATCATGCACCCGCCGTGAAAGATTAAGGTACATGATGGCAATGGCAGCACTGATACCCGATGCCAGTGCCCATAAAGAGTTTAGATGAAAGCTCATCTTTTCCGGTGCCAGAATCAGCCAGACCCCTGTAAATGCCAGGATAACAATAATGACGGCAATGGCATCCCGCTGTTCTTTTAAAAAAATCCATGAAAACAGGGTGATAAACAACGGATACGTCATGTTTAAAATATTGGCCTGGGCCACGGAGGTGACTTCCACGCCCTTGAAAAAACAATATACGGCAACACAATTGCCCACCGTCCTGCCGATGAGATACCGTTTCTTTTTCACCTTGAGCTTTTTCTTTGTGATGGCCATCAGGATCAAGACGCTCATAAACCCCAACAAAAACCTGGCAAACACGAAAAACGCCGGATCTATCTGCAGCCCTTTGATCTGGGACCATTTGATAATCACTGTGGCCAGGTAAAAGAAAAACGCAGAGCCGAAAATACACAGGCACCCAAGCCATACCTTTAAATCAAATTGAAGCGGTAATGACACTGTCTCACTATCCTCATTCGGGTTGAATCCATTTGTCAACCGCCATAACAGCCATTAAAGCTGAAGACCGAAAGTTGAGCCGTTAAATAAAAACTGGCTATAAACCATTTAACATGATTTAACAAGGCATCTGGCCTGTTTTTTATTTATTTATTTATCTAAATTTATAGTTTATTATCAGGCAGATACCTGAATGAACATTGTTGATGGCTCTTGAAATTGTCCGTATTTAGTGATATTTCATGCTGCCTTGGGACTAACGGTTTAGGAAAGCGACACTATGGAAACAGACCATCATACGTTTAACAAAGAAATCCTTCCATTACGAAACAAAATTGATCACATTGATTCCCAAATCCTGTCTCTGCTGACCCAGCGCCAGGCCCAGGTTGAACAAGTGGTCACCCTGAAAAAAAAATACCATATCCCGGTATATCATCCTGCCAGGGAAGAAGACCTGATCTCAAAATTGAGAATACAGGCCCAAAACGCTCATCTTGACCCGGATTTCATGGAAGATCTTTACCGGGTGATTTTAAGGCAGTCCCGGGTAGTTCAGACCGGCCAGATGGCCCACAAAGGCATCCGGACAGGGGCCAAAATACTGATCATCGGAGGCGCCGGCCAGATGGGACATTTTTTTGCATCCCTGTTTCGCAAATCCGGTTATGAGGTCAGGATCCTTGGGAGACAGGATTGGAACCATGCAAAACAGCTGTGCAGCGGTATTGACCTTTGTCTGATTTCAGTTCCCATTGAAAAAACCCAAACAACCATTGAACAGATTGCGCCCTTTCTGGACCCCCGGACCCTTCTTGCGGACCTGACCAGTATCAAGGCCGGGCCCCTGGAAAAGATGCTGAATTCCCATCCCGGACCGGTCACAGGTCTTCACCCCATATTTGGACCCACCTCAGGCTCCCTGGACAAACAAATCATTGTGGTTACCCCGGGAAGAGATTCAGACCAGTGCCAGTGGCTGGTGGAGCAGTTCACCCTCTGGGGGGCTGTTATTGTTCAATCCAGCGCCCGGGAACATGACGACATCATGGAAATTGTCCAGGCGCTGCGCCATTTTGCGACCTTTTGTTTCGGGCAGTTTTTATATGAACGACATACCCATCTTGACCGGACCCTTGAATTTTCCAGTCCGATTTACCGTCTGGAACTGGGGATGGTGGGCAGACTTTTTGCCCAGGATGCATCTCTCTATTCTGAAATTATCTTTGCCACCGAGGAGCGGCGCCACCTTTTAAAGGCCTATATTGCTTCCATGCATCAGCATCTTGAGATGCTGGAAAACAATGACAAATCTTTGTTTATTGAAAAGTTCGACCATATCGCCCAGTGGTTCGGTCCATTCAGCGAACAGGCCATGCGGGAAAGTAGTTTTCTGATCAACAAGCTGACGGAAAGATTTTAAATCATTGTTTGGCGTTGAATCAACTTTTCCCATATTGTTTTAATTTCTTCAACAGCGTTTTCCGGGTGATACCCAGCCGTCTGGCGGCTTCACTCTTGTTACCATCTGAAGCGTCAAGGGTGGAAAGAATGGCTTTTTCTTCTATCTGGGCGAGACGGATATTGCCAAAGCCTGTTCCCAAGTCTTTGTCATCTCCTTGCGGTGTGGTGATGACCGACAGGTCTTCCCGGCAGATAAAGTCAGACCGGGCCAGCACCACCCCCCGTTCCACACAATTCATCAACTCCCGGACATTGCCGTTCCATTCATACCGGATCATGGCATCCATGGCATCCGGGGAAAACCCTTTGATATCCCGTTTGTTTTTTTTTGAAAACGTTTCTAAAAAATGCAGGGCAAGGGTGGGAATATCTTCTTTCCGTGCCCTCAGGGGGGGAATTTCAATGCTCACAACATTCAAGCGGTAATATAAATCCTGGCGAAAGCGTTTCTGTTCCGACAATTTTTTCAAATCTTTATTGGTGGCTGCAATAATCCGGACATCTGTATGAATATTTTCGTCGCTTCCCACAGGGGTGATTTCTTTCTCCTGGATCACCCGCAACAGCTTGGCCTGCATGGAAAGACTCATTTCACCGATCTCGTCCAACAGGATACTGCCCTTGTCCGCCAGTAAAAATTTCCCTTTTCTTCTCCTGTCCGCACCGGTAAAGGCCCCTTTTTCATGACCAAACAGCTCTGACTCCAGCAGGGTCTCTGTGATGGCAGCGCAATTGATTCTGACAAAGGCCTGATCTTTTCTCAGAGAATTAAAATGAATGGCAGATGACACCAGTTCCTTGCCCGTTCCGGATTCGCCCACCACCAGGACGTTGGCATCCGTGGGGGCCACCATATGGATGGTATCCAGCAAAGTAAGAATGGCCGGACTCGTCCCGATGATATCATGGGCAAATGACTGGGCCTTTAACCGGGTTTTCAAATCCCTGTTTTCTGTTTTCAAATACAGACTTTCAAATATCCGTTCAATGGTCAATTTCAGCTTATCGAAATCCAGGGGTTTGGTCAGGTAATCATAGGCACCGATCTTCAACGCGTTTACCGCCGTTTGAACCGATGAATAAGCCGTCATGATGATCACCGGAAGGGACGGATTATAGGCTTTGATGTGCTGCAGGGCTTCCATGCCCGACATCCGCACCATTTTCATGTCCATCAGAATCATATCAAAGGACTGGTCTTTTACCATTTCCACGCCGGTGATCCCGTCATCGGCCAGATGGACCTCATATCCCCAATCTGTCATCAAGGTTCTGAGCATCATGGCATGGGCGCCGTCATCGTCCACCACAAGTATCTTTTTCATATATCGTTTATCCCCTTATAAAACCGGCAAATTGATAATAAAACAGGTGCCGCGGCCTTTTGTACTTTCCACACGGATACGGCCCTTAAGGTTTTCAATGATCCGGTGAACAATGGAAAGGCCCAGTCCCGTGCCAGTGGCCCGGGTGGTAAAATACGGATCAAAGATCAGGTCAATGGTGTCATCATCAATGCCCATGCCATTGTCCATGACCCGTATTTCAATCTCCCCCTCTTCCACGGCATCCTGCACCCGGATGTCCAGCTTCCCTCCGGGGTCCAACGCTTCTATGGCGTTGATATACAGGTTCAACAGCACCTGGTTCATGCGGTCGCCATCCGTTTGAATGACGGCTTTTTTTGTATCAATCGCGACCGTTGTGTTTATTTTCTTGTGAACCAGATCATGGTCAACCAGCCTCAGGGAATGATGGATCACATCCTTGATATCCACCTGTTTTTTTTCAACGACCATGGGTTTTGCAAATTCCAGCAACTGGGTAATGGACCGGTTGATCCGTTCCACTTCCTGGATCATGATCTGGGCGGTTTCCGTGTCAGTGGCATTGTCTTCATATCGCTTGCGGAAATAGGTGGCAAACCCTTTGATGGAACTCAACGGGTTCCTGATTTCATGGGCAACCCCGGCGGCCAGTTTTCCAATGGCGGCAAGCCGTTTATTTGTTTCCACCTGTTTTTTCAACTCCCGTATCTGGGTCAGATCCCGGAAAAGAAATAAAAATCCCATGGTTTGGTTTTCACTGTCCTTGATCAGGGAGGCGGTGATATCCAGTCGAATTTTATGGTCCGGATCAATAACCAGGTTGATCTCCCGGTTGACAATCTCCTGGGAAGCGCTCATTTCAGTGATCAATTCAATCCATTGCGGGAATGGCTGGGTCACGGCCCCGCCGAAAATATCTTTTGCCGCCTGGTTCACGGATGTGATCTTATGATCCGCATCCATGGTCACCAGTCCCGAGGGCATATTCTGGATCACATTATCGGAAAATGCTTTTACACTGGTCAAGGATGCCCGGGCAGACCGGTATGCCTGAAACGCGAACAAAGCCACCATTCCGGCACATCCCAGCAGAAAAAAGACAATGCCTCGCCAGACCGTCTCCTTTAACAGCCTGTCCCGGGCAAAGGTTTCTCTCTCCATGGAAAGCCCGGCAAACAGATAATGTTCGGTCATATCCGGCAGGGCCTCTCCCTGATCCTGGAGATAGGGCCGGCACCAGTCCCGGATATTTTCAGGGGCATTCTGGGGGTCCGGCAGGGTCTCTAACAGGTGTCTGGACATCTCATGCCGCCGCATATGCCGGCGCATGGATTTGGAACGGACCGGAACAAACCGTTTAAACACCTCAAAGACTTGTTCATCGTCTGTTTGCTGCCGAACCCTGTGATATACAATGGCGGGATCTTCCGTTGTCTGTGCCGTCCCGGGCATGGCATCAAAGATCTGGCCCACCCTGGCGGCATCCGAGTGGGCCAGAATCCGGCCATCCTTAGTGGTAATCATCATATAGACGACTTCCGGTTGAAACGCGGTTTCCATGAGCATGGTCTGGATTCGCTGGGCGCCCCATTTCATGGTGAACATTCCGGTCCGGGTGCCTGCCTCAAAGGTTCTGATCAGGGAAATTCCTTTTTCCAGAAGTCGTTGAGTGGAAAATTCTTTTTGCCGTTCAAGCCGGTCCAGGGTCATGAGGGTGAAGATCGGCAGCAGGATCAATAAAATACCCACCATTAACCAAGGGGAAACAAATGGGAAAGACTGCTTTTTCATTTTCTTTTTATGACCTCTTTCTAATACAGGGAATCGTTTTTCTTATCATCCATCATTTTATCGGGTTAGCCTGACCTTTATAGCAGACAAGCAAAAACAAGACCATGGAAGAAATGCCGGTGTTTTAAGGGGTCATTGATTTCCAGGCATCCGAATCATGGGTATTTTATATCCACCTGGATACCTTGTCCTGGGTAATAAGTATACACTATCTCAAATTCAATACAATGGCCTTATGGGGAAAAATTTCAAATATACCTTAAAATTTCAGTGTCTTGAAAATTAATTTTTCTTCTGGCATGCCCTTTGCTATATTCTATTTCAACACGTGATCAAAACGATCCATTAACACCAAACCATAACATTGGAGGGTATGATGAAAAAATCAATCATTATCATGAGTTCACTATTGTTGGTAGCACTGGTAGCCGGAAGCGTATTTGCCTGGGGAGGACCGTGCAAGGGAAACCGGGGAGCGGGTTCAGGGTTTAATCAAAACTGTCAGAGATACGGGGGTCAGGATGCCTTAAACGACCTGTCCCAGGAACAGAGGGATGAAATAAAGGCGCTTCACCAAAAATTCATCGATGACACCTACCCGGTGAGATCTGAAATGTTCCAAAAGCATCAGGAAATAAAAATGCTCATGGAAACCTCTAATCCGGACAGAACAAAACTGTTAGACTTGTCCGATGAACTTACCGACCTGCAAAAGCAGATGAGAGCCAAACAGATCGACCTTCAACTGGCTGCAAAAAAGATCGCCCCGGAACTGAACATGGGCATGGGATTTGGCAAAGGTCATGGCAAATGGTCCGGCAAGGGCAAATGCAGAGGCGGCCAGGGACAAGGGCCTGGACAGGGACAACAATCCGGGAAAGCGCCAGGACAGGGCTGTGGCCGGTACAACAATTAAACACTGATCAGATTCACTCGATAACCGCCCGGAAGGATAGCCTCTCTTTCCGGGCAGTTTTCGGTCAGGCACTATTTAGTCTTTCTCAAGCGTTATGTTATTTTTCAACCCACCGATTTTCTCAATTCTGGTTTCCAGCACATCCCCCGGGCTTAGATAGACGGGCGGCTTCCGGGCAAATCCCACCCCACTGGGGGTTCCTGTTAAGATGAGGGTACCCGGTACCAGGGTGGCTGACTCAGACAAATAGGAAATAATCTGGCCCACGGAAAAAATCATGTCGCTGGTATTGCTCGTCTGCATGGTGTGACCATTTAACACACATTCAATGTCAAGGTTCCCGGGGTCATCCAGCTCATCCGGTGTCACAATCCATGGCCCCACAGGACAGAAGGTATCAAAGCTTTTCCCCTTTATCCATTGCTGTCCCCCGGCATGCTTCTGCCATCTTCTGGCGGAAATATCATTGGCACAGGTATAGCCCAGGACATGGTCAAGGGCCTTTTCCACAGGAACGTTCCTGGCCGTCTTCCCGATGACCACGGCAAGCTCAGCCTCATAATCCACTTCCGGAATCTTTACACACGAGGCCGGAATCCGGACATCTTCAAGGTGGCCCGTGGCCGCACTGATATTCTTCATGAACACCACCGGATATTTCGGCAATGCCATCCCGGTCTCCTTTGCATGCAGGTTATAATTCAACCCGATGCAGAAAATAACCCGGGGGGATATGGGCGGTAAAAATCGTTTAACCGGTTTTCGGCGCCCGGTATTGGAAAAATCAGAATAAATATCTCCCTCAATCACGGATGCACTGCCCTTATCAAAGTCACAGCCGGTGTAAACGGCATTGTCATCACTTTCAAATCTTAGTATTTGCATGTTTATTTTCCCCTGGTAATCCTATATATATTAGAAATGCTGACTCGCTTTTTTATTGTATTAAAATCATTGCCCCAAAAGATCAAGGCCCATTAACCTGTGACCAAGGATTTTATAACAATATTTACGGATCTTCCTGACAAAAAAGCAGATTTAATCATCCTGATTTTAACCTCTCAAAACATTGAAACCCATGTTGAACGAGAAAGCAATGTCTTTCATATCCGGGTACCGGCGGATGACAAAACAAAAGCCCTCTCCATGGTCAAAACCTATTACACAGAAAATAAATTTTTCAGGTTACGGCGACAACTGCAGGAATTTCCCCTATCCTCTTTTAACTCCCCCCCGGCGTTTGTGATCATGGGATTTCTCTGCTTGATCCATGCAGCCTGCCACTATTATCACCTCCACGAGGACATGATATTGAAATATGGGGCATCCGCCCTGTTTATCCTCCAGGGGGAGACCTACAGGGCGATTACCGCCCTGCTGCTCCATTCGGATGCCCGGCATCTTTTGGGAAATATGGCCGGCCTGCTCATTTTCGGTGCCCCCGTCATTTCCCTTTCAGGATTCGGCCTGGGGCCATTGATGCTGTTGTTCACCGGCACCCTTGGCAATCTGATCAATGCCCATTTCTATCAAACGGCCCATCTTTCCATTGGTGCGTCCACATCCGTCATGGGCGCAGCCGGTCTTCTTGCAGCCTACCAGGTAACCCGGAAAGGGAAACCGTTTCGTTTAGACACGCTGGTGCCCCTGTGTGCCGGTGCCGTCCTGGTGGCCATGTTCAGCCAGGGAGAGCGCACCGATGTCTGGGCCCATGTCTTTGGTTTTCTTTGCGGGCTTTTTTCCGGGATTGTTTTTTTCCCCCTGAACCGGACGCTTCAATTTCCGTATAAAAATATCATGGCCCTTTTCTTCACTCTCCTTATCCTTGTTTCCGCCCTGGTATCTGCAGATTAAGTCACCCCTGTCACCCCCTTCACCGATGTGTCATGATGGGTCCGCCATCACAAATTCCCCTTGACCTCTTCCTTGCTTTTATGGCAATTCAATGAGCACATTATGTGTGATGTGGCAACAAATAATAGAACACAAAGCGGAATCGAAAAAGGAGGACCATCATGAAACGAAGAGAGTTTATCAGCAAAGTGGGTTTAGGGGTCGCTGCCACCGCTGCCACGGGAATCATTGCTGCACCCCTGGCCGTGGCAAAAGAAAAACCAATCAAGTGGAAAATGGTGACCAGCTGGCCACCGAAATTCCCCATCCTTCAAGACAGCTGCCACCGTCTGTCAGAAAATATCGATAGAATGTCCGGGGGCCGTCTCAAGATACAGGTCTTTGCCGGCGGTGAACTGGTTCCCCCCCTGCAGGTATTCGATGCCGTGAGCCAGGGCAAGGTGGTGCAATGCGGTTCCACTGCGCCCTACTATTATGCCGGCAAAGTTCCCGAGTCCCAGTTCTATTCAGACTATCCGTTTGGTATGCCCCACCGGGGAAAAATGGCCTGGCTCTTAGAGGGGGGAGGGATGGAACTTTTCAGGGAAATCTACAAACCCCACAACCTGCACCCGATCATGATGCTCTCCACCGGCACCCAGATGGGGGGCTGGTTCCGCAAAGAAATCAATTCCCTGGCCGACCTCAAGGGCCTGAAAATGAGAATCCCGGGTCTGGCCGGCAAAGTCATGGCCCGGGCCGGGGTCAATGTGGTGAACCTTCCCGGTTCAGAAGTGTATACCGCCCTGGAACGGGGCGTAATCGACGCCACCGAATGGGTGACTCCCCTGTACGACTACCGACTGGGACTCTATCAGGCAGCCAAGTATTGTTATTACCCGGCCTGGCACGAACCCGCCACAACGGTCCCCCTGGTGGTGAACACAACCGCCTGGGCCGAACTGCCCGATGACCTCAAGGCCATCGTGGACATGGCCTGTGCGGAAAGCGTGTCCTGGACCCTGGCCAGGGCAGATGCCCAGAACGGGCAATTTCTGCGGAAGATGGTGGATGAAAAGGGTGTCAAGCTTCTCCCGTTTCCTGATGACGTCATTCGGGAACTCCACAAGATCACCAATGAGATGATGGCCGAAGAAAGCGCCAAAAACGATAAATTCAAGGCCGTGTATGATTCGGCCCAAAAATTCCAGGTCGATTTCAACTACTGGATGGAAGCCTCGGAATGGGCCTACATAAGAGCCTATAACCTCTAACCGAATATTTCTATGATCCGCCTCCCGGGAAAAGGGCCCTCTTTTCCCGGGAGGCTGGACGTCAAATCACACCATTGTGATAAAGGAGACCGGGGAAAATGATTGACTGGATTGACACCCTCAATCGGAGATTGGGCAGGGCCGTATCCTGGATGACGCTAATGCTGGTGCTCATCACCATTTATGACATCTTGATGCGGTATGTGTTCAAAGCAGGATCTGTCTGGATACAGGAAGCAGAATGGCACCTGTTCGCTGCCAACTTCATGCTGGCCAGCGGGTGGACCCTGCTGCGGGGCGGTCACGTGCGCGTGGATCTGCTGTATAACCGGTTTTCCCCCCGAATGCAGGCGGTTGTCGATCTTTTGGGCACACTGCTGTTTTTGTTCCCCTTCTGCGCGGTGGTCATCTGGGCATCCATTCCCTATGTCATGGATTCCTGGGCCATGTGGGAAGGGTCCTCGGACCCCGGTGGCCTTCCCGGCCGGTTTTTACTCAAAACCACCATTCCGGTGACCTTCTTTATGATTGCGCTCCAGGGCGTTTCCATGTTTGCAAAAAATCTTAAAATCCTCACGACCCACGGGAAACAGTCATGACAGAACTCCTTCCTTTTTTAATGTTCGGCGCCCTGGGCGTCTTCATCATGTTCGGTTATCCAGTGGCGTTCACCCTGGGGGGAACCGCACTGATCTTCGGGATGCTCGGCGGTCTGGGCATCGATTTTTTCACCCTCCTGCCCATGCGCATCTGGGGCCGCATGACCAGTTCCACCCTGGTGGCCGTGCCTCTTTTCATTTTCATGGGCGTCCTGCTGGACCGGTCCGGCCTGGCCGAAGACCTGCTGGACACCATGACCGCCCTGTTCGGAAAATTACGGGGGGGAATGGCGACCTCAGTAGTGGTGGTGGGTGCGCTCCTGGCCGCTTCCACCGGCATCATGGGTGCCACAGTGGTGACCATGGGGGTGATCTCACTTCCCCTGATGCTGAAAAGGGGGTACCAGCATGAACTGGCAGTCGGAACCATCTGTGCCGCCAGCACCCTGGGACAGATCATTCCCCCCAGTATCGCCCTGGTTATTCTCGGGGATATCATGGGCGTTTCCGTTGGAGAACTGTTCATGGGTGCCCTGATCCCCGGCCTGCTGCTGACAACCCTCTATATCCTGTTCGTCCTGCTCTATCCGCTGGCACGGCCAGGCGTGGCGCCAGGCATGAGCGATGCGGAAATGGCCAAAACCGGTACAAAACAATTGTTCCTGCAGGTGGTGAAATCCCTGCTGCCTCCTGGGGGATTGATCATGGCAGTGCTGGGCTCCATCTTCTTTGGCATTGCCTCACCCACCGAAGCCGCAGCGGTGGGAGCCGCCGGCGCTGCCGTATTGACCCTCCTGCGCGGTAGAATGACCCTTACTGTTCTCCGGGAAGTGATGCGGACCACCACAGGGTTTACCTCAATGGCCTTTATCATCCTGCTCGGCGCCACCGCTTTCGGTCTGGTGTTCCGGGGCCTGGGCGGGGACGAAGTCCTCCGGGGCTTTCTCCTGGGTGTGGGGGGCGGCACCTGGGGGGTACTGCTCCTGGTGATGGGGATTCTTTTCATTCTGGGCTTTTTTCTTGATTTTATCGAAATCACGTTCATCGTGATCCCGATCTTAGCCCCCATCGTTGCGGACCTGGGAATTAATCCGTTGTGGTTCTGCATTTTGATTGCCATCAATTTCCAGACCTCTTTTCTGACACCCCCTTTTGGCTTTGCCCTGTTTTACCTTAAAGGCGTGTGTCCGCCCGAGGTCACCACGGCCGAAATTTACAGGGGCATCATCCCCTTTGTCCTGATCCAGATCGTCGGTCTGGGACTGGTGCTGGGATTTCCCCAACTGGCCACCTGGCTCCCTGGTGTGCTGTTCAAATAGGCCGGGGTGACCTTGAACATCATCGCTTTCTTTTTCCTGCCGTCTATAGTAAAAAGAATGACACGTTCACTCTAATTATCTGGAGATAAAATGATAATTGTTAATATTCTGATCCTCAGCGTTGCCGTGTTTCTGGTATCCAATTTTTTGCCGGGAATAAAAATTAAAAATTTCATGACAGCCATATGGGTGGCAATGGTGTATTCCGTGATCAATTTTTTAGCCGGATGGCTGTTGATCTTTTTAACCCTGCCCTTTATGATTATTACCTTCGGCTTGTTTAAATTCGTGATCAATGCTTTTTTGCTCTGGCTGACAGACAAATTAATCGACGATTTTGAAATCAACACTATTTTTACCACTGTTGTTGCCGCTGTCCTTATTACACTGGTGGATTCCCTTATCAAATGGGTATTCTAGCAATAGTGAAAACCGCCACAGCATTCGTCCATATCCGGGGCTCTTTTCGCTGATACCCGTCACGGAGATGAAGTCAGACTTCAATGTCCAGATGAAAAGTTCATTTAGGCCTGACTTCATTTTTTAGGGTTATTTATCTAAATATCCCAAATCTTGTAGTGATTTAATCGGAACATTCGTTTCTTTATAGAATTTCAAAGCAGCAGGATGGAATCGTTCCTCAGAAACCCCAATTGCAGCCATAGTCTTTTCATTAAGGATCATTCCGCCTATACTGATTTCTTTAAATTTATTTATATTCTTGTAGTAGACAGTCAACATTTTTGTCACGATTTCATCTGGAACTGACACATCACACATCCAGGTTATTGCCTTACCCAAACCATATCCAACTTCAGTTTGTGTCGTAGTGATAGCACCAGAAGGGAACTTAACTAAGGTTCCTGGATGGCCTGTCTTTTTTTTCATAGCGTATGCTTTTTCCGGGTCTAATGATACCAGGTTAATTTGTTTTACAGCGAAAAGTTCGTTCAAATAACCGGACGGTTTAAACTGGTTAGGGCCAACCAAGCTGATGCCACCATGAATCACATCAATGAGACCATCGCGCAGAGATCCGATCATTGGTGCGACTCCCAACGGTTTGAAAACAGGTTTAATACCCGCTTCATTAAATGTTCCAATAAAGCCTTGTGCCTTGGCATTCAACAATCCTACTGTTGCCGGGACAAACGTTTTGCCGTCCATGTCATACATTGTTTTGATTTTTGGATCAGCTGCCAGCATGGCGTCTGTGGTAAAACCGATCATGCAAAGATGGCGTAGCCTTTTGAAATCATAATCTTTAGTAAAAGTCTCCCATCCTTTCCAACCTTGCTGAGCTCCCCACCAAGAATCCTCAACACCAAAGAAAATCAAATGCCCGCGTTTCTTTTCATATTTTGCCAATGTTTTCATATCGACATTCGGCCCTTTTCCTTCACGGGCAATCGCTTTGATTCCAATGTCGCTTTCATTGATTTCTTTGGCCCAAAAGACGGCATTGGTATACATTGAAGTGCCTGGCCATAGTGCTGAAATTTCAATGCTGTATGGATTTTTTTGGTCTGCATGTGAAGAACTTATACCGCAAAATGCAACAAGGCCCAACGTAATCACGAACAGCGTTACTCTTAAACATAATTTTTTTTTCATCATTTTACCCTCCTGTTTAATGTTGGTGTATAAAAAAGACTGGTCAAAATATCAAAAGCAATTGCTGTAAAAAATAGAAACTTATTGATTAAATCGTGAACTTAGCGCGCTATCGCGCGAGCTTTTAGCATTAGCTGTTCGCTAAAAACCTAAAAGCTAACAGCTAAATGCAACTTCCTATACTGTTAAATTATTTGACCCGACCATTCTGCCGAACGATATTTTTATAAATCTTTTTTTCGGCACGATCAGGGTCATGCTGAGCAAGAGCCTCAATAAGTTCAATATGATCCTGATATGCTACCTTTAAAAACGACGATGAAACCGAGGTGCCTGGATAATAGAAAAAAAGTTCCAGTAATGATTTCAATAGATTGGTTATGATCGGATTTCCTGCTATTTTTGCAATTTCAAGATGAAATTTGTTATTAATTTCACCATGCAGCTGTTTGTTCTTTTCTTCAATGAATGATTCGTTAATGGCCGTGAGGATTTCAACGTCAGCTGGACTGGCTTTTCCCGCTGCTGAACGGGCTACGGCAGATTCAAGTATATTGCGAAGTTCTTTAAAATCATCAATGGAGACATCATTGTTAAGATTAATGTCCTGAAAAAATATTTTTATCGGTTTTGTAAAATCTTTTTTTACAAATGACCCCCCCTTTGGACCTGGTTTTATTTCGATAAAGCCGGATTGCTCAAGCGATAAAAGGGACTGTTTAATGACGACTCTACTCACTTGAAGATTTTCAGCAAGGGCCCGTTCCGTTGGAAGTTTATCCCCCTTTTTCAGCTTCTGCTTTAAAATAATGTTTTTTAGTTGAGCTGCAATATTGGCAGAAAGTGTCTCTTTTTTCGGTGGAACTAAAAAATTTTCAAAACTCTTCATTCTTTAACCTTCTTCTATTGGTTTGTAATTAAATAGACGCTTTTTTCTAATTTGAATCAGTGTTACACCAATAAATAAAATAGTTCCAAGAATAAAAAAAACAAACGTTGATGTAGTTATAAAAAGTGCCATTGACAAACCGCTAAGAACTTGAGCAATCCGTTCCATCGGCGTGCTGCATTCTAAAAAGTATCCAATCATTGAAGATTCAAAACAGATCAACAAAACAACGCATGCAACCAATCCAAAACTCTCAATGAAAAGATTTTGGGGCTGTAATAATAACAAAGGACAATAGATAAAAAGAAAAGGCAATAAAAATCCACCCATGGCAGCCTTGGTTGACTCTATGGCTGTTTTAATATAATTGGCATTGGCCACTTTTGCTGCAATGAGTGACACAATGGCTATCGGTGGTGTTAAAAATGCAAATACCGCCACAAACATAGCGAAAAAATGCCCTTGCTCGAACGTAACCCCCATTTTCATCAAGGCAGGAACAGTAAAGACAGCCACCATAATATATGCGGTGATAGATGCACCCCCCATTCCCAAAATGACGGAAACAACAAATATTAATAAAAGTGCAACGATTAATATGCCATGACTCCAGGCAACGATCCCCAGAACGAATTTAACGCCGATACCACTCATGTTTAATGTGCTCAAGATGAGACCCACACATGCTGTTGATGCACCAATCGCTGCGGCGGATTGTGTACCTTTAACAAATCCATCGACAAAGGCACTTAAACTAGGGCGAGTTTTACCTCGTATTAATGAAACAATAAGGACTGTTACAATCGCCCAAAATCCAACGAAATTAATGGAGTAGCCCATCAATAGCAGCGTGATGATTACGATAATGGGGGATAAAAAATTGAATGTTGCAAACATCCATTCTTTACTTTCCATAGTTTCCTCGGGTTCTTCATCGGCAACGGTGAGATTTCTTTTACATGCAACAAAATAGACATAGAGGCCCAGTGTGAAAAAGTATAAAACTGATGGTAATATGGCCATGGTCACTATTTGCAGATAAGGAATTCCGGTCAGTCCAGACATGGCAAAAGCAACCATCCCCATAATCGGTGGCATTATTTGGCCGCCGTTGGAAGCTGCGGCTTCAACACCACCTGCTTCATGTGGTTTGAAGCCGGTTTTTTTCATTAAAGGAATTGTTATTGGCCCTGTTACGGCGACATTTGCGGCAGCACTGCCTGTGATAGAACCAACACCGGCGCTGGCAATCACGGCCATCATAGCAGCACCTCCTCTGACCTTGTTCATTACCAAACGCCCTAACATGATAAACAGTTTGCTTGCACCGGTTGCGTTCAAAACACCACCGAATAGAATGAATAGAAATAAAAAATTGGCTGAAATATGTAAAAAGGCATAAACGCCTCCTTCAAAACCGACCGACAAATTCGCGATGGCCTGAGAAAAAATCATGGACTGGCACGTTAAGGGTTCAGGCAAATACTCACCTACAAAACCATATAGAATAAAAATAATGGAAATAATGGGTAAGAATGATCCAAGTCCCATACGTGTGGATTCAAGCGCCAGGAATATAAGTAATATCCCCATGCATAGATCCAGGTTGCTGTTGAAGTATGCTCTCAATTGTATATCTTCCCAAAATATCTGGACATAACCGAAAACAACGATACAAATGATAGAAACGATTATAGACCAAATCTGCCCTGCCTTTTCCTTTTGGGATTTGTAATGGTGGATAATGGTAATAAGAATACAAAAGGCAATATGGAGATTTAGATAAGGGATGGTGGATAACAGATAAACCTGGGATGAGATCATTTGGAAAATGACCAGAAAAAATGTTAGGCCGATGATTAAAAGATCAACCATTTTCGCTTTAGTGACTGACATATCCATCCTTTAAATTGAATAATGATAAAAGGTTTGGCACAATATTTATCGATTTAAATTGCCCACTTATTAAAGATAACAATTGCTATACTCTAAAATGTTCTCCAGTATCTTTACGTTTCCAACGGACTCTCTGCATAAGCGGATGATTGAGGGTAATCGCACCTGATTCACGACATTCTTCAACACAACAGCCGTCATAGTAGCATTCGTCAGGATACAATATTATAGGGGGTCCTTTTTTTTCGGGATTTGGGATTAAAACATCCATGATGCAGACCTCAACACAACGGCAGCATCCCGTACAAATATCCGGATTAATGGTTACGCAATTCCCGGGAGTTGGCAGATTAGGCATGGCATAAGCTGAATATTTCATTTGTTTCTCCTTTTTTCAATGGCTGAGGTATCCCTTGTAGTCAGAATTATGTCGTTCATAGTTCAAGGATATCGGATTTGAATAATCAAGCGACAATTTATCAGATGTTATCTGACCATTCTTTTGAGAAGTTGTAACAAAAGCATGCCAATCGGGAGGATCCATTTCTTGATATTCCTGGCGTGTAAATCCTAAATGTTTACTGCTTGCCCTGCGCGCCAGACAGGAATTAATGATCAACTCATTGCCATCCAGAAGGTTGAAACTCTCGATTACCCGTCCCAGCATATGAGGATTATGGGCATATACATTGGGAAGGATATTCTCCCGGATATCTTTTAACCAGATCAACCCTAAATTCAGAAGATTTTCATTTTTAATTTCACCGCAGTACTGCTGCATCACCCGGCACAGGCCTGCCCTCAATTCTTTCCAATCCATGCCTGATTTTAATTGGGCAGGTGCTAAAACTCGATTTTTTTCAGCAGTAACCTGATCACGATCAATAACTGAATCACTGGAAGTCAAGGCATATTCTGCAGCCTTCCTCCCGGCATACCGACCGGTAGCTGCAGCATGGGAGTAGTAATTGCCGGCATATAGCGCATTGCCGGCCGCAAACAGACCCTCAAGATTTGTCTGCAAGTTCCAGTCTGTAACCAAGCCTCCTGGACTTGCAAAAGGTCCACGGCCTCTGAAATAAGGCACGGTTTCATGCTGCCACATTCCCGGGAAGGGCTCACCACCAAGCATATAATAACTTTGAAGCAGATCTTTTTTGGGATCGAATCCGGCAGCTGTATAAGTATCATACACAGGCACCTTGGTGCGCCCCTCTTCGCCGACCATCATCCCCCAGATAACACGGCGTTCGTGGTCAGGCATGTCGGTTAGGTCTGCATAGAGCGGAAGCATGTATTCACCGTTTCGAATACGGGTTTCCAGATCATCTACCAGGTGGGAATATCTATGGTCGGGATGCAGGGATCGATCACCAAAATATTTTTGGCCCTCGGCAGGAAGCGTCCTTTCTGACACGTCATTAATTGGATTGCCTTTACCATCAACCCATGGAATGATTTTCCCCTGGGCATCGACCATCGTCGCAGGATACCAGGTATTTTTTGGGTTGCCGGAACCATATGACGGCAATTGATATCCGGGTGCCGGTGCGGGAGATGATTTTTCCATCATTGTAAATTCAGCGCCTGCATTCCATGCGATTGCCGGCCCGTCACAGATGATATTTGGATGAAAATATGGCAGCCCGGTAAGCTCGCTTGAAAACAACCAGTTCCCTTCTGCAAAAGACATGCAGTTTATAACTGCCTTAGCCTTCATGATAAAGAACTCTCCGGTACGCGTATTAAGTCCGGTTGCGCCGACCACTCGCTCCCCTTGCCTTCCATCTTCGGTTAACAGGCTTGTAACCAGCAACCTGTTCAACATTTTAACACCGAGTTTTTTACATCGTTTATACATGGCCGGTTTAAATGTCGTACCCCAGATACGTATCGTTATATTATTTTTATAATCATAGGCATATAAAAACTTTGTTTTTTCATCTCTAAAAGGAGCGCCTTTAAATTCGTCATTCAGGTCCCGGATTTTGCCTCCCATCTCTTCTATTTCCAGAAGAGTATCGTAGCTTTCGCGCGCCGCAATATACCTTGACAAGGCATTCGCATAGCCGCCATAGGAGTTTACTTCCCATTCAATAGCTTCTTCAGCCGTAACTGGAGATGCCGGGTTGGGGCAGTTGACCCAGTGATCCACTCCGGACCCCCCACCAGCCCTTTTTGAGTGAGATTTATCGGCCACAATAACGCTAAGACCTCTTTTTGCAGCGCTGATTGCTGCCATACATCCCGCAGGGCCGCCACCCAAAACAAGCACGTCCGTTGTCAGCTCGGTTTCTTCCCCATATTTAATGGGATACGGCCACTTTAAAGATGATTCCCCGTGTTGTGAAAATGATTCAAAAAAAGTTGACATTTTATAATCCTCTAAAATAAATAATTCTTATGGACTATCCAATAGCCCATAAGCCGAATAGACCAAAATACTATTGTTTTGTCAAGGTTTTTTTAAAATATATACAAAATAAAAAAACATACCTTTATTAAGGATATCCATCCTCATAACAGTGACTTAAAATTAATCAAGATTGAATCTAAAACAAATAGGCCGTTATCAGCACAAAATTATTGACAATAAATTTTGAGGGGATACTTCATCGAAAACCAATGGACGGTCCATTGTGTTAATTAGTCCGTTGTGCCGGTAAACAGATGAGATCCGAATATGAAAGGCTTATTATGAATCAAGAAATTTTCTCTTCATTAAAACAGTCGGTTAAAAAACGACTGCCGGATCAGATTACTCTTCAGATCAAAAAATTGATCTGAAGTCGACAGATTAAAGAAGGAGAAAAAATACCACCGGACCGAACATTATCAGAGACAATAGGTGTCAGTCGTGTGGTCATTCAGGAAGCTGTCCGGAGCCTGGAACGTGCTGGTTTTTTTATGAGGTAAAACCCGGAGCAAAAGGGGGCTGGTTTGTTGCCAATAATCTGCACAAACCTCTCCTGGAATCCATCGCTGATATTTTTAGTGCCGGCAGTCTATAATTAAATGACTTTTTTGAAACCAGGGGGTGCCATTGAATATCTTTGTGTGAGAAAAGCGGCTGAAAAGATTACAGATAAGGATATTGAAGTGTTTGAAAAGATCAACCTGGAATTTCTGGATGCCATGAAAGATCCATCCATCATGTTTGATACCAATTTGAAATTTCACGTATTGTGCGACAATTATCCTGTCCGGACAAAGTAATTGACATCTGATATTCACGTTAAAATTGTGCAAATCAGTGGGAATTCCCTGAACAAACTCATGATTGTGGCCATTATGGAAATGATGAGCATCCTGTATGCAGGTGCTTACCAGTCTTTTGAATTTATCAAGGAAAACCATGAACGCCATAAAAAAATCATCACTGCGTTAAGATCAAGAAATCCTGAGTTGGCTGCAAAAAGGATGTCCGAAGATATCAGCCTGACCCTTGATTTGACCATACTGCCTAAACCAGACACTAATACGATTTAGCATCAGATTTTTTATCACCGAATATAAGGTAAAACCGAGCATTGAGAAGTTCAGCTTTGGACTATTTAATCAGACCGGACGATATTGAAGGAAGTACTATTTCAAACAATATCCGGTCATTATTTTTCCACTCTTGAGCGGTTATAGTTCCTTCATGATTCTTAATTATTTTCTGAACGATTGCTAATCCAAGTCCGGTCCCTTCCGTACCATTTTTTGTACCTCTATAAAATGGCAGAAAAATTTTTTCGAATTTATCATAGGCCAAAGGGCGACATGTATTGGTGATTCGAATTATTGTCTGGTGCTTGTTATTATCCAAAAAGGATAGCTCCACACTTCCACCATTAGGACTGAATTTGATTGCATTGGAGATAAGGTTGGAAAATGCGAGGTGCATGCTATTCGGGTTGGCCCAAACCGAAGTATTCAGCGTCTCCCATTGGGTATCAATTTTTAAACCTTTATGGTTAATCTCTATTGAGAGTCCATTAAAAACGGTAAGAATAATTTCTTTCAAACAAACAGCAGTCTTTATCTCGGTAAATTCGATTAAATCCTGCTTGGCATATTCAAGTATTCGACCTACCAGCATGTCAATTTTCTGAATGTCCTCATCAATAGAATCAATTTTATCCGTAACATCAGGATTATCATAATTGTATAGTTGCTTTTGAAGAATACCCAAAGCAATTTTGATTTGGGTCAAAGGTGTACGGATTTCGTGGGAAATATTTGTAGAAAGCGCTTGGGTACTTAAAACAATTTTTTCTATACGGTTAGCCATTATGTTTATGCTTCGTGCCAATTTTTGAATCGCATCCTGCCCTTTAGTTTCTACCCTCCGACTCAATTCACCTTCCGCAATTTTCTGTACCGCACACATTAAATTTTTGATAGGCTTTAAAATAAAAAATCGAATTGGAATAAAAATGATCAGTCCAGTTGTTAAGCAGCGCGCTAAATTAAACAAATGAAGTACGAAATTTTCAAAATAAATTGACCATTCTGAAAAAATATCAGATTAAATGAGACTCAGGATAGGGTCTTTTTTTAT
>NZ_JAQYWD010000080.1 GCF_030145145.1 Desulfobacula sp. | reverse complement strand
AGACAGTTCCTCGCTGAAAGTCATTGTCGGTTTTGCCTGGCTGCGGACATCTTGCAATGGCTCAAGCTTCGCTGATGAGATGTGGTTGCGGCTGGTATCGATCAGGTCAACGTCCATGACATTGATCATGCGCCTGATGATTTCGTGGATCATTTGCCGGTCATTAATATCCCTGTGTTTTTCGATAACCTTATCGTATTGATCGCGGAACAGTTTGATTTCGAGCAAGTCATCAAAAGTAATCAAACCATATCTCAGGCCATCATCGACATCATCAACGAGAGGATCGAAACTCATTATTCCTTTAAAGTAAATTTTTGTCGTTCTACCAGATAGATAGTCTTTAATTTGTTTTTTGCTTAATCCACCATACATATACCGTCGGACTTGCATCATGGCAGTTAAAAAATTTTCATCTTCATCGTTAGCAGGGATACTCTGTCCTGCAAGAGAAGGTTGCTTAAGAGGTTGAATTAAATTTCGATATAAAATATAGGAAATTTGTTTTTTTATCTTACTAACAGATTTGTTTTTTATAGAGACTTTATCTACAGATAGGGTGTAGCCAAGAAAGTCCAAAGAATTTTTTGAAGATATCTCAGAATGCAAACCAGGTTTGGTTAAAAGATTGATACCTTCTGATTTTGTAGGATTTATTTTAACACTTGCTTCTCTCGAAAAATCATTGATCAGTAAAAAAGAATTACATATTTTCGAATATTCCGGCGACCATGCAATGGTGTCATCAGCATACCGTGAAAATTTAATTCCTTCTTTCTCTAGTTTTTGATCAAAACTCCAGCATGTTAAGTTTGCAAGGAATAGGCTTATAGAAGTTCCTTGAGGTATGCCAACACTTCTGCCTTTTAAAAAAGTACGAATAATATATTTTTCTTCAGGACTAATAAAAAATCCATTTTCGCCAAATTGCTCGAACAAATATTTATGCGATATTGAACCGAAAAAGTCTGAAAAATCAAACTCTGAAACGAATATTCGATCATTATTTTTTAGGTCAACTGCAATATCTTGGATGGCAAAATGCACATTTCTATCATTTCTGTAAGCATAAGAGAATGAGCTAAATCGGTGTTTATTTTTTGCTAATAATCGATTGAAAAATAATTTTGAAATAGCAGCATCAGGAATTTGATAAATTGTTACCTTGCGCTCACCACCCCCTGATTTGGGTACAGTTTTGATAAAAGGCTTATTGGGAGCATACTTACGAGATTTTATTCTTTTTGCAATTGAACGAGCAATACTTTTATGTTTTCGCCTTACATAAAAAGGGTTGTATTTTTTGTCAATCGTCCAATAGTTTGGTTTTCTAATTACTTTTGGCGGTACAAGATCACCGAGTCTTTTTTTATTTCTGAGAAATTCAGCATGAACATTATTGTGGTATTCATGATATCTTGCTATCAATTTCTCTGCTTCTAATTTGATGGCATTTGCAATTTTCTTTTCTAAACTCATATGATTTCCTTAAACAAAAAAACCTGAGCTTATTGCTCAGGCTTTTCCACGGTATTGACCCAGGCAAAAGTAAGTTCTCAGGTTGAAGGAGTGTTGAAACTCCGACCCCGCCATCACTTCAAATGATGGCTAAAACCTATCATTTCTGATTGGCAGAAGGTAACACCGTTCTTCCCATAAGGAAGTATATTTACAATGTAAGTTATTATAATTAAAATTTCAACACTTTGTGAATTTGCAAAAAAGCTAAAATTAAGTTAAGCGGCGCCGATCAAGGCGTCCGAGTGAGCGTAGCGAGTGTCTCTGAACTAGGGTCGGACCAAGCCACCTAGCTGGATGTGCGTAATAATGAGCAGTAAAGATGGCTATTTTCGGTCTTAGAAGCCCCTTTTTGATGCCCAAAAGGCCATTTTAAAAGGATCTCTGCCCCCCCCAAAGGTAGCCCCACCATAAGCTCGGTCCGAGAATGGACCACTCTGACATTTCCCCTTCAAACTGTACAGGCAAATAAGGGTAACGTCAAACGGACAAAAAAAAAGCCCGAAAACACTGACTGTTTTCGGGCTTTGCAATCCTCGGTGGATTTCCGTGGATTGTCGAATGGTGGAGGCGGCGGGAGTCGAACCCGCGTCCAAAAATGCTCCCCTCTCGTATCTACATGCTTAGTCCCGGGCTTTAAGATTCGCGCCAGGGGCCCCGCCGGAACCAGGGTCCACTGATGCTATCCTGCTAAATCTTATCTTCCGGCAGACAGGCACTACTGGAAGACCAGCCCGTTGAGTCGGCGCTCCGATCCGGTCTTACGGGCGAAGACCGGGGGAGCGGCACAGCAGTCTAAGCTGCCAGTGCGTAGTTATAATCGTCGGCGATTATAATTAAGTTCCATCAGTTTTACGAGCAGATAGAAGCTCGGCATGCAACGTAAAGCTTACACATCCCTGTCGAATCCGTTTCGCCCCCTTATTGAGTTAAAAGTTTGTAAAGTTTGTAAAGTTCGTAAAGTTTAAATATGTTTGAAATTTCATACTAGTTAGTGTCTGTCCCAAGATACCATTAATGCTGACAATTGGCCAGCTAGCAGCTTTTAGCAGTTAGCAGTTAGCAGTTAGCTTTTAGCTAAAATCTGATCGCTAATCGCTTATGGCCCTGTTCTTAAATCTTTTATTTATGGACAGGCACTAATTATCCTACTTCTTTATGACGCATAACACGCTGCAACTCGCGGTTACTCTGTTGTTCCTTAAGTGATGCCCGCTTGTCATACTGCTTTTTACCACGTGCCAGCCCCAGTTCAACTTTGGCTTTCCCATTTCCAATAAAGTAAATCTTAAGTGGGATCAGCGCAAGGCCCTTCTCTCGTAATTTACCAACCAGCTTCTTCAGTTCCCTTTTGTGGAGCAGGAGTTTGCGCACCCGTCTGGGTTCGTTGGGATTGTGGGTGGCAAAAGTGTAAAAAGAAATATGGACATTGTGGAGATAGAGTTCTCCCTTCTTATCGATCTGGGCATAGCCATCACGCAGGTTCGCCTTGCCGGCCCTCAGGGATTTCACCTCGGGGCCACGCAGTACCATTCCAGCCTCATAAGTACTTTCTATATGGTAGTCGTGAAAGGCTTTCTTATTTTTACAGACGACTTTAATCGCCCGATTACTACTATCTTTCTTACCCATTATATGAACCGTTCAGCTGGAGAGCAGCTAAACAGTTACTTTCCTAACTCATTTACAATTTTATCTTTTTACGAACCTGTTACTTCTGATAAGATTCAAAAAAACCAGGCATATATCAATCAGCTGTGACCCGCATGGCCTCTTGATAGGTTGTGATTCCTGCCTTGACCTTTTCCCAGGCATCTTCACGTAAGGTAGTCATTCCTTCGCGGATTGCAAGGCGTCGTATCTCGTCAGCACCGGATTCACCAGTGATCATTGACTTCATCTTTTCCGAGAGCGGGAAAATTTCAAAGATACCGCATCTCCCCTTATAGCCGGTTCCCCGGCATTTCCGGCATCCCTTGCCGCGTTTGAGACTATAGGTTTCGCGGTCCGCCACTGGAAAGCCTAATTTAAGCAGTTCCTCTCCTTTCATGGCAAAGGATTCTGAGCAATCGGAGCAGATAGTGCGGACAAGGCGCTGGGCCAGGGAACCAAGCAGGGTGGAGGAGATGAGAAACGGCTCCAGGCCCAGGTCGCGAAGACGGATAATGGATGAGACCGCATCGTTGGTGTGGAGAGTGGAAAAGACCAGGTGACCGGTCATGGCGGCCTGTACGGCATGGGACGCCGTATCCAGGTCACGGATCTCACCGATCATGATCACATCCGGGTCCTGGCGCAGAATATTGCGGAGGATGGTGGAAAAAGTGACATCGATGAGGGGCTGGACAGAAATCTGGTTGAACGCCTCGTAGACCATCTCCACCGGATCTTCAATGGTCACAATGTTTCTTTCCGGGGTGGCGATCTTTTCCAGGGTGGAATAGAGGGTGGTTGATTTACCCGAACCCGTGGGCCCGGTAACCAGGACAATGCCGTGCGGCGACTTGATAAACGAATTGTATACAATGCGGTCTCGTTTTGAAAAACCGAGCTTGTCCAGATCCTGAAAGATCACGTCCGGATCGAGAATACGCATGACCACCTTTTCACCAAAGGCTACCGGAACCGTGGAGACACGGATCTCGGCCTCCTTGTCACTGCTCATGGCAATTTTGATACGACCATCCTGGGGTCTGCGTTTTTCGGCAATGTCCATCCGGGCCAGGGACTTGATGCGGGCCACAATGGCAGAATGAACAGCCTTGGGCAAATTATAGATGGTATGCAAAGCCCCGTCTATACGGAAACGGATCATGCAGTTGTTGCGCTTGGGCTCCACATGAATATCACTGGCTATCTGATCCAGGGCATAGTTGAAGAGGTGATTCACAGCCGATTTAATATGCTGGTCCGAAGAGGATATTTCCTTGGCAGAGGAAATTTTGACAAACTGCTCCAGGTTACCGATATCAACAGAACTCCCCACGCCGGGAGCGCCAAACTGGCTCTCGGCAGCAGTGATGGAGCGCTGGAAGCCGAAAAATTCGGAGAGGATTTTCCGAATATCTGATTTTGGTGAAATATAGGGCTTCACCTTCACCTGATTGGCGTGCTCAATATCCTTCAATACCGTGGTGTTATCAGGGTCATAGATAGCTACTTCCAGGACGCCGTCCTGAAAGTTGAAGGGAAGAAGCATGTGACTGATGGCAAAGTTTTTGGGGATGGTCTTGGTGACCGTTTCAATATCCAGCTTGAGCGGATCCAGCTTTTTAAAGGGGATATTGCGGGACTGACTCACCGCCATAATGATAGTATCTTCATCAAGAACTTTTCCTTTCACACCCCCCGCATCCAGCTTGAATGAAACAATGATATCCACCAGGTCCGGAAAATTTTTATCAAAACCTTCTTCTTTCCCGAACTTTTTCAGCAGTTTCTGCCGCTGTTTTCCTTTTTCAAGGACGATAAACTGCCTCTGTTTGGGGGTGATAAGCCCTCTTTTGGTGAGCAGATCGAGCAGGGCGTCGCTGTTGAGTAGGGTCATGGGTGAGGTGTTTTTATTGTTATGCTAAAAATAGATGGCGTCGTAAAAACTCTTCATCTACTTCGTTGCTGCGAATTTTCTATCATTACGACGTACCTTAGTACGCCGAAATAATAGAAAATCCACGCGCCTCGCATATGAAGTTTTTTACTTAGCCATCTGCAAATTCACTTTTTTACGAGCTTGTCAAAATATTTGGAATAATTGAACCTGTGCTTCCTGTATTCTGTTCTTTTTTGGCCACTTAATCAAGAAACTTTTGTTGTAAGCTCTCCCCAGCACTCCATATTCGTCTGTTTTCTTCTCGGCGCATAGAGGGGCTGTTGTATCAAAAAGAAAACAGACGACTATGGAGCATTGGAAACATCTACAGTTCCTGGAGGGTAGAAAATTTAGATTAAATGGGTAAACTGTTCGCTTTTAACTCTGACAGCTATCTGGTATAAACTGGATAAAGTACAGTTTCAGTTTTTAATCTGAGTAATCTGAGTATCCGTAAAAATAAATGCTACCGATGGCTAAATAAAACTCTCCATCAATCATCACTTTTCAGGAACTACCCTATGTCATCCATTGTCAGTCAATTATACCGCAAAACCGCTGAGAACCAGGAATACTGCTTTAACATTGAATCCAGTCGTCCGTTGACAGAGACGGAACAGGGGCATCTGCAACTGATCCTGGCCGATGGTTTTCTGGCGGACTCTGTCACAACAACGCCTGTGCTCACCGGTGACCGGGTGGTGGAAGTTGGCCCCAGGCTCAACTTTGCCACGGCCTGGTCTTCCAACATGGTTTCAATATGCAAGGCCACCGGCATTGCCTGTGTCTCCAGGGTTGAGCGTTCCCGCAGGTATCTGGTGGATGCGGCAGAGAATCTTGAAGAATTTGTCCGGGACAATCATGACCGGATGACAGAGTGTTTTTACCCGGAAGCCCTTTCCACCTTTGAAACCGGAATTGAGCCGGAAGCTGTCTATGACGTGGACATGAAGGCAAAGGGCCCGGAGGCACTCCTTGAGATCCCCGGTATCTCCATGGACGAACGGGATCGTAATTTTTATTACGACTATTTTGTCAAAAAACATGATCGCAATCCCACCATCGTCGAGATCATGGATCTCAATAATGCCAACTCCGAACATTCGCGGCACGGATTCTTCCGCGGCAAACAGGTGATCGACGGTGAACTGCAGGATGAGACCCTTTTTGAGCTGGTCATCGAGACCTTGAACAAAAATCCCAAGGGGAGCCTGGTGGCCTTTAAGGATAACTCCAGCGTGGTCGAGGGACATGATATCCATACCATAATGCCTTCGAAACCTGGGTTGCCAAGCCCATTGTGTGAAAATGATGCCCGCTATCACATGCTTCTCACCGCTGAAACCCATAATTTCCCCACCGGCGTTGCCCCGTTTC